>JABLXQ010000036.1 GCA_013178375.1 Gammaproteobacteria bacterium
CACCGGCGGCCGCCGTGACCAGTTTCATCCCACCATGCGTGACACCATGCGGCGCTGGTACGAACGCATGTTGCGTATCCTGAATGTCGAGCTCACCGTCATTGGCACCATTCCCCACGAAAAAAATGGCGCGACCATCATGATCGCCAACCATATTTCCTGGGTGGATATTCCGCTGATCGGCAGCCAGACGCCGGTGAATTTCCTGTCCAAGGCCGAGGTGGCGAGCTGGCCGGTGGTGGGCCCGCTGGCGGTGAAGATCGGGACGCTGTTCATCACGCGCGGCTCGGGCGACACCGACCATGTCATGCAGTCCATGACCGAGCGTCTGCAGCGGAATTTGTCGGTACTGGTGTTCCCCGAAGGCACCACCACCGACGGCAGCAAGGTGCGCCGTTTTCACAAGAAACTGTTCAAAATGTGCGATGGCGCCGACGTGAACCTGTGCCCGTTGCTGATCCGCTATTACAGCGACGGCGATGTGGACCCGGTGCCCTTTGTGGGTGATGTGGCGTTTGGCAGCCATTTCTGGCAGCTGCTGGGGCACAAGAAAATCCGCGCGACGATTGAAGTGCTGCCGCAGGTGAAGCTGGATTCTGAATCGGTGGGGCATCAGATCAGGAATATTGAATTGACGATGCGCGAGAAACTGGCGGCGCGGGTGCTTCCCAACTGATTAGGCTTTCGCGGGCTTTTCTGCGCTCGCCATCCGCCCCATCACGGCGCTGAGGGCGCGATCCCAGATGGAGCCGGATTGCAGCAGGCGGAATTCGTCTGACAGCATCATGCGCAGCAGGCTGGCCATGTCGGTTTCCAGCACCTTGTGGCCGCGGCGGGACACGAACAGGTACAGGTCGGATTCCGGTTCGCGGTAGGCCAGCTTGCAGCGGCGGGTCTTGCCGTCGGTGGCAGTGACTTCGGCCCACTGGCCCACTTTCAGCTGCAGGATACGGTGTTTGAGATCCTGGTTGGCGGGGGTGTCCGGATCGAACTGCACGGTGCGCTCGGCCAGCCGTTGGCGCTGGCGGTCGATGGCGCTGCGGCGGCCTTCCTGCGGTTCGGCCAGGGTGTGGTCGATGGTGCGGCTGTTGGGCAGCGGCTTGTCGGGCGGGTTCTGCAGGATCTGGCCGTGAATCTCCCACAGCGCGGACAGGAACTTGTCCACTTCGATGCCCGGGTGGCGGATGCTTTCCAGGCCGTTGCAGATGGCTTTCAGCAGTAGCGGAATCATCTTCACCCAGCGCTCGCGGTCGACGGCGGCATTGGCGGGCTGAATGCTCCAGATCAGGTCGTCCACGGTTTGCAGGCAGTGGCGCCAGGGGTCGGCGTCGCGGCCGTGGCGCAGCAGCACCTGCAGCATCAGGGTGCGCCAGGGGCCGTCCAGCATGTCGATTACCACCGACGGCAGCGTCTTGCCCTGCAGGCGGTCGTTGATCAGCTGGTTGATCAGGCGGCGGGCCTGTTCCATGCGGGCCTGGCCCTGGGCGGATTGCAGAACCCGCTTTTCCACCAGTTCGGCGCGCTGTATTTCTTCCTTCAGGAAGCTGCCGAAGGTCTGTTCCAGGGTGCTGAACAGCTCCAGGTTGAAGCCGTCGAATTCGTTGAGCACACGGTTGACCACGATGCGCATTTCTTCCAGCAGCAGGTCCCGTTGCAGCAGGGATTCCTTTTCCCAGCCCAGGGCAGCCTGCGACAGCAGCTTGAGCAGGCGGCGGGTGGGATGGTCGGGTTCGCTGAAGAAGCGTTTGTCCTGCAGTGCGATCTTGATCACCGGAATCTGCAGGCGGCCCAGCAGCAGGGACACCTCGGGCGCCAGGTTGCGATCGTCGAGGATGAACTCGAACACCATGCTGACTAGGTTGATGACGTCGTCGTCCACCTGGCGCAGCTTGCGGGCACCGGTTTCGCGGGCGGAGTGGGCCAGCTGGTGTTCCAGCAGCAGGCGCACATCAAGATGGTCCACGTGGCTGTGGAGCGGGTCGTCATCCTGGCTGGTGTGAGCCTGGGCTTCCTGCAGGCGGTTGAGCACGGCCATCAGGGCCTGGTTGTCCAGTTCGCGCCCGCTCTGGTCCGGCTGCACGCCGAACAGGCGGTGGTTGAGGCTGCTGGTGTACAGCCGCGTCATCAACGCCTGTACCTCTGCGAACTGGATGGCATAGGGCGCAGCTTCATCGGCCGGCAGCAGGGCTTCCTGCAGGGCTTTCAGGTCGATGCCGGCATCGCCGGGAGTGGCGGCGGGTCTAGTTCCTTCCGGCTTTTTCCCGCGGTTGGCGCGCACGTTGGGCAGGATGCCGGCGTCCACCAGGATGCGGTTGGAATCTTCCAGCAGGCCGCGCAGGTTGTCGATGACGTGACGCTCGAAATACTTGTACAGCATCAGGCGGATTTTCAGTGGCAGCTGCAGCTGGTTGGCGGCTTCCACAAAATGGTCCACCAGCTTTTCCGGGCCCAGTGGGTTGTTGTTCTCGTTCAGCCATTCCACTTCCAGGTAGTGGTTCAGGCGCTGGCTCAGGTGCAACAGCAGGTCGGGGTACTGGGTGCGCAGCTTGCTGCGCATGTTGCTCACCGCCACCTCGATTTCCATCTTGTCCTTGTCCACCAGGGCGAGGCCGCTGTCGGCGTCCTGCGGGCGGGGCCGGGGCGGCAGATCCGGTTCGCCGGACTGCAGGCGGTCGAATTCGGCGCCCATCAGCTCACGGAAACGGTTGTCCACGTCATGCGCGTGCAGGCGCAGTTCGCGCATGGCTTCGAAGAACAGGTTCTGCTCGTTGTTGCTCTGGGCGCTTTCGGCCAGTTCGAAGAAGGCGTCGTCGGTGTGGTTGAAGAGGGTCTTGATCAGGTCGGACAGGCTGGCCAGCACGCGGCTTTGCAGGGTTATCAGGAGCGTGAGCGGGGCGCGACTATCCCTGGCACGGTTGTGCAGGGAAAAGCCTTTTTCGAACGATGTCTGATCCGATGACGTCATTCAGCGCGGCTCCGCGAGATGTCTTGCGACCGGTTTAATGAGTGGGACTTAGTTTGAGGCACGAATTGTTCCAAAATCCTCGGGCCATTGCTACGGTAATTTGACGGGCTGGTCCGTATTTTTCATAAGCTATTTCAATTAGTCTTGTTTTTGGGCGCGTTAGGCGCCTTCAATGCAAGGATTGTAACAATATGGGGCCATGACTTGCGGCGCTGATCCCGTTACCGTAACGGATTGCTCCCCTGTCCGCTTTGTTCTGATCTTCAGGTGAATACCCATGGCCGATGTTGCCCGCGAACATGAACAGCTCGAAAAAATACTGGTGGTGGACGATGACGCCCGCCTGCGCTCGCTGCTGCAGCGCTATCTGGAGGAGCAGGGTCTGACCGTGAAGGCGGTGGCGGATGCCGAGCAGATGGACCGCGCCCTGGGCCGCGAGCTGTATTCCCTGATGGTGCTGGACCTGATGCTGCCGGGCGAGGATGGGTTGTCCATCTGCGGCCGCCTGCGGAGCGGTGGCAACCAGATTCCCATCATCATGCTCACCGCCAAGGGCGACGATGCCGACCGTATCAGCGGCCTGGAAGCCGGTGCCGACGACTACCTGCCCAAGCCGTTCAATCCGCGCGAGCTGCTGGCCCGCATCAAGGCGGTGCTGCGGCGCCAGGTGAAGGAGCTTCCCGGGGCACCGTCGCAGCAGGAGGAGGTGGTGTCGTTCGGCCCCTTCACCCTGGATCTGTCCACCCGCACCCTGACCAAGAATGGCGAAGTGGTCTCACTTACCACCGGTGAATTCGCCGTCATGAAAGCCCTGGTGCAGCATCCCCGTGAACCGCTGACCCGCGACAAGCTGATGAACCTGGCCCGGGGGCGGGAGTGGAGTGCCATGGAACGCAGCATTGACGTGCAGGTGTCGCGCCTGCGCCGCATGATCGAGGACGACCCTTCCAATGCCCGTTATATTCAGACCGTGTGGGGTGTGGGCTATGTGTTTGTGCCGGATGGGGCTTCGAAATAGAGTGCGTCGAAATAGCATGCGGCGAAGCAGGTCAGAATGAGACTCACCCCCCAATCCTCCTTTTGGCGCACCATTCTGCTGGTGGGTCTGGTCATCATCCTGAGCCAGATTTCCACCCTCTGGTTCGCCGTCTATTACCTGTACCTGCCCGGTATCAAGCAGAACGCGCAGTTGGTGGCGCTGCAGATCGATACCGCCGAGCTGCTGGTGGACAGCGAGCGCAAAGCCGAATTCATCGAGCGGGTGCGGCGCGATCACCATCTGGATATCACCGCCGACCCCGAGATCATTCCGTCCGAAAGCGAGGGGCTGTTCGGCAGCCTGTTTGTTGAGCCAATGCGTTCTCGCCTGGGGGCGGGCGCGCAGGTGCGGCTGGGATTCAAGCCCAAGCCGAGTATCTGGGTCACCACGCCGCAATTAAGTGCGCTGTGGATACGCTTTCCGCTGGAAAATTTCGGCCGCTACGAAGGCTTTGCCTTCATGACCTGGCTCATCGCCACGCCCGCCATCGCCTTTATTCTCACCCTGTTGTTCGTGCGCCAGCTGAACCGCCCGCTGAAACGGCTGGCCAATGCCGCGCGGCGGATCGGACGCGGCGAGATCGTCAGCAACCTGACCCAGGAAACCGGCCCGCGCGAGATCCAGGCGGTGAATACAGCCTTCATGCAGATGAGCAGGGATCTGCAGCAGGCCAGCCGCGAGCGTTCCTTGCTGCTGGCGGGTATTTCTCACGATCTGCGCACGCCACTCACCCGCATGCGGCTGACGGCAGAACTGCTCGGCGAATCGGAATTCACCGAAGGCATGATCCGCGATATCGAGGACATGAATGCGATCCTCAACCAGTTCATCATGTTCGTGCGCGACGGCAGCGACGAAAAAACCGAGGCAGGCGATCTGAACGAAGTGATCGTGGAAGTGGTGTCGCAGTTTGAATCCGATGGCGCGGTGCTGCGCATCGATCTGCATCCGGTGCCGCCGATTTTGCTGAAGCGTTTGTCGCTCAAGCGCATGTTCGCCAACCTGATTGGTAATGCGATCCGGCATGGCGGTGGCGAGGTGGATGTGTCCTGCGCGATGGCGGACAGCGAGATCCGCGTGATCGTGGCGGATCGCGGCCCGGGTCTGGCGGAGCAGGATCTGCAGGAACTGTTTCAGCCGTTTGCGCGCGGCGACCAGAGCCGTTCCACCAAGGGATCGGGATTGGGGCTGGCGATCGTCAAGCGGGTGGTGGACATGCATCACGGCCGCGTGCAGTTGCGCAATCGTGAAGGGGGCGGGCTGGAGGCGGTGGTGCATCTGCCGCTGACGGGGGAACTGGTGCCCCCCGATTCGCTGCTGCAGGGCATGCGCTGAAGACGCTTCGACTTATGCGGTCTTTCAGTATTCGTCGTCGTTGCCTTTGCGACGCAACTTTTTCAGCTTCGCGCTCAGGCCGTGGAAAAACTTGTGCTTGCTGCTGGCGGCGCCACCAGTGAGGAAGTTGATCTGGATCGACTGGCGCTTGCCCTCGAACGCCGGGTAACCGTGCCAGCCGTTGTCGGTAACCTTGAAGGCCAGCAGTGAACCCGGGCCCGGATTGATCTCCGCAACATAGTCGTTCATGTTGTCCTTGCTGCGCAGAATCCGCAGTTTGCCCGTCTCCGCCGTCCAGTCCTCGTTCAGGTAAATCAGAATGGTGAGCACCTTGGTCTTGGAATCGGTGTGGATGCGGCCGTCCTTCTGCCGGGAATAACCGCGCAGGGTGATCATCATCGGCAGGTCCATCACGTTCACGTCGAACTTGTCGCACAGGATCTTGCGGAATTCCGGGGTGTCCAGGCACTTGAGCAGGCGGTCGAAATGGGGGCCGTATTTCACGTCGTCCAGGTTGAAGCTGCCGCCGTCGCGGATCGGTGGGAAATCGCGGATTACATCCTTCACGGCGCCGGGCAGGATTGATTCGTCCACGGTGAAGTAGGGGAAGGGATCGGTCTTGACCTCAGCGTTGCGCAATGCGTCGAGATTCAGAAGGCTGGTCATGGTCAGTTCTTTCCGGCAGATCGGGGTGGTGTACTGGGTGGTGATTGATGGAGCGGAACATATCACCTTTTGCTCTGTTGAACGAGCCGTACCCGGCCGGGTGCTGACCGGCGTCAATTCCCGGACGGCCGCGGCCGGTGTGCAGCCTTCAGCGCGTCGGGCTGCCTGCTGTCGGCGCGGCGGCTCCGCGCAGAAACAGCAGCATGGGGGTCGCCAGCAATACCACCATCATCATCAGGCGGAAGTCGTTCAGGTAGGCAATGGTGGCCGCCTGGCTGTTCACCATGCTGTCCAGCATCAGCAGGGCGTCGCGGGTTTCGCCGCCGGCGCTGAGCTGGTCCGTGGCCAGGTCCAGCAGGTTGCCCCTGGCTCCGTAATTCACCAGATATGACCCCAGTTCCGCGTGATTGATCTGGATGTTGCGCGCCAGCAGGGTGGTGACGATGGAAATGCCCACGCTGCTGCCGATATTGCGTATCAGGCTGAACACGGCGGCGGCGTCGTTGCGATAGTGCGGAGCCAGGGTGGAGTAGGCCAGCGCGCTCAGTGGCACGAATACAAAGCCCAGGCCGAAGCCCTGAATCAGCCCGTTCTGCACGATGATGGCGGTGGACACATCGGTGGTGAACTGGCTCATCTGCCACAGGGAATAAGCCGTCAGCAGCAGGCCGGTGAGCATCAGCAGACGGGGGTCCACATGGCGCGTCAGCCGGCCGGCAACGGCCATCGCCAGCATGGTGCCCAGTCCACGCGGTGCCAGCACCAGTCCGGTGGTCATCACCGGAAATCCCATCAGTTTCTGCAGGAATGGCGGCAGCAGCGCCATGCTCGACAGCATGATGATCCCCACCACGAAAATGAAAACCAGGCTGGCGGCGAAATTGCGGTCACGGAACATGGCCGGTTCCAGAAAAGGTTTTTGCGCGGTGAGGATGTGCACCACGAACAGGTAGAACGCCAGCCCGGCCAGCGCGCATTCCACCATGATTTCGGTGGAGGCGAACCAGTCCTTGCCCTGGCCCCGGTCCAGCAGCAGTTGCAGCGCGCCGATGCTCAGCGCCAGCAGGGCGAAGCCGAAACCATCAAAACGGCGGTCGGGATTTTTCTCGGTTTCCGGCATGAACAGCAGGATGCCGACGAAGGTGGCAATACCGATGGGCAGGTTGATGTAGAACACCCAGCGCCAGTTGTAATACTCCGTCAGCCAGCCGCCCAGACTGGGCCCCAGAATCGGCCCGAGCATGACGCCCATGCCCCACATCGACATGGCCTGGCCATGTTTTTCTTTCGGATAGGTGTCCAGCAGAACGGCCTGCGACAGCGGTACCAGCCCGGCGCCGAACACGCCCTGCAGCAGGCGGAACAGCACCATTTCCGGCAGATTCTGCGCCACGCCGCACAGCAATGAAGTAAAGGTGAAGCCGGCGACACAGATCAGGAACAGCCGCTTGCGCCCGATGCGCGCGGCGAGGATGCCGGTGGGCGCGGTCATGATGGCGCAGGCGACGATATAGGAGGTCAGCACCCACGACGCCTGTTCCTGCGTTGCATTGAGCGAGCCCTGCATGTGCGGCAGGGCCACATTGGCGATGGTGGTGTCCAGCGCCTGCATGATGGTGGCCATCATGATCGAGAGGGTGATCAACCCGGTGTGCCGGGCGGCGTTCATATCAGGAATCCTGCAGTGCTTCCGGCTGTTGCTTGGCAAGCGGCGGCTGGTTCTGCTGCGGTTGCTGGGTGACTTGCGGTTGCTGGCCCAGGTGCGGGTAGCGGCCGGTGTCGATCTCCACTTCCGTGCTCATGCCGGCACGCAGGGTCAGATCCGGCGGCCCGTTTTCCACGCTGATGCGGGCGGCGATGCGCTGCACCACCTTCACCCAGTTACCGGTGGAATTCTGCGCCGGCAGGATGGAAAACTCCGACCCGCTGGCAGGGCTGATGCTTTCCACCTTGCCGGTCCAGGTCTGGCCGGGGTAGCTGTCCACGTGGATCGACACGATCTGGCCCGGCTTGATGTCGGTCAGATCGGTTTCCTTGAAATTGGCTTCGACCCACACCTGGCCGGTGCCGATGAAATTCACCATGGGCAGGCCGGCGCGGGCATATTCCCCCACACTGGGCGCGCTGCCGACAATGCCGTCCGCCGGTGCCCGCACCGAGGTGCGTTCCAGATCCAGGCTGGCCTTGGCCACCGCCGTTTGCGCGGCGATAAACAGTGGGTGTTCCGCCACGGCGATGTCGGGCTTGTTGGCGAGGGACGCCAGGATCTCGGTCACTTCGTGCTGCAGTTTCAGCACGTCCTTGCGGGATTTGTCATGGCGCAGTTCGGCGTCGTCACGCTGGGATTCCGACACCGAGCCTTTCGCAATCAGCGCCAGCTGCCGCTTCAGGTCGCGCTCGGCAAACTGCGCTTCCACCCGGGCCCGTTCCAGATCCGTCTGCTTCTGCGCATACAGGGCTTTCAGTTCGTTGATGCGCAGCACGCTGGTGGACAGGTCCGCCTGTGCCCGGTCCGCTGCGATGCGGTAGGGTGCGGGATCGATGCGGAACAGTTCATCGCCCTTGCGCACCGGCTGGTTGTCTGTCACCAGCACGGCCACCACGTTGCCGGATACGTCCGGCGCCAGCAGGATTTTTTCCGCCTTGATGTAGGCGTTGTCGGTGCCGACGTAACGGCCGCTGGTGAGCCAGCCCCACAGGCCGCCGCCGGCCACCAGGATGATGCCCAGGGCCATCAGGCTGTGCCGCAGCCATTTTTTGCGGAGTTGTGGTTCGTTTGCGGTGGTGTTGTTTGTACTGGTCATGCTGGTAGCCTCGTACTATCAGGCCCCGGCGTCATGGCCGAGGTTTTCCCGCATCCTTAGCAAGGTGCGCAGCAGTTGGTCCTGGTCTGCCGCGGGAATGTTTTTCAGTGCTTCCGCCCGGGTGATGGCGCCCTGATCCCACATTTGCTCCAGGATCGGATTGGCCTGGGCCGTGAGATAGAGATTGAAGGCGCGGCGATCGGTGGGGTCGGGCCGCCGTTCCACCCAGCCGGACGCCTGCATGCGGTCGATGATGCGGGCCACGCTGATAGGCTGCATGTCGAGGCTGTCGGCCAGCTGGATCTGGCGCACACCTTCGTTACGGGACAGATACGCCAGCACCTGCCACTGGGCCTGGGTGAGGCCCAGCTGCTGCACCTGCCGGTTGAAATTGCGCCGCAGCAGGCGGGCCACGTCGCTAAGGACGAAGCCCAGGGCTTCCTGGGGTTTCTTGATGGGGGCGTCAGACACGCTCACGGCAGGCTCCAATTAATAAGCATGCTTATATTAATGGTACATATTATATGTATGTCAAGGCTTGATCGGCTGATTTTCAGGCGATTCTGGCCAAACTGCCGGGCGGTAACCCGTGGTTATTGTTTGTGTGGAACTAACGTGCTAACAATGTGCTGGATGGCCGCTTTTTAGTGGTGCCCTTCACCATAACAACAATAAAGATCGTTTCCCCATGACCCGACTGACCTGGCTCGGTACCACCCTTCTTGCCCTTCTGCTTACCGCCTGTGGCGGGAGCCAGACCGGCGACACTGCATCCGGTAATGGACAGGACACTGCAACCCGCAGCGCGACAGCGAACGCGCCGGTGCCTGCCGGCATCGCGGCGTACTGCGAGGAACCCGGCAACGCGCGGGCACAGCAGATCACTGCCGCCGACTTCAAACTGGAAGGCCCCAATGCGATTGCCGGACAGGGGGATTTCCTGCTGGCCAACAGCCAGGCCATGTTCGCCATCTCCGGCCTGGGCGAGCAGAAAACCTATTACCACTACCCCGGCATTTTGGTGGATGCCGTTGCCGTCGACCGTTGCCAGCAGAGCAGCCAGGAACATTTTTTCGAACTGCCGCTGATGATCGGCAAGCTCAACCCCCTCAACCAACCGCGCTCCACCTTTCGCGCCTTTCAGGCGCAACAAATCCAGGTCATCAATGATGGCAGCGACGGCAAGGCCGCCATCGTCCGCGCCACCGGCGTCGACCAGTATTACTGGCTGCTGGAACTGACTTTGATGGGCGAAGCGGTGCTCAAGGGCGAACCCAAATTCCTGTCCGATCCGTTCGATCTGAATATTGTGGTGGATTACATTCTGGAACCGGATTCGCCCACATTGAATATTAATTACCGGCTGATCAATACCCGCGCCAGTTTCAACAGTTTCAATATTGCGTTTGTGTTGATGGCGTCGGGCGAAGGGCCGGTGCTCAATGACTTTTCGGCGTTTGATGTGGATCTGGAAGGCCTGGCATTGCAGCACGGGATTCCCTGGGTCAGCACCAATGAAAATGGCAGTGCCTATGTCGTCAGCGCGCGCACGGACGCGCTGACGACTACGCAGATCTCCGGTGTCAATGCACTGCTCGACGCCCGCCAGCTGGCCAATGCCTATCTGGGTCAACTGCTGACGGCCGCCGGCACCGCAGGCGATTCCTTCTCGCAACAGTTTGATATCACGGTTTCCGGCGGCAATGAATTCGATGCAGTGAAGGCGCATCTGCAGCATGCGCCGAAAGCATCCGGAATTGTGGAAACGCCGGTGCAGATCAGTATCACCGACAGTCTTACCCGCAACCCGATTCCCCGCGCGAAAATTGAATTCCAGACGCAAAAGCAGCGCTTCCTGCAAGGCTGGCCGTGGGAAACATTCCTGACCGCCTACGCCGATGAAAACGGCCAGTTCAATGATCGCGTTCCCCTGTTTCGATATTTGCCGGACCAGCCCTATCGCGTTGTGGTGTCGGTGCCGGAGCGCGCCAGTGCGGAACCAGTGGCGCTGGTGCCGGTGGATCTGGCTGGCGACACTCCGCAGGTGATCGATATTGCGCTGCAGGGTCAGGGTGAATTGCAATATGAAATCGTCGATCAGGATGGCAAACCGTCGCCAGCGAAACTCTCCATCTTTCAGAACGGCCAGATAATCGAACATATCTACAGCGTGTCGGGCAGCGGCACGCAGGCGCTGCCGCCGGGCACCTATCAGATCGGCATTTCCCGTGGTTTTGAATACGGTGTGGTGGAAGCCGAAATCGACATTCCTGCCTATGATCGCGCGCAGCTGAATGCAACGCTGGTGCACTGGGTCGATACCACCGGCTACCTGTCCTATGACGCGCATGTGCATTCCGCGCCGAGTCCCGACAGTGAAGTCAGCCGCGAGGATCGCATTCGCACTGCCGTGGCGGCGGGCCTGGAAATTGTGGTGGCCACCGATCATGAGATCATGACGGATCTGGCGCCGGCTGTGGTGAATGTGGGTGCGCAACATCTGCTGACCACGCTCATCGGCCAGGAAGTGACGGCTTCACTGCCCAACCACACCATTGCGTTTCCGCTGCAACGCGACCCGGCCAAGGTGCGCGATTTCATTCCCTGGTACGGCCTGGATATCGCGCAGATTTTTGCGGCGGAGAAAAACGCCGGCGCGCGCATCCGTACCTTTGCCCATCCGCGCGGCAGCTATCTGGATATCATCCAGTGGGACCGGATCGCAGGTGCGCCGGGTGCGGACATTGATCCGCGCACACTGGGCCTGCCAGTGGATGCCGCGCTGTGGACCTGGGATCTTGAAGCCATGGAATTGATGAATGGCAACCAGAAGGTGTTCAGCAGCGGCATTTTCGAAGACTGGATGAGCTTCCTCAATCACGGCCATCGCATCATCGCCACCGGTGCCAGTGACGTGCATGGTCTGGAAACGCCGGGTTCGCCGCGCACCTATTTCCGTGCCTCGACCGATCGCGCGCCGGCGCTTGATATCGATGAAATGGTAGCGTCCATTCTGAGTGGCGATGTGGTGGTCAGCCTCGGCGCATTTGCCCGCATCACGCTGAATGGCGAGGCGGGTCTGGGTGACACCATCACCGATCAGGATGGCGCGGTGAATTTGCAGCTGACGGTGGAAGCGATTCCGCAAATCGATGTGGATCATGTGCGGGTGTATGTCAATTGCGATGAAGTGGCGCGCATCGCCCTGAGCAATCCGGCGGATTCCGCCATCAAGTACGCCGGCACGATTTCGCTGCCTGTTCCCACCGACCGGGATGCGCACGTCACGGTGCTGGGTTTTGGCAAACATCCGCTGCCGCGTATGTTTGAACAGTTCGATCCCACCGAGACACCGCGCTTCGTCACCAATCCGGTTTTCGTCGACAGCGATGGCAATGGTGTTTATGACGCGCCGGGCGGAAAAACCTGTCGCATTTGAGTGGTTGCGGTTTCAGCCGGAACCGGGCTTGCTCGCCCCCAGAATCACAAATTTGGCATTGCTGGCGATCAGCTGGCAGTGATGGAAGCGGGTGCGCAGCTGGGGCAGATAATCCAGATGCCGGTTGGCGACTACGTAAAAAGTGCCCTCCGGATTCAGATGCCGTGCTGCATCGCGGAACATGCGCGCAGCAATCTCCGTGTGCACCTTGTTGCCTTCATGAAACGGTGGATTGCAGAGAATGGCGTCCACCTTGCCGTCGAACTGCTCCAGGCCATCGCCACAGTGAAAATGGGCGGGATTTTCCAGCCGGTTCAAAGCCAACGATTCCCGCGCGCTTTGCACGGCGAGAAATGAATCGTCGGTGAAATGCAGGGTGGCCTGCGGATTTTTCCAGCCGGCGTAAATTCCCAAGGCGCCATTGCCGCAGCCCAGATCCAGAATCGACCGTGCGCCTTTCAGATCCGGCAACTGTTCCAGCAGGAAGCGGGTGCCGATGTCCAGCTGTTGCCGCGAGAACACGTTGGCGAGATTGACCAGTTGCAGCGGCGATCCGGGAATGGCGTAGTGCACGGGCGCGGGTGCCGTAGCGGGCAATGCCGGATTGAATTGCGCAAACACCAGCCGTGCTTTTTTCTCCGCCAGCGACGTATGTGTGGGGCCAATGATCTTTTCGAACAGTTCGATCATGGATTTCGCCATGTGCTTGACCATGCCGCCGCCGATGATCAGCGTGTTTTCATGCACGTGGTTGCGCAACTGCGTCAGCTGGTGTTCCAGCAGCGACAGGGTTTTCGGCAGCTGGATCAGCACACAGTCGTAGATAGCGTCCGGTGACTGGTGGGCGGGAATAAAATGAACGCAATCTTCCGGCAATGCGTTGCGTTGCAGGTTCTTTTGCAACGCCAGGTGCGCGCTGAAGGAATCGTTCCAGCTTTGGGGTTGCGCGTTGTGCAGCGCGATGCCGAGTGCTCCTGCACCATCATTCACCAGCAGGGTGCGGGGGTGGGTGTCAGTCGCATACCCCCGGTTGGCCAGTTCCTGCAGCAACAGGTCGTCCGCCGCATTCCAGGCCTGCAGCGGTGAGCGCGGGTGGTGATGCAGGGGTTGCAGATGGAACTCGCCAAAGGCGGTCTGGAACAGGTCGTCGCTCATTTTGGGTTACGGTGCTCGCCAGTATCTTTATTTGAAAATCAGCCTGCCGGAAATGAAAAAGCCGCCCGAGAGCGGCTTTTTCACTACTAGACTAGACGGCTTACTACTTCTTGTGCGGACCAGCAGCGCGGATTTCCTGCGCCACGTCGGCATATTTTTCGAAGTTGGTGGTGAACAGGTCAGCCAGGTGATTGGCGCGTTCAACATAAGCCGCCTTGTCTTCCCAGGTGTTCTGCGGGATCAGCAGGTTCGGATCAACACCCGGTACATCCACCGGTACATCCAGATTCAGGATGTCGATGTGCTGGGTCGCCACGTTATCCAGTGCACCGCTCAGAACCGCAGTCACGACGGAACGGGTGGTGGGGATGGAGAAACGCTTGCCTTTGCCGTAGGGGCCGCCGGTCCAGCCGGTGTTGACCAGGTACACCTTGGAATCGAATTCCTCGATGCGCTTCATCAGCAGTTCGGCGTATTCGTGGGCCGGACGCGGGAAGAAGGGTGCGCCGAAGCAGGTGGAGAAGGTGGTTTTGATACCGGCGTCGGAGCCCATTTCAGTAGAACCCACCAGCGCGGTGTAGCCGCTCAGGAAGTGGTACGCAGCAGCCTGCTTGCTCAGACGGGAAACCGGCGGGATAACGCCGTTCAGGTCGCAGGTCAGGAAGATCACGTGCTTGGGTTCGCCGGCACGGTTCTCGATCACGCGCTTGGCGATGTTTTCCAGCGGGTAGGCTGCGCGGGTGTTCTGGGTCAGGCTGTGGTCGGTGTAATCGGGAACGCGGGTTTCGGCGTTCAGGATCACGTTTTCCAGCACGGCGCCGAAACGGATGGCGTCCCAGATTACCGGCTCGTTCTTCTGGCTCAGGTCGATACACTTGGCGTAGCAGCCGCCTTCGATGTTGAATACGCCGCCCTTGGCCCAGCCGTGCTCGTCGTCACCGATCAGGTAGCGGTCGGGGTCGGCGGACAGGGTGGTTTTGCCAGTGCCGGACAGACCGAAGAACAGGGCCACGCCACCGTCTTCGCCCACGTTGGACGAGCAGTGCATCGGCAGTACGGATTTTTCCGGCAGCAGGAAGTTCTGCACCGAGAACATGGCTTTCTTCATTTCGCCTGCGTATTGCATGCCGGCCAGCAGTACTTTGCGGGCAGCGAAGTTCAGGATCACGCAGCCTTCGCTGTTGGTGCCGTCGCGTTCCTTGTCGCACACGAACGAGGGTGCGTGCAGGATCTGCCAGGGCTCCTTGTTCTTGGGGTTCCACTTTTCAGGGCGGATGAACAGGCAGCGGGCGAACAGGTTGTGCCACGCGGTTTCAGTGGTGACTTTAACGGCCAGGTAATGATCAGTGTCAGCGCCAACGTGCAGGTGGGACACAAAGGTGTCGCGGTGTGTAACGTGCTCGGCCACGCGGTTCCACAGGGCGTCGAATTTGTCAGCAGGAAATTTGCGGTTTACCGGGCCCCAGTGGATGTGCTCGCTGGTGCTGGGCTCGTCCACGATGAAACGGTCCAGGGGAGAGCGGCCGGTGCGGGCGCCGGTCTTGGCGACGAATGCGCCATTGGCGGCCAGTTGGCCTTCGCCACGTTTGATGGCTTCTTCTACCAGAAAGGTGCTGCTCATATCGCTGTAATTGACAGGAGCAGTGCTCGTTGCGTTTGTCATTTCCTACGTCCTCACTGACGGCTTGTGGCCGAAGATTGCTAGTGTGTAAAAACTGAAAAGCCAGTTGTAATGCGAGCGGGACGGGGGAATGTACATGACCCTTTGTAAGTGCCCCTACCGGCAGCGGTGGCCGCCTGATGGTGACGTTTTTTCTGGGGTCGGAGATCCCGTCGGGCTCAAAGCCAGCCTGAATTCGAGGCGCGCATTATGCCAAACCGCCGGAAAAAACGCTAAACCTTTCACGCCACCGGCGGGGGTGATCCGGCGGGTATTCCGGGTAATTTTTAACAAAGCCGCGCGCCAAACCGTTTGTGATCACTTACTTTCTGGCAGTTCACCGGGGTTGGAACCGGGCCGTCCCCCGGCTTTTTCGGGGTCTGTTTCAGTGGCGGCGCTCGGAGTCCGGCGCGGGATTCGGCTGGAACAGCATGGCCACGTCGACGGCGTCGAAAACGTAAAGCTGGTTGCAGAACTGGCAGGTGACCTCGACGTTGCCCCGTTCCGCCAGCAGGCCGTCCAGCTCTTCCCGGCCGATCCGCACCAGGGCGTCGGCGGTGCGTTCACGGCTGCAGGTACAGCGGAAGTCGATCGGTTCCGGCGGGAACAGCAACACGTCCTCCTCATGGAACAGGCGGTGCAGCAGGGTCTGGCTGTCCAGGTTGAGCAGTTCGTCGGCGGTCAGGGTTTCCGCCAGCAGGGTCAGGCGGGTCCAGTCCTCGTTCTGCTGCTCTGGATCGATCTCGACCCCCGAGTTGTAGGGCAGCACCTGCAACAGCATGCCCGCGGCCCGGTTATTGCCCTGGTGCAGCCAGATGCGGGTGCGCAGCTGTTCGGACTGGCTGAAGTAGAATTCCAGGCACTCCGCCAAGCTGTCGCCGGACAGCGGCACGATGCCCTGGTAGCGCTCGCCCTTGTCCGGGGTGATGGTGATGGCCAGCACGGCCTTGCCCAGCAGGCTCTTGAAGTTGAGCCCGGTGGTGTCCCCCTGCCAGCGGGCCACGGCGCGCAGGTGGTTGTCGTCGGTGCATTCCACGGTGATCAGGTGGACCGGCCCCTCGCCCCGGGCCTGGATGGTCAGGCTGCCGTCGAATTTCAGGGTGGCGGTGAGCAGTACCGCTGCCGCCATCAGTTCCCCCAGCAGGGCCTGCACTTCCAGCGGGTAGTCATGCTTGGCCAGCACGGTCTGGTAACTGGTGTCGAGCAGGGTCCACTGGCCGCGGATGGCGCTGTCGTTGAGGAGGAATCGCTGGCTGGTGTCGCTGTCATTCATGTCAGTCGTTCTGCTGTTGGCGGAATTGGGTGATCTGGCGGCGTTCTTTCTTGTTGGGGCGGTGGTCGGTGGCGCCGGAACTGGCGCTGCCCAGGGCCTTGCGCTGCAGGGCGGCCTGTTCCCGTTTGGTAATGCTGTCGGCGGTTTCCTGGTACAGGGTGGCGGCCTGGGTGGCGTTGCCGCGCCGGCTGTCGAGCCCGGTCACCACGACTTCCTTTTCGTCCACTCCCTGGCGCAGGCGGACGGTGGCGCCCAGGGCCACTTCCCGGCTGGCTTTGACACGGTGACCGTCGTAGTGCACCTTGCCACCTTCGATCATCTCCTTGGCGATGGACCGGGTCTTGTAGAAGCGCGCAGCCCACAGCCACTTGTCGAGTCGCACCTTGTTGTCGTTGCTGCTGTCGTCGGAAACCATGAGTATTGCGTCTTCGCGCGAGTGGTGGTGGGGCCGATCAGGGGTGGCCATTATAAAAGGATTTTTCACCGGAGTATGCCAGTGCAGTGTGGATGACGACGCAGTAAACAGGAAACGCAGGTTTTGAGGGCCAGGTTCAAGATGAAACCATGGTGGACATTGTGGCTGCTGGCGCTGTTGACGCCGGTGCATGCCGAAGCGTTACGGTTGCAGCCAGGACAGGACCGGTATGCCGTGGGCCCGTTCCTGCAGGTGTGGGAGGATGTGTCGGCCCGGCTGGGCCCGGCCGAGGTGCTGGCACAACGGGACCGGTTTGTGCCAGTGCCGGATGAGCAGGTGACCGGGGGCTATAGCCGGTCGGCCTGGTGGTACTACCTGGAGCTGGACGAGGCCGGCGCAGCGGGGGAGTGGCTGCTGCATGTCGATTACAGTGCGCTGGATTATCTGGATGTGTGGCAGGTGCGCGGCGCGGCAGAGCCCCTGTCCCTTTACAGTGGCGGCGATCATGTGCCGTTTCCCCAGCGGCCACTGTTGCACAGCGCGTTTCTGGTGCCCTTTATACTGCAGCCACAGGAGCATTCAGCCCTGCTGATCCGGGTGCAGACCCAGGGCTCCATCATCATGCCGCTGCAGATCCTGTCGAAAAACGCCTTCATTGAAGACGAGGAAAGCGAGCGCCTGATGCTGGGCGGACTCTGGGGCGGGCTGCTGTTCCTGATGCTGTACAACCTGCTGCTGTACCGCAACGTGCGCGACCGCGTCTATCTGTATTACTGCGCCTATATCCTGGCCTTCGTGGTGGGTTCGCTGCATCTGTCCGGCGTCGGCTTCCATTACCTGTGGCCGAACTGGCTGTGGATGCAGACCGGCGGCCTGCCGGTGCTGTTCCTGCTGGCATCGTTCTTCGCCAACAATTTCTCGCGCCAGCTGCTGGACCTGAAGCGCCGGCATCCGCTGCTGGACCGGATTCTGTACGGCTTTGCCGTGCTGCATGTGATCTGCATGCTGGTGTTCCCCCTGTTGCCGTTCCAGTTGTCGCTGTATTGCACCGTTGCGGTGGTGCTCAGCATGGGCGTTTTCCTGATGACGGCGGGTGTGATGTCCTTCGTGGAAAACTATCCGCCGGGGCGGAATTATTTTCTGGCCTGGATCAGCCTGTTCATTGCGGTAGTGATTTTTGCGCTGGAAACCATGGGGCTCACCCACGGATCGTTCATTTCGAAATGGTCGCTGCAGATTGGCGCGGGTGTGGAGGCGTTGCTGTTTGCGATCGCCATGTCGGATCGCATCAATCTGTTCAAGCAGCAGACGCTGCAGGCGCAGGAAAAAGTGGTGGAGCAGGAAAAGCTGCTGCGCATCGCGCAGGAGGAAGCCAACCGCGAGCTGGAACAACGGGTGGACCAGCGCACCCGCGAGCTGGCGAAAGTGGTGGAGGATCTGGCCCGGGTGAACGAGAAGCTGGATCGACTGAACCAGCTGGACGAACTGACCCTTGTGTTCAACCGCCGCGCCTTCAATCATCGCAGCGCCACTCTGCTGGCCCAGTGCAAGCGGGAGCAACGCAGCCTGGCGGTGCTGCTGCTGGACATCGATCACTTCAAACTGGTGAACGACCGCCACGGCCATCTGGCAGGGGACGAGTGCCTGCGCCGGATTGCGGCACTGGTCCAGGCGCGGGTGACGCGGCCGCAGGACTTTGTGGCGCGGCTGGGTGGCGAGGAATTCGTGGTGGTGCTGTATGACACGCCGGCGGATGGTGCGCTCCACGTGGCCGAGCGCATTCGCGCCGAGGTGCAGCAAACCTGCTTCCCGTGGGACGACCAGTGCATTCCGCTGACAGTAAGCGTGGGTTTGTGTTGCGGTGTTCCCGCCAGCTGGCATGAGGTGGAGCATTTCACCGGCTGGGCGGATCAGGCGCTGTACCAGGCCAAGTCCGATGGGCGTAACCGGATGGTGCAACGGGATCTGGTGACGGTGGTGGAATTCAATTGAAATTGAAAAAGACACCATTCACCTGGGCTCGCTAACCAGTGAATGGTGTTTTGCAGTTACACAAGAGTGGCGCAATTTACAACAGAAAATCAGAGGCCCAGTTGTTGCAGCCGGTTGGCCTGCTGGCGGTATACCACCGGTGGGTCGGTGTCCTTGCTGCTGTGCAGGCCGAACAGGTGGTCGATGGCATCGATATGGTTCATGCGGTAGTTGTCGCGGATCACCTGCCCCAAATAGGTGGAGCACACCGGCACCAGGCCGTCGTTGGGTTCGTCCATCAGTGTCGCTGACGCCAGCAGGCCGTAATCGGCGAGGTCCGCCAGATTGGTCATGACGCGGTTGCCGGTCCAGGAAAAATAATAAATCCCGTTGGCCACCGGCGCGCCGTTACCGCAATACTGCTGGGGCATGCCGTCGGGAAATTGCGCGTTGAATGCCAGCGCCTTGGCCGTGGAAAGGGCTTCGAGTTCCAGCGGAAAACTTTGCGGCAGCGGATGGCCTGTGAGGGTATTCACCAATGCGCCCCAGGCGCCCATCACCAGTTTGAACAGACGGCCGGAAAAATTGCGCTCTGCCAGATTCTGCTGCATGGCATCCGCCACTGGTGTACCCCAGTTCACACCATGCACGCTGGTCACCGAGGCCACGTACTGCGGATACACGCCGGCCAGATAGCGTGCGGTGGGGCTGCCGTGACTGTGGCCGATCAGGTTCACTTTTTCCGCCCCGGTGGTGGCCAGGATGGTTTCGATCTGGCGGGCGGCCTGCTCACCGCGCAGTTCAGTGGTATTGAGCGCCGAAACTTGCAGTACGAACACATTGGAGCCACCCTTGCGTAACTGGCGCGGAATGCTGTACCAGCCGCTGACCCCCAGCATGTCATCGAACAGGGCCATGCCGTGAATCAGGACGATGGGATAACGTGTGCGGGTGTAACCGTCGGTTGCAGCGCTTGCTGCCGTGCCGAAGCAGATACTGAACAATAACAACAGTCCGGGGAACCATGGGCGGGAAATGCGCGGTGCGTTGAAGGGCAGCATGAGAGAGTCCTTGTTTTATTATTGTCCGGGAGCGTTGCTGGCCGGGAAATCTGGCATTCCGTCTGGCAGACTAGTCGGTCGCAGTGTTCGCCGACACTGGCTTAATCCGGTTTGGCCATTTGTGCAGGTGGAAATGGCCGGGTCGCCTTGCTGCTGCGCATAAACTGTGCGATGGCTGTCTGCTGGTAGCGGACAGGGAATGCCTGCAAGGAGAGGGTCCCCATGAAGAGAAACGGTTTGCTGACACTGGTCTTTGGCATTGCGGTGTTGGTGGTGTGCGCGTGGGTTTTGGTCGTCCCCTTGGTGGTGGAACCGGAACTGTCGGTTCCCGCCGTGCAGGCATTGCCCGCACCGGCTGCGCTGCCAGCGGTGGCAACTTCACCGGCCACCACGTCAGCCGAATTCCTGCGGTGGGCACAGCGGGGTGCCGCGCTGGGTGAGTTGCCGCGATCGCTGCAGGGCACGGCGGTGGATGGCGGTGTGGATCTGGATGCGCAGGGCAAACTGGTGATCGGGGAGTCGTTGCGGCGCCTGTTCGATTATTTTCTTGCCACGGCGGGAGAGGAAACGCTGGAGCAGATCCGCGCCCGGATTGCGTTCTATCTGCAACAGCAATTGCCGCTGGACGCCGCGATGCAGGGCTGGGCGATTCTGGGCCAGTACCTGGCCTACAAGGATGCGCTGGCGGATCTGCCCGGACATGATGGTTCCTATGACGGCATGCTGGCCAGCCTGCGGGAGCAGAGGGAGTTGCGCGACACGCTGCTGGGGCCAACACTGAGCAGTGCATTTTTCCAGGCGGAAGATGAGTATGCGGATTTCGCGCTGCAGCATGTGACGCACTTGCGCGATTCGGAATTGTCGGCCGAAGAAAAGGAACGGCTGACGCAGGAATTGCTGGCAACGCTGCCGGAAGAAAGCCGCCGCGAGATCGAGGCCACCGGCGCACCGGTGCGGGTTGAGCAGCAGGTGGAAATTCTGCGCCAGCAGGGCGCGAGCGAGGCCGAGGTGTGGCAATTGCGCGAACAGCAGTTTGGCAGTGCGGCGGCCGGGCGGCTGGCGCAACTGGATCAGACGCGCGCGGAATGGGAGCAGCGCTATGGCGAGTACCGCCAGCAGGTGCAGCAGATTGAAACCAGTGCGCTGGCCGACACCGAGCGGCAGGAAGCCGTGGCGCGGTTGCGCGCAATCACCTTCTCTGAACAGGAAATGAAAAGGGTGGAGGCCCTGGACCGGATCGGTGCCGCGCAGGTCAGCGTCGGCACCGACGAATAACGTTTTTTACGGACGCTTCTTTTTACAGCCCCATCAATTGCAGCCGGTTCGCCTGTTGCCGGAATACCACCGGCGGATCGGTATCCAGGATGCTGTGCAGTCCCAGCAGCTGGTCCACCTCATCCAGGTGATTCATGCGGTAGTTGTCCCGCAGCACCTTGCCCAGATGGGCGGAGCAGGTAGGCACCAGGCCATCGTTGGCCTCCGGGATAAACTGCCCGCTGGCCAGCAGGAAATAATCACTGATGTCGGCCAGATGGGTCACCAGCCGATTGCCGGTCCAGGAATAGTAATACACGCCGTTGTCCGCCAGTTCTGCTCCCTCACCGCAATATTCCGCCGGCATTCCCTCTGGATAAATAGCATTGAAGCGTAACGTGTCCGCCGTGGTGAGGGACAGGATGCCTGCATCGGCATTTTGTGGCAGTTGGCCACCGGAGAGAAAATCCAGCAGCTGGCCCAGGGCGTTGGCGGCGCTGTTCATCAGTAACTGCAGCAGGCCGGACGACTGGCCCACGCCAACGGACAAATCCGCCACCGGCGAGCCCCAGTTGACGCCGCCCACGCTGGTCACCGATGCCACATACTGCGGGTACACCGACGCCACATAGCGCGAGGTCGGGCCGCCGTGGCTGTGGCCAATGATATTCACCTTCTCCGCGCCGGTGGTGGCAAGGATGGCTTCGATCTGGCGTGCTGCCTGTTCCCCCCGCACTTCCGTCTGGTTGAAGGCAGATACCTGAATCACGTAGACCTCGGCGCCACCGGCCCGCAGCCGCGCGGGAATGCGGTACCAGTAATTGATGCCCAGAATGTCGTCAAAGCCTGCCATGCCGTGCAGCAGCACGATGGGATAGCGGGTGCGGGTGTAGTCATCGGCGAGGCAGTTTGGAGTGAAAAACGGTGTGGTAAACAACAGGATAGCCAGGGCGTACAGCGTGGCTCGTCCCGGAAACCCTGTCGGCGGTTTCCGGCGAATCATGGGGTGGTTCCCTCTCTGAATATTGCTTTTGTACTGCAGCCGGCAGGATCGCCGGCAGACCCCTCAAGAGTAGTCCTTTGTGGCCATCAGACAATGGCCCAGTACGACAACTTCTGGACTTTAGTGCAGGCAATGGAGTTACAGACAATGGGCCATTTGCAGTGCTTCAGGCGGTATGTGCCGGTGGCGGATAGATGTGGGTGAAGCAGTCCAGCGCAATGAACTCTTCCGTGTTGACCGGGCCGGCCTTGCTGTCTGGCTGCAGTACGCCCAGGGTGAACGCAATGCCGGCATTTTTCGCTGAGCGCAGCACCGCCAGGCTGTCGTCGATCAGCAGGGTGCGGGTGCGGTCGTAATGCAGCACTTCCTCCAGCCGGGTCCAGAAGTGCGGGTCTTCCTTGGGCAGGCCCAGGTCGTGGGAACTGATCAGGGTGTCCAGGTACAGGTCCAGCGGCACATGCTGCAGTTTCAGTTCCAGGCTGCTGCGATGGGCGTTGGTGACCAGCACGGCCCGGCGCCCGGACGCCTTCACTTTTTCCAGAAATTCCAGTGCGTTCGGCCGGGCGCCAATATGGTGGGTGACATCTTCCTTCAGTTTGACGATGTCGAGCCCGGTCTGCTGCGACCAGAAATCCAGGCAGTACCAGTTGAGGGTGCCGCGGTGGGCGCTGAATTCGGCGAACAGTTTTGTTTTGGCAGCGTCGAGGCTAAGATGGTTTGCCTCGGCATACTTTTGCGGCAGGTAATGCAGCCAGAAGTGGTTGTCGAAATACAGGTCCAGCAGTGTGCCATCCATGTCCAGCAACACGGTGTCGATGGCGTCCCAGTGAATCATCGCGCACTACCCTTGAATTCAAAAAACGAACACTACGGAAAAACAGGAATGCCGGAAAAACCTAGCATTTTGAATCATGACATTGTGGCACAGAGCCGCCTGTTTGGCATCGAACGGCTGGAGCTGAGGTTCAGCAACGGCGAGGAGCGCGTGTACGAACGACTGCGCTCGCCCCGGATTCCGGCGGTGCTGGTGGTAGCGCTGAAAGACGACGACACCGTGATTCTGATCCGTGAATATGCCTGCGGCACCGACGATTACCAGCTCAGCCTGCCCAAGGGCGCGTTCGATCACCACGGCGAGCATGTGTTTGAGGCCGCCAACCGCGAGCTGATGGAAGAAGCCGGCTACGGCGCCAACAAGTTCACCGAGCTGAAGCGCCTGTCGCTGTCGCCCAGTTACATGGGTCACATGATCCATATCGTGCTGGCGGAAGATCTGTACGAGAAACGCCTGCCCGGCGACGAGCCGGAGCCGATCGAGGTGTTTGAACATAAGCTGGAAGATATCGACAGCCTGCTGGCGACGGAAAATTTCACTGAGGCGCGGGCATTGGCAGCATTGTACATGGTGCGCGATATTGTGCGGGCACGTCGACAGCAACGGGGGCAATCATGACAACCGAAGAAGACAAGTGGCTGGCTATCGGCATCGAAGTCATGTTCAAGCTGGGTGCACTGCTGCTGCTGCTGATCTGGTGCTATCTCATTCTGGAGCCGTTCCTGATCATGATCGTGTGGGGCACCATCATCGCGGTGGCCAGTTACCCCACGTACGACAGGCTGCGACAACGCTTCCAGCTGAGCGATAACGTGGCGGCGGTGCTGATGGGGGGGCTGCTGATAACCGCCATCATCGTGCCGGTGCTGATGATTTCTGACATCGTGATCGACGGCTCCAGACAGTTGCTGGCGGAGCTCAAGGACGGCGACGCGTCGTTGCCGTTGCCGCTGTTACCTGAAAGCGTTAAGCAATGGCCGATGGTGGGTCCCAAACTCTGGGAGTTGTGGAATAACGCCACCCATAATCTGATGAAAACCCTGGCGCCGTTCCAGCCGCAGTTGAAGGCGGCGGGCAAGACGCTGCTGGGAGCGGCCGGCGGCGTTTCCATTGCGATTCTGCAGTTCTTTTTCTCGATCATTGTGGCAGGGGTGCTGCTGGCGAATTCCGAGGCCGGCAGCAAGCTGGCGCGCCGGGTGAGCCGACGCCTGGTGGGCCGTGACGGTGTCGACATCATCGGTCTGGTGAGTGCCACCATTCGCAGTGTGACCCGGGGCATTCTTGGTGTGGCCTTCATTCAGGCGCTGCTGGCCGGAATCGGTTTCGCGGTGATGGGCGTGCCGATGGCAGGGCTGCTGACACTGGTGTGTCTGATTCTGTGCATCGTGCAGCTGGGTACCGCGCTGGTGGCAATCCCTGTGGTGATTTATGTGTTTTCCGTGGCGGACACGGTGCCTGCCGTGATTTTTACCGTGTACATGCTGATCGTCGGGGTGATCGACAATATTCTGAAACCGCTGTTGCTGGGGCGCGGTGTGAAAGTGCCCATGCTGGTGATTTTTGTCGGTGCCATTGGCGGCTTCCTGGCAGCAGGCATCATCGGCCTGTTCGTGGGGGCTGTGTTCCTGGTGCTGGGTTATCAATTGGGCGTGGAGTGGCTGAAGGCCACCGAGCGCAGAGCGCTGGAAGCGGCGCGCGAGGAGCGGGAGAAAGTGACATGAATCTGACATTGGACCGCGCGTTGCTGCAGCAGGTACTTGCCATTGCCGAGGCTGCCGGCGAGGCCATTCGCGCCATTTATGAGCATCCGGACAAGGTGGCGGTGATCACCAAGTCCGACGATTCCCCGGTCACCGCTGCCGATCACGCCGCCCACGCCATCATTGTCGAGCGCCTGACGCAACTGACGCCGGACATTCCCGTGCTGTCGGAAGAATCCGATATGCCGACCTTCGAGGTGCGACGCCAGTGGACCCGTTACTGGCTGGTGGACCCGCTGGACGGGACCAAGGAGTTCATCGAGGGCAGCGGTGAATTCACCGTGAACATCGCGCTGATCGAGCAGCATCAGCCGGTGCTGGGGGTGGTGACGGTGCCAGTGAAGGATCTGGCCTATGTGGCGGTCAAGGGCACCGGTGCGTTCCGCATCGAGCAGGGCCAGTGGCAGCTGATCCGGGTGCGGCCGGTGCCGGACAAACGGCTGGCCATCGTGGGCAGCCGGCGTCACGGCGCGGAAAAGTTGCAACCGGTGCTGACGCGGATTGAAAACAGCGGGTTTCAGGTGGAGATGGCCAACATGGGCAGTTCGCTGAAATTCTGCCTGATTGCCGAGGGCAAGGCGGATTGCTATCCCCGGCTGGGGCCTACGTCGGAGTGGGATACGGCGGCGGCCCAGGCCGTGCTGCTGGAAGCGGGTGGCTGCGTGGTGGACACAAAATTCGTGGCGTTGCAGTACAACCGCAAGGAATCCCTGCTGAATCCGGAGTTTCTGGCGCTGGGGGACCCGGCGTTCGACTGGCCCCGTTACCTGCAGATCGGCTAACTGCCCGGGGCCCTCAGCGCGGATGGTCCTGGGGCGAGTTACTGTTACTGCCGCCACCGTTGTTGCCGGAACCATTGCGCGTGCGCCAGTTGCGATAGCGCATGTGCACGCCCCGCGTCAGGGCCTGGGAATAGTCTTCCAGCAGATCCACCCCCACCAGCACGGCCACCACCACGAACGACAGCTTGATCGCACTGAATATATTCCCCACAGCAATGCACACCCCCACTGAGGCCAGGGCCCAGATGGTGGCGGCAGAGGTTACACCGATCACCATGCCGTCCCGGGCCAGCATCACGCCGGCCCCCAGAAAGCCGATGCCGGTGATGACCTGGCCAATGATGCGGGACGGGTCGGATACTTCGTTGCTGACGTGGTTGGACGAGGCGATGAACACGTAGGTACCCAGCACGATCAGCGCCGAGGTGCGGATGCCCACCGGCTTGCCTCGCAATTGCCGCTCCAGGCCGATGATCAGGCCGCACAGTAGTGACACCCCGATCGAGGGCCAGTCGTAGGGTTCGATGTTCATGGTTGCGCTCAAATCCACGGTGCGGCTCCGCTGTCCTGTTATTTCCTCAGTATAAGCAGGCTTTGCCTGATCAGCAGGATTTGGCCTGGCTTCCTGCAGGGTGCCGGGCCATCCGGCTGGCGTAGTTATCAGTAACGACCAATAATTTGATTGTTCTGATCAATGTTCATGCGTTGAAACAATGATATTCATATGTCTCAATCACCTACCCCTCAAACACCCTTCAAACAAAAAAAGGCGGAGTTTCCGAATGTCGTCCATTGATGTAACCCAGCCCGACAGCCAGAGCGGCTCCACCCAGATCCAGCAGCAGTGGCCGGCGCCGCTGAACGCCCGCGAGTGGGACCGGCTTTTCCCGGGAATCATGGACGGGGTGGGGGTGATGGCTGGTGCTGCCAACGTGATTCTGCAACTGGCGCGGTTGCCCGTCGGCCACGGCGTGGCGGACAGCAAGGTGGAAAGCGGCGCCCTGTTCAAACATCCGATCAAGCGCGCCCGCACCACGTTTACCTATCTGGCGGTGGCCATGATGGGCACCACCGAGGAAAAGCTGGCCTACCGCAAGGCGGTGAACCGCTCCCATGCCCAGGTGCGGTCCGCCGAGGGTGACAAGGTGCAGTACAACGCCTTTGATCCCGAGTTGCAGCTGTGGGTGGCTGCCTGCCTGTACTGGGGTTTCATTGATACTTACGGCAAGCTGCATCGCGTACCGGACCGCGCCCGGCTGCAGGAGTTCTACCATCTGGCGGAACCGCTGGGCACCACGCTGCAGGTGCGACCGGGCATGTGGCCGGCGGATCTGGATGCGTTTGAGCGTTACTGGCAGGCCGGTCTGGAGAAGCTGCAGATCGATGACAAGGTGCGGATCTTCCTGACCCGGCTGGTGGACCTGAAATTCCTGCATCCGCTGATCAGCAAGCCGGTAGGCCCCTTCCACCGTTTTCTGACCACCGGTTTCCTGCCGCAAACGGTGCGCGACCAGATGCAGCTGGACTGGAATCCGGACAAGCAACAGTCCTTCGAGCGCTTCCTGGGCTTCGTGGGCTTCGTCAATCGACTGATGCCGCGTTTCCTGCGCCAGATGCCATTCAATCTGGTGTTGTGGGATTTTCGCCGCCGCCTGCGCAAGGGGCAGCCGCTGGTTTGATGAGCGTGGTGTAGTGGCTCTGGTTTAACCGGCCGCCGCGCGGGATTCGCGTTCGAGGATTATCGGGACTATTCTGAAGTCGAAAGTCAGGTCTGGTATCGAAAGTCAGGTCTGAAAGCGAAAGTCTGATGGCAATCGCAGTCACCGATAACAAGAACGAAGGAGTCCCGCGCGATGGATCTGTATTTTTCCTACATTTCGTCCTATTCCCAAAAAGTCCTGCTGGGGCTGTACGAAAAAAACGTTGCCTTCACACCCCATCTGGTTGATCTCACCAGCCAGGAGGAGCGGGCGCGCTTTCGTGAATTCTATCCGTTCGGCAAGGTGCCCCTGCTGGTGCGCGACGACGGCCGCATGATTCCCGAATCCAGCATCATTCTGGAATATATTGATCAGACCTTTCCCCAAAGCCCACGCTTGATTCCGGCGGATCAGGAAGATGCGCGCCAGGTGCGCCTGCTGGACCGCATGTGCGATCTGTACCTGAACGATCCGGTGGTGAGCATGATTCTGGAAAGCTGGAAACCGGAGCCGCAGCAGGACAGCGAGGTGATGGACAAGGCGGCGGAACGGGTTGGCCTGATGTACCGGTTTCTGGGCGATCATCTGAGCGGGCGGGATTTTCTGGCGGGCAACCAGTTCACCATGGCGGACTGCGCCGCGATTCCACCGCTGTATTTTGCCAAGACGTTTGCCGATTTTTCCTCGGTGGGGCAGTTGCAGGACTATTGGGATCGGGTATCGCAGCGGCCGGCGGTGATCCGCATGTGGCGCGAGGCGGAACCCTATGTGCGCGCGTTGATGGGCGAATGAAGGCCGGATGGGTGAATGAAAACGGAGTGACGCCCGCTAAATGTTGTATTCCACCTGCAGGTTGCTGACGGTGATATTGCCCGCGCTGCCGGACACGAATGCCACCGGTGCCGGCGCTGCGGTGCCGCTGCCGAAATGCCCGTTGAGGCCTGCTGCCAGATCGATCTGAATTCCGTCTTCTGCGTTGCCGCTGCTGCCGGCGCTGATGTTGTTCACCTGCACTGACAGGCCCGCCATTCCATTTGCATCCGTTCCTGCCGCACTCAATACCGCCATCAATTGCAGCGTGCGCACTGTTTTGCCCGGGCCTGCGCCAGAGGTGAACTGCACGTGGCCTGGCGCGTTTTGCCCCAGCCAGAGCAGGCGGCCCTGCTGCACGGTGAGGCGCAGCCAGCAGGGGCCGCTGTCGAGTAACAGCGGTGCGATGCTGGCGACGGCCCACTGGCGTCCGCCGGATTGCTCACATTGCAGCTGGGTTTGCGCCAGTACGGCACCGGCAGGTGCATCCTGGCTATCGCGCAGAATTTGCAGTGTGGCCTGCACGTTGTCGGTGAGTGGCAGCAGTGCCAGCAACAGATGTTGCAGTTGCAGCGGCGTGGCGTTGTCGACGCGGTTTGATACCGTGCTGCCTTCGGTCAGGTCGATGCCAGTGTGGCCGTTCAGGCTGGCGCTGCCAGCCACGCCGTTCAGCGCGAAACCCGGCTTCAGATTGTTGATGACCTGGAATTGGGCGCGGGTGATCTGGCTGTTGGCCGGCAGGCCGAGTGTCAGCGACTGGGCGGTGACCGTGCCGCCGGCAAATTTCAGCGTGTGTTTGACATCGAGTGCATCGAAGCGATTGCGCAGCAGGTGATATTGCAGGTTCAGCGCGGTAAGGCGCAGGCGCGCGGGGGTGTCGCTTTCGAAGGCAATTGGAAGGTACAGATAGGGTGGCAGTGGTGGTGGCGTGGTGGACTTTTCCCGCTCGGCAAAATAACGGTCGAACGTCTGCTGCAGTTGTTGCAGTGCGGACTTGCGTGACTGCTCGTCGGCGAAAAATGCTACCGGCAATTCGGTTTGCTCGCCGGGTTGTTGCCACAGGCTGGTTAGGACAGTGTTGGCATCCGGTATGGCGTCGATTTCGCCCAGCATAATGCGTGGGCCTGTGGGCAGGCTGCGCAGGTGAATATTTTTGATGCCGTGACTGGCGACGATGGCGTTTGCCTGGGCTTGTGCCTGGATATTGTCGATCTGGGTTGCGGTGGTGCCGCCGCCAGCGGACTTCGCCATCATGACTTGTTTTACACCGCCGGCCTTGTGTATTTCCTGCTGCGGATTCTTGATGGACAGAAACGGTGCCACCTTGCGCAGCGCAAAATCCTGGCCGATAAATTCGCCGGGCAGCGTACTGTTGGCATTGCCGCTGAGGGTGGCTTTGTCGCTGACGGCTTCACCATCGAGCCGCAACACTGCCACGCCGCGCACATCGTTGGTGTTCACCGCCACCAGGCGCCAGGGATGAACCAGATGCACCTTGACCAGTGTCGGCGTTGTGCTGCCGTCTTCTTTTTCCGCTGTCCAGTCTTTTGTCTGAAAGACCTTGTCGCCGGCGGTGAGTGACAGATCGTAACTGTTGAACCAGCCTTGCCACTGGCTGGCTTCGCTGTTGATCACGATGCCGTGGCAACCCGGTTCCAGTTTGAACGCGAGAAAATACAGCTGGCGGTAAAATTTGCGGCCGTCACGATCCTGGGGGGTTGCGATGTCGATGGTGGTGTTGACCGCCAGCCCGGTTCCCGCAGGATTCTTCGCGTGCAGCAGTTTGGTGATGTTCATGGCACGCGACCGGTCAGATTGACGTTGGCAATGGGCTGGATGGTGACGCGGGTGGTGCTGTTGCTTTCCAGTGTGCGCAGCGCGGCGTTGACGCCATTGGTGACATTCAGCACCAGTTGATCCTTGGTCTGGTTGAAACTGGTCAGGCTTTGATTGAAGCCCGCCAGGCCTTGATTGAAACCCTGCAGGTTGGTGTTGAAGGTGGCGAACTGGTTGTTAAAGCCGCTGATGTTGCTGTTGAAGGTACTGTAGTCGGACTGGAAGCTGATGTAGTCCTGGGTGAAGCTGGCGTAGTTGGTGTTGAAGTTGTTGAGGTCTGCCTGCAGCTGGCTGAAGTTGATATTCGCGGTGGCGCTTTCCACGTTGCTGACGCGGGTGTTCATGCTGCTGACCTGGGTTTGCAATTGGCCCAGCTGGCCGGTCACGCCTGCCAGCGTACCGGCGAAATCGAACACGCCAGCCTTGCGTCCCACTTCCACCGCCACTTGGTTGGCCACGGCGATTTGCCCGGCGCTGCCGGACTTCAGCGTGGCGGGCGCTTCTTTTATCAGGGTGAGCAGGGTGGTGCGGGTGTTGCTGGACAGCCGGCCGAGATTTTGGGTAGCGAAACGGGTTACCACGTCCTGGCTTACCTGTTGCGCCGCGTGTTCGGCCACCAGACCGTTCTGCGCCGCGACAAATGTTTGCAGATTGGCCAGCACATGGCTGGTGAGGCCCAGTTCGTTTTCGCTGAATTGCAGGGTTTGCTCCAGGGTCTTGTCCAGTCCGCTCTGCGCGTCCAGATCTTCCTTCAGCAGTTGATACCAGGGCAGCAGCCAGTCGCGGTATTCCAGCGGCAGCGCTGCGATGGACAGCACGGTGGCGCGTTCATTTTCGTCATGAGGATGCAGATGACAGCGCACCAGCGCCTGCTCGTACACCCAGCCGTGCAGTGGTGCCTGGTGATTCAGGGTTTCGTGCAGGCGCGACTGACGACTTTTATAGTGAATGTCGATGGCGGCGCGCAGATCGCGGTTGAGTGGATGCTGGTACAGCCGGGCCAGAAACTGGAAGCCATCCGCCATGTCGGCGGGCAGCAGTTTGGCGTTGCCGAGTTTGGCCAGCGCGTTGGACAGTTCGTTCTGCTGGTCCAGTGTCAGCGGTTCCACCGTGGGTGTGTGCAGGTCGCAGGTGAGTTCGCCATCAGCGTCGGTGCGGGCGGTGATCACGGCGCCGTTCTGCACGCGGTAATTACGGCTGTGACGCAGATAACCCCAGTTGGTTTCCAGCGTGATCGGCATGTTGGCCTGGCTGACGTTGCGCACTCGGTCCACCACCCGCAGTTTCAGCGTGACGATTTCGCCCAGATAAGGTGTGCTGTCCAGTGCGCGCAATTCGATGCGGTAACGGCGCGCATCGAACTGCTGCAGATCGTCCATCTGTTGGCGCAGTGTTTCCAGTTGTTGCGCGACGCCGAGGGATTCTGCCGTCAGATTACCGCGCTGGTTCGCCAGCAGAATTTCCAGCGCAGATTTGCCGGTGATGCAGGTGACAATTTCGGTGAAACGCTCCGGGCCGATCAGCGGCACCGCGCGCACCTGCGCCAGATTGTCGAAGACGCCGTTGTGTTGCGCGCGGGCATTGAGAATGCGCTGCGCCAGTTTCACACCCACATCCGGTTCGTTGGGAACCTCCACCCGTTCGGCGATTTCGCGCGGAGTCTGCGCGCGGTTCAGAAACGCGAGCACCAGCTGGGTGTCGCGGATGCTGATGTCCGGCGGGGTGAGATAGACGTCTGCCATGTCAGCCCCGGCGCAGCACTTCGTTGATCTGGCCGATCTGCGCCGTGATCAGGTTGATCTGGCCCTGCACCGAGTTCTGGTCCAGCGTGTTGATGCGCAGCACGTTCTGGCCGATGGAACCCAGTTCGCGATTGATCACGGTGCTCATCTGCTGGGTGGTCTGCAGATCGTTGTTGATCGCCAGCACGCGGTTGTTCAGATCCTGACTGGAGGCCTGCAGCACCTGCACCGAACCTTGCGTGGCGTCCGCCGCTGCCTTGGCCGAGGCAGCATGGCTGGACACGCCATTGATCGCCGCCATTGCTGGCACCTTGCTGAACTGGTTGCCCTTGAGCGCGCCGCCCGGTACTTCCTGAATCTGCTGCACGGTGACCGCCTGCTTCACGGTGTTGCGCAGATCCGCCATGTAGGTGAGCGGCGCGGCGGGATTTACTTTGTCCATCGCATCCACTGCTGCGTTGTAATAGCGCTGCCGACCCACGGCGCCCAGCGGATTCAGATCGGTGAGAATCATGTCCTGCAAGCCGCCCAGATCCGCCTGGAAGCTGCCGTTGCCCAGCTGGCCGTTGAAATTCAGCACCAGATCCGGCACGAACGGGCTGAAATTTTTGGTGTAGAAATCGATCCAGGGGCCGACCCAGTCGCGAAAATTCACCTGGATCGACGCCGAGCCCTTGGAGGAATCGGCGGTGGTGGGATCGCTGTCGGGTTTGGCGAGGGCGACCACCACGGTGCGGTAGTGTTTCCAGTTGCCAAAATTGAATTGCGGCAGTATCTGGTATTGCGGAAACAGCTGGTAGCTGTCGACGAACAATTGCATGGCATTGTTCTGCGCCACTTCGTACTGGCTGTTCATCAGGCTGAAGGCCTGGATGGCCGTCTGACTGGCGGGCGTGGGCGCTTCCATGATGGCCTGATAGAAAAACTGGCCGTTGCCCAGTGCGGTTTCCAGCGCGCCGGCCACCTGCAGTTCCTGGGTGTCGTTGAGATTTTCGGCGTGCGCCGCTTTCACCCTTACCCGCGCGATGCCCTGCGCGTTGGCCTGCACGGAAATGCTGCCGCCGTTGGCGCTGAGGCTGGTGGTGAAACCGGTGGCGGCCTGCAGCTGGCCCCAAGTGGTGACGAAATCGATCCAGGGCCGGCTGGTGACGATATTACCCGTCAGATCGCGCACCTCGGCGGTGATTTCGCAGAGTTCGCCCAGGGCGTAGTTGGACTTGCTGGTGCGCAGTGTCACCACGAACTGGGTCAGCAGCGGCGCGATGCTGGTTTGCAGATCTGCCAGATCCTGCTCCAGCGTGTCGACGCGGGTGTTCAGCGGTGTCACTGCATTTTCCAGCGTGGTGAGGCGGATGTTGGTCTGCGCGATATATTCCTGCAAAGCTGTGCCGATGCCTTGCACGCTGCCGATCAGCGCATTCCAGTCTGCCGGTTTGATCAGCGAGCCGGCTTCCTTGGGCGCCAGTGTGTTCAGCGCCGTCACGTCGGTGGGGAGTGAGATTAAGCTCATGTCCGTTCTCCTCTAAATGGATTCGCCGCTAGACAGATTCGCCGCGCACGAGGGTGTCGCCCACCGCCAGCGCCACTTGCACGCCGGCGGGACGCACCCGGTTGATGCCTTGCCAGACGCGATCCAGTATGGCGGGATCGATCAGGTCGTCGCTGTTGCGTTGTTGCAGCCGCACGATTACGCGTAGCGGCTTTTGATTCGCCCACTGGAATTTGATGCGCGCTGCCGGGTTGTAGGAAAACACCATCCGGTCCAGCTGGTAGGGCAACAGGTCCAGGTGATGGAAGCGGCCCGCATAGGGTGGATTGTGTTGTGGCGGTGGCACCAGCCGGCCTTCCACCGACCACCAGGGCAGATCGGTGCCGTCAACGATGTCATCCGGTTCCAGTGACAGATAACGCCACACGGAATCGCCCTGGGGCATGCGTGGCAACGCGGGAATGCCGCCGGTGACGATGCGGGTCTGGTCCGGTTTGCAGCGCAGCGTGAGTTCGCTGGCGGCCACGTCGGCGGTTTTGCTGAAGTCGCTGCCGCTGAGGGTGCCCAGTTCTGCCGTGACACAATCGATAAAATGCAGATGCGTGATCGTCTGCAGTGGCAGTGCCGGCGGTTGTGAAAAGGCCGTCCACTGGGTGGCGCGGTAGTCGAAAAATTCCCAGCGATTCAGCGTGCGCTGAAAACGCCAGGGGCCACGGGGATGGTTGTCTTCGCCTTCGTAAATCTGGTCGGCCTGACCCAGTTGCTGCCAGCGATTTTCCGCAAAATCGAAACGCGCCAGATCGCGGCCGTCGAAACGCAGCAGGCCGTGAGCAGTGGTGAACCAGAGGCAGCCGTGTTCGTCGGCGCGAATCTGCGTGACAGGGCCATCCAGCAGATCGGGAAAGGCTTCCAGCAGATTGCGGTACACCAGATCCTGTTCGTGACGGGCGCGGTAGCGGGCCAGGCCCCGCGTGCTGCCGATCCACAAGGTGCTGTCCGGTTCCAGCGCCAGTGATTGCACGGCGGGCAGACCGAAGGTGAAATCGGGCAGGGCATCGGCGGCGAACGGCAGCCAGTCGGCGTCCAGTTCCGATTCGAATTCCGCGCTCAGGTAATGGAACTGCTGGTTTTGCAATTGATACTGCATCACGCCGGCGTCACCGCCGAAATAAAGCCGGGTGTCGCTTTGCGCGATGGCGCGAATCGCGGTGTCGGCCAGGAGTGTCTGGGTGATATTGCCGGTGCTGTCGAGTTCATGCAGGCCGTTGGCGGCACCGGCGTAAAATGTGCCGGTGGCGTTGCGGCGTGGTTCGATGGCGAACACCGCCTGTGCACCGATATTGCCGAACGCGGTGAGCGCGAAATCATTGGCGACGTCAGGAAACAGATCCAGCGCGGCAATGCCGTCGTCGCTGCCGATCAGCAATTGGTGCTGATGTTGTTGCAGGCAGTGAATCGGCGCCAGGGTTTCTGTTGATAACACTTGCAGCCAGGCATTGCCATCGTAACGCCAGAGTTGTTGCGTGCCGGCATTGTCGCAGGCGAGCCAGAGCATTTTGTCACTGGTCTGCAGCAGCGCGCGCACGTTGCCGGTTGGCGCGCCGGGAATGAGTTGCCAGCTGTCGATGCCCAGCTGCGTGGTGCGCGCCGCCGATAACAGGATGCCATCGGCACCCGCCAGACAGGCGCCGTAACCCGGCTGCAGTTTCAGCACGCTGCCCGGCGCCACGGTGCCGGAATAACCGAGCCCGATTCCCGCCAGTCCGCCTTCATTTTCCAGCACGCCGGTGGGGCTGAAGCGTTCGATCATGGGGCGCACGGTGGCGTCGGTGTCGGCGCCGGCAGCGATGCCTTCGATAAAGACCACCGGCGCCACGCTGCGCACGCTGGTGTTGGCCAGCTCCCAGCGCATCAGCGGGCCCAGTTCGAATTGCGGCAGACCCAGGCTTTGAATGCTGTGCAGCGGACCGATGAAGGGCGCGTTTTCCTCCACCGTGAACGAGCGTTGCCGCGCCGGTAATGGCAGCGTGGCATTTTCCGGCAATTCCGCCGCCACCATGGCGCGCAGTGCCGACAGTGTGCCCAGTCCATTGCGGTAAATCTGGATGATGCGCAGCAGACGTTGCCGGTATTGCTCGACGTTTTCCCGCAGCGTGACCGGTTCGCGCCAGGGCGGAATCGTCAGCAGCGCACCCAGCCGCGCCAGATCCAGCAGATAGGGATACTCGTCGATGGCGCGCTTGTCATCCGGATTCTGCAGGTTGAGGCGGGGCAAACCGGCCAGCTCACGCCCGCGCAGAAAATGCGGATCGTAGGTGGCCTTGTCGGCAGTCTTGAACCAGTGCGTCTGCATCAGCAGGGTCAGGTCGCGGCGCAGTTCGTCCATATTGCCGCCCACTTCCTGCAGCAGGTGGTTGAACAGCGTGTCGTCCTGCGCGTCCGGCTGGTAGAGGCCGGGCAGATGGCTCACCAGCTTTTCATACGTGCTCACGCGGTCACCTCGGCTTGCGCTTTCAATTCCACGTTGGCGAGCGTCAGGCGCTCGAACGGAATCAGCGTCACGGCGGGACTGGTTTCATCTTCCAGCAGATGGCTGATGCCGCTTTCCGATGTGACGATGAACTGCACCTGATAATCGCCGGCGGCGCTGCTGGTGGGCAGGCTCGCATCGTCCAGCCCGGCCACGTCGTTGTAGCTGGTGACGGCAGGTTTGCCGGGCAGCGGAATCACCGCCAGCAATTTGCCGTAATTGAGCTGGCGCTGCCGCAATTGTGGTGGCGTCGGGCTGGCGGGCAATTCGCTGGCGTTGAGCAGGTTGATGGCTTCGATGGCGCTGGCCAGTGCAGCGCGGATGACGCTTTCTGACGGCGCTGCTGCGCTCACCGGGAAGCGCAGGCTGGCCGACAACACAGTGGCCAGTGCTGGATCGATGATGTTGATGGCGCCGGCGCGCAGCGCCACCTTGCTGCCGGGGGTGACGCCGCTGATGTTGTCAGTCTTGATGATGCCCTGATCGCGGTCGAGCACATCGTCGCTGCCCACACGTGCCGACAGGATGCGCACATCCAGCACGGTGTTGTCGCTCAGCACCAGGCCGACGATGCGGTTGAGACTGATGGTGTCGCCGATGGCAGATCCGTTCAGGTAAGCCATGATGCGCTGCACCGCGCGTTCCTGGATGCCGCGCAGATCCGCTTCCAGCAAATCCGCCGCCGTGCTGATGCGCAGTTCCAGATCCAGCGCGAACGGTGCACTGACGCCCGCCAGAATTACCTCGATGCCAGCCGGACGCGCGTCTTTAATCGCGGCCAGCAGGCGCTGTTCGGTTTCCGGCGTCAGGTTGTCGCTGTGCACGGTGACGGTGATCTTGCCCGGCTCCGGATCGTTCTCGCTTACTTCCGCCACCACATTCTGTTGCGCGATGGCGTGCTTGATGGCACCGAGAGTGGCCTTCTCGCTGCCGTGCAGAAAATTCTTTGCCCGCGTGCGCAGTTCGTCGTCGGTTTCGTCCCGTTCCAGCACGCTGCTGGGATTGGGATTGGTGACGCTGTCGATGCCGGCCAGTGGTTTGGTGAGAATCACCAGTGAATCTGCCGGCAGGGCTTCCAGATTGTCGGCGATGTCGCGGGCGTCCACCTGCACGCTGGTCTGGCCGTCCAGTAACGTGATGGCGGCGATGGTTTCGAACTGCACGCTGGCGTCGGCATTGGTGACGCGGGTGCCCGCTGGAATATGAATGTCGCCGACGCCATTGGCGCTGCGGCTGAATTTTACCTTGGTGGTGTTGCGGCCGGCGCGCACGCGGTTGACATCCAGCAGCGCCACCACGTTGTCGAGGGAACGGCCTTCGGCGGTGTCGATGAAAGCGGATTTGTACACGGCTTCCGCCTGCGCATACAGGCCCGCCAGTTCCAGACTGAAGGATTCCGCCAACGTGCGCAGCACACTGCCCACATGCAGATCGTTGAACGGAGACTGCGCGCCCTTGCTGCGGTAGTTGATGTGAAGCAGCGTGCCGGCGTCCGGTGTGTTGGCTTTTTCCAGCCACACCAGCTTGTCCTGCTTCAATTCATAATCGCTGCCTTTGACGAACTGGAAGGTCTGGTTGTTGCGAATGCCGTACACGGAAATGATGGCATCCACCGGCGGATGCTCGAGAGCATGGGCATAGGGCGCGGTTTTGGCGCCGGCGGGAGGATAGGCGTGGCTTTCCGCCGCGATGCCGCCGGTCAGGCCGGTCAGCACATTTTCCATGACCTCCGGGTAGGTGCGACGTCTGAAACTCATGGCATTGGGCTCCGTTGCTGCGCTTTTAAATTAATGAAATGGTGAATGGACCGATGCTGATCACATCGGTGCTGGCGATGGGCGTCACGTCCAGTTCCACCGCCACCAGGCTGGGCTGTCGCTCCACCTGGCGCACATCGATGCGGTTGATCTTGCCGATGCGCGGTTCCCGCTGCAGGCTTTCCAAAATATACAGGCGCACCAGGTTGCGGGTGGTGTCGGTGTTGACGCGGCCCACCAGATCAAACAGGCGCGAACCGTAATCCGCATGGCCCAGGCCGGCGAGTTCACCCACCGGTGTCAGCAGACGCATCACGATCGCCTGCTGTAAATTGTCGCGGCCGCTTAGCAGGCGGATGTCGAGCACGCCACCGCGGCCGGCGGGCAGGCGCCGTTCCTCATCGCTCACCTTGTACAGGGGGCGGATGCGGTGATCGCCCAGGTCCAGGGCCAGATCGGTGAGGAGATGTGCGTCGCTGCTCATGCGTGTTTTTCCCGGTTAGTCTTAATAATCTGTCATCCAATATTCACGGTGCCCACGGCGATCACCGTGCCCACCGGCGCGTCGGCCGGATCGTTGCAGGTCAGCGCCGTGTCGCCATTGCGCGCTGCCGCCTTGCCGTTGATGAACACGCTGCTGCTGCCCATCTGGATTTCAGCCTTGTCCTTGGGCGGTGTCTGGAACGGTCCGCCCTGCGGAATGTGCGACGGCATATTGCTGGCCTTGCTGCCCACCACGGCGGCGGGCTGGCCGTCGATGTTGACGTCGCTGCTGAGCGCGTCGTCGATCTGGCCGGTGAACGGATGCGGCAGTGGCGTGGGCACGGGGCCGCCCGGTGACGGAATCATCACAATGTGGGTGTCGGTGCCGATGATCTGGTCGCCTTTTTTTGCTGCCGGTTGTCCCATGACGTTTTGCTTCCCTGTTATCCGTTCATATGATTCAGTTCAGATTGATCGTCGAGCCTTTCAGGTTCAGTGTGCCGCCCGCCTCGATGTTGATGTCGGCGTCGCTTTTCAGTTTCAGTTCCGCCTGGCTGGTGATGTTCACGGTGCCGTCCTGATCGATCTTGATGACGCCGCTGCCATCGCCGATATTGATTTCCACCGCCGGGTCATCGTCCTTCAGCGTCACCACCACGGTGCCGCCCAGATTAAGCGTGATGCTGGTTTCATCCACGCTGCTGGCGCGCACGTGCACGCCTTCACCTTCGCTGCCGGATTTCGGCAATTGCAGAATCACCTCGCCGTCTTTGTTCAGCGGCGGACGGTCTTCATCGTTGTACAGGCTGGCGACGATGATGGGCGCGTTGATGTCGCCATTCAGAAACTGCACCAGCACCAGATCGCCCACGTCGGGAATGGACGCAACACCGAGACGCCCGGTGGCCACCGGCACCTGCTTCAACACAATGGCTGAATCCCGCAGCACCACCGTGCAGCTGTAATTGTCCTTGTCGGAATCGGCTTCGTGGGGATGCTGTTCCTGCACCACCGCCAATTCGCCCAGCCGCAACTGGCGCAACTCCTGGCGCACGATGCTGCGGATGGTGTCGTACAGGCTGGTGGTCATAGCAAGCCTCCCAGTGCGCCCAGCGCGCCGGCCAGCAAACTGTCCATGCTGTTGTCGGCGCTTTCGAGTAACGCGGTGATGTCGCTGGTGAAGCCTTTTAACTTGCTGTACTGGTGACGCACGGATTCAACGACTGCAGTACCGTTCCATTCCGGCTGCGGCGCGTCGGCGATTTCAATTTTGCTGCCGGCGCGGATATTGGGCGCGCCCAGCACCAGCAGACGCACTTTCAATGCGCGCTGTTTGGCGAAAAACAGTTTGCCTGCTGCCGCCTGTTGCACCGCATCGCTGCTACGCAAGCTGGGATCGGCCTGCAGACGAATACTGGCACCTTCACCCACCGTTGCGCTGATGGGTTGCGGATCCTTCACCAGCCAGCTCCAGGCATCGGAGCCCTGGCTGCCAGCGGCACCGGCGCCGATCAGGGTTAGTTGTTGCAGCGGTGGCTCGCTACGCTGCAAACGCAGTTGCAAAATGTCGACACCGTAGTGGAAGGTCTGCTCCGGCGCGGAACCGGGCGCCTCCCTGAACTGTAATTTGCCATCGCCGTCGATGCAGGCGAGCAGGCCGCTTTTTTCCGCCAGCGTGGCAATGTGCTGGTACAGGTTGCGGCCGTCGTCCACCACATAAAACGGCAGGTCCGCGCCGGCTTCCACGGTGCCGGTTTCCACTTCCGCCAGATCCGCCAGCGCCTGCACGATGTCGCCGGCGCTCTGCTGTTCGAAACTCTGGTTGGTGCGTAGTTGCGACAGGCGCTGGCCGCCGTTGCCGACGGTGAGTGCGGCCTGCCGTTCCAGTGCGGACTGGATGCCGATGATGGTGCCGTTGAACACTGAATATAGTTGATCCTCCGCGTAACCCAGTTCGATGCTGCCACTGTCGCCCAGATTGAACGTGGGGGACTGGCTGTCATAGGCCAGCACAATGCGCGCCTGATCCACGCGCGGTGCCAGGTGACTGTCGCAGACGATGGCGGTGACGCTGCGCTGCCAGGGATCGACTGCGTCGCTGGACAGATCGATGCCCACCGCCGCCGCAACGCTGGACACGGTGTCCATCAGCCCGCCACCACCGGCCGCCGCTGGCGCGGCGAAACTCACCGCCATTTGCGGGCGGCGCGGGGGTGGTGTTTGCGGTGTGCTGGAAAAAGGCAGTTCCATAAAATTCGTCAGACGTTGCTCGCCGTGTAAAAGGTCAGGGATTTCACCACGCCGTCGCCGTCCACGTCACGGAACACGAAGGGCATGGAGTTGCTGCTGAGCGTGCTGGGATCAAGATTGCCTGCCGGCGCCGCGGTGCCCAGTGCCTCGCCATTGTTCTTCACATGGAAGTGCAAATGGTTGTGAAAACTTTCGCCGGTGTTGCCTGCTTTCATGATGGGATCGCCTTGTGCCACCACGGTACCGAGGATGCTGGCGGCGGCAATGCCCCGTGCCGCAAACACTTCAGTGACGCCGTTGGTGCGGCCGTGGCCGTAAACGCCGTACGTCACGTAGGCTGTGCCGTCGTGGTACTTGTCATGCTTCTGCCGCACGGTGTTGGTTTCGCTGGCGTGATCGTGGCGGATGACGATGTAATTCCAGCCCTGGTTGTGAGTGTCGTTGGGCACTGTGTCGCGAAAACCCACCACGGTGCCGCTGCGGGCGGCGTGGATGACTTCCGCCTGGTCGAAACCGAAATCCACTGCGTAAATCTGATCCGACGCATCGAAGTGGCTCCACATGCCCATGTTGCCCTGCACGCAGGCGCGGGTGACGCCGGTTTCCCACGGCAGCCGGTAGGGCGAATCGGATTTTTCCGGATAGCCGGCAAACGCGGGGCGGCTGCCGTTGAAGGTGCCGCCCTTGGTGTCGTTCTCGATCCAGCTGTACAGGTTCACGTAATGCAGGAAAAACGGTTTGATGGTTTCCATCGCGATATCGACGAAGAAACTTTTCACGTCGAAGCCGATGGACCACAGGCTGGCGGTAAGGGTGCCGGATAATCCCCCCACCAGTCCTGCCAGCATGCTGGCAAACGTCCACAGAAAACCATTGAACGGATATTTGTAGTCGGCCTTGTTGTACCACTTTTTCAGATAGATGATGGTGCAGATCATGGCGCCGACGGTGGCCCAGGTGCTGGTGTATTGCTTGTTGATGGGATGGCTGGCGTCGGTGCCTTGGGCCTGGCCGATGTTGTTGATCAGCGTCAGGGTGGACAGCAGCAGATCGCGCACGGTGTTCAGCAGCAGATGGTGGCCGGCCCGTTCCAGCACATCGTCGGCAAACAGGATGCCCCAGAACGCAAACTTGGCTTCGTCCGCTTCGGTCTGGCGACCTTCCAGCGACGGCAGCGTGGTGCCCACAATGGGAAAAATCGCGTTCATCCAGCCCTGATGGCCCTGGCCCAGTGCCGACGCCGCCAGCAGATAGGAAATGAACGGTTTCTCGCCCAGTGCGCCAAAACCGCTGTTGAAGAAATTCCAGATCAGGTGCGTGATAGCGCTGGCGCGGTCACCGGCTTCCGCTGCATCGACGGAGTTCCAGATGCCTTTGCCCAGCTCCACCAGCGCGTAGGTAAAGTGTGCCAGGAATTCCATGGTGTCGGCGGAGATATGGGGGAACAGCACGTACTCGGCGCCGGTGGCGGAGTTGAACATGGGCGCGTCGTTCCACTTCAGGTTGCTGCCCTCGTGCAACACCAGATCGCCGTCAAACACGGTGCGCCACACCACCTGGGTTTTGTCGGCGGTGACCCAGACTTCGTCCGACGGATTCAGAATGAAGAAGTTGCCAATGGTTTCGCCGATTTCGCGGTTGCGGGTGGCCAGCAGCCAGCTGGCGTACCAGGCGTAGGTGTCGCCGGTGTCCGGTGTTTTTGCCGCGGCGCCGACACTGCCGCCCACTTTCAGCAGATCGCCGATGGAACCCGCCGCGAGGCACACGGACTTGATCGCGTCGGCAATCTGGTTGGCCTGCTGCACCCAGGTGTCCAGGCCCAGTTCGCGGAACTGCTCCATGATGACGGCGGCGATTTCGTCGGCGGAAATCGCCGGCAGTTCCACCTGCTCCTGCAGTTCCCGTTTCACCCGGCCCAGCAGGCTGGCGGTGACCAGACGCAGCTCCTTTTCCTGGGCGTCGGTGCCGGCGGGCAGGGTACGCAGATCTGTCATCACCGCATCGAAAATGCCCCAGGTACGCTCCACCAGCGTATCCAGCGAAAAACCGAACTGGCTGAGCATGACTTGCAGAAAGCGGGTGACGAAATCGCGGATCGAATTGATGTTCAGCTGCGCCACTGCGTTCATCAGCGCGGTGAACTGGTTCGCGATAAATTCCACTGCCGGTGCGAAATCACCGCGCAGGTCGGGGCTTTCCCCAAAGGCGCGCACGCTGTTGATGAAAGGGGCGAACAGGGCGCCAAGCTGTTCCAGGCCGCGATCGAAATTGGGCGCGCTGCTGACAAAACCCTGGCCGAACTGTTCGAACGCGCGCTGAAAACTCTGCAGGATCACCTGACTTTTTTCGGTGTCCAGCATGATGCGGCGCACCAGCGCCATCAGATCCTCCGCCAGCGTGTCCTGCGCCGACAGATTATTCAGCTGGGCCACCAGTTTCGGTTGTGTCAGTAAAGTCGCAACGCTCATTTCAGGATATCCATTTGCATGCGTTCTGTGTCAGGCCGGCACTGCGTTCAGGAAACCCTGATACGCCTGATTGACCCGGTCCATTTCCGCGCCCAGTTCCTGTTCCAGTGGTTTCAGCCGTTCTGTCAGCGCGCTCAGCGCTGGCGATAGATCCAGCGCCGATACGAATGGCGCCAGTATTTCCTCGAATTTGGGTTGTATCACTTCGGCGATCAGAATCTGCGGATCAAGCTGGCGCAAGGCTTCCAGCGCCGTGTCGAGATCGGCGTCGGCCTGATTGAGTGCATCCACCGGCACGATCTGGTCCAGGCTGATCACGTCCAGCAGTTCATCGAAGGATTCATTCAGCGTGCGCTTCAAACCGCGCGGATCGAGGCCGCGCAGTTGCTGCTTCACTTCCTCGAAAATGGCATTGATGCTGTCGCTGATGAAATTCAGGTTCACCTGCTGCAGGCGATCGCGGATCTGTTCCAGCGCTTCTCCCACCGCCAGCAACGCGGCGGGTGCGGCAATGATCTGGTTCAGGGTCTGGCGCACCGCCGTGATCAGATCCACGATGGGGCCGATAAACGCGTCCAGCATGCGTCCGGCCGGCGCGAATTTTTCGAAGATGGATTGCAGCGGCCGCATCAGCTGGTGTTCGAGCGATTCCACCAGCCATTGCTGCAGTTGCTGCGGCGAGGCGGGCACCTGGCGATAGGCGGTGAGCACGCTGTCGGCGGCGTGGAATTGCGCGTCCCAGCTGGACAGAGTGGTGGTCAGGCCCTGTTGCACGCTGTCCAGCTCGGTGAGCACGCGACCATAGGCGTTGAACAGATCGGTGAACGCCGGCGCGGTGGGATTCAGGCTGATCAGCAGGGTGTCGACGCGGGTTTTCAGCGCGGTATTGGCCATGCCGTTCCAGGCAGTGCGCACCTGACTGTGATTGCGCACCAGATCCGTCATCAGCGCGCGCGGCTGCAGGGTGTCGCGCACGGCAGTCTGCAGCGGTGCTACAGCAGTGTTGTAAACCGTTTGCAGCGCAGCGGCCTGGGTGGAATTGATGGCGTTGTTCAAACCGGTGAACGCCGGTTGCAGGGCGCCGAGATCGATGGCGTTCACCACGCCGCTCAAAATTCCGTTGAGCCAGGTTTCCAGTTGTGCCGGAATGGCATCGGTGGCATTGACGAACGGCGCCAGATAATCCCGCAGCTGCTGAACGAACTGCAGGATGGAATCCGCCACACCGCCATCACCCAGGATGCGTTCGATGTCGTCGATCACACTCTGGATTTCGTCGAAAATATCCGTCACTGGAATTGAATCGGTGATCTGCGCCACCGCCTGGGTCAGCGCGTCATTCACGGGTGCGATGATGTCGCCGGGTTTGAAACCGTCCAGATCCAGCATGATCTGGTCATGCAGCTGGATCAGCGGGTCCAGCAGATCGCCGGGCCGCATGTTGTCGCGCAGGCGCTGCTTGAAATTGTCCAGCTCGGTTTCGATGGGATCGATCAGCGTGGACGGTTCAAAACCTTCGATTTCACTGATGATCTGCTGGAACGGTGCCGACAGGCTGTCGCCGATCAGCGCGGCGGGATCGAAATTGTTGAGCGCATCCACGATCTGCTGCGGCGCATCCTTGATGGACTCCAGCAGCGGAATCGGGCCGGCGGCGATCAGTTCCCCCAGCCCGGCCACCAGTGGATCGGTGACGGGCGTGAGGTCGTCCGGCAGTACGTCGATGGCATCGTGCAGCAGGCCTTTGATCGGATCGTCCAGTGCGTTGCCAAGGCCTTGCACCGCCGACTTCATGTCGTCGATGGTGCCCACCACCGTGTCGGTTACAGGTGTGAATGACAGCCGGTCCAGACGCTCGGCGATGGATTTCAGTTTTTCCGCCACTTCAAGAAATGCTGTGATTTCGGGTGCCTGCAGCGCGGCACCGACGGCGTCGATGCCCTGTTCAATGCCGGCCACCACGTTAGCGGGATTGAAGGTGTTGACAACGGCGGAAATCTGGGTGGCGATGGTTTCGATGGCGGTGCGCACGGTGGCGAAGGCGGTGGTCAAATCGCCGACGATGCTGTCGGTGAAATCCTCGATGGCCTGTTCTGCAGTATCGACGATGCCGGCCAGATCCACTGCCGCGATCAGGCTCTGTACCTGGTTCAGCCGGCCGGTGATTTCCATGGTCACCATGGTGATGGCTTCGTCGATTTCCGTTACCGCTTTTTCGATGGCCTCGGCCGGTGCGGTAAAGGCATCGGTGACATCGCTGATGTCCAGCGACGCCGCCAGGTTTTCAAACAGCTCGCGGTATTGATCGAGAAAATTATCGAGCCCCGGCAGGCCGGAGGTCGGTGGCGTTGTTTGCGTTCCCGTTCCACCGGCAGTGAAGCGGGCCGGCGGTTGCAGCAACAGCACCAGCGCCGCCATTTTTTCCTGCAGGCGTTCGGGCAGCACGGCCAGCAGTTTCAACTGGGTGTCCAGTGCTTGTTTTACGCTGTTGTTGAATTGCAGAGCCAGGGCGTCGCGCTGGCTGATCAATCCGGCGATGGTGGTTTCGATGGTGGTGAGATTGCCATCATTAAGCGTGTCAGCGTCGATATGGGTTTTCAGTGTTTGCAGTTGCGTCTGGATGTCGAGCACTGTTTGCCGCAACTGCACCAGATTCAGCGTCTGCGCGCTGGTGGTCAAAGCCTGCAACTGCGCAGTAATTCCGGCGCCGGTCTGGTTGCCGATTGCCAGCGTCAGCGCCTGCAGCGTGCCGTTGATCTGGGTCTGGAAATCCGCGCTGGACAAGGTTTGCCAGCCCAGCACCGTGCCCAGCGGCGTGCGTACATCGTCCAGATAGGGAATCGACCGCACCGCCAGTTCCACCATGTCGCCCCGGCCGATGGTCACGCTGTCGTTGAACCATTGCAGCAGGCTGGCCACCGACGGTTGCGCCGGCAATTCAGTGAGCACGCTCTGGAATGCCTGCACTTTCGCAGGATCGATGCGGGTTTCCGGATTGCTGGACACGATGCCCGATGGCGGTGTGGATCCACCCCCACCACCGCCTGCATCGCCGCTGAAATCGAAGCTGGTGTGTAACAGCGACTGAATGGCGCGGAACGCATTCACCAGCGGCGCGATAATCCCGTCGACGCCATCGCCCAGACTGCTGTCAATATTGCCCAGCGCCTGGGTGATGGGGCCAAGCAGATCCGCCACGTCGGTGGGCACCAGATCGCGGATCTGGCCGATCTGCTGGGTGAGATCGCCGGCGAAATTGAAATCCGGCAAATCCAGTTCCGCGATGGCGGAAACAAAATCCCCCAGCGCAGGCGGCTGGCCCTGAGTCAGCTGCGCCACCGTGTCGGCAATCGCCAGCAGGTTGCCGGCCTCGCCGCCAATGGCACCGTCGACGTCGATGCCGTCCAGTGCGCCGGTGATGATATCCAACAGTTGACTCATAACGTGTTCGTCTCTGTCATTGTTCTGTCATAGTCGAATGGGATCAGCCAAACAGATTGCCGAGGGAATTGGCGATGTCCGCCAGATCGTTCATGATGCCTTCCACTTCATCCAACGTGGCTTCCAGTGCGCCACTGGGATCGCCGAAATCCGGAATATTGCCCAGGGCTTCCAGCGCATCCAGTGCACCGGCAGCGGCATCCACCAGCGCGCCGGCCTGATCCAGCAGACTGGAATCCAGTCCGTCCAGAAATCCGCTGGACGGCGGTGGAGGCGGCGGCGGACTTTCTTTCAGCCAGACTGCGTAATCCAGCTGCTCGGGATTCTGCGCGTTGATCTGGAACTGCATTTTTTCGATCACCACGTATTGCAGCTCGGTGCCGGTGAGGATGTCGCTGACAAATGTCACCGGTGCGCCCTCGCGGTATTTTTCCCGCACCGACTGCAGAAATTCGTTGCCGGTTTCAGTGCCATACAGACTGCCGGCGATCGCCACCGTCAGCGGCAGCGAGTTCATGTCCTGGAACACGCTGCCCACCCGGCCGGGAATCGGCAATTCCACAAAGGCACGGGTTTCGCTGGTGTGCATTTCCGCCACCCGCGGAATTTCCCAGTCCCCCAGCATCGGCTTCACGCTCATGACAGATCCACTCCGTGCAGGCTGGCCTGCTCCTGCAGATAGTCATTCAGCGCATCCGCCAGTGTGTGCACTTCGAAGCGGCCCATGTCCTGACATGGCAGCGACGGGCGTAGTGGTGTGGGTGCGTTGGGTGCTGCCTGTGTGGGCGCCGACAGCAGGTTGTTCGGTGTGGTGATGGACAAGCCGGGTTTTGCTTTTTGCGCTGCGGAAAATGGTGATGGAGTCTGGGCGGTGCCCACAACGCTGTCTTTGCCGGTGACAATGGTCGCTGCGGATGTGGAGGGGCTCGCTTGCAGACGCTTGCCGCCAATTTCATTCATTTCGCCACGGTGCTGCCGCGCAGCTACATCGCCAACAGGGGCAGACTTCGTCAACAATGCCCTGGTGAGATTTTGCAGCAGGGCCGATCCGGTGTGACTGACACGGGCAGATTCCACGCCCTGCGAAGGCGATGCGGGCTGCACAGTCGGGCGCACGGATTCAGACGCCGGTGTCTGCAAGGTTTCCACCAGCGTCTGCAATTGCTGGAACAGGTTAACGTTGTGCACTTCCACCGGTTGCGCTGCGTGCAAGTTACCGGCAGTTGCGTTGCCGGTGGTTGCCGCAGAAGACTGGCCTGGCAGGGCAGACTAGCTTCGCAGATTATGTTGCGATGCTCTCGCGCTGGTTGCGAAATTTCCTGCGCTGCCTGATTTCAATGATTGCGCAGAAGCCTGTCCGACTTGTCGCGACGCAGTCGAATCCTTGGCTTTCGTCGCAACTGTCTCCGCCCCCAGCCTGTTCTTCCTTCCGCTTGACGGCATCGCACCACCTTTCACTGCCTGCGTTTCCTGCACCAGCCGCGCCAGCGTCTGAAAAAAATCCTGCGCGGTATCAGTCGCTGGCACAGAACCCGATGGCGCAACAACAGGCTCCGGCACCGGCAACCGGTCCGTCTGCGCAAAGGGATGAAAGCCGCACAACGCCAGCGCCGGATCAAGCCGGCTGATCCAGTCCTGCAGCGCCGTCTCATCCAGCGCAGAACGCATGCCATTCCCCTGCGTGCCGGATTGATTCAACCGGCCCAGCAGGCGTCGCACCGCCCTGATAGGTTCTGCTCGCAGTTTTTCCGCCACTGTCTTGCCTTGAATGTGTCAGTTGCCCGGGACGCGGGTTACGGGTTCGCTTGCTGCTGCTTCAGCATTTCCAGATGCAGCACCACCTGACCCAGCGTCAGATTGTTGATGTCCTGCGGCGTCCAGCCGAATTCCCGCGCCAGAATGAACGCGGCCTTCGCCAGCGGATCACTGGCAGCCTGGCCGATATCCTCCGGCGTGCTGGCGATGCCGCTGATCCGATTGACCTGCTCCAGCAGAAAATCCACCAGCCCCACATGCAGTGCCGCTACCTGCTGCACCGACAGCGCCGGCTCCACCAGTGCCGCCTGCACCATCAGCGTGGCGGTGAGGTTGTCGCTGTCCTTGGCGGCGCGGGAAATCCGCTGCAGATCCTTCACCGTCAGCGGCCGCAGCTGCACGCTGCCCGCCGCAACCGGCGCGGCGCCACCGCCCGGCTGCAGAATGTGGGGCGGCACCTCCACCGAGAAAGTCAGCCCGCCACCGGCGAGCAGTTCGTCCGCGCTCAACATCAGCCTTCGTCACCCACGGTAATGGACAGCGCCTGGAACCGCGCCGCTTCCATGACGAAATCATCTTCCGGAATCTGGTAATTCCAGTTGCTGATTTTCACGCCGTGCAGTGTCACCGTGTTGCGCACGCCGGGCCGCGCCACGTTTTCCACCAGCAGGGAAATATTGAACGCAGGCTGGTTCCAGTTGCCGGCCGGACGCTGTTCCGCCGCATCACCCAGCAGCAGTTTCAACAGCGCGCCATTGACGAACGCGCGATCGATCGAGCCGGTGATGGTGATGTTGCCCGCGCGCAGCTCGGTGGCGTAGCGGGTACCGATTTCGTGAAAGGGTTTCAGATCGGAACTGACTTCCACTTTCACACCCTGCACCCGTCCCACCGACACCAGATCGTTGGCGTCGATGACCGCTTGTGCTTTTTCGCCTTCCAGTCCTTCCGGGCTGGACAGGCTGATGGAACCGTCGGCTCCGGTGTAAATATTGGCATTGGCCACGGCAGTGTCTCCTTACGACAAAACAAGTGTCACGTGAATGTAATCGATGCTGAAAACCGGCTGCATGGCGACGTTGACGATGCAACGGCCGTTGATTTCATCCTGCCGGCTCGCCTTCACTTCCAGCTCATAGGCGATGAGGGATTCATTCACCACCATGTTGCTGAGGAAACCGTCGATGGCACCCTGCAGGGATTTGCGCACCCGTTCATTGTTGAGCCGGCCGATGAAGGGCTGGCTGGCCTGACGCACGCCGGCCTTGGCGAAATCCACGATGCGGCGGGTGGTGATCTGCTTGAACGCCTCGCCTTCGGTGGTAATGCCGCGCACCACGCGCACACCGTTGCGTTCTTCCAGCGGCACCACGTCGTTGTTCAGCAGCGTCACGGTCTGGCTGTAGGAATAGCGGCTGCCCAGTTTGGTAATGCCGGGAATCACCTTGTTGGTGGGGCTGTTCTGCACCGGCAGGCTGCTGATCAATCCCGCCAGCGCCGCAGCGGAATAGGTGCCGCTCAACGTCACTACTGCGCCACCACCCACCGCTGCCGGATCGAATGCCTGAATTCCCGGCGTCGTCATGATGAAGCGTTTGTTCGCCACCACTTGCGCGGTAACAGCCGCCACGTCGGCACCATCGCAGCCGATCACCGCGATCATGTCCTTGCCATTGGTTTCATGGGTGTCCACCAGGCCCAGCACGGCAGCTGCGGTGGCGGTGGCCAGTTCCGGTGCCACCAGGATGTTGACATCGTCCTTCACCAGTTCCTCGAACGCATCGGAGAACGCCTGCTGGTTCGCACCCGTCGCAAGAGCATGGGAATACACAGTGCGGGCACCAGCGCGGAACAGGATCTCGATGCTGCGCATCAGGTTCAGCGTACCGACACTGGCGGCATCCGACGGCGCATACAACGCACGCGCATCGGCGATGCTGGAAAGAATATGGGTGCGGCCCAGCGCATTGGTGACCCCGGTTGCGGCCGCCGCCGTACCGACGATGCCAATGTTGCCGGAGGAAACGCCACCCGCCGTTATCAGGTTTTCTGCCTGTACCCGGACGAACACCCCGGGGACTACAATCTCACTGGGAAAACTGGTTTCCATTTGGCCATACCTCCTGTGGTTTGCCGTTTTGTGAATGCAGCAGTTTTATGTAGAGAAACGAATCAGGTTCAGATTGAAAAACCGTGCATCGTTGTTGCGGTGAGTCAGGAATCCAATGCGTCCGGCCTGGGTGATGGAAGCATCCGTTCCGGTCAGAATGTGCTGACCATTCATGTAAACTCTAAATTTCTGATCTTCGATTATTAACTGGGAATGAATGATCTGGTCCGGCGCGTAGCCGATGGTTTCGTTGCGGCCGCCCTGTTCCAGAAAATCAAAAGTGCCGGCCACCTTCTTGCCGATCACGTGATAATCGTGACGATCCGACATCAGGTAAAAATAATAGTTGTTGGCATCCTGCCAGCGGAACACGAAGCCAATGCCATCAGTGTCCGCCGACTGCAGATCCGCCTTGATGATCAGGTTGCGTGCGGTGAAAGGCTGCGTGCCATCTTTTATCAGCGCCTGCGCGCCGGCCTTGCGTGCGGTGGTCAGCGTGGCGGGCCCGCCCTGCACATCCTGCGTCTGCTGCAAAGTGCCGGACACAGCGTCAAACAACCAATTGCCGGCGGGCGAGGCAGGATTCAGATCAGGATCATCGAGGAAATCGAATTGGGTAAGCGGATTGGTGCCTGCCGCCTGCAGATTGGCAAAATGCCAGTCGAAAAATTCGGCCTTGCCGCTGGCCAGCGCCAGTTCCAGGTTGTATTCCAGCGTGTCGATAACACCTTGCGGCGCCACCGGCAGGGGGATGAATTCAAATTCCAGATTAAAGCGGATCGAACGGGAATCAGTGGTGTTGTTGCCAGTGCCGGAACGCGATATTGCTGACAAATCATCCAGGTCGATTTTGAAAATGCCGTTGGTGCGCAAGGTGGTGCGATCCTGGGACAGCAGCTGGCGGGTGACATTGGTGGTCGATTGCTGCAGCGGTCCAACGCCATTGCTGCTGCTGAGGGAAACTTCCGTAATGGCCTTGATATAACGGCCATGCAACGGTGCGGTCGGAGTTTCATTCACGCCGATATAACCGCCCAGGCCGGTGGGTTTCACCTTGGTGGGAATCACCACCAGATTCTGGCCGACATTGGGCACAGCGGGCGGCAGGAAGGATTGCAGTATGCCTGCCATGCTGTTGATCGCCTGCACGGTAATTTCGTCCACGCACGTTCTCCCTGGATCAACTCCGTCCCGACGACCAACCAATCCGGGCTGCTTATTTTGCGCGCAGAAAAAACACAAAGTGCGATCAACAATTAATCACACGGCGCGAGCGTTTGAATTGGATACGAGAACTTTTCGTGACCGACTATCCTAAATGCCCAAAAAAACTGCAAGGGATTTGTAGAGTAATTTTTGTGACATAGTGCGGTAGATCAAATGAGAGTGCGACAAGTCAAGTGAGCGTGCGCCAGATCAAATCGATGACGCAGATTCTTTCTAATATTAATAAACCGGTGTTGTGTTGCTGAAATAGTCCGGCGAATCACCGAGTTTGCAGGCGCGTTGTGTCGGCTGCTTTTACAGATTCAAAAGTCGTGTGGAGTGCTGTGCGTTGCGCACAGCGGAAATGCTGGTGATTCTGAATTGGGCGTGTTCGTTGCATGTAATATTTGTACAGCAAAAACAGCGACAAAATGAGTGTTTTTTGTCCGAGAGTTTTTTCAAAGGAGCTTGAAATGAAGATCTGGAATCTGGTGTTTTTCTCGGCATGGACCGCTGCAAAAGGCTTGTTGTCAGTCAATCAACACCGTCAGAAAATGTGTCTCTGGTTCATGCTTGCCGCCTTCAGTCTTTCGTCCCCGGCACAGGCCTCGCTGATCAGCATGAACTCAACCTATGGCGTCGACACCATTACATTGGACACGGATACCGGCCTGGAATGGTTGGACGTCGACACTGCCCTTACGTACCAGATACAGTACCCCTTGCGCTCCTACAATGATGTTGTGAGTCAGCTGGGCGTTGGTGGACTGTTCGACGGGTTTCGTTATGCAATCCGGTCCGAAGTGGAGGCGCTGCTGTACAGTTCATTCGGGTTTGATCCGGTGACTTCCTCATCCAGCGACACGGTGACACTGGCGGACAAATCGGCAGCTGGCAGTCTGATGTCAATGCTGGACTACACCCTGGGCTGGGATCACGGCGGTGGCAGTTTTTCCAAGGTGCTGGACGCTGTGTTCGACGATGAAAATCCGGACGGCCCGGTCGGCGCCATGTATGTTTTCTTCGGCGTTGACCACAGCAACAACCTGACCGGTGGCAAGGTCAGCTTTTATTCGCAAACTTATACCAGCAGCAATACCAACCCCTATGGACATTTCCTGGTGCGCCCGACTGCCATCAACGTGGAGGAGCCACCGGCTACTTCGCTGGCTGCGCTTGCGCTGGCAATGGCGTTTGGATTGTTTTGGCGCGCAAAGAAGGCGGGGGTTTAATCTCGTCCGGGTCGCAACTGTCGGATCGTGGGTGCAGAAAACAAAAGGCCCCGGCATTACTGCCAGGGCCTTCTATTTATATGGTGCCCGGAGACGGAATTGAACCGCCGACACGGGGATTTTCAATCCCCTGCTCTACCGACTGAGCTATCCGGGCATGTCGCAAGAGCCGCGTATTAAACAGGCTGGCCGACCCTTCGTCAAGAGTCCTTCCCCCGGGTCCGCCAAATTTAATGTCTCAGGGCTTGGGCGGCACGTAACCCTCTGCTTTTTCGTACTCCTCCCCGGCGATGAACTTGTCGAACTCCCCCTGCAGGAAGGTCTGGGTGGACGGGTCCATCAGGTTCAGGCGTTTCTCGTTGATCAGCAGGGTCTGGTGTTTCAGCCAGTCCTGCCAGGCCTGGCGCGACACATGCTCGAAGATGTCCTTGCCCCGGGGGCCGGGGTAGGGCGGGGCGGGCAGGCCTTCCATTTCTTTCTGGTATTTGCGGCAGAACACGGTGCGGCTCATGGGATTTCCTGCAGAAGCTGGTCGATCAGTTTGCGGACCGGGGCCGCCAGCCCCAGTTCCTGAATCAGGCGCCTGTTATACCAGACCTGCCCGGTACCTTCCATTGGACGGCCTGCCATGAGACTGCCTTCCCCAACAATCTCCGGCCGGCGCTCCAGTTCCACCCGCACCGGATGAATGTCCAGATGGTAGTGGGAAAAGGTGTGGCGGAACGGTTGCCAGTCCTGGCGGCTTGCCACCCGCAGTCCATCCAGTGCCAGCCGGGCGTCCAGATCTCCAATCGTTGTGAATTCCGGGAAGCTCCACAGCCCACCCCAGATTCCCTTTTGTGGCCGCTTGTACAGCAGGATCTCGTCGCCGGTCTGCAGCATCAGCATCCAGGTGGCCCGTTCCGGCAATGCTTTTTTCGCCTTGGATTGCGGGAATTCTGCCTGCCGGCCCTGGATTCGCGCCTGGCACACATCCATGAACGGGCAGATGCCGCAGGCGGGTTTGCTGCGGGTGCAGAGGGTGGCACCCAGGTCCATCATGGCCTGGGTGTAATCGCCCGTGCGTTCGGCGGGTGTGAAGCGTTCCGCGATCTGCCACAGTTGGTCGGCCACTTTGGGCAGGCCGGGCCAGCCTTCCACTGCGTGCAGCCGGGTCAGTACCCGTTTGACGTTGCCATCCAGGATCGGTGCGGTGATGCCCATGCTGATGCTGGCAATGGCGCCGGCAGTGGAGCGACCGATGCCGGGCAGGGCGGCCAGGGCGTCTACCGAATCGGGAAACCGGCCATCGTGTTCGGCCACCAACTGTTGCGCCGCCTTGTGCAGGTTGCGGGCGCGGGCGTAATAACCCAGGCCGGACCAGTGCTGCAGCACGGCGTCCTCGGGTGCTTCGGCCAGGCTTTCCACGGTGGGGAAGCGGTCCATGAAGCGCTCGAAATAGGGGATGACAGTATTCACCTGGGTCTGCTGCAACATGATTTCCGATACCCAGACGCGATATGGGGAAATGGCCTGCTGCCAGGGCAGGTGCTTGCGGCCGTGGCGGTCGAACCACTGGAACAGGCGGTGCTGGAAGTCGGCGGGTGCAATCACGGCGGCGGGTCCGTTCAGGTCGGGAAAACGCGCAAAGCCTAATCAAAATCAATGTTTTGGGCCACCCTTTTTCAGGATCTGCCCGGCAGCCCCCGAGACAGGCGCGTAAAGCCACTATAATCAATGGATATCCCGGCAGTATGTTTGTTCATTGCGAGTTTGAATCAGTGACAACAGTCCCCCCGACGGTCGGCCCCCCGGTGCCCGGCTGACCATGGAGCGTCGCAAATTCGGCCATTGGCTGGCGCCCACGATCCAGAACAAATTGCTGGCGGTCATGCTGGTGGTTGCGCTCGCGCCGCTGGTGGTATTTGGCACTCTCGCCTATTTCAAATCCCGTGAAACCATCATCAATCAGGTAGGTGAACGCCTGCAGGCGGCGTCGTTGCTGGCCATGTCGCAGGTGGATCGCACCTTCGGCTTCAGCGAGGAGAACATCCGCTCCTGGGCGGCGCTGGCGGCCATGCAGGAAGTGGAGCGCGGCGATCCCCAGGGCGTGGTGAGCGACATGCTCACCGATTACCAGCGCGCGTATGCGGTGTACAGCACGCTGGTAGCGGTGGACATGGAGGGCGTGGTGGTGGCCGCCGGCGATCGCGACCTGCTGGGCATCCAGGTGAGCGACTCGGAATGGTTCCAGCAGGTCAAGACTACCGGCAAGGCGCACATGGCGCCGCTGCGGCTGGACCCTTTGCTGGGTGGTTACGGTGTCAGTATCGCAGTGCCCATCTTCCGCAGTTTTTCCCGCGACGAAGTGATCGGTGTGCTCAGGGCCAGCTTCGACTGGCGCGAGCTGCTGCAACAGATTCACGCCATCGAAGTGATTCCCGGCGGCCAGAACGAGCAGGGCTACGCGGTGCTGATCGACCGCGACGGTTTCATCATCGCCGCGCCGGATTTCATTCTCAGCAGCGACGATGGCAGCATCAGCGAATCGGATCTGCTGCGGGTGTACGGCCGGCGCTGGTGGGTGACGGAAAATCCCCTGCTGCTGGACCGCCTGCTGCACCGCTCCGGCCACCGTTATATCCGTCGCGGCGACACCGAACTGCTGCTGGTGAACATGCCGGCGGAGGAGTTCCGCCACATCAAGGATACCGGCTGGAGCCTGGTGCTGGTGCGCGATGCCACCGATGCGCTGGCCGACATTGCTTTTATCCGCGAACGCGCGATTCTGATCGGCCTGTTGGCGATCATGCTGATCGGCGTGGTGGCCTACATCATGTCGCGGCAGATCGGCGAACCCATTGCGCGGCTGTCGCGCTGGGCGTCGGATCTTTCCCGCGGCAACCTGGACCGCAAGCTGTCCCTGCGCAGCAACGACGAACTGGGGCAACTGGCAGTGTCCCTCGACAACATGCGGCAGGATCTCAAATCCTATCTGGATGAAATCACCGAATCGAAGGAACGCTACCAGACCATCATGAGTTCCATCGACTGCGTGGTGTGGGAAGCGCAGATCGATCCGCCCCGGGTCACCCTGCTGTCTGGCCAGGTGGAGCACGTGCTGGGTCATTCCCCCGACCAGGTACTGGAAATGCTGGGCCAGTGGCAGCGCTGGATTCACCCGGATCATCATGCCCGCATCATGGCGGCGTTTTCCGAGGCAGTGTCTGGCGGTCGCGACAGCTATGTGGAATTCAAGGTGCGCCACGGCGATGGCGAATGGGTGTGGCTGAAGGCGCTGGTGTCGGTGGTGATCGACGGCTTGCGGGTGGTGGGCCTGCGCGGTGTGCTGGTGGATATCAACGACATCGTGAAAGCGTCCGAGGAAATGGCGGATGCCCGCGACATCGCGGTGAAAACCGCCGAGAACAAGAGCCGCTTCATGGCCATCGTCAGTCACGAGATCCGCACGCCCATGAACGGCATGCTGGGTATGCTCGATCTGCTCAACGACAGCGAACTGAATGCCGAACAGCGCGAGGCGCTGGCACTGGCCACCCGTTCCGGCCGCAACCTGCTGGCGCTGGTGGACGACGTGATGGACTTCTCCCGGCTGGAAGGCGGCGAGATGGAATTCCGCCACGAGCAGGTCAACGTGCATGAACTGTTTCATTCCGCCGTGAATCTGGTGGCGCCGGATGCCTACCGCGCCGGCCTCGATATCGGCGTGGTGCTGGAAGCCAATCTGCCGCAGAAAATCGTCACCGACACCACCAAGCTGCGCCAGTTGCTGACCAGCCTGCTGTCCAACGCGGTGAAATTCACCAGCCACGGCTCGATCCTGCTGTGGGCTGAAATGTTGCCGCCGCACCGTTTATACGTGGAAGTGAAAGACACCGGCATGGGCATCGAGGCCGAGCGCCAGCAGGATTTGTTCCTGCCGTTCGTGCAGGCCGATGGTTCCTCCACCCGCAAATTCGGCGGCTCCGGGCTGGGTCTGGCGCTGTGCCAGGGCATCGTCAAAGCGATGGGCGGCAAGATCGGCGTCAAGTCCATCAAGGATGTGGGATCTTCCTTCTACTTCGAATTGCCGGTGGAAATCCCCCACGGCCAGACCTCGCTGGCGGAACAGATGCGGCGTGGTTTTCAGGCTTACCAGAGTGGTCAGCGCCAGGCTGGCGCGGCGGTGCTGCTGATCGGCGACCTGCCCGCCACCCAGATGGTGATCCAGATCGCCTGCCAGCAGTGGGGGCTGGAATTCCACTGGGAGCCGAAGGAAGCGCGCGTGATGCGCAACCTGGAGGAGATCCTGCAGACCCGCAATTACCGCTGGATCTTCATCGCCCAGGAAATCAGCGACCGCTTCTGGGAAAAGCTCAGCCCGCACCTGAACAACTCCACCAGCGCCCGCATCATCCAGCTGCGGCTGCCCACCGAACGTTACGGCCAGCGCCCGCTGCCACATTTATATGTGCCGTTCTCCACCACCCAGCTGGCGGACTGCATGATGGGCCGGGGTGGCAGCGACGCCGCGCCGGTGGTGGAAACCCTGCGGGTGGCCAACCTGCCCCGGGTACTGGTGGTGGACGACAACGAGGTCAACCGCCGGGTGGCCTGCGGCTATCTGCGCAAGATGGGTTTCAACTGCGACATCGCCGAAAATGGCCAGCAGGCCCTGGACGCGCTGCGCACCAATCAGTACCTGATGCTGTTCATGGACTGCCAGATGCCGGTGATGGACGGCTACGAAGCCACCCGCCAGATCCGCCAGTTGCTGGCGGGCAAGCATCTGCCGATCATCGCGGTGACCGCCAACGCCATGGAAGGGGACCGGGAAAAATGCCTGGCCGCCGGCATGGATGACTACCTGGCGAAACCCCTGCGCAAGGAAACCCTGGAGGCCATGATCGAGCGCTGGCTGCCGGGGGAGCGCAGTGCCCGGCGCTAATCCTGCGTGGTGGCGGGCCAACCCCCGCCAATTTCAGGTATAATTCCGCCCTTTCCCAACGCCGCTGAGGTCGTCATGTCGCAACGCAGTGCCCGCGTGGAGCGCAACACGCTGGAAACCCAGATCACCGTCGCCGTCAACCTGGACGGAACCGGCCAGTGCAAGCTGGACACCGGTGTGCCCTTTCTGGAACACATGCTGGATCAGGTGGCCCGCCACGGTCTGATCGACATCGAGATCGTCGCCAAGGGCGACCTGCACATCGACGCCCACCACACGGTGGAAGACATCGGCATCACCCTCGGCCAGGCCCTGGCCAAAGCCTGGGGTGACAAGAAAGGCCTGCGCCGTTACGGCCATGCCTATGTGCCGCTGGATGAAGCCCTGTCCCGCGTGGTGCTGGACCTGTCCGGTCGCCCCGGCCTGGAGATGGGCGTCACCTTCACCCGCAGCATGATCGGCGGCTTCGACGTCGACCTGTTCTCCGAGTTTTTCCATGGCCTGGTCAACCACGCCATGATCACCCTGCACATCGACAACCTGAAGGGCAACAACGCCCACCACCAGGCCGAGACCATTTTCAAGGCCTTCGGCCGTGCCCTGCGCGTGGCAGTGGAGCGCGACGAGCGCATGAGTGGCGTAACGCCGTCCACCAAGGGCGTACTGTAATGTCGGCTACCACCGTTGCCGTCATCGACTACGGCATGGGCAACCTGCACAGTGCGGCAAAAGCGCTGGAGACAGTGGCGCCGGGTGCGAAGGTCATCGTCACGGCAGACGCGGACAAAATCCTCTCCGCCGACCGCGTGGTATTTCCCGGCGTCGGCGCCATCCGCGACTGCATGGGCGAAATCCTGCGGCTGGGCCTGGATCAGGTGGTGCGCGAGGCCGCGCAATCCAGACCGTTGCTGGGCATCTGCGTTGGCATGCAGAGCCTGATGACCCGCAGCGAGGAAAACGGCGGTGTGGATTGCCTGAATATGTTCGCCGGCCAAGTGAAATTCTTTGGTGACAACCTGCATGACGCCCGCGGTGAAAAACTCAAAGTGCCGCACATGGGCTGGAACCAGGTACAGCAGATCCGGCCGCATCCGCTGTGGAAAAACATTGCGGATGGTTCGCGATTTTATTTCGTGCACAGCTATTACATCCAGCTGGAAGACGAAACCCTGATGACCGGCCGCTGCGAATACGGTGTGCCGTTCACGGCAGCACTGGGACGCGAGAACGTTTTCGCCGTGCAGTTCCACCCGGAAAAAAGCCAGAAGGCAGGATTGACCCTGCTGAAGAATTTTATGGAGTGGGACGGGCAGGCTTAAAAACGCGCCCGACTACGCCAGACGATTTCACGCAACGAATAGTACGCGCAGAAGGTAGGGCCACCTGGCGTCAGTACACCATCTGAAACTGTCTGCGACATGGATGTCGCGGACAAGCCCCCAGGGATGGGTTCACGGCGGGTTTCAGATGGTGTACTGACGCCAGGTGGCCCGGGACCCTGCCACGAAAACACTGAAGCTGATTAAGCGCGAACCCCGAAGAGACAACACATGCTGATCATCCCCGCCATCGATCTCAAAGACGGAAAATGCGTACGCCTGCGCCAGGGCCTGATGGACGACGCCACCGTCTTCTCCAACGACCCCGTCGCCATGGCCGACCAGTGGGTGGAACAGGGCGCTCGCCGCCTGCACCTCGTTGACCTCAACGGCGCCTTCGAAGGCGAACCCGTCAACGCCGGCGTGGTAGAAGCCATCGCCAAAAAATACCCCAACCTGCCGATCCAGATCGGTGGTGGCATCCGCCTGATGGACACCATCGAAACCTACCTGAATGCCGGCGTCACCTACGTCATCATCGGCACCAAGGCAGTCAAACAACCCTCATTCGTCAAAATCGCCTGCAATGCCTTCCCCGGCCACATCATCGTCGGCATCGACGCGAAAAACGGCCTGGTAGCCACCGACGGCTGGGCCGAAGTCTCCGAAATGCAGGCCGTCGACTGCGCGCAACAATTCGAGGACGACGGCGTCAGCTCCATCGTCTACACCGACATCGCCCGCGACGGCATGATGCAGGGCGTGAATATCGAAGCCACCGTCCACCTGGCGCGCTCGATCAACATTCCCGTGATCGCCTCCGGCGGCGTCACCAACATCGACGACGTGAAAAAACTGCTGGCCGTGGCGGATCAGGGCATCGCCGGCGCCATCACCGGCCGTGCCATCTACGAAGGCACCCTGGACCTGCGCGAAGCACAGAAGTATGCCGACCAGTTCCTGGCCGGCAAGGGAGCATAAAAATGGGCCTGGCCAAACGCATCATTCCCTGCCTGGATGTCGACAACGGTCGCGTCGTGAAAGGCGTGAAATTCCTCGACATCCGTGACGCCGGCGACCCTGTGGAAATCGCCCGCCGCTACGACGAACAGGGCGCCGATGAAATCACCTTCCTCGACATCACCGCCAGTCACGAAGGCCGTGACACCATGGTGCACACCGTGGAAAAAATGGCGAGCCAGGTATTCATCCCGCTTACCGTTGGTGGCGGCATCCGCAAACTGGAAGATATCCGCACCATGCTCAACGCGGGCGCCGACAAGGTCAGCATCAACACCGCCGCTGTTTTCAATCCGGAATTTGTGGGCGAGGCAGCGGCGAAATTCGGCTCCCAATGCATCGTCGTCGCCATCGACGCGAAAAAAGTCAGCGCTGCGGGTGAGCCGGGCCGCTGGGAAATTTTCACGCACGGTGGCAGAAAGCCGACCGGCCTTGATGCAGTGGAATGGGCGAAAAAAATGGTGGGCTTCGGCGCCGGCGAAATCCTGCTGACCAGCATGGATCGCGACGGCACCAAGAACGGTTTTGACCTGGACGTGACCCGCGCCATCAGCGATGCGGTGGCGGTGCCGGTGATTGCCAGCGGCGGCGTCGGCAATCTGCAGCATCTGGCAGAGGGTGTGACCATCGGCAAGGCCGACGCCGTGCTCGCTGCCAGCATATTTCACTTCGGCGAATATACCGTGCAGCAGGCCAAGCAGTTCATGGCAGCGCAGGGAATTGAAATGCGGCTTGATTGAGCCGGATAGAAGATCGTAGAAGCAAAGCGGGTGGAGTAGTTGAATGTGGACGCTCTGCGGCATGGATGCCGCGGAGCAGCCCCCAGGGATGGGTTCACGGCGTGTCCATATTCAACTACTCCACCCGCTTTGCTTCTGGCAGTATCGTCAATCCGCCCTGCCCGTGTACAACCGCGGCAACGTCTGCGTTCCCCAGTAAAACACCACAAATGGCATCCACAGCCAGCAGCTGTTCGACAAAATGAATTTCGCCACGAAATTACCGGCGGCTTCCGTATCCACATTCGGGAAGCCCTGGGTGATTTCGTGCGTGTAATAAAACACGGTGGGTGAAATGTGCATCACGGCGCAGAACATCAATGCAAACACAGAGCCGGTGCTGGTCTTGCCGGATTTGTACCAGTTGAAAAGGGCAATGGCGGCGATGAAGGCATTTATGCAGGCCCAGGTTTCCGCAAACAGCACTTCCATTGTCGGATTGGCGTAACGCTTGTCGCCACCATCCACATACTGCATCCAGGTGTACGACCACATTTCATTCGGCGCGGCGGCAATCTCCTTGTACAGCAGCAGCCAGGGCACTTCGAACGTCGCGGCCACCACACAATAGGTAATCACCCAGATCTGCACCATCAATGACAGCCGGTCGTAATTGCTGTGGTTTTTCAGGCTGGCCAGCGGTAGCCAGGGGGTCAGCAGCATGCCGTACATGGCGAAGTCGAACGCCCAGAAGCTGCCGTAGGCGGTCAGCACCCGGTCGCCCCCCAGCATGAACACGTAGATCATGCTGACCGGCGCCACCAGCGCCAGAATCGACACATAGAAGAAAATAAACGTCTTGTAATCCTTGCCTGCGCGCGGGCTGGTGGCTGCGAAACGCTGCAGGGGCTTTTGCGTGGGCGGCACAGCGGCGTAATCCTTGCGCGACTGCGGGCCGGTGGTGGCGTAGTCCATGGTGTCCCTCGTGTCGTCTGGTTGTTGTTATGGGCCAACCATATCAACTTTCCATTTAAAGTAAAAGTGTAAAGTGGCTGGGCGGGAGTGAGACACGCATTGGCCAGGTCGTGGCAACGCCGGCAGGCGCCATATATACTGACCATTCCTATCCGTATTTCAGGGACTTTCCTTCATGATTCAATCTGTTGCTGCCGGCGCCGAAGTCGTGCTGGCCGTGCCCGCTTACTGCGACCTGGCCAATCTTGCCTTCGGCCTGCGCCGTGAGGTGTTCATGCTGGAGCAGGGGGTGTCCCATGCGGATGAGTACGATGACAAGGACCGGATCGCCACTCATTACGTCACTGTGCGGGAAGGCAATGTGGTGGCGACGCTGCGCGTGCTCTGGCTGACGGAGCATGCCAAGATCGGCCGGTTTGCGGTGCGCAAGAGCCTGCGCGGGCGGGGTGTGGGCGGGCGGCTGTTCCGGGCGGTGATCGAGTCGATCCGCGCGGGTGGTGGTGAACGCATTGCGCTGGAAGCTCAGATCGACAAAACCCGCTTTTACGAAAAATACGGCTTTCATGCTTACGGCGACGAATACCTGGATGCCGGCATCGTGCACCGCAGGATGAAAAATTACCGCTAGGCTGTCGCTAGGTGTTGTCACCCAATATGGTCAGTGTGCCCACGCTGAAATAGAAGCGCTCCAGGTGGCGCCGCAGCATTGTTTCCGCAATGCCCTGGTTCAGCGCCAGCCTGGCCATGTCAGCGCTGTAATTCAGGATTTCCGATTCGATCATCTCGTAGGTCACGCCCATTTCGCTGATGATTTTCTGCAGTGAATCCTCGCCGTATTTGTCGAAGAAAAAATCCACTCCCGCATCGATGATGCTGGTCAGATAATCGGTTTCGCGGAATTCGCGCCAGAACTCGTAACCCAGCACCATCAATTCCTGCAGATCATTTTCGGACGTGAAATCCCGCAGGCGCGACAGCGGCCAGGTGCTGATTTCGTCCCACAGGTTGAGTGTGGCTGCCAACGCCTGCTCGCGGTATTCACCTTGCTCCAGCAACTGGTCCAGCAGGCTGAGGGTGTTGCCGATGCTGCGCTCCAGCAGCTGGTGCGACGCTTCCTCGATGCCATCCTGCAGGCTGGGCAGGCGCTGATCCAGAAACGCCCGCAGCCGGCGCAGGCCGGCACCGATCACCGGCGCTGTGCCCAGCAGTTTGTTCTGCTCCAGCAGGTAGCCTTTTACCGCCAGCAATACCACATCTGCCAGAAATACCTTGAACGGGTTGCTCTGCTGAATCTGCCGCACGGCCTGGTCCAGCAGGCTGCCGGATTCGAAAACTTTTTCGATGAATTCCTGGGCGATGCGGCTGGAAAAAATATCGCTGACACGGGTGTCGTATTGCGCGGGGTGTTCGTACACCAGGTTGGCGATCTCGCCGAACAGTTCGGGAATGGCGCCACCGATTTCCATCTCCAGTGCGTAGCGGTGTGCGGTGGCCCTGATCTTGGCGGCGCTCACGGCTTCGTTCAGGCTGATTCGGTCCAGCTCGCCGTACAAATACGTGATTTCCTCGTGCACGATGGCGGCAAGGCGGTCGGGCGCCAGTTCCTGCAGCCAGAAATTTACGTGGGCGTCCAGTAGTTGACGGGCTTTGGCCTGTGCGGATTCGGTCATGGCGGCGGACATTCCTGCTGGTGGGGCTGGGGACAGAAGCCCGCCGAGTATACCAAGGTTCGGCGCGGCGACTGCAGCGTCACATCTCCCGCTGCGGAAACCTGGAATGTGCTGCAAAAAAAAGGCTGCGGAGGAACCTCCGCAGCCTTGGCTGTTACGAGAGACGTTGCCGATCAGCGGCGGGTCAGCACCTTGGTGGTGGTGACTTCTTCATCACCGCTGGTGCGGGTTTCGCGAATGCTGATCTGCTGGTTGATGGGGTCGTAGTTCATGGCAATCACGATATCGCCGTTCTCGTCGCTGTCGAGGATCACGCGATTCAGGTCGGAATCCACACACTGGTTGGCGCAGGTGAAGATGGGATCTGTTTCGTAGGTGCTGAACAGGACGCCATAGCCTGCTTTCTTGCAGATAGGCTCGCCGGTTTCGTCGTCGAGGTTGGTGTTCAGGCGGTGGTAGCCGGTGGTGGCCACGCCCAGGCTGTTGAAGGAGTAAACCAGTTTGGCCTTCGCATCGCCGGCGCAGGCGGTGGACGTGATCTCTGCGTCCCAGGTGGTGCCGAGCAGATTCAGCAGCACGGTTTCATCGGTGTTGCGGCGCGACAGCAGCAGGGTTTCGCGGAAGTGGATGGAGGAATCGATAGCATCCTTCAGTCCGGTGCCGTTGGTGACGGCGGTGATCATGTCCTGAATTACTTCACTGGCCTCGAACAGTACAGCCGGCTGGTTGATCGGCAGTACGTACTGA
>JABLXQ010000037.1 GCA_013178375.1 Gammaproteobacteria bacterium
ACAAAAAAATCGCGTTAATCGCTGCAATGCGCAAATTCATCACCATTCTTAATGCCATGATAAAACGTGATGAAATATGGGCCCATTAATCTAGTTTTTGGGGTGTTGACACCACAGTCGCTTGTTAAATGTCTACTTGCGGGGAACCGAGTTCGCCAGAGATGGTAGAGATGCTATAGAAACTAAGCCAATAACTATTATTGGCGTCGCCATATCAACCAAGATCGCTTCAGGAGTTTTCAGAAGTTTAATTTTTATCCCCTCAACTTCCGAAATCTTAACGTAACAAATCTTATTATTTGGATACTCAGAATAAATCAGCTCAGTGCAGTAGTACTTTTTTCCAAGATCTCTGAGCACCACCTCAACATCATCATCTTTTGTTTTAGGTACTACCTTAACGTACTCACTCCTTTCATCACCATTCCACAACTCCGTAGTTGCACATCCGATAACAAATGTTATTAAAAGTGATATAAAAGCCAGTCTCACGGAACTCACCCTAGACATTTAACGCTGGAGTTAAGCGGCCCGCGTCAGCGGGTCCGCTTGAATGACTTGTTATATGGTTGGCCCTACCAGTACCACATTACTATTGAAAACAAATAGATCAAAAGCGACGACAGCAAAGTAGCTTTTAGTGCTGAAAATTCGTACAAAGCTCTATTTCTTAACTTTCTCAACTTACGAACTCTGTCAACGTAAGCATGAAATGGATCAGCAATCCCGGTTCCATTTCTATAGCTTGAAGGAATACATGCGAAACTGATACTTTCTATTGACACCGGCCAATACCCAGCCCCTATTCGACTAATTTCGTCAAAATTTATGCGAACAAGTCCCGCAATAACTATTACCAGAACTATTAATTTTCCGATCACCTATTTCGTTATCTCACAATATTTTTTCTTCTAAAAACTCAAACAGAAACCATATAACGCTGGAGTTAAGCGGCGCCGCGTCAGCGGTGTCCGCTTGAATGACTTGTTGTGTGTAACGTTTCACTGCCCTACCCCTGCCTTTAGAATGCACCCAACCCGACGGCAGGAACGCCCGGCGTTGTTACTGGAGCGGCACCCAAAGCCCAGCAATTAGAATGCGTTTTGTGCCCAACATTGTTCCGGTGGTTTGCAGCTGCAATTGACGCGGTGCGCCTAATGCGCCCAGCCTGGAGCGGCACGCTGCAATAAAAACACCTGTAGAATTCACCACCACTATAAACATACGGGCTACATTGAAACTGAAAAGCTTCGCCTGGGCACAAACCCGCCGAATTCGACAATCCAACTTCGGCGTGACACATAACGCTGGAGTTAAGCGGCCCGCGTCAGCGGGTCCGCTTGAATGACTTGTTATGCGAGCCCTTGCTTTTGACACTGAACCTTTGTTTTGACCTTTTTGGCACCGAACCAGAAGGACATAGCTGCCCGGTTTGCACGGTGCCAGCTATCAATTTTTGAAAACAACCAAAACCAATTTTAGTGAAATTTGAAGACAACCTGGAAATACAGCTACCCAGAAGAAACGGACAAAATGAAACCACCACCATTTTTTCCTGTTTCAAAAACCACCTACTGAAATCACCACCTAAAAGAACGCCCCACAAAATCCGAATTTTACAAATCCTGTAACCAACCAAATCGAACTTTTGTCTTGGGTTTTGAACTTCTCGGTTTTGCATAACGCTGGAGTTAAGCGGCCGCGTCCCGCGGTCCGCTTGAATGACTTGTTAGCTGCGACCTGCTGTTAATCACTACACTCAACGAATGGCCAAATAGTGTTTTTTCCACTTATTGAGAAATCTGGATGTTGATGCTGGCCCTCTGCCCCAACCGAAAACTTAAACGCCTCAATATATATAAATAAGAGTTCTGTTGATCCACTTATTATCACGCCGAAACAAGAATCCAGGAGTACAGAAACCGAATCTACATTGGATTTTGTGAATTTTATGTACGGGAGACATCTATCATAAGGCCCAGGCGAACTCTTGCTATCACAAGATACAGTCATCTCATATTGATCGGAAACTAGAAAATCATTCAGCCGTCTGTATGTATCGTTCAATTCTGTGCTTGAACCATAAATCATTGGGTCTGAACCTTGTGAGTAATAAATACGCATTGTTTTCAGCTAACGCTGGAGTTAAGCGGGCCGCGTCAGCGGCTCCGCTTGAACGACTTGTTATGAGCGCCCCCGACGTAATACTTTGAGCAAATCGAACGTAGCTTCCTCAAATCTGTTGGAAACGGCAGCTATTAAGCTAATATTGTTGCCCGTTATCTCGCACGCAGTTTTATTGATCAAATCACTACAAACATCGATCAATTTACCGATATCATTTGGTACCACACCATTTTTACGATGTACTTCTTCGGAATCTACGCCCAATTCTTTGTGAGCCATCAATTTTGCTCTTATTGTTAGTATATTTGAAACCAACATATTAAACGGCTTGAGTTGCTTATCGATATCTGCAACCAAATTTTCTTGGCCTTTATTCTTGAGCTCAATCTTTAGATTTCTGAAACTGGCTGCACGCGAATCAGTATCAAATAAGCAGCCTAGCTCTATATACATCAATTTATAGTTTCCAGAATTGATTGCATGAAAGAAGTCAACGTAGCGATGGTCGTTCATGACTGAGTAATAGTCAGGTAGTGCTTTACCTTCACCTCTGAGAGTGAACCAAATTTGATAATGTGCTCTAGCAGCATTTGCACTATCTGCCATACGCAAAATAAGCTCATCAATCATATTCATCGCTGCTTACTCGACTAGCTCATAACGCTGGAGTTAAGCGGGCCGCGTCAGCGGCTCCGCTTGAACGACTTGTTATGCATTTTTTTCAACGTACTCTTCAAACGAACCATACTTAGTTAAACTTCCCGTTTCGCTGCATGCTATGTACATTTTTTGACTACACATCAATGTATTAATAAGTTTATCGCTGTATTCATGAGGAATTACGGTCTTTAGAATGGAAATACATTGATGCTTTGAATACAACACATAATGGCACTCGGCATCATCATGCGAGCTAAATGTGCCAATCCCTGGTAACGAGGCCTCAAATTCTATAATTCCTATATCACCTTCTGACTCAAGAAATGCAATGGCACTTCTGACATTTTCTAGTGAGGGCAATTGAGCCTCCGTAGCCCATCCATACTTTTTGTATAGAGTTGCACCAAAACCAGTTATTACCATATTGGCGGCTTTATCAAATACGCACAATCCTTCAAGAGTCGAATACTCTCCAAGATAAAGTTCAAATCCTTTATCTGTTTCGCTATATAAATAGACGCTCGGTTTCATTTTGTTTTTGCATAACGCTGGAGTTAAGCCGCGGCGCGTAGCGCCGTCGGCTTGAACGACTTGTTAGGCATCTTTTTGCCTTTGACGCCGGAAGAACCAACAAGCACCTACACCAAATATTGAAACTATCGAACCAACAGTCAATTGCATTGGCAGCCACATCCCCCTGACCAAATCGCTATCAGGTGAGTACATCTCGCTTAGCACATTGAAACCTAGAAACAACAGCCAAGGAATGGAGACACTAGCTGCATAAGCAATAACGGGCTTTTCAAATCGCGAAAACAGAATGCCTATTATGATTGGAAATATGAAAACACAGATCGGAACAATCAAATATGACACATCCACAGGCCCAATATTATTATTCATGATGGACATTTACTCGAAAATAACGTTCAGCTTCAATTCCAATTGCGTTTTCAGCAAATACTTTACGAATCTAGATCAGACCAATTCTCAATGTAGAAACACAGCCTGCCTAACGCTGGAGTTAAGCGGCCGCGCGTAGCGCGGTCCGCTTGAATGACTTGTTAGGTGACAAACTTACGTGACGGATAAAACAGGCTCGGTTGAAGCAACAATTTCGATGATTTCATTTTCAGTCCATACGTTAAACAGCCTAAAATCACCTGAAATACAAGAATACCAACCAAACCTAACTTTAACGTAATCAAAATATTGGGACTTTTCTATTTCCGAAAGGAATCCATGGGATTTAAAAACGATATCAGGTTCCTTTGCATCGACCGATTCATTCACCACTTGCCAAGTGATTGGCCGCTCCCACTTTACACAGACCTTCCTGCTGCTTTCGCTAGCCTTAACGGCAAAGCAGTTATCTAAGGGAGCACCTTCTGTCTTATTTTCTGGCGTCGCTGACCTTGATAACTCAGTCAAAAAGATAGATAGACAGCCATCTTGGTACTTTAATGAATCCAGCAACCATGAATATCCTGAGTCAAGAATCGATTGCATCTCTTTCTCACCTAACGCTGGAGTTAAGCGGCTGCGCGTCGCGCAGTCCGCTTGAATGACTTGTTAGCAATTTACATATACTGCTTTTCTGTCATTCATCTTTAAGGAAAATTCTAATCGGCACCACCGCCATCGCCTCCGGAATCACCGGAGCAACCACTGCTAGTAAAATCTATGCCGCCATACCCACCATCCGAATTACCACCCGTATTTCTCCGGCGGTTTTTATACTTCTTACCCTCTGTAAGTAGGCCAACTACCCAGACAAACAGCACGAATACAGAAATGCCAAAAACTACAGGAAACAGAAACCCGTCAAGAACCCCACTGGACTTGATATCACTTCCCCAATACGACCCAACCGCAACTAGCAATATTATGAAAAATGATTTCACTTCCGTACCTGAAAGTAAATTGCTAACGCTGGAATTAAGCGGCTGCGCGTAGCGCAGTCCGCTTGAAAGACTTGTTATAAGCTTACTCGTCACCAATCATTTTCCCGTTTCCCAAAATTCATAGACCTTCATCCACCACCTCTTTGATTCTGGCAAAAGATATAATTCTACTTTTTCAGGAACTCCAACCCCAACAACATTAGTATTTTGAAGGCTCTCAAGCGCTCCGATCGTAGCAGCTTCCTTTACGTAACTATCGCCTTCAAGATGCCAGCGTTCAATTACGCTAAAAATATCCCTCAACTCCTTTTCCTCATCCTCTGATATCAATTCAGCTATGTATTTAGCTAGATCTGATAGCGCCAAATACCGAGGTAGATCCTCTACATCTTTCCATTCTTCGACAAATTCATTCCAAATAGATCTGAAACCTTCGGATATTTCCAGCAATGGTTCAAACATTTTTGTTTTTGTAATCATAGCTCGATATCTGCTTGCTTATAACGCTGGAATTAAGCGGCCGCGTCCCGCGGTCCGCTTGAATAACTTGTTGTGTGTAACGTTTCACTGCCCAGACCCTGCCACTAGAATGCACCCAACCCGACGGCTGGAACGCCCGGCGTTGTTCCTGGAGCGGCACCCAAAGCCCAGCAATTAGAATGCGTTTTGTGCCCAACATTGTTCCGGTGGTTTGCAGCTGCAATTGACGCGGTGCGCCTAATGCGCCCAGCCTGGAGCGGCACGCTGCGATAAAAACACCTGTAGAATTCACCACTACTATAAACAAGCGGGCCACATTGAAACTGAAAAGCTTTGCCTGAGCACAAACCTGCCGAATTCTACAATCCAACTCCGGCGTGACACATAACGCTGGAATTAAGCGGCCGCGTGATGGCCCGAAAAGTTTGGCATAAAATGAGCGCAGCGAATGCCAAACTTTTTGGGACGTCACGCGGTCCGCTTAAATGACTTGTTAGGTGACCGCCCTGCTTAAGATCGCGCCGACCAAAAACCTGACGAACACCACCGAACTGAAAGCGGTTGGCCTGCCCCAAGCGTGACTAATGCGGCAAGAATAACCAACCCAACCTGGTGGACGAAAGCTGCCAACTCTCCGCCCAAACTGCACCTGCCGCGAAAAAGTAGCGGACAACCGAACCTGCACTTGGCACGCAAAGGCCAGCCGCTTTGAGGCGGCACGATGTAAATAGAATGTGCTTTGCCCTGCCGCTTTTGCCGACCGCACCAACGGTTGCCGCAAATTGCGCAAAGCCAAAACTAGCTGCTGGTTTTAAGACCCCAAGAACCAAGGTAACTTAACGCTGGAGTTAAGCGGCCCGCGTCAGCGGGTCCGCTTGAATGACTTGTTATGCGAGCCCTTGCTTTTGACACTGGACCTTTGTTTTGACCTTTTTGGCACCTAACCAGCAGACCATCACTGCCCGGTTTGCACAATGCCAACTGCCGATTTTTTAAACCAACCAAAACCGTTTTTTGAAAAATCAGAAACTCACCTGGAAATACAGCCACCCAGAAGAAACAGACAAAATGAAGTTATCACCATTTTTTCCTGCTTCTAAAAACACCAACTGAAATAGCCACCCAAAAGAACGCCCCACAAAATCCAACTTTTACGAATCAAGAAACCAACTGAATCTGGCTTTTGTCTTTGGGTTTTGAACTTCTCGGTTTTGCATAACGCTGGAATTAAGCGGCCGCGTGATGGCCCGAAAAGTTTGGCATAAAATGAGCGCAGCGAATGCCAAACTTTTTGGGACGTCACGCGGTCCGCTTAAATGACTTGTTAGGTGACCGCCCTGCTTAAGACCGCACCGACCAAAAACCTGACGAATACCACAAAACTGAAAGCGGTTGGCCTGCCCCAAGCGTGACTAATGCGGCAAGAATAACCAAACCAACCACGTGGACGAAAGCTGCCAGCTTTCAGCCAAAACTGCGCCTGCCGCGAAAAAGTAGCGGACAACTTAGCCTGCACGCGGCACGTAAAGGCCAGCCGCTTTGAGGCGGCACGGTGCCGATAGAAGAGGCCTTGCCCCGCCTTGGTTGCCAGCTGCGACAATGGACGCCGCTAACGGCACATGGCCAAAACCTACTGCTGATTTTAAGGCCCAAAGACCCAAGGTAACTTAACGCTGGAGTTAAGCGGGCCGCGTCAGCGGCTCCGCTTGAACGACTTGTTAGACCATATGATGTTTCCAGTTTAGATGATCACACAACCCTTGAAGGTCTGGAAACAATGTACTTGATGTAACCCCATGACGGGCAAGAGAACAACGGATATGATGCCTAAAATCGCTTGGTATACAAAATTCATGCAAGAGACTTTTTGCATCACGATTTGCATCCAGAGGTACAAACCTCGACGTTTGATTTGAATACTTATGCAGAGTGAACCAACCGCTTTGCGCAATGATTCTCGCATTGTTTAACCGCGGTTGAATTACCCTGGTTTTCTTAATAGAAAATGGATCTATCTCATATACATTTTTCTGCAGCAAGTCATCGGCTTCTAAAGCGTACACATAAACATCACCATCACTTCTATCTGCACAGGCAAACCACAGAGAGGCTAATGGATTGCTTGTCCAATCTAGAAGTCGCGTTTTCAGCCCAAAATGTTGTGCTACTATAAGCAGATCAAGCTTGGTGGATCCTACATCTTTAACCATCGACGCGCCCTGCAAAAGCAGCTGATCAAGTAGTGATTTTTCCTCTGAAGTGCTATCCGTTTTTGGACTCTTACGTGCAACTCCAGGCAATAAATTTCCTTTTACAGCCTGACCGCGAAAAATCACTAACTCAGAAAGTGGTCCGACAGAATCTGCTTCTTCGATAAACTCGACAAGAGATTTTACTAATTTAGTATGCATAGGTATTTTTCGTTTAGTCTAACGCTGGAGTTAAGCGGCCCGCGTCAGCGGGTCCGCTTGAATGACTTGTTATGCGAGTCTTTGCTTTTGACACTGAACCTTTGTTTTGACCTTTTTGGCAATAAACCAGCAGAACATCACTGCCCGGTTTGCACATTGCCTACTACTGCTTTTTTGAAACCAACGAAAGCAGCTTTTGAAAATTAGAAACTCACCTGGAAGTACAACTACCCAGAAGGAACAGACAAAATGAAGTTACCGTCATTTTTTCCTGTTTCAAAAACCACCTACTGAAATTACCACCCAAAAGAACAGCCCACAAAACCAAATCTTCATGAATCCTAGAACCAGCCAAATCGAGCTTTGCTTTTTGGTTTTGAACTTCTCGGTTTTGCATAACGCTGGAGTTAACGGGCTGCGCGTAGCGCAGTCCCGTTGAATGACTTGTTATGCAAATCAGTCCACAACTTCCTCGAAATGAAATTTCGGAACTTTTATTTTTTGAGTTCTTTTAAGCTCTGTATCGATATGTAGTATGCACAAAAAAACCGAATGCAAAAATTGTGCTTTGGCACCCTCAATTCTATTTTTGGTTCCATCAGATCGTGGAATACCTTCTGCAGGCCATAGCTTGGCGCACAAACCCTTAACCTGATCTATCTCAAAACCTACTTTTTCAGCTTCATGTGCAAAGATATTTCGAATCTTTCTAATCAAATTGATATCTTTATGAACTCTTTCAGTTATCAACCCCAATAGCAATGCCATATCTGTTTTTGCTGAAAACGTAGCCAACGGACCATAACCATCAAAAATTTTATCTGCCACCTTATGATCCGCCAATTTACATCGAATGATCATTTCCAAATGATTGTCGAGAAAACTTGAGGCTAGTATTCCTACCGTCCTATCAGATTCGTTCTGATATTGACTCTGGAATTCATTGTATGAATCTAAGCTGAAGTCCATGATCTTATCTCGATTTGCATAACGCTGGAGTTAAGCGGCCGCGTCCCGCGGTCCGCTTGAATGACTTGTTAGGTGACAGCGGACTTCAATGCCACCTACTTATATCTGAAACCACTTTTTTGCCTGAATCATAGATAAGCAAAGATGCAGATGGGGCTGGCGGAGATCTGTGTATGTTGAACGGATACACAGTAATACAAACTAATGCATATGCACCGCAATCATCTGTTTCCAACTCAAGGACATCTGTATGTGCTTGTCAGAAGTCCATATCTGAAATGTCTGGATCATCTATACCATCACAGTAATCGCTAAATCTATCTGAGTTTTGATACAGCTTTACCCATTCAGGGTAATCAATACTCAAATATTTTTTCAACAATAATTCCAACACTGGTTTCAGATATTCATAACTCATATCGTGCCGATTTTTTTCACTCACCTAACGCTGGAGTTAAGCGGCAGCGTGGCGACCCGAAAAGTTTGGCATAGAATGAGCGAAGCGAATGCCAAACTTTTTGGGACGTCACGCTGTCCGCTTGAAAGACTTGTTAGGTGACCGCCCTGCTTAAGACCACACCGACCGAAAACCTGACGAACACCACAAAACTGAAAGCGGTTGGCCTGCCCTGAGCGTGACTAACGCGGCAAGAATAACCAACCCAACCAAGTGAACGAAAGCTGCCAACCCGCAATAACCAAATGAACCTGCAGTAAATAAGAAGCGGACAACCGAACCGGCACCAAGCACGCTAAGGCCAGCCGCTTTGAGGCGGCACGGTGCCAATAGAAAGAGTTTTGCCCTGCCTTGCTTGCCAGCTGCGACAATGATCGCCGCTAATGGCACAGCGTTGAAGCCACTGCGGGCTTTAAGAACCAAAGACCCAAGGTAACTTAACGCTGGAGTTAAGCGGCGCCGCGTCAGCGGTGTCCGCTTGAATGACTTGTTATGCGAGCCTTTGTTTTTGACACTGAACCTTTGTTTTGACCTTTTTGGCACCGAACCAGCAGGACATCACGGCCCGGTTTGCACAATGCCAACTACCAGTTTTTGAAACCAACGAAAACCGGCGTTTGAAAAACAGAAACTCAACTGGAAATACAACCGCCCATAAGAAACAGACAAAATGAAATCACCACCCAAAAGAACAACTCACAAAACCGAATTTTCACGAATCCAGAAATCATCCAAACCGGGCTTTGTCTTTAGGTTTTGATCTTCTCGGTTTTGCATAACGCCGGAGTTAAGCGGGCCGCGTCAGCGGCTCCGCTTGAACGACTTGTTATACATGCCTTTGAATTTTACTGTGAACTTGTGTTTTGACCTTGATTGCACGGAATCAGCAAAACATTACTGCCCGACTTGCACAATGCCAACTACCGATTTAGACCAAACCAAAACCGATTTTTTGAAACCAATGAAACAGGCTTTTATAAAATCAGAAATCCACCTGGAAAAACAACCGCCCAGAAGAAAAAGACAAAATGAAATTACCACCATTTTTACCTGCCTCAAAAATAACCTACTGAAACTACCACCTCAAAGAACAATCCACGAACCGGAATGTTCAAGAAACATGGAAACATCCGGTCCTGGTTTTCATGTTCTGATCTTTGGTTTTTGTATAACGCTGGAGTTAAGCGGGCCGCGTCAGCGGCTCCGCTTGAACGACTTGTTATACATGCCTTTGATTTTGACTGTGAACTTGTGTTTTGACCTTGACTGCACGGAACCAGCAAGACATTACTGGCCGGTTTGCACAAAGCAAACTACTGATTTAGACCAGCCAGACCAAAACCTATTTTTTAAAACCAATGAAACCGGCTTTTATGAAATCAGGAACTCAACTGGAAATACAACCACCCGGAAGAAACAGAAAAAATGAAGCTACCACTATTTTTCCTGTTTCAAAAACCACCTACTGAAATCACAACCCAAAAGAACAATCCACGAAACTGAATACCTACGAAACCGAAAATCAGCCAATCTTGGTTTTCATGTTTTGAACTTTGGGTTTTGTATAACGCTGGAGTTAAGCGGCTGCGCGTCGCGCAGTCCGCTTGAATGACTTGTTATGCGCGCCCTTTGTTTTTACACTTTTCTAAATACACACAAAACTAATATGCACTTAGAAAAAATTATTGTTGAGCTTATGGCTCAACTTTTACTAATTTTCCGTATATACAATTGAATGTTATCCATCCATTGATACGACCAAGATTGTTACCAATTTGATATCTCTTTCCTTGAACTGCCTTAATGAGGTGAAGATATTCATTGCCGTTAACTTTACACAACACAATATCGCCCTTCTTGATATCCTCCTCCTTTACCGGTGCGACTGTGCATAACTGACCTGATTCGATTTTACCTTTCATTGAACCACCTCTCGGCCGAAAGGAAACCTCCTCGTTTGACTTCAACTTTTCAATGTACTTTGTTGCCCATCCCATCAATTGCTCCTATCTGTTTTTTGGGTTTTTGTTTTGCATAACGCCGGAGTTAAGCGGCCCGCGTCAGCGGGTCCGCTTGAATGACTTGTTAGGCTTTATCCGTGAACCTTACTTTCGATTCACCCATATTTAAAAGGAACGATTTCGGTATAAATAGCTCTGTAAGCGGATAGAGCTTATGAACTTTATCTCGATAAAGTAGCGTTATCAAAATAAGCAAACCAGACATCGAATTTAGTAGATTTATTAGTGATGCCTTTTCAAAGTATTCGGAACGATGATGCTTTACTTTATTTGTTGCGATCCACCACTCCGGTGGCGATTTTTCTTCAGCCCACGAGCGCCATGGATAAAGCGAAATCCCATATCTAGGAATAGCCGTATGTGCATCTTTAATTGTTGGATAGCGAGCTGTGAGTAAATTCTGATACGCGTTAATATTATCGGCTTTAGACTCACTATCAATACTTTTACAAACGAGCTTTGCAACCACATCGACTTCAGAGGATGAAGCCATCAGCAATCTTGCAATCTCAATGGAGTAGCATTGAAAATTGCCTTCTGCTATTTCAATCCATCTCGAAAGTCTAATTACATCCTCTTCAAGACATAAAAAATAGTTCCAATGCGGAAGAATTAGTGGCTCACCTATCTTCAATTTCGATTCCTCGTGAAACGCCTAACGCTGGAGTTAAGCGGCGCCGCGTCAGCGGTGTCCGCTTGAATGACTTGTTATGCGAGCCCTTGTTTTTGGCCATGAACCTTTTTTTTGACTTTTATGGCAATAAACAGCAGAACATCACTGCCCGGTTTGCATAATGCCAGCTACTGATTATTGAAACCAACGAAAACCAGCTTTGTGAAATCATAAACTCACCTGGAAATACGGCAACCAAGAAGAAACAGACAAAATGAAGTAACTACCATTTTTACCAGTTTCAAAAACCACCAACTGAAATAACCACCCCAAAGAACAACCAACAAAACCGAATTTTCACGAATCTTGAAATCATCCAAACTGGGCTTTGTCTTTGGGTTTCGAACTTCTCGGTTTTGCATAACGCTGGAGTTAAGCGGCCCGCGTCAGCGGGTCCGCTTGAATGACTTGTTATGTGATTTACCTTCTAACGACATCATATTTCGATTCAATATACCTATCGATTGGAAGATAAATAGCCACCATTAATACTACCCACAATCCCGACAACATTTTCACCGACTCTTTATTGGGAAATTGAATTGCAATGAGAATTATCCCAAACGCTACAAGTACACACCATAACCCAATGAACAGGTAATACGTTTTTAGTCTGCGCAGCTTTATAGGCTCGTTGCAGTTAGCGCAACTAAATCTCCCGAAAGGGCTTTTCATGTAAACGCTCCAGCTGAGCTCAAATCTTTCTCTGCAAGCTGGGCACAATTGAAAAGCTTCTGCGCTTCGATCAGATTTTGGAGGTAAATATTGCGAGTAATTTGACATATTTTAAAATCACATAACGCTGGAGTTAAGGGGACGCGCGGAGTGGAGCAGATGTTTGTGCAATAATGCGCGCAGCGCATGCACAAGCATTTGCGGAGCGTAGCGCGGTCCCCTTGAACGACTTGTTAGCGCCTGCCCCTTGCACCTAACCCATGTTTTGACTTTATGCTCTTGGTTTGCCCTGGATGGGCTACCGCCCTACCCGCCAAAACTGAGCAACTACGGCCAAAATAGAGAAATGACCGCACATTTTAAACCAGAATAACCGGCAACTTAACCAATAAATTGGCTGCCACAAACAGCTACGACCAAAAAAGGCCACCATAAAAGACGCCAATAACAACGAACTTGAATTTACAAAGTTTACAGCCCACCAGAACGATGAACTATTGCCAAATCACTCCAGCTGAAATTGCACCCAGCAAAGCGAGCTTTAGCTGGCTTTGTCAGCTGAACCCAAAACATGCCGTGCAGCGGGATGTTTTGGCATGCCGAACTGGACGGCTGTTGTTTTGGATTTTGAATTCGTGTTGCGCTAACGCTGGAGTTAACGGGCTGCGCGTAGCGCAGTCCCGTTGAATGACTTGTTAGGCGGGGTACTGGTAATCCATGGTGAATTTCCACCCGCCGTCTGCACTAAGAAAAACATGAAATTTAGCTTTTAGCCACATGCAACCATATTGTTTGAAGAGAAGTTCAAGGCGGCGGGTATGCTCAAAGAGTTCCATAGATGGAGTGACTATATCTCGATGCCCCTCTTCAGAAACGATAGAGTGGCTAACGCCTTCTTTTGTGGCTACTAACTCAAGCAGAAAAGAGTTCCAATGCTCAGGAGTGAGCGAAATCAACTCATTTCCCAGTTCTGGGTAGATTTCGTTTTGTTGCCTTTGGAATAGCTCTTGTTGTTCTTGAGACAGCATCCGCAAATTCCCTTGCTTGTTATAAGAGCTAGCCTAACGCTCAATCTACAACTTCGCCAATCTAGGCAAAATCACAAATAGCTGTCGATGGTTGGGAAGAAATATATTCGACCGTAAGTGCACTCCACCCCCAGCCCTACAAAGCTCCAAGTACGCTACCGCCCCACCCTTCAAAGCAGAGCGTAACCGAGCGGATAATTGTCATTCGATTTTATGGACTTTAACCTCTGTAAAAAAGCGTAAAATTACCAATTCCTTCGCCCTGGATTATTGCTTCAACCGGTCTATAAGCCCCAGTTTTACTACCTTTCCCAACGGCAACGCCCACAGCTTCCTATCCGCCATATACACGCCACCCGCCTCAATCACCTGTCGGCGGACGTCGTTATCTCCATGAGCCACATAGATATTCACCATTAACGCCCGCTCTTCGGGGGCAAGCCGGTACAGTTTGTTTTTCTCGATGGGGCCCTCATCGACGATCAGTTCAACGGTCGTATAGCGACGGTTAAGCGCTTCGTCTTTGCGGTAGCGGACGCAGATTAGCCGGTCGCCATAACGCGCTGTGAGTCGTTTGGTACCGCTATCGCCGGGCCTGAGGGTTTTGATGACTTCCATGTTGCGCTCCATGTGAAAATAAATGACATGAAGAACAGACAGGGATGAGACAAAAGAATGGAAGGTAGAACAAAGGAAAAGTGGCGTCCCCTAGGGGGTTCGAACCCCTGTTACTGCCGTGAAAGGGCAGTGTCCTAGGCCGCTAGACGAAGGGGACGCTGAGGGTGTTTCAGATTGGTGGAGCTAATCGGGATCGAACCGATGACCTCTACAATGCCATTGTAGCGCTCTCCCAGCTGAGCTATAGCCCCAATCTGGATCAAGGGCCAACCTTCTGTTTTCAATGGAGTTTTATCAATCGAAAACTTGAAGATCAGCCTCAAGAGGTTGCGAATTTTATGGACAAACCAAATCGCTGTCAACCGTTTTCAGGCGCGTCCGGCTGATTGAATCCGCGATACTCCTTTTCCCATTCTTTGGTTTCCTTTTTACTGGGTCCGCCAAGCAAATCAAGGGCATGGCGCAGGCGTGCGCGGGTCATGTCGGAGCCGATGATGGCCATGGCGTCCATGATTGAAGGGGCTGACTGGCGACCGGAAACCGCTACGAACAGGGGCAGCATGAAGTCCTTCAGCTTGATACCCATGCTGGTGGACAGGGCGCTGAGCGCGGTGTTGATGGCATCGCGGTTCCAGCTGCGTTGCTCCTCGAAGCGCCACAGGCTGTATTGCAGGATTTTGCGGGTCTGGTCGGGTTCCAGTTTGCCGGTCTGCAGGTCGGTGGCGTTCAGTTCCACCTGGCCGGCGACGAAGAAGTCGGCCAGTTTCACGACATCCGACAGTACTTCCAGCCGCTTCTGGATCAGGGGCAGGATCTGGGTCAGATACGATTCGTTGAAGGCCCATTCCTGGAATTTCTGCGCCAGCTGTTCAACCGTGAGGGATTCACGAATCCACAGGCCGTTGAGCCAGCTGAGTTTGGCGATGTCGAACACCGGGCCGCCGAGGGAGACGCGCATCAGGTCGAAGTGAGCCTGCATTTCCTGCAGGGAGAATTTTTCCCGCTCGTCCGGCATGGACCAGCCCATGCGGCCCAGGTAGTTGACCAGGGCTTCGGGCAGGAAGCCCATGCGGCGGTAATAGTTGATGCTGGTGGGGTTCTTGCGCTTGCTGAGTTTGCTCTTGTCGGGATTGCGCAGCAGGGGCATGTGGCAGAGCTTCGGCATCTCCCAGCCGAAGTACTGGTACAGCAGCTTGTGCTTGGGGGCGGAGTTGATCCACTCCTCGCCGCGCAGGACGTGGGTGATCTGCATCAGGTGGTCGTCCACCACATTGGCGAGGTGGTAGGTGGGCATGCCGTCGGATTTCATCAGCACCTGGGCGTCCACTTGTGCCCAGTCCAGCTCGATGACACCGCGCAGCATGTCGTCGATGGGGCATTTGCCCTCTTCCGGTACCTGCATGCGGATGACGTAGGGGGCGCCGGCGGCTTTGCGGCGGGCCACTTCGTCGGCGGGCAATGCCAGTTCGGACGGTTTCAGGGCGGTCTGGTTGCCGGAGGCGATTTTCTGCTGGCGCAGGGCGTCGAGTTCTTCCGGGGTGCGGTAGCAGTGGAAGGCGTGTCCCATCTGCACCAGCAGGTCGGCATGTTCACGGTAGATGACCGAACGCTCGCTCTGGCGATAGGGGCCGTGGGGGCCGCCGACGTCCGGGCCTTCGTCCCAGGTCAGACCCATCCAGCGCAGGGAGTCGAGGATCATGGCCTCGGATTCCGGGGTGCTGCGTACCTGGTCGGTGTCTTCGATCCGCAGGATGAACTGGCCGCCGTGCTGGTGGGCGAACACCCGGTTGAACAGGGCGATGTAGGCGGTGCCAACGTGGGGATCGCCAGTCGGGGACGGGGCGACGCGGGTTCTGACTGTCATGGGAAGAATCCTGTCCGGAAAAGAAAGGCGGCAATTATATATCGGATGGACAGGGGGCGGGGAACGGGTTTTGTCCGTTGCCGCCACCTGAAGCGCAGGATGCCAGAACGACGATGTTGAATGTCAGCCAGTCTGAATAACCACCAGCTTGAGTGTCAGGGGCCTGAAATAACGACGCGCTTCTCCCCGGCAATGGCGCTGGTACATTGCACATAACGTTCGTCTTCGTCGTAGCGGCAGTGCAGGTCGTCTCCCTCCGTTTCGATAGTCACGGTGCCGCCACCAAATACCCGCTTACGGGCGGCGAAAATGCGGGTCGCCCCCTGCTCCGGCTGATGCTTCCAGCGAATGTCCACGCGGGTGTCGGAATACTGCAGACGGTCGCTCAAACGCGGCACCAGTGGAATGAACAGCTTCGCCTCACCCTTGTGGTGAATATCAATGCTGATCAGGTCGCCGCTCAACTGCTGCAGACTGGCGCGCGGCGCGCAACTTTCCCGCACCTGATCCTGATCGTCGAAGCAGCTGAAGTCCTCATCGTGGAAATGATCTTTCTGCACAGGATTCCAGTGCGGCGTGTAATTCCAGCGCGTCGATGACAGCTGTTCGCGGTCGAAGTGGCGCAACACCTGATCCATCTGGTACTGAAAATCGCGGTTGTGCCGGCCCTTGAGATTGACACCGAACTCCCCTACCAGCACGGGAATGCCATATTTTTCGCGAGTGGCGACGATGGCGTTAATGCTGGTGGCGGTTCCAAACAGCGGGCGGCCCAAACTGCTGGCGCCAGCTTCGTAAAAATGGGCGTCGAAGGAGACCTGGCCGGTGGGTGGAATGTCGAGGTGCGGGGGCTGGTTGATGAAAATAAACTGGAACGGGCTGTCGCCGAAAAAAGTGATATAGCGCGGATCGATCGCCATAATGAACTGCTGCCAGTCGTTAAAGAAAACGTTGGCCAGTGCCGAGTCATATTGCAGGATGGGCTGGAATACCATGGGTTCATTCAGATCGAATCCGATTACGGCAGGATGGTCGGCGTATTTCTCTGCCAGAACGCGGGTGAGTTCGAAGAACCGCGTGCGTACACCATGGCGATCCGTCATGAAATCGCGCCAGTGGGTGTAATTGTCGGCGCTCAGCATGGCCTGCAGCATGGCGGAGTTGAAGATGCAGCTGCCGTCGGTGCGGGGCTCCACCGGAAGAACATCCGGTGACAGTGCCCAGCGCGGGAAGCCGCTGCCACAGCCTTTGGCAGCGTAACGGGAAAATGCGTTGTTGTGGAAGTCGATCAGCACATGCATGCCACGCTGCCAGGCCCAGTCAATGACGCGGTCGTAATAATCGAAGTAGTCCGGATCGTAAAAACCCGGCTCGGGTTCTGCGGCTTCCCAGACGAAATTGAGGCGGATCAGGTTGGCGCCCATGTCCTGCAGAATATCCAGTTCGTTTGCGGACTGGATGGGCTGGAGCGGCGGCGCCTTCGACTGGATGTTGTAGCCACGGAAGATAATTTTGGCGCCATGCTCGTCGACAAAATGTTTGCCTTGAGTGGAAATGGTCTGCGCGGTGGCTGACGTGTAAAAAATCGTGGCCAGTACCAAACTGCAAACAGGCAGAAACCGATTCGTAAACAGCATGCATTCACTCCTTTGTTATTGTGCTGGATGGATGTGAACCTGATTGTGAAAATCACTTACTCAAAATACCGGTGCAGTACCTCGTATACTTCTTCATCCGGCCGGTCGATCTCCGAAATGATGCCGGAATTACGCCGCGTACGACCGGCGCTGTACTGAAAACCAGGGCCTGACATCATCTCGTCGCACAGCAGGCAGGCATTGAGTTCCCCCTGTTCGTTCACCGGCGGCACATTTTCCGTTCCCGTCAGCAACGCCATCAGTCCGTATTCGCGAATGCACACCAGCGCGCAGGACTGCGCCGTTTTCATCGCGTTGTAAGCCCAGGACTCGGCGCAGGCCTCGCTGAAACCGATCGCCTGCATGCAGGATTTTTTCTCTGCCAGGCTCCAGCGCTTGCTGCAAACTTTCGCCATGACTGTCAGATCCAGTTCGCCGTACACCGCCAGATCCTGCAACGTTGAACAGGCACCGCAGGCCTGGAAGTGCGTCAGCTCGAAACCACTGGCAACCAGTTCATCGCGATTGGGGAATGTCGCCAGCCGGTAATCCTCGCCAGCGGTGTCGGCAAACTGCACGCCGCAGACCTGGGCCTGGTCCGGCTCCCCATTCCGTTGTCGCCACCAGTCGTACACCTGCGGCTGCGCCGGGAAACTCAGCCTCGGCAGACCGGTTCGCAGCAGGGAATAACTGCAATTTGCATCCTGCCCGCACGCCAGCAGTGACAATGGTGTGACCGGAACGTAGGGATTCTGCAACACCATTGCACCCGATGGCGCCTGCAGCGTTTTCTGCGCAAGAATCTGCCCGATATTCAGCGGATGGGTCTGCCGCAGATGCTCCAGCGTTTCCGCATCAAAGGCGGGTGTTGCCAAAGGCGTCCTTTCCAGTGCCTGCTTGCAGCCGGCCAGTGCCAACAGCACCAGCAGCCCGCACAGCATCAACCCCAACTTGCCCTGCTTTTTGCTTTTCACAGGAAGAATCCGCGTCCAATAACCAGTGGCATCGTGCCAGTGCCAACCCGTACAATACATCGGCAGAATGGACTAGATCCTGCTGACGGACTGTCCTGCTGCGCTTCATCTCCCTGTTTTTTATGGTCTTATGTCTAACACCCTGCCCCACCGCTTCTGTGTTGCCCCCATGCTGGAATGGACGGACCGCCATTGCCGGACCTTCCACCGCATGCTCACCCATCACGCTCTGCTCTATACCGAGATGGTGACCACGGCCGCCCTGCTCCAGGGCCACCGGGAACAGCACCTGCGCTTCAACCCCGGCGAGCATCCGGTAGCGCTGCAACTGGGTGGCAGCGATCCGGATGCACTGGCGGAATGCACCCGCATCGCAGCGGATTATGGCTATGACGAGGTGAACCTGAACGTGGGCTGTCCCAGCGACCGCGTGCAGTCCGGACGCTTTGGCGCCTGCCTGATGGCAGAGCCCTCGCTAGTGGCACGCTGCGTGGAAAAAATGCAGACCGCCGCCAATATTCCAGTCACCGTGAAATGCCGCATTGGCATCGACGACCAGGACGATTACGCCGACCTGCAACGCTTCGTGGATACCGTCGCCAGTAGCGGAATCAGCACCTTCATCATTCATGCCCGCAAGGCCTGGCTGGACGGCCTGAGCCCGAAGGAAAACCGCGACATTCCGCCGCTGAATTACGACCGCGTCTATCTGCTGAAGCAGGAATTTCCGCAACTGAACATCGTCATCAACGGCGGCATCCAGACGCTGGACGAATGTCAGGCACATCTGGAAAAAGTGGACGGTGTCATGGTCGGGCGCGCCGCCTATCACAATCCGCTCATGCTGCGGGATGTGGATCGCGTGATATTCGGCGATCACAGTGCAAGGCCCGGTGACAGGGAATTGCTCGAACTGATCTGCCAGTACATCGAGCAGGAACTTGCGCACGGCGGCAAACTCAAATACATCAGCCGCCACATCATCAACCTGTTTCATAACCGCCCGGGCGCACGCCAGTGGCGCCGCCACATCAGCGAGAACGCCAACCGCGACAACGCCACCGTTGACGTGATTCGCCAAGCTGCTAGTCTGGTCCCGAATCTGACATAAGGTTGTGTTCCACTGAAGCGACACGCACAAGGATTCCCATGACCAACAAACTGGACCAACTGAAAACCATGACGCTGGTAGTCGCTGACACCGGTGACATGCAGGCCATCAAAAAATACAAGCCGGTGGACGCCACCACCAATCCGTCGCTGCTGCTGAAAGCGGCCGGACTGCCGGAATACCAGCCACTGATCGAAACGGCTGTGCGCGAAGCCACCGGCAGCGGACAGGCGCGCACCGCCGATGCCTGCGAACGTCTGGCAGTGGCCATCGGCGGTGAAATTCTTGGTATCGTTCCCGGCCGCATTTCCACCGAGGTGGACGCCCGCCTTTCCTTCGACACGGCCGCTACCATTGCCAAGGCGCGCAAGATCATCGGACTTTACGCAAAAAAAGGCATCGATCGTGAGCGGGTGCTGATCAAGATCGCCGCCACCTGGGAAGGCATCCAGGCAGCACGCACGCTGGAGCAGGAAGGCATTCACTGCAACCTCACATTGCTGTTCAGTTTCGCCCAGGCCGTAGCCTGCGCCGAAGCTGGCGCCACGCTGATATCACCTTTCGTCGGCCGCATCCTGGACTGGTACAAAGCCAGTACCGGTAAAAAGGAATACAACAAGGATGAAGATCCGGGCGTACTGTCGGTGAGCCGCATTTACCGCTACTACAAGCACTACGGCTACCCGACCATCGTGATGGGCGCCAGCTTCCGCAATATCGGCGAAATCGAGGCATTGGCCGGCTGCGACCGCCTGACCATCAGCCCGCAATTGATGGACGAGCTGCAGCAGGACAACGGCAATCTGCCGCGCGTATTGCAGCCCGATCAAGGCAAATGTACCGATGCGAAACTGGTGCTGGATGAAAAGACATTCCGCTGGCTGCTCAACGAAGATGCCATGACCACCGAAAAGCTGGCGGACGGCGTGCGCAATTTCGCGAAGGATCAAGTATTGCTGGAGGAGATGCTCGGCAAGCGTTTCTGAAAGAACGGTTGCACGGGGGACAAAAGAGAAAGTTCAGCTTACATCAAGTGCCGCTTGGAATCCTGCACGGGTGGCACTTCTTTCGTCATATCCACCTGGTCATATTCCAGCGCGGCCACCACATCCTTGAAGGTCTCGCGATTCTTTTCGTTCATTTCCATCAGAATGCGATGCGCTTCCAGCACCTTGTCGCAGGCGCTGCCCTGGGTGCAGGGAATGTTGGGCATTTCGGACATGGGAGGATTCTTGACGGGCGCTTCGTGCACGATATTGAAGACTTTTTCGAAACCCATCGTGCTCAGGATGCGGGAGATATCGGGGCGGGTGCTGATAATAAGAGGTTTCTGGTTGAAGCGTTTTCGCAGCTGGACTGCAATCTTCGCCATCAGACCCAGGGCTGTGGAATCGACCACGCTGGCTTCGCTCAGATCGATGACCACGGAATTCAACTGCCCATCATGAAACATATTCTCGATGAAGCCGTCAAAGGTCGCACAAATGGGAACCCGGATGTCACCCACCAGCTTCACGACATACGTGCCCTGATGGACCGCATACAACGCTTTGCCACAATTGGATTCAGCCATGATCGTGCTTAACTGCCCTTGCAAGAGACTGTCATGATCGCAATGTCGTCCGGAACCGCCTGATGCCTGTGCAAATCCAGATGGTCCAGAATTCGCCGGATATTATGAATCCCTTTTCCGACCATTTCCACCAGATGCGCTTCTTTTTGTGCCACTGAGGACTGTGGCATAACCTCCAGGATACCGTCCGAAAACAGCACCAACTCGAAGCTGTCACCCAGCTCAACCGTTTGATTTTCGTAGAGAACATCCTCAAACAATCCGACCGGCAGACCTTTGCCCTCCAGGGGACGGATCTGGCCCAGAGTGACCAGCAGCGGCGGCGGAAAATGGGCGGCGCTGCAGAAAACCAGCTGTTTTTCCTCCAGATCGATCAGGCCGCAGAAAATGGCCAGGTGCTTGCCCAGCCCCAGCGGAATCAGTTCATCATTGGCGCGACGCAGGATGTCCGCCGGCAGCAGGTTCTTGATGTTGTCAGGGGATTCGCGATAACGCTGCTTGACCCGGTTGGCCATGGTTTTGAGCAGGACCGTGATGAACGCCGACGAGGCGCCATGCCCGGACACGTCCGCCAGATAAAAACCGATCTGGCGGGGGCCAATACTGAAATAGTCGACGAAATCGCCGCTGAGATAGAGGGAAGGAATGATCTTGTATTCGATGTGGACGTTGCCGTAATCCTTGGTGGGAGCTGGCAGCATTTTCAGCTGCACCGCCCGCCCGGCTTCCTGGTCTTCTTTCAGCAGGCGCAGGCTGTCGTTGAGTTCACGGTTTTTCGCCTCCAATGCCTCCCGATAAAGGCGGTTCTGGCGAATAAGATGGTATTCCTCGAAAGCGCGATTGACCGCGTGCACCAAAACGGCCCGATCCTGTACGGGTTTCGTCAGATAATCGGCCGCACCCAGTCGCAATGCGGACAGCACAGTATCCGTGTCCTCGATGCGGGACATCATGATCACCTGGGTTTCGGATTCCGCCTCGGCGATCTGGCTCAGTATGCCAAGCCCGTCTATCCCCGGCAGGCGCACATCGCATATCAGCACGGCAGGCTGGTGAATGCGCCAGTATTCAAGCCCCAGCATTCCGTTGGATTCGAGATGGATCTGAAAACCTTCCCGACTCAACCAGGACGCCATCACTCCACGCAGCTCGGGTTCCTGATCAATGATGAGAACGATGCCATCCTGCTTGTTATGCTGCATCGGCTTCATGGGCCGAACGGTGTCCTTTTTGACGGTGAATGAAGAATTGACGGTGAATGAAAAAACCTGATTTGGCTAGACAAACGCCAATGAGTCTTCAAATTACTCCTTGGCCGCTGCTTTTGCAACCAGACGGAACCGTAGTCTGCAACAACCGGCTACGCGCCAAATTCATTACCTGAAAATATGGCCATCCGGCGGACCTTTGATATACTCAATCGGAACCCGCGCCGCGCGGGTTTTGTCTACAGGCCCACGACAATAAAAAAGCAGTGCCAAGCAGAGAGGTCGCATGATTTTGTCAGAGCGCTCATACGAAGAAAAACGTAATTTCATTCGCATGAAGGTCGATACGGTGGTGACCTTCACCAAGGCAGACAGCAAGGAACGTTACGAAGGCCGCTGCCGCAACCTGAGTGGCGCCGGCATGCTGCTCGAAACCCAGAAAAAACTTGAAATGGGCGACCGCCTCCGGGTCACCATTCCATCTGAAGGTCCGGACTTCGCGCCGCTCGAAGCGATCGTTGAAGTCGTGCGGGTGATTCCGCAACCGGATCTGCATAAATTCCGGCTCGGCGTGGTCATCAGAAAAATCTGCAATTAAAAAAAAGGCCCTGCAACAGGGCCTTTTTCCTAACACTGCATTTACAGCGATGCCGTCTGCACGAATCCGTTCAGATCGTGGGCGAACGCTTCCTGCGTGTCGAAAATCAGTTTGCGCAATTCCACTGATACTTGCGGATCGGGAATCACCCGGTCACTCACGATACCCATCCCCACCCGCACGAAAAAGTTATCCAGCCCCTCGAAAGCAGACTTCATTACCAGCTTGGCACTTTCGCCATTGGCAGCCTGCTGGAACTGGCCGCCCACCAGAATGCCTTTGCCGTCATTGCCCTGACAGGCCACCGCAATAAAATCCTTGATGATCTGATCGATATTTTTCGGCAGCACCACGTCGATCATGGCAGTGGGCATCACGCCCAGCGCATTGCCCTTCACGCTGACATCCGGCACTTCTGTGACCTGGGCCACCAGCTTGGCACCGTCCGGCAACGACAGATACTGCACCCGCGCCCTCAGGTTCTGAACATTCGTAATCACTCCCAGAATCGACATGGTGCCATCCATGTGAGCCACCAGTTCCCAGGGCTGGCCATCAGGAATCGCGGGCGCATCCAGCAGCACGCGTCCGCCAGATACCGGCACGATACGGCCATCGGCGACAAATGCCTGGAACTGGCCCCGCAGTGTCTGGCTGTCGATTTCTGCCGTCAGCAATTCACCACGCGCATCAGTAAGGCGGATACCGCCCGAGAACAGGCGATCCATATTGAGCACATGGCTGGCCAGCGCCGGGTAGTTGCGTTTCATCAGTTCGGGATCGAGCACGAAGGAGCCGTTCATCTTGCGGTAACCCTGGCTCAGATCGTGATAGACCACATCCTCGATCCGTCCCATTTGGGCCAGCAGATCCCACATGGCGGGAAACGAGGCCCACAAGGGCGCGATCACATCCACGTCTTCTGCGCCCAGCGACGAGTTCATGCGAATCACTTTGTCGCGGTAAAGCTGCGCGGTATTGCGTTCTGCCTTGTTGCTGAATTCCGGCGAGCCGTCCACGACGATGCGCAGGGTTTCCTCTGTAGCCTGTTTGACAGAAGGCCACGCCACCTGCCCTACCCCCAGCTCCATCGAATTCTGCAACAGGTAATGGGTTTCGCCCGAAGATGCCAGGCGCTTGGCCCGCACCTGTAAAGCCATGTCGCCCATTTCGCGCACCTTGCCATCGGCATCAATGCCGATCTTGTCAGCGTCCGGACCGACGCGATAAAGCTTGCCGTCGCGGGCACCATAGACCCGCAGCTGACGCCAGTCGCCGTCGGTTTCCGGCAGCAATTCGTAGTAGCGATTGAGGTTGAAGGATTCGAGCGACGCCCAGAGTTCGTCGACGAATTGCTGGGTCTGCTGATGGAATTCGGTGTTCTGCAGCACGACCCGCTGCAGGTCGGCCATGGCGCGCATGTTGGTGACGGCGGTAGCGGTGTCACCGGAGCCGGCAATTTCGATGGAGGGTTTCCAGCCGCGATTGAGGACTTCAGGCGTGGTGGCAAAACCGGCGGACGCTGTGAGGATGAAGGCGACTGCCGCCACCGACGTTGAAAACTGTTTCATGGCCATTCCTTTTTATTATGATCGCTGGCACAGGGTTGCAAGTCACACCGAGTATACCCCAGCGGACAGGACGGGGGAATGTGCAGGAAATGTCAGTTTTTCGGGGCTTAACGGCCTGATTTTGCTACTCGAATTCTTCTTCGGTGGAGCCGTCGCCTGGCTCTTCGTCCTCGAACAGGTCTTCTTCACCCTCGAAATCGTCGTCCATGACGCCGTCCCGCACCTGGAATTCCCGCCGCTGCATATAGGCTTCGCGGAAGAAGGTGTAGCGGTCCGCCGCCACCAGTTTTTCCACTTCGAGCAGGCCGGCGCGCACATCAATCACATACAGGGCATCGATGGAGTAACGGGTGCGGTCGTGTTCCACCAGATTGCTGGGGTTAACCAGATAATCCGGATAGCGCCCAGCGGCATCGCGCACGGTGCTGGAACCGAGCAACGGCAACACGAGGTAGGGGCCGGAAACAACGCCCCAGTAGCCAAGGGTCTGGCCGAAATCCTCGTCGTTCTGCTGCAGCCCGATGCGGGATCCGATATCGATGAAGCCGCCGAGGCCCACTGTGGTGTTCACCAGCAAGCGGGTAGTGTCCAGCCCCGCCTGGCCAAATTTTGCCTGCAGCAAATCGTTGGTGATGGTTTTGACTTCGCCGAGATTGTTGAAGAAGTTGCTGACACCATTCTGGAGCGGATCGGGCATGACCTTGTCGTAACCGATAGCCACAGGCTTCAGCAGATAGCGGTCCAGCGTGTCATTGAAGGTAAACATGACCCGGTTGAAGCCCTCCCAGGGATCAGCCTCCTGGCTGGCGTGGGCAGGCAGCACAGTCCATCCTGCGACGGCCAACAGTATCCCGGACAACAGCTTTTTCATGATGATCCTTCGCCCCTCACACTTGATCGCTCGGGATTCTAGCGTTTTGGACCGGACAATACAAAACCCCGGCGGATACAAAAAGGGGAGCAGCGCCCATTATCGAGCCAACGACAGGCGCCGGGCCAACCAGTAATCGACGCTGACGTAACGGCCGCCACCGGTGAAAAACAGGCTCAGCAACAGGATGAAATAAGTGAAGGCGAATTCGATCCCGTTGTTGAGCACCACGAAATTGCCGGTTTCCGTCAGCCAGTCGTAATTGCCGTGTTCACGCAGCAGATTGCGGGCACGGTCCAGGCGCTGCGCAACCTCCTCACTGTTTGCAAGGCTTTCCTGCGCACCGGGAAAACCGATCGGAGCCAGCAGGCTGGCGATGCTGGTATCGGGGTCGGACGGTGCGACGGCAAACCAGCCGTTGTGCCAGTGGGCGGTACCCGCAGCGACGATCATGGTCACCATCAGGGGTACGGCGATCCAGCGGGTGGCGACGCCAAACAGCAAGGCAAAACCACCTCCCAGCTCGGCCGCTGTTGCCAGCAGCGCCATCAGATAGGGCGCTGGCAGCTCCAGTCCGAATTGAAACCACTGCACGATGTCGTCAAAGTGCAGCGCCTTGTGCAGGCCCACCGAGATGAAGACCGGCGCCAGATAAAGCCGGAATGCCAGCGGCGCGAGAAAATCGGCTGCCCTGAATTTTTCCTGCAGAGTGTGCAAATGACGGGCAAGCGTAGAGAGCAGGTTCATACGGGATGACCTCCATAAAGGGATTTGATTTTGACTAAATGCGGCTCAGACGGTTTTAAGCTCCGTGCCGAGAACAATGCCGGTTTGACGCAGATGCTCCAGGGCCTGCAAGCCACCCTGCAGAACCACCTCGGGCTGCGGGTGCTGCAGCTCCGCCTGCACCTGTTCGATGGCGGTGCGACCGGTGAGCGCGCTGTCTTCCTGCAGCAACGTCAGCAGGCGTGCGGTGACAGCATTGATTTCCATGAAGCGCACCCGGTCGTCGCGATCACGGTAAATGATGAGCCAGGTGGGCTGTTCGCCCGGCTGCTGTGGCTGAAAATCCGGCCCTATGCGGTGCACGGGAAATTCATAGCAGGCCACGTAAGCCAGCGGTGACAGCAAGGGCCGGCCGTGCAGCAGGTTACCTTCCGGATTGAAGCCACTGGCAGGGATTTCATCAGGATCGACATCAACCGCCAGTTCCAGCCATTCATAGTGAGCCAGCTCCAGCAGAAAAGGTGGATCATCCGCGTGTGGCTGGTATTCCTGCTGCAGGTAGTGCAGGAACTCCTGGCCGATCTGCAGAAAATAGGGTGTTGCACTGCGATGGCGGGAAAAAAAATCACTCGTCAGGGCCTGCCAGCGTTCAGCGCCGAGCACCTTGCACAACACGGGAAAACCACCCGCCAGAAAGCTGGTGATGTTGTTGTGAAACAGCTCGCGGTAAATCGCCATGCGACGGTCTTCGATGTCCGCCGGCGCCGGGTTGCTGTGTGGATCGCGGATATGGGCGGCGAAAGCGCGCTGCAACTGTTCGGTTGCTGTGGCGTTTTTCATGCGATCTTCTCCGCGCCCACTTCCGCCGTATTCAGTACGCCCTGGTGGCGGGACTGAATCGCGCGAATCTTTTCCACTTCACCAACCAGTTCAGGCAGCGGTGGAATATTGAAATCCCGCTCCAGCAAGGTTGGCTTCGCTCCGAACAAAGCATAAGTCTGATCCAGCAGTTGCCAGACCGGATCGACCACCGCTGCGCCGTGGGTGTCGACGATCAGATCGTCTGCCTCGTTGAAATGACCGGCGACATGCAGATAGGCGATACGCCGGGCCGGAATGGCGCGCAGAAATTCCAGCGCGTCATATTGATGATTGACGCTGTTGACGTAAATATTGTTCACATCCAGCAGCAGATCGCAGTCAGCTTCGTCGAGCACCGCATTGAGAAAATCGATCTCGCGCATCTGCTGGCCGGGGGCTGCGTAATAGGACACGTTTTCGATGCCGATGCGACGCTCCAGAATATCCTGCACCTGGCGGATGCGCTTGGCGACGTAATGCACGGCTTCGTCGGTAAACGGAATCGGCATGAGGTCGTACAGATGACCTTCGTCGCTGCAATAACTGAGATGTTCGGTGTACAGATCAATGCCATGCGAGTCCATCAATCGCTTGATATTGCGCACCAGATCCAGATCCAGCGGCGCCGGGCTGCCCAGCGATAACGACAGTCCGTGCAGCACGAAGGGACAGACCTCGGTGAGTGCGCGAAACTGTTTGCCAAAGCGTCCGCCGACGTTGATCCAGTTTTCCGGAGCGACTTCCATGAAATCGATTCCGGCCATGAAATCGCCGCACGGTCCAGTGGACTTGTGCTCGCAAAGCGGGCCGATGAAGGCCCGCCGCAAACCAAGACCCGCGCCGCGAATGACGGAGGCCTTACGCTGGTTCATATTGCAATGGCTCCGGGTTTACTTGCCGCACTTGCCTTCGGCTTTGGCCTTTTCACCACCACACTTGCCTTCGCCGCATTTGCCTTCGGCTTTGGCCTTGGCTTTGGCGTCATCGCTGCCGCACTTGCCTTCGCCGCACTTGCCTTCTTCCTTGGCTTTTTGCGCTCCGCACTTGCCGTCTTCCATTTTCATGGAGCCACCGCAAGTACCTTCAGCCGGCTTGGTTTCGTCAGCCGCCACCATGTAGCCGCTGGACAGCTCAGCGGTGGCGAACGGATTCTGTGCCGCGTTGACAGCAGTGGACAAACTCAGTGCCGATGCAGCCACCGCCAGGCCCAGACCAGCCGCGACGGGTTTCAGTGAATTGAACTTTGCCATGGGTGTTTCTCCTCAAGTACCGGTTGATTAAAAAAACGGACGTCAGTGTCCGCAAGGGGAAGGCGACAACCAGACAACATTGTCGCAACTGCAGATGAGACGATTGATTCCGGCATTTGTTACAGGCAGGCGCCGGAATCCGATGGTAATTTTTCACAACACCGAAGACGACGGCGTGACCAACCGAAAGTAGCAGACCGTACAGGCGAGATCAATTGGACAAAGCTGGAGCGGTGAAAGCAGGAAGGAGCCGCGCGGCTCCTTCCATGGACAGATTGGACGACTATTCAGATTACAGCCGCTTGACAATGACGCTGCCGGCAGAATATCCGGCGCCGAAGGAACAGATCACACCCACTTCACCGGACTGCAGATCCTGGCGGTGCTTGTGAAACGCGATAATGGACCCGGCCGAACTGGTATTCGCATATTCATTCAGGATCACCGGCGCCTCGGCAGGTTCGGCATCGCGGCCCAGCACTTTCTTCGAAATCAGCTGGTTCATGCCCAGGTTGGCCTGGTGCAGCCACATACGGCGCAATCCGCTCACTTCGATGGATTCGTCCGACAGATGGCTGGCAATCAGCTCCGCCACCATGGGTACCACTTCCTTGAACACCTTGCGGCCATTCTGGCAGAACAGTTTGTCGCGGGCGCCGATGCCGCTTTCATCGCAGCGGTTCAGGAATCCAAAATTGTTGCGGATATTGTTGGAGAACTGGGTTTGCAGACGAGTGCCGATAATTTCCCAGGCGTCGGGGTTTTTGCAGGTTTCCGCCCGCTCCACCACCAGCGCCGTGCACACGTCGCCGAAGATGAAATGGCAGTCGCGATCCTGCCACGCCAGATGGCCGGAACAGATTTCCGGATTCAACACCAGTACGCAACGAGCGGAACCGGACAGCAGCGCATCGCGGGCGCATTGCAAACCAAACGTGGCAGAGGAACAGGCGACGTTCATGTCGAAGCCGAAGCCCTTGATGCCCAGCGCGTTCTGCACCTCGATGGCCATCGCAGGATAGGCCCGCTGCAGGTTGGAACAGGCAACGATCACGGCATCGACTTCATCCACGGTCTTGCGGGCCTGGACCAGTGCTTCACGGGCGGCAGCGACGGCGATTTCACACTGGATGGAGGGCTCTTCGTCAGCGCGTTCGGGAATGCGGGGGCACAGACGCGCCGGGTCCAGTATGCCTGTTTTGTCGATCACATAGCGGCTTTCGATGCCGGATGCCTTGACGATGAATTCCTCGCTGGAATGGCTCAGCGCTTCCAGGGTGCCCGCCTCGATGGCGGCGCGGTTTTCTGCATTGAAGTTGTCAACATAGGCGTTGAACGACTTGACGAGTTCGGCGTTGCTGATGGTTTGCTGAGGGGTGTACAACCCGGTGCCGCTGATGACAACGCGACGGGCATCTTTCGATTGAGTCACTCAAGACCTCCGGCCTTATAGATATTTTTCGGAACAGCCTGGCTTCTTTACAGCAGCCTGAATGGGCGTGAACTAACTGGGATTCAGTCACCGCGATTCAATTACCACGGGCCGCCGAGCGGTTGCTGTCGCTGGCCTGGGGGTCGTCCCCGGTTTCGGCCTCATAACGCAGGCGGCTGATTTCCAACGTCCAGTTTAACATGAAAGGAAAGTGATCTCGCGCCGCATCCGGGTGGGTCAGCATCGTAATGTGTGTGTAATTGTGTAGGTTGCCTTCCTGCCGGCCCAGGATCACCAGCCGCCCGTTGTGGGAGCCGACTTCATTCATGAAGGCGCGCACCGCTTTGGGATTGCAGTAACCCAGGTCGCTGCGGGAAGCGAAATAGAGCGCGGGGGGATAGTCCAGCCCCAGGCTCAGGGCGTGGCCGTAATCGAAATGGTCGGAAGGATCGATCCAGGGCTGGCCCTGCAGCCAGTTGAAACTGTCGAGCTGGATGCCCCGGTATTCGTTGCTGCGGCGACGGCGCCAGCGTCCCGGAATGTAACCGACCAGCCGCGCCCACAGACCCGCCAGCCAGCCTTGCAGGCCGTCGCGCCAGACCGATCGGGAAAAGATGTGGCTGCTGGCAACCCGATGGGTGCCAAAGTAGATAAGGCCATTGATGGAGGCGCGGTAACCGGGATAGCGCGCCAGAAAACTGCTGGCCAGTACCCCGCCCCAGGCGTGGGCAAACCAGTACACCGGCAGACGCCCGCGCAAACCCTGGATCGCTTCCAGTATGGTGGGCAGATCCTGGGTGACGGCTTCGTTCACGCGATAGGAAGTGATGCGTCCCACCGGCGGCCAGCTGCGGCCTTTGCCGCGAAAATCCGGGACGTAGACGTCGTAACCGTGTTGGGCGAGATAATGCGCGAGACCCTGCCCTTCGGCAGGATAAAAGAGGGTGCCGTCTTCCAGCAGGCCGTGCAACAGCAACACCGGCGGCCCGTCGGGATTTTCCGCGAGACGGCGAATGTGCAGCTGGTCACCTCCCAGCAGCGAAACCATGAGCGACTGCTCAAGCATGTGCGCCGGCATAGCATTTCCCCTGCCTTCAGGCAGCGACGTTGTGCCAGAGTTTTTGCAACCGTTGCATAGATACAGGATATGCCGTCTTCATACCCTGGGCAAATATTGAGATGCGATATTCCTCCAGCGCCCAGCGCCAGTTTTGCAACGCTTCGTCCAGCACGCCTTCCTTTTCATGTTTGGTTTTGCGCTGCAGATACTGTTGCCACAACTGCCGCAATTCGGCGACATGCTGACGATCCCGTTCAACATTCCCCTGCAAGCGGTTGAGCCGCAACAGAATCGCGTCGAGATAGCGCGGATAGTTCTGCAACTGCGCAAACGGAATGCGCTGCAGCCAATGCGGTGGAAACAGTTGTTGCAGCTGCTGGCGGATATCGGCGATGGCGTCGGCCCGGGCCGGTGATTTTTCGTTGTTGATGGTGGACAGAACATCGTGGTGGCGCTGCAGGATGTCGGTGATGAGCCGTTCGATCTGCTGGGCGGCCTGAATCAGACGGGTGCGGCCCTGCTCCAGCCGCGCGTCAAAATCCGCCTTGTTCCAGATCAGTGGCTGATTGGCGATGAAGGCCAGCTGGAATGCGCTTTCCACCAGTCCGTCCACCAGATCCTTGCGATCACCGAACGGCGCGTAGCGGATGGCAACTTTTTCCGGCAGCTGGTGTTCCTTTTTCAGGTAGCGGATCTGTTGCGGCAGTGCCAGCAGGAACAGGCGCAGCAGGCCTTTCTGCATGGCCACCTGCGCGGCGTAGGCGGTGTCGAATAATTGCAGACGCACACGGTGACCTTCTGCAGGACGGTCATCGGCGTTTTCATCACTGCGCTCGTCCACCAGGGCCGGAAACGCCTTGACCAGCGCATTGCCCTGACGGGATTCGTACACCTGCGGGATAGTGTCGAAGGCCCAGTGATCGTAACTCTGCTGGTTGAGTTCGCCGGCAGTGAGCGATTTCAGTGACGCCTTGAACTCACCCTGCAATGACTGCTTGATCATTCGGATGTCGCGACCTTCGGCAATGGTTTTGCCTTTGTCGTCCAGCACTTTCAGATTGGCGAGCAGGTACAGCGGCAGCGAGGCTTCGTCGAAGTGCTCCGGCTTCAGGTCCACCCGTTTTTGCCGTTTGAGGAATTCCGTGAGCTGGTTTTTCAGGGACTGATTGCGGTCGGGATTGGTTTTCAGGAAGGCGTCGGCGAAATCCGGAGCGGGCACATAGTTCTTGCGCAGCAACTTTGGCAGGCTCTTGATCAGCGCGATGCATTTTTCCTTTTCCAGACCCGGCACCAGCCATTCCAGCTGTTCTTCCTGCACCTGGTTGATCAGGGTCAGCGGCACGACGATGTTGAGGCCGTCCTGATTTTTGCCCGGCTCGAACTGGTAATCGATTTCAATCTTGCCGCCTTCCAGTTCCACCTGATCGGGGAAGCTGTGTTCGGACACGTTGTCGGCGGCGGCCTGCACCAGTTGTTCGCGTTGCAGGAACATTACCTGTGGGTTCTGCCGTTCGGCTGACTTGCGCCAGTGTTCGAAGCTGGAACCGTTCACCACATCGGCCGGGATGATGGCATCGAACAGCGCGTACAGGGTGAGATCGTCCACCAGAATGTCGCGGCGGCGGGATTTGCTTTCCAGGTATTCCAGCGATTCGATCAGCTCGCGGTTGTGACGGAAATACGGAGCGCGGGTTTCATATTCGCCCAGTACCAGCGCATGCTGGATAAACAGCTCGCGGCAGCGTACCGGATCGATATGGCTGTAATTGACGTTCTTGCGCGGATTGACGATGAGGCCGAACAGGCTGCTCTGCTCCTGCGCCATCACACAGGCGGGTTTCTTTTCCCAGTGCGGCTCGAACCAGGTTTTCTTCAGCTGGTCGGCGCCGACTTCTTCCACCCATTGCGGTTCGATGCGGGCCACGGTGCGCGCATACACCTTCTGCGTTTCGACAATCTCTGCCGCCACGATCCATTTCGGCTTGCGCTGATTGCAGGCGGAACCGGGAAAAATCTGCACGGTGCGATTGCGGGCGGCGGTGTAGCCTTTCAGTTCGTCCTTCATCGCCACGTGGCTGAGCAGACCGGACAAAATGGCCTTGTGGATTTCCTCGTAGCGCGCCGGCTCGGTGTTTTCCTGCCAGCCCAGTTCGTGACACACCTGCTTCAGCTGGCGATACACATCCTGCCACTCGCGCATGCGCAGATAACTGAGAAAACGCTCCAGCAGCCAGCGCCGGTAGCGGTTATTGCTCAGCTCCTCTTTCTGTTTTTCGCTTTCCTGCCAGATGTTCACATAGGTGAGGAAGTCCGAATCCTCGCCCTGGAATTTGCGCAGGGATTCGTCCGCCGCACCCTGCCGGTCGTGGGGACGTTGCCAGGGCTCCTGCACGCTCATGCCGCTGGCGATTATCAGCATTTCCCGCAGGCAGTGATATTGTTTGGCGGCGATGATCATGCGGCCGATGCGCGGGTCCAGCGGCAGTTTCACCAGCTCGAAACCCAGCGGCGAAATCTGCCGCTTGCGGTCCACCGCATTCAGTTCTTCCAGCAGACGATAACCGTCATTCACCAGGCGGGAATCGGGCGGGTCGATGAACGGGAAGTGCGATACTTCACCCAGCTTCAAACCCTGCATCTGCAGGATGACGGACGCCAGGTTGGTGCGCAGGATTTCCGGCTCGGTAAATTCCGGACGGTTGAGAAAATCGGTTTCGTCGTACAGACGAATGCAGATACCTTCCGCGACACGTCCGCAACGGCCCATGCGCTGGTTGGCGCTGGCGCGGGACACCGGCTCGATCGGCAGGCGCTGCACTTTCGTGCGGTAACTGTAGCGGCTGATGCGCGCCAGACCGGTGTCGATCACATAGCCGATGTTCGGCACGGTGATGGAGGTTTCCGCCACGTTGGTGGACAGCACGATGCGGCGACCGGTGTGGGTCTGGAAAATGCGGTTCTGTTCGCTGTTGCTGAGGCGAGAATACAGCGGCAGGATTTCGGTGTGCTTCGGCCCGTTCTTGCGCAGGCGGTCCGCCACCTGACGGATTTCGCGTTCGCCGGACAGGAACACCAGAATATCGCCGGGGCGGCGCGGGTTGGGATGGGCGCGCTCCAGCTGCACGATTTCTTCCACGGCGCGCAGTACGCCGGTTTCCAGCAGGCCCTCATCGTCCGGCACCTGTTCGTCGTCGGAACTGTCTTCAGTTTGCAGCGGACGGTAGACGACTTCTACCGGAAAGGTGCGGCCCGACACTTCAATCACCGGCGCATCGTTGAAATGGCGCGAGAAACGCCAGTGATCGATCGTCGCCGACGTGATGATGACTTTCAGATCCGGACGCTTCTGCAGAATCTGCCGGATATAGCCCAACAGAAAATCGATATTGAGGCTGCGTTCGTGGGCCTCGTCGATGATGATGGCATCGTAGCCGTTGAGGAAACGGTCGTTGGGAATTTCCGCCAGCAGGATGCCGTCGGTCATCAGCTTGATCAGGCTGTGCTCGCCCAGTTGATCCTGGAAACGCACCTTGAAGCCCGTCACCTGTCCCAGCGGCGATTTCAGTTCATCGGCGATGCGCTGGGCCACGCTGCGGGCCGCCAGCCGGCGCGGCTGGGTATGGCCGATAAAGCCGGTCACGCCCAGCCCGGCCTCGATGCACATCTTGGGAATCTGGGTGGTTTTACCGGAGCCGGTCTCGCCGGCGATGATCACCACCTGATGCTGGCGAATGGCGGCGATGATGTCGTCGCGACGCTGCGACACCGGCAAGTCCGGGTATTCCAGCGCCGGGATGCTGTTGCGCCGCGCCGCCACTGCCTGCTGGGATCTTTCGATGCTGGCCTGCAGTTTTTGCAGGTCACGCTGCTGGGGTGCCGCGTCATCCTGCCGCGCTGACTTCTGAAGATCCGGCTTCTGCTGCCCTTTTTGCCGTTCCCTCTGCTGCAGCTGGTCCAGACTGCGGGCCAGCCGGTAGCGGTCCCGGGTCAGGCACAGGGGGATCTGCCGGCGCAGGGCAGCCAGATCGGGCTTGGTTTCGGGGTTCGGTTCCGGCTTTTCCACGGGCTTCCAGCGGCACGACAATGGCCGTCTTCAATTCAAACAGGGGGCGCATTGTACAAAAAAGCCGGGGCCGGAAAAAACAAAGCCTGCGCGAGGCAGGCTTGGCTCAATGCTGCTCAACTATTTCCCCCGCAGCTCCCGCCGCAGGATCTTGCCCACATTGGTCTTCGGCAGATCGGCGCGGAACTCCACGATCTTCGGCAGTTTGTAACCGGTCAGGCCGGTGCGGCAGTGCTCGATCACCTGCTGTTCGGTCAGATCCGGGTTCTTTTTCACCACGAACAGTTTCACCGCTTCCCCGCTCTTTTCATCCGGAATGCCCACAGCGGCACATTCCAGAATGTCCGGATGGGTGGCGGCCACGTCTTCCGCCTCGTTGGGGTACACGTTGAAACCCGACACCAGGATCATGTCCTTCTTGCGGTCCACGATACGCAGAAAGCCATCTTCCTGCAGCAGGGCGATATCACCAGTTTTCAGCCATTCACCGTCTTTGGTCATGGTCTCGCGGGTGGCTTCCTCGCGCTGCCAGTAGCCCTTCATCACCTGCGGGCCTTTCACGCACAGCTCGCCACTCTGGCCGGCAGGAACGTCATTTTCATTGTCGTCGACAATCCTGATATCAGTGCTGGGAACGGGAATACCGATGGTGCCGATCTGAATCCGGTGCGGCGGGTTCACGCTCACCACCGGCGAGGTTTCGGTCATGCCGAAGCCTTCGGCGATCTTGTTGCCGGTCATGGCTTCCCAGCGGTCGGCGGTGTCTTTCTGCAGCGCCATGCCGCCGGCGATGGTGAGTTTCAGCGAACTGAAATCCAGCTTCTGGAACTCGGGATTGTTCATCAGCGCCACGAACAGGGTGTTCAGGCCAGTCATTGCGGTGAAGCGCCACTTCGCCAGCTCCTTCACAAAACCGGGAATGTCGCGCGGATTGGTGATCAGCACGATGTTGGCGCCCAGCGACATCAGGCCCAGGCAGTTCACCGTGAAGGAAAAGATGTGGTACAGCGGCAGCGGCGTGATGGCAATTTCCTGGCCGGGGCGCAGGGACCGCAGGATGAAATCGAACTGCATCATGTTCGATGCCAGGTTCTTGTGGGTCAGCATCGCGCCCTTGGCGACGCCGGTGGTGCCACCGGTGTATTGCAGCACGGCGATGTCGTCAGGCTCGGGGCGGTGATCCTGGTCGAAGGTGCTGGAAGCGCCCTTGCTCATGGCCCTGGTAAAGGACACGGCACCCGGGATATTGAACGACGGCACCATCTTCTTCACGTGTTTGATGATCAGGTTCATCAGCAGGCGCTTCATCGGCGGCTGCATGTCGGCCACCTGGGTGATAATCACGTGCTTGATGCCGGTGCGTGGCACCACTTCCTCGATCAGGTCACCGAAATTGGCCAGAGCCACCAGCGCCTTGCAGCCGGCGTCATTGAACTGGTGCTCCATTTCACGGGCGGTGTACAGGGGATTGGTGTTGACGATCACCAGGCCGGCGCGCAGGGCACCGAACAGGGCGATGGGATACTGGATCAGGTTGGGCATCTGCAGGGCGATGCGATCACCCTTTTTCAGGCTGGTGTGGTTCTGCAGATAGGCGGCGAAATCGGCGCTCAGCTTGTCCAGCTGGCCATAGGTGATGGAGCAGCCCATGTTGCTGAAAGCCGGACGGTCCGCATAACGGCGACAGGCATTTTCAAAGATATCGAGCACTGTCTTGAACTTGTCGTGGGAGATTTCAGGGGAAACCCCTTCCGGATAATGCTGTGTCCAAATGCGATCAACCATGCTGATACCCCAGCGCTGCGTGGATTCCCTAGCCTGTTTGCCCATGGGCAATTTGCTGCATTGACGCCCATCCCCTTGATCCAGACCAATGCAAATGCCTTGAAAATGGTCTGTCCGGCGTGTGGCGGCGTGAGGTTACCAGTTTTGATTCGAGCAAACCAGTGCCCGCTCCCCGCCCACACCCGTGACCGATAAGTCGTTAAATTTTGTACTATTTATTCTGCGCTTCGACGCTAGCCACAATGGACGGAACGGTAAATTGGCCGGATCGGACGCCAGCATATACAATTACCGCCACGCAAAAAATCACCGGCATCTGATGCCAACGCCTATCGCCAGGGAACGTCACGGGGTCGCCATCATGCAATCTGAAAAGCTCTATCTCACCAGCCTGGACAACCACAAGATCTTTGTACGCAAGTGGAGCCCGGACACCGCCGCGACGTCGCCCCGCGCCATCATTCATATCCTGCACGGGATGGCTGAACACTGTACCCGCTACGAACCGATCGCCGAACGGCTGGTAGAGGCCGGCTATGTCGTGTTTGCCCATGACCACCGGGGCCACGGCCGCTCCATTCCCCAGGGCGGGCTGGTGGGCCACTACGCCGACCATAACGGCTGGCCCCTGGTGATCGCCGATACCCGCAAGGTCAACGAGCATATTCACCAGCAGTATCCCGGCATCCCCGTCATCATCGTTGGCCACAGCATGGGTTCCTTCATCACCCAGGGCTATCTGATCCAGCACGGCAGAACCGTGGACGCCGTGGTGCTGTCGGGCTCGGCACTGAATACACCGATGGCACTGCGCTCGGCCCGCATGCTGGCCCACCTGGAAAAACTGCGCACCGGCCCGAAAGGCCGCAGCAACCTGATCGACATGGCCACCTTCGCCAGCTACAACCGCCAGGTGGCGAAAAGTCCGCGCACCGGCAGTGACTGGCTGAGTCGCGACCCGTGCGAAGTGGACAAGTATGTGGGCGACCCCCTGTGCGGCTTTCTCTGCACCAACCAGCTCTGGCTGGACCTGACTGGCGGGCTGGAGCAGATCTCGCGCCTGCGCAATATCCGCAACATTCCGTCGGCACTGCCGTTCCTGCTGATCTCCGGCGAACGCGACCCGCTCAGTTTCGACAACAGCCGTCACGGTATCGAAAGGCTGGCGGAGCATCTGCGCAGCGGTGGCGTACGCGAAGTGTCGGTGAAACTGTATGAAGATGCGCGCCACGAGATTTTCAATGAGATCAACCGCCACGAAGTGATCGACGACGTGCTGGCCTGGCTGGATTCCCGCTTTTCCTCGCGGGAAAACATGCGCCGCACGGAAGCCGCCACCGCCTGACGCCGCTCTTGCCAAAATCAAAATTCGCTTACACTCTTTTGATACCGGTAGCCCTGCACGCTGATTAGAATGCAGGGCTAACTGTTTCAGGAGGGTGTAACGATGGATTATCTGGAAAACATTCCGTTCGACGAATTGCAGGAAGGCCAGACCGCCGACTACGTGAAAACCATTTCCGAGGACGACATCAAGCTATTCGCCATCATCTCCGGCGACACCAATCCGCTCCACCTTGATCCCGAATACGCCAAAACCACCCGCTTCGGCCAGTGCATTGCCCACGGTTCGATCTGCGCCATCATCGTCAGCGCGGCAGTGGCCACCCGCATTCCCGGGCCCGGCACCATCTACGCCGGCCAGGAAATGAAATTCAAGAAACCGGTTTTCCCCGGCGACACGCTGACCGCGACACTGACGGTGCAGGAGAAGAAACGCAAGGGCAACATCGTGCTGATCGACTGCGTGATCCGCAACCAGCATGGTGATACCGTGTTCACCGGTGTGTCGACCGTGGTGGCGCCAACGGAAAAAGTTCGCATTGCTGCGGTGAAGCTGCCAACGGTGGAACTGCGCTAAGCATCAGGCAGCGTCTTCTGCGCCAGGCTGCAAATAAAAACCCCGGTCAAGCCGGGGTTGGTTTTTTGTGGATTCGGCGGTGCCTTTATTTGAGTGCCTTTATTTCGACAGATAGCGCATGCCGTCTTCCAGGCCTTTCAGGGTCAGCGGGAACATGCGGTTTTCCAGCAGCTTCCGCGTCCAGACCACCGAGGTGGTGTGCTCCCAGCTGGATTCCGGTTCCGGATTCAGCCAAGCCACCTTGTCGAAATGCTGCGTGATACGGCGCATCCAGACTTCCCCGGCTTCCTCGTTCCAGTGCTCGACACTGCCGCCCACCGAGCTGATCTCGTAGGGCGACATGGTGGCGTCACCGACGAAAATCACCTTGTACTCGGCACCGTAGGTGTGAATCACGTCCCACACATTGGTGCGATCGGTCCAGCGCCGCATGTTGTCCTTCCACACCCCATCGTAAATGAAGTTGTGAAAATAGAAATACTCCATGTGCTTGAACTCGGTTTTCGCGGCGGAGAACAGTTCCTCGCAAGTACGCACGTAAGGGTCCATGGAACCGCCCACGTCGAAGAAGATCAGCACCTTCACGCCGTTGCGCTTTTCCGGCACCAGTTTGATATCCAGGTAGCCAGCATTGCGCGCCGTGGAGGAAATGGTGTCGTCGATGTCGAGCTGGTCCGGCATGCCTTCGCGGGTGAACTTGCGCAGGCGGCGCAGGGCCATCTTGATGTTGCGCACCCCCAGCTCCACCGAGTCGTCCAGGTTGCGGTACTGGCGTTTTTCCCAGACTTTCACGGCGTTCTTGTTGCGGGAGTTACCCGCCATGCGGAAGCCGGCCGGGTTCTGGCCGTAAGCACCGTAGGGCGAAGTGCCACCGGTACCGATCATCTTGTTGCCGCCCTGGTGGCGCTTCTTCTGCTCCTCCAGCCGCTTCTTGAATTCCTCCATCAGCTTTTCGAAATCGCCCAGCTGTTTCAGCTTTTCGAATTCTTCCTTGCTGAGGGTTTTCTCGATTTCCTTGCGCAGCCACTCGTCCGGAATCAGGGAGGTGAACAGATCGTCGATCGCTTCCAGGCCGTCAAAATATTTCTTGAAGGCGCGGTCGAACTTGTCGAAGTGTTTCTCATCCTTCACCAGCACGGTGCGGGACAGATGGTAGAACTGGTCCATGTCCGCGTAGATGATCCGGTTCTTCAGCGCAGACAGCAGGTCGAGAAATTCCCGGATGGTGACAGGCACCTTGCCTTCGTGCAGCTCGAAGAAAAAATTGATCAGCATGTTCAGCTACCGCGACGGTTCATGAACGCCAGACGTTCCAGCAGATGCACGTCCTGCTCGTTTTTCACCAGCGCGCCGTACAGGGGCGGAATGGCGCTCTTGGTGTCGCGGTTGCGCAGTACGTCCTCGGGGATTTCGTCCGCCAGCAACAGTTTCAGCCAGTCGATCAGTTCCGACGTGGACGGCTTTTTCTTCAGGCCGGGCACCTTGCGCACATCGAAGAAGATTTCCATGGCTTCCTTCACCAGGGATTTCTTGATGTTGGGGTAATGCACGGCAACGATGGCTTCCATGGTTTCCTTGCTGGGGAAATCGATGTAATGGAAGAAGCAGCGGCGCAGGAAGGCGTCGGGCAGTTCCTTCTCGTTGTTGCTGGTGATGATCACGATGGGGCGCTTGATGGCCTTGATGGTTTCCTGGGTTTCGTACACATAGAATTCCATCTTGTCGAGTTCCTGCAACAGGTCGTTGGGGAATTCGATGTCGGCCTTGTCGATCTCGTCGATCAGCAGCACCACCTGGTCTTCCGCATGGAACGCTTCCCAGAGTTTGCCTTTCTTGATGTAGTTGCGGATGTCGTGCACGCGGTCGTCACCCAGCTGGGAATCCCGCAAGCGTGACACGGCGTCGTATTCGTACAGACCCTGATGGGCCTTGGTGGTGGACTTGATATGCCACTGGATCAGGCGCAGGCCCAGGCCGGCGGCGACTTCCTCGGCCAGCATGGTCTTGCCGGTGCCGGGTTCGCCCTTGATCAGCAGGGGGCGTTGCAGGGTGATGGCGGCGTTTACCGCCAGTTTCAGGTCGTCAGTGGCGACGTAGCGTTCGGTACCTTGGAATTGCATGGGTTCTGCCTTGATCTGCCGTGTAGGTGCGGGAGTATATCGTATACCGGCGCTGCGCCAGGCCGGCTTCGGGACAATCGCACTACTCTAAAGACCGGCACGCAAACTGCAAATGGCCGTAGACGCCAGATCGCTGGCAAAAATGATCAATCTCCGGCAACCCCCGACTGGCGCGCATTTTCAGGTTAATCCGAGGCAGAACACCAGCTTGCGTCGCTAGCTGAACCAGGGTCGGTTACACCGGCTTGCTGCTGACGGAATGCGCCAGTCCCGCTGCTCGCATAATCCACATTACCGGATACACTTAAATGGATAAATCTCCGAAAAATGCTGTCATTTCAAGGCCTGTAAGTGTTGAGTGTTCCGACTGTCCGCTCCAGAACTCGCCTTCTCCTGCTCGCCGTCGTCGGCCTGTGGAGCCTGCTGGTCTTGCCCAACGCCATTGCATCCGAAACCCGGGCCAATCTGCGCCAGGCGTGGGTATCGCTGACGGAAGCTGCGCCGCGTAACGATCTTTCCCTCAACCTCACCTATCTGGAAGATGCCGGCCACACACTGACGGTGGATGACGCACGTCGCCAGGTGGAAGCCGGCGCCTTTCAGGGCAGCCAGACCGCCGCGCTAAATTTTGGCTTCACCCGCTCCGCCTACTGGTTTCACCTGCACCTGGACAACCGCGATTCACAACAGAATGAATGGGTGCTGGAATTCCAGTACCCCATCATCGACCAGATCGACGCCTGGTATATTTTTGCGGACGGCCGCCAGGAGCATCGTCAGGCCGGCGATTCCATTCCGTTTCACCAGCGTTCCAAGAGCAACCATTTCACCAACTTCGAACTGAAGCTGCCACAGGGCGATCACGTGGACATCCTGCTGCGGGTGGAAACCAGCGGCGCCATCCAGATGCCGACGGTGATCTGGAACGAGGATGCCTATGCCGCCCAATACCACAAAGTGCAGATCGTGTTTGGCCTGTATTACGGCCTGATCTTCGCCATGGCGATTTACAACGGCCTGTTGTGGATTTCGTTGCGCGACCGCACCTATTTTCTGTGTATGGCCTATATCGCCGGCTATGGCGTGTTTCAGCTGGCGCTGAACGGGCTGGCATTCGAATACCTGTGGCCGGAATCGCCCTGGTGGAACAACCGCTCGATCGCGTTTCTGATGTCGTTTGGACTGTTCTTCATCATCGCGTTTTCCAGCGCCTTCCTGGTGTTGCCGAAAAATGCACCCCGTGCCGCCAAACTGTTCAATTTCATGATGCTGTATTTCGTGGCAATGATGGTGGGTGCGCTGTTTGTGCCGTACCAGACCATCATCCGGCTGGCGACTCTGGGTTCCTTGTTCTGTGCCGTGGCCATTTTCGTCGTGGGATTGTATTGCTGGCTCACCCGCTTCAAGCCGGCACGTTATTTCATGATGTCCTGGGCGGCGCTGCTGGGTGGCATGCTGGCCTATACGCTGAAAACCTTCGGCTTGTTGCCAAGCAATTTTTTCACCGAGTACGCCATGCAGATCGGGTCCGCCATGGAAATGCTGCTGCTGTCATTCGCGCTGGCAGACCGCATCAAGATCGTGACGGATGAAAATACCCGCATCCAGCGTGAAGCCAAGACTGTGCTGGAAGCCAACGTGAAAGCCCGCACCCAGGAACTGGAGCATGCCAACCGCAAACTGGCGGAACTGAGCGCGACAGACGGGCTGACCGGCCTGAAGAACCGGCGTTACTTCGATGAAGCCTTCGCCCTGGAATGCAAGCGTTCCACCCGCTATCTGGAACAGCTGGCGGTACTGATGATCGACATCGACCATTTCAAGAACATCAACGATACCTATGGTCATCCGGTGGGGGATCAGGTACTGGCGCAGATTGCGGAGATCATGCGCGAAAACGTGCGGCGCGATACGGATACGGTGGCCCGTTATGGCGGCGAGGAATTCGTGATCATCCTGCCGTCCACCGACACCGGCGGCGCCCTGCAGGTGGCAGACAAGATATTGCAGTCAGTCAGACAACATCTGTTTGTGGTGGGGGAACTCACACTGCCGCTGACGGTGAGCATAGGGGTCGCCACGCTGACCCTGCCGGACGCGCAGAGCGCCCACAACGTTCTGGAACAGGCCGACATTGCGCTTTATCAATCCAAGCAGAACGGTCGCGACCGCTGCACGCTGTATCGGGAACAGGTCGGCAAACAGGCAGCGCGCTGAAACGCGCTTCGCCCATGTCACGCCAGGGATGCCCTTCAGCCTTTGCGCTCCCGCACCATGACCAGCCATTTATCGTAGTCCGTGTTCTCCGCATCGTAGATTTCAAAACCGGCAAAGTACCAGCCGTCATCGCCGCTGGTGGAAATCCACTTCACTTCCGCCTTGAGGAAAAAGCGGCCCTCCTGCCCCGCCAGGACCACGCACAGATCCGTGATGGTACCGTGCGCCACTTCCTCGCTCATGTAGATCTTGAGTCCCCGCTCGGAGACATCCACCGTTTCGCAGGCGATGACTTTCTGGATGTATTCACCGCTGTCGTCATTCACGGTGAGTTCCAGATAGGCATCTTCCTTGCGGTGTTGCCGCTTGTGATTGCGATGTTCATTCATGAAGCTTTCCTCGGCAGTATCAAGACGGTGGCTTGCGTTCTTCCTGTATGCTGCGAACAACCCGTTCCAGCGTATTGTTGAACTTGATTCCGGTATCAATGATGGTCACCAGGCCGCGCGCCAGCAATTCGGCCAGTGGTACGCGATCGATCTCCAGCACCTTGACGCCCAGGCGGTTCACAAACACCAGCTTCTCGCGACCACGAATACGCACTGCCAGTTTACAACGTTCCTCGCCTTTGGAGGTCTGCTGCAGGATCCAGCCTCCCACCTGCAGTTGATCGATGGCCTGCAGAGCGGCATTGCGTTCTGCCTCACTGACCGGGCGCGGCGCAAGAAAATCCACGGCATCGACATCGCCGGTTTCTGCAATCGGGCCGGGAGCGGCGACTGATGTCTGCGGTGGAGCTGCGGCAACCTCTTCTGCAACTGCGGGAGTGTCCGCTGTCGCCGCCGGAGCAACGATCGCCGGGGCCTCAATCACCGGCGCCTTCAGAAGGATATCGATGCGGGATTCCGGCTGGGGCGCCGGTGCGACAGGCTGCTCCGCCTGCCAGCGTTGCCAGCGCACATGCAGATCCGCCAGCACGGCATCGAGCTTCTGATCCCACCAGTGACCCTGGCCAATCAGTTCGAGCACGCCGCCTTCCAGCCCCTGTGCCAGCTGAAATGCGGTCTTTTTGATGATGGTCTTGCCGCTCTGGCTCACCAGCACCCAGGGTTCGTCGTCGCTGCTTTTGATCGTAACGCGGCAAAGTTCATGGCTGCCATCGGTGGTCTTGACCCGCAACCAGGCCCCGGTCTGCAGGGCCTGGATTTCGGCCAGCGCCCGTGGACTCACCTGCTTGACTTCCGCCATCGTGACCTGCGCACTGGTCAACTGCAGTGCCGGCACCTTCACCGCTTCAAGATTGGCGCCGCTGAGCAGGGCCATCAGCACCAGTTCCAGCGGGTCGAGCGCCGCCTCCAGCGCCGCCGGATCATCGCTCACGCTCACCAGCAGGGCGCGAATGTTTTTCATCATGACCGGATAAAAACTGCGGTGCTTGTCACGCCCCTTGGCATCAGCGCATTCCAGCGCGAATTCCACCAGGGATTCGGTGATGCGCACCTGCCGCTTCCAGGTACTGCCCTCTTCGCCTTCGCGCATGGACACCAGCCGCAACGACTTGCGCCACTCGCCATGCAGAAATTCCACCAGCTGGCGTGGCAGCAATTTACCGGCAGCGACGCGGTTCAGTTCCTGCACCACGCGGGGTTCCGCCACCCGCTCCTTGCGCCGCACGGATTCCAGCGATCGCAGTTGCTGTTCGATCTGCCCCACCTTGTCGTCCTGGCCGGCAAACCAGGACTGGGCTTCGATGCAGACACTGTTGAACTGGCTCACATCCTGCCGGAAATCCTGCTGGATGCGGCGAATGAACTGCGCCAGGGCATCGCGCAGGATCTGACGACTTTTGTGCGAACTGCTGAGCAGGTTGAGATGCAGCTGGTTGAGGAAACGCCGCACCAGATTCTGCGGCGCAAAGAAAAAGGAATAGTCCTGCAGCGCGTAACGGATCACGGGCAGACGCAGCGACGCCAACCAGTCCACCGCCTGGGAATCCAGACCGTCCCCTGCCAACAGCTGGTCGAACAGCTGGTCCAGCAACAGGATCAGGCCCCAATCCGGTTGCGCCACCGGCAGCGGAATCTGCAGCTCACTGCAGCGCTCCACCAATGCGCTGGCGGCATTGAGTTTCAGGCCGGCATCCTGCAGGGTTTGCTGCACCAGCCAGAGCTTGTCATACAGCACCGCCATCGCATTTCTGCTGCGCGCCGGCACCAGTTTGATTTTATCGGTGGCTGGCTCGTCCGCATGCAGGCGCAGCAGTTCCACCAGAATGCGGGCACCGATGCGCGGTGTGGCGCTGTCGTCAGCCATGGGATGCATGACTCCGGACCGACTTCGGCAACAACCGGCAGGCCACTTCGCCACGCTGAAACACCAGCAGTTCACCGGTTTGCAAATTTTCCCAGGGCTCATTGGTGGTGAGCGGCGCGGTGGCGATCACGGTTACCACATCATTGGCAACTGCCATGTCACTGAAATCCACCGCGACCTCCTTGTCACGCAAATGGGCAACGCCGAACGGGCTGCGCCGGGTGATGTGACACAGCTTGGTGGAACAATAGCAATACAGGAACTTGGAATCGCTGAACAGGATGTTGAACACGCCGTATTGCCGCAACTCCTCGCACAGGGTGTGGATCGCACGGAACAGCGCGTTCTTGCGGGGCGGGTAGCGATCGAAACGTTCCCGCAGTTTGTTGAGGATGTAGCAGAAAGCGAATTCGCTGTCGGTGGTGCCCACCGGACGATAATACGTGAGCGGCAGTTTCTTCACCCCCCGCAACTGGCCATTGTGCGCATACACCCAGGGCAGGCCCCACATTTCGCGGGTGAACGGATGGGTATTTTCCAGCGCCACCCGGCCGCTGTTGGCCTTGCGGATGTGGCTGATGACAATGTGGCTCTTGATCGGGTAATCCTTCACGAAACGCGCGATCTCCGAGGTGGCGCTGGCATCCACATCCTTGAATTCGCGCACACCCTTGCCTTCGAAAAAGGTAATGCCCCAGCCGTCCTTGTGCGGGCCGGTTTCACCGCCACGTTTGATCAGCCCCGCGAAACTGAAGCAGATGTCGGTGGAAACGTTGGCGCTCATGCCCATCAATTCGCACATTCGGCTACACCTGCTGCGGCATGTGGCGGGCAATACGCTGGGCCAGTTCGTCCAGCCGGTTACGGTGGGCCTCCTGGCCGAAATAATTCAGGTAGCGGGTGGAAAACGAAAACACGGCGCGGTGCAGATCACCCTGCTGGCGCGGCAACACATGCAGGTGAACATGGGGGACGTGCTGGTTGGCGGCGGGGCCGTCATTCAAAAATACATTGTTGCCATCACAGGGCAGGCCCGCCGCTTTTTGTGCGCGAATAACGGCGTTGGCCACCTCGAACAGATGGCCACGGGTGGCACGGTCCAGACCGTCGATGAAAACGGAATGCAGGTGGGGAATCACCAGCACATGGCCCGGCCGCATGGGAAACAGATCCATGAAAGCCAGACACAGGTCATCGCGATAGACGACGCTGGCCGGCGCGGAACCGGACACAATGGAACAGAAAATGCAATCACTCATACTGCAGAACCCGGGTTCCGTTATTTTTTGGTGGCAGGATTATCCAGTTTAAATTCGTCCTCGGCAAAACCCGGTTTCTTGCCCGGGCCCGGCTTCTTGCCGGTGACTTCTTCCAGCATTTCGTCGATGGTGCGATTGATGGAGGTATCACTGGCGCCCTCTTCCTGCTCATTGAGCATCATGTCGAGATCATCCAGGTTGGGTACATCCTCTTCTTCAATCACATCATCGAAATCATCATCGATCTCGATCATCTCGTCGTCGTCCAGTTCCAGTGGCGCGGCCTGCATCACGTAGTTGGTTTCCTTCGCCACCACGGGCGGAGCCGGTGGCGGAACGGGCGCCGCCGCTGGCTCGGTCACCCGCATTACAGTGGCTTCCTCGGGAATCCCGGGCAGCTCGTCCACCATCGCAGCTGGCACGGCAGCGGCGACAACGGGTGCCGGCTCTGCCCCGGCTTCGGCACGACGGGCATTTTCTTCCAGCTGACGCTGTTTGAGGCGCTGGATGTCTTCCACCACCTGCTTTTGTTTAACGTCGGTTTTACGCAGGAATTTCAGGTAGAAAAACAGTCCGACGCCGGCGATGGCCACATTGCCCAGAATGAACAGCGATATCAGCAGAACCCAGGGGGTGGACTCGTCCGCTGGCTCTGCCGGCGCGGGTTCTTCGGCATCCGATTCCGCCACGGGCTGCACCGGTGCGGGCTCGTCGGCAGGCATATCCGCTTCCGGCCCGGGCACGGATTCCGCTGTTTCAGTGGCAGCCAGTTCATCTTCCGGCAATGGCATGTCATCCGGTGGCAGCTCCTCCACATCCAGGCTGGGAATATCCAGCGCACTGGCATCGAACGTCACCGGTGCCTGATCCGATTTCACTGTCGCCGGTGCGTCGGCCATGCTCTGCGTCAGCGGGGTGTAATCCACCGGGTAAGGGCCCTGCAACATTTCAAACTGGCGTCCGCTCAGGGATGTGCCCTTCACCGTCAGCGCCACCTGATACACGCCCTGCGCGCCAAAGGGCAGCACGTCCACCTGCCAGCGGCCATCGTCGCGCTGCTTCACCGGCTGCAGGGTTTCCCTGCCGTTGGGGTCGGTGATCTTGGCCGCCAGCTGCAAACTTTCGGCATTCACCATGCCCACCCGCGGCTCCGCCACCAGCAGTTGCACCACCTGACCGTTCTCGTCGCGGTATTCGGTTTTCACATCCAGCACGTCGCGGTACACCGTCATGTTGTACTGCTTCTTGCGCTTGAAGGTCTTGCCGTCCACCAGCAGGGTGAAGGTGTGGTCGCCCGCCAGTAAAGTGCGCCCCAGCTTGGCACTGTAAACGCCGTCCGCCGGCACGTTGCTGGTGCCATCGGCATTGCGCGACAGCTTGCCCTCGAAGGTTTCGCCGCTGGCGGTCTGCTGGCTGAAGGTGATCTCCATCAGTTCAAGAAAATTCGGGTTGGCTATAGCACGGCCGTGCTCCGCCAGATGCATGCGCATCGTGATTTTCTCGCCTTCCAGCACGCTGTCCGGAAGCCCTTCCACTTCCAGTTGCAGGTCGGACACCACCGTGACGCGGTTGGACGGGTCCAGATCCCCTGCGACTTTCCATTTGCCGGGCTGTGGGTTGTACACCGTGATCAGATCATAGCGCTGGTCGGCAAACCAGCTGACGTTGCGGCTGCCCTTGCTCAGGCTGAAGCGCAGGCCGTCGGGCGCCACCAGTTCGGTGGGCTTGCCGCCGGCCTTGCGGAAAATCAGGGCGGTGAACTCTTTCACGGATTCATCGATGGAGAAGGTGTCGCCTTCGATCGGCACCTGTTCCGGCAGATTCACCTTGTCGGCAGTGGTAACGAAGGCTTTCAGCAGCTCATCGGCATTGCGGGCAATCACGAAGCTGCCACCGGTATTCAGCGCCAGGCTGCGCAGGAAGGACTGGTCGGCCTGATCCGACAGTGCCACGGTGCGGATGCGGAAGCCGCCCGCTTTCAGCTTCGGCACAATCTCATCCAGGATGCGCTTGCGTTCGCGCTCGTTGACGGCGGGATTCTTGGCGATGTCCACCATGCCATCCGACAGCAGGATGATGGTGCGGTCCCAGGCGGGATCGGGTTTGTTCTGGCTCCGGGCGGCAGCTTCGAGCGCGGCACCGATGCCGGTGAACAGGCCGCGGGAGTGGATGGCGTCAACCTTGCCGGCCGCAGACTTCTTCCAGTCCGCCGACACCTTGCCGTGGGGCACCAGGGATTTCACCCCCTGGTCGAACATCCAGATGCCCAGCTGGCTGCCGTCCTGGGCCAGGTTCAGCAGCAGTTTCACCGCCGGCACCCGCAGATTGTTCGGATCGGTCTTCTTCATGCTGCCGGATACGTCGATCAGCACCCGCAGATCTGGCGGAGCGGCCGTTTTTTCCTCGGCAAATGACGTCTGGGCGCCATAAAACAGCGCCCAGAGCAGGATTATCCACAGCAGGCCGGGAAGCGGGGGCAGTTTCAAGAAAACTCCGTGACAGGTGTGCTACCAACACTGTTTAGTTATAGCAGCTTTGCCGGTGTTTTCCTGACGGGAACGGTAAAAGTGACGGGCAACCGCCTGATTTGCGGCGGAACCTCAGGCGTGCCGTTTTGACAGCAGAAAACGGACGAAACCATCGATGACCAGGATCACCAGCCCCAGCATCAGGCCGTAGATCAGGTAGGGTGCGGCATGCAGGGCGTCACCCCCTTTCACCAGGGTCATATCGAACAGCAGCACCACAAAGGCCGGTGCCAGTTCGTCCATGCCCGGGGCCACCGGTGCGGGCACCAGCAGAAAGGCCGCCACCAGGATACGCAGCAGCTGGCGCACAGGGCTCCAGGGCAGGAATTTGGTCATGCGCCACCACACCAGCAGGCAACCCAGTGCACCGGCGCAGTAAGCGGCCCAGGCCACGTTGTTTTCGGTGTATTCCAGCATCAGGCTTCTCTCAGGGCCTAGTTCACCCAGTGAATGATATGGTCTTCCCAGTCTTCTTCCGCGACGCTGTTCATGGAAACGGCGCGGCCCCGTACGGAAATGCCGGCTTTGTGGACGCTGTCCGGATCGCCGGACACCAGCGGATGCCAGTCCGCCAGCCCCCGCCCCTCATGCAGGCGGCGATAGGCACAACTGTCGGGCAGCCAGTGGAAGGTCGGCAGGTTGGTCAGGTCCAGGCGCAGGCAGTCCGGCACCCGCGCCAGCCGGTTGGGGTAATCACCGCAACGGCAGGTTTTCAGGTCCAGCAGGGTGCAGGCCAGATCGGTGTAGAACACCTCGCCGTTGTCCTCATCCTCCAGTTTCTGCAGGCAACACAGGCCGCAGCCGTCGCAGAGAGATTCCCACTCGTCACGGCTCATTTCCACCAGGGTTTTGTGTTCCCAGAAGCGCGCCGGCATCAAATTTCCTGCGTGAACTCGCCGGGCGGCATTTGCAGGTAGAACCCATGCTCCCGCAGACCCTTGATGACGTCGGCGGCACTGACGCGGGCCAGCTTGCGGGACGGTGTCAGCTCCAGATCCAGCACATGACCCGGCACACCAAAGCGCTGCAGCAGGGGTTCGGGCACCTGTTCAAAGGGGGTTTCTGTTTTCGGCACGTACAGATACATGCCTTCCTTTTTGGGGCTGCGGTAGACCGCGCAGTGAACGGGTTCTCCGCTGTGCTGAATTTCAGTGCTCATTGGGTTCACTTCCACCAGAAGCCGTTGCAGGGGCCGATGCCAGGGAATGAGCGTTCAGCCGGGGCAGCAACACCTGGGCGCGCCAGCCGCTGAATACGTCGCTGCCATCCTGGCCTTCGGCACGGTCCTGGATGTAATCGGACAGCTGGGCCTTGCTGGCCAGCAGCTCGGGCACGATGCCCAGTTCCTGCCCCAGGGTGGTGAGGACGTTGCGCAATTCCTTGTAGTCGTCCTGCTGTTGCCGGGTGAGCGGCTGCGGGATGGGCCAGGTGGGCTTGCCCTGCTCCAGGCCGATCTGCAGTTGTTTCAGCAGCTCATCGCCCCAGCGGCGGATACTGCTGCCCTGCACGCCGATATCCTCCAGCGCGCCCTTGTGTCGGGGCTGCTTTTCCACCAGACCATACAGCACCGCGTCCTTGCCGATGAAGGTGCGGGGGATGTTGCGTTCCCGCGCCATGCGCTCGCGCCAGGCCGCCAGATGTTGCAGCGCCGCCTGCTGCTCGGGCTTGAATTTCCAGCCGGAGGTGAAGCCCAGATAGAGCATGTCGTCCGGCGTTTTGTTGCGGTAGCGTTCCAGCAGCGCGTTGCACTCCTGGGTGCACCAGTCGATTCGCTGCCGTTGCGTGAGTTTGTCCAGCAGCAGGTCCGCCAGCCGGAACAGGTGGCGCACATCCTCGGCGGCGTAGTGGATCTGGGAATCGGTGAGCGGGCGCTTGGTCCAGTCGGAGCGGGTTTCCTCCTTGCCCAGATCCACGTTCAGGGTTTCCTTCAGCAGCCGCTGCAAGCCGGTCTGGCGGTCGAAGCCGGCGAGGCTGGCGGCAATCTGGGTGTCCAGCAGGTTGGCCGGCAGACGGCCCCAGATCAGCTGGAACAGTTCCAGATCCTCGCCGCCACTGTGCATCAGCAGTTGCATTTCGGGGGACAGCAGGACTGCGCCAAGCGACTGCAGATCGGCATTCTGGATGCGCACCGGGTCCACCAGGTAGATGTCGGTGGGCGTGGCGATCTGGATCAGGCCGGGCAGAGGATTGTAGGTGTTGGTGCGGACGAACTCGGTGTCCACCGCCAGGCGCGATTGCCCCTGCAACGTCTGGCAGAGGGCGGGCAGTTGCCCGGGCTGGTCGATCCAGTGGACGGTCTGGGGGATCAAGGGGCGCTCATCCTCGGTACATGAAAGGCGTGGGAAATGAGCGCGCATTATAGAGAAGGTGGGGCGATCCACCAAACGTCACAACCCCATCTGCTTCGCAATCACCTCATTCATGATCTCGTAAGTGCCGCCGCCAATCGCCAGGATGCGGTTGTCGCGGTACAGCCGCTCCACCAGGGTTTCCCGCATATAGCCCATGCCGCCGAAGATCTGCACTGCATCATAGGTCACGCGATCACTGACCGTTGTGGCGAAATTCTTCGCCATCGACACTTCCTTCACCACGGATTCGCCCGCACCGATTTTCGCCGCCACCCGGTAAGTGAATTCCTTCGACGCTTCCAGCTGGGTCGCCATGTCCGCCAGCTTGTGGCGCAGCACCTGGAATTTGGCCAGGGTCCTGCCGAACGCCTGCCGCTCCTGCACATAGGTCAGGCACGCGTCCAAAGCCAGTTGCGAGGTGGTATTGGCCATCACCGCCAGATTCAGCCGCTCCATCTGGAAATTGGTCATGATCACGTAGAAACCGCCGTTTTCCGGGCCAATCAGGTTCGTCACCGGCACCCGCACGTCCTGGAAAAACAGCTCGGCGGTGTCGCTCGCCCACCAGCCCATTTTTTTCAGCTTTTTGCTGACGGAAAACCCCGGCATGCCCTTTTCCACCAGCAGCAGGCTGATGCCGCCGTAGCCCTCGCCGCCAGTGCGCACCGCCACTGTGTAGTAATCGGCATTCACACCGCTGGTGATGAAGGTTTTCGAACCGTTGACGATGTAGTGGTCGCCATCCTTCACCGCCCGGGTGCGCAGGCCCGCCACGTCGGAACCGCCGCCGGGTTCGGTAATGGCCAGACACTGGATCTTGCGCCCGGCGATCACGTCGGAGCAGATGCGCTGCTTCATGTCGTCGCTGCCCCACTTGATGATGGGCGGCAGACCGATGTCCAGCGACCCCAGACTGGCGGCCACACCGCCGGAGCCACAGGCGAGAATCTCCTCGGTCGCGGCGATGCGGGTGAACATGTCAAACCCGCTGCCGCCGTATTCCTCGGGGTAGCCAATGCCCAGAATCCCCGCCGCGCCGGCCTTTTCGTAGAGGGACCGGGGCAACTCCCCCGCCTCTTCCCAATCATTCACAAACGGCGTGATTTCCTGCTGCACAAACTTGCGCACGGTTTCGCGCACGATGTTCTGGGTTTCACCGAAATAGGTCTGGTAGGTCATGAAGTCACCGGAATGCCGTTTCTGGGAAGGACGAGGCAATTTACCAAGCGCTTGCTTGGTTTACAAGGCAGGGCAAAACTGCACTATGCTGTCAGCCAGCGGCAGTAAACGGATTCCACCAGCACAGGGAAGGACAAGATGAACATCAACGTCGGAAAGCCATCGAAAAGCTATGCCCCCTTCGCCGTCACCAAAATCGTCGACAAGGAAATCGCCTCGACGGCAGTGGACGTACCCTGGGGCTACTACCTTGCAAGCCAGCAGCGCCGCATTCTCACGCGCGTGATGACCACCAGTATCAATTCCTGCATAGGCTACCTGTTCTGGGACAAAGTGACCTGCAACTTCCTGTTCGCCCACATCTCCACTGACGGTGAAGCCTGCAGCGTCGTCAGTCTGGTCAAGGAACTGACAGGTGAAATCTACTCGGATGAAGCGCTGTTTGTCTGCGTGACCGGCATGGGGCCCTCCAACGCCACCACCATCCGCATCAACCACATCGTCAGCAACATTGGCCGGCCGCACCGCTATTTCAATACGCCCTGCGGCGGCGTCATGGTGGATATAGCGCTGGAAACCATCATCCAGTCCAAAGGGCCCGTGGGAGAGAACGTGAAAATTTCCAAGGAGGAAAAGAAGGCTGCCATGCAAAAGGAAAATAAACTGCCGCTGTACAGTATTGAACTCAGCAACAGCTGGACCGGCACCGGCAAAATAGCCTGCCCGCCCATCGTGATGAAAACCCGCGCCCGCTCCAGCAGTCTGGACAAAACGCCGGAGTATTAAGCCGGCATAGCGAAACATCCGTGTGGCAGTCCGCAAAACCGGGGCTGCTGCTTCCTGTCGCAGGAACTCCCGTGTCATCCGCTGGTCACCTTCAGACGCTAGTGTCCGCCGATCGCCATTCATTCACATGACGGGAACACGCATGAAGACCTGGATTGCCCCTGCCCTGCTCGCCCCCGCCGTCCTTGCTGCAGTCAGCTTGCCTGCCCTGGCCGGCGACCTGCCGGTAATCACCGCCCACATCACCACCGCGCCGCTGCACAACTATGACGACGCCCCCGCCACACCGGACGGCGACGATCCTGCCATCTGGGTCAACCGGGTGAATCCGCGCCAGGCCCTGGTGATTGCCACCGCCAAGGACGCCGGGCTGCTGGTGTACAGCAAAACCGGCGTGCTGATCCAGGCGATTTTGCCGCCCAACGCACCGCAGATTGGCGAGGCCGATCCAGCAACACCTGCCGGACTGAATCCGGTGGCACACGCCTGCCCGGAGAGTCTGGAAGGTGAAACTTTCGGCCGTTTCAACAACGTGGATATCGCTTACGGCGTGAAGCTGGGCACCGGTTCCCGCGCACCGCGCGCCGACGTGGCCGTGGTGTCCGACCGTGGCTGCGACCGCATCCGCTTCTACAAAATCGATCCGCTGAACGCCACCGCACCACTGACCGACATCACCGCCACCGATACGCCCCGCGTGTTTCCCACCCGCTATAACCAGCCCTCGCCGCTGCAACCGGACGCGCAACCCGGCTGGGACGAAAATCCGGTGGACGACCAGAACAGCGTGTACGGCCTCACTGTCGGCCAGGGCCGCGCGGGCGATCAGATTTTCGTGACGCAACGGGAACGGGGCACCATCAAGCAACTGTCCATCGTTTCCCGTGCAGACGGCACCCTGACCTACGCACCCCTGCGCCGCTTCCAGTTCAACACCAATTTCGAACTGACCGGCAACGACGGCAGCCATTACGGCTGGACACCCTGTCGCGAGGAAGCCGGCGAAGATCCCCAGTCGGAAGGTCTGGTGTTCGATGCAGCCAACAATGATCTGTACGTTGCCTTTGAAACCATCGGCCTGTACCGGATCAAACTGCACGACAAAATGCCCACCCAGGTCAACGTGGGTTTTGAACAGCTGATCGAGCCGGTAAAAACCTTCGGCACCGCCTACACCGCCACACCGGATGACGGCGAATTCGAATGCGAATACGGCGGGGAAACAGTGGCTGGTGCAGGCGTGATTGTGGCACCGGGCTCAGACCTGCATGCAGGCCAGAATATCGAGGCGGATCTGGAAGGGCTGAGCATCATTTCCAGCAGGCCGGGCTTCACCCTGCTGCTGGCATCGAGCCAGGGCGACAACAGCTTCCACCTGTACGGCATGCAGCGGAACCTGACCCACTACGGCGCGTTTCTGATTGATGGCGTGGAAGAGACCGATGGCGTGCACTTTGTGCCGGTGCCGTTTTCCCGTGATTATCCGCTGGGAACGCTGGTGGTGCAGAACGGTGCCGCACCGGAACCGGCCGATACCGGTGCCATCAATGGCTATGAATACGATGGCTCGACGCAGTTCAAATATGTGAGTTTTGCGGAAGCGTTGAAGGCGGTGTTCAAACCGTAAATCTCACTCCATCACACGCCGGCCGCGCAGCGCCAGTGCCAGCGTATTGCTGTCCACATATTCCAGTTCGCCGCCCATGGGCACACCGTGGGCGATGCGCGACGCCTTGACGCCGTGAATGCGCGCCATCTCGGAAATGAAATGCGCAGTGGCTTCGCCTTCCACTGTAGTGCCGGTGGCGATGATCAATTCCTTCACCTCGCCCTGCCCCAGTCGCTCGTCCAGCAGCGGGATGCCGATTTCATCCGGACCGATGCCGTCAATCGGCGACAGATGCCCCAGCAGCAGGAAATAAAATCCGCGATAAGTACCCGACTGCTCGATGGCAATCACGTCCGCCGGCGTTTCCACCACGCACAGCAGCGACGGATCGCGGCTGGTCTGCGAGCAGACATGACAGAGCGGATTCTCGGTGAAATTGCGGCATTTCTGGCAGCGGCCGATTTTAATCATGGCCTGGCTCAGCACATCCGCCAGCTTGCTGGCACGCTGACGGTCGCGGTCGAGCAGGTGCAGCGCCATGCGCTGGGCGGATTTGGGGCCGACGCCGGGCAGGCAGGTCAGCGCTTCGATCAACTGCTGGGTGAGAGGACTGAAACTCATCGGCGCAAATCAGAACGGCAGCTTGAGTCCGCCGGGCAATCCCATGCCGGACGCGAACCCGCTCATTTTGTCCTGATTGTTCTGCTCGACGCGACGCACGGCATCGTTCACCGCAGCGGCAATCAAATCCTCCAGCACTTCCTTCTCTTCTTTCAGCAGGGAATCGTCGATCTGCACCCGCTTCACGTCGTGGCGACCGGTCATCGTCACCTTCACCAGGCCAGCGCCGGATTCACCGGTAACTTCCATCTTCGCCAGTTCTTCCTGCATTTTCTGCATCTGTTCCTGGACTTTTTGCGCCTGCTTCATCAGATCGCCAAATTGACCTTTCATGGGAATACCTTTGTGCTCAGTCGTCGGTAGGGGTTACGGAATTCAGATCGAGCGTGGCGCCAAACTGTTGTTGCAGCGAGCGTACCAATTCGTCGCCCTGCAGCAGTTCAACCGCCTGCTTCCTGCGTTGTTCCTTGTGGCTGGCCAGCAGCTGGTCCGGCGTCGGTTTGGTGTGTTCCTGAATGCTGACCTTGAGTTGCAGCGGCCGGGCCAGCTTTTCCGCCAGCACCTGCTGCAAGGTTTCGCGATGTTCGTCTTTGTACAGGGCTTCAAAACGGCGGCTGACCGACAAAGTCCAGACGTCGTCCTGCTTTTGCTCCAGACAGCTGTTGCGGGCGAAATTGCGCACCGGGCCATCCAAAGTGAGGGTGGTGAGCAGGTCGGACCATTCATCACCCAGCAACACCGGGGCTTTGGGTGGCGCGGCAGGCTCGGCGGGTTTGCCGGGCGCAGGTCGCGCGGAAGACTGCGCGTTAACCGCACCGGGTGCAGGCGTCTGGCCAGCGGGAGCGCGCGCATCGGCAGCGGGCATCCGGGACGGCGCCGATTCCGGCTGACGGAATGGCATCGACACGACATTGGAACCAGCCTGAGTGGAATTGGCCGGCATCGTACTGGTTGCACCTGCCGCCATGCCCTGCCCATTTCCACTCAACGCCTGGGCCGGTTGCGACCGGGCTGCACCATTACGCCCGGAATCCGCACCCAGCGCCGCGCTCAACCGCGACAGATACTCACTGGCACTGCCAACGGCCCGCAACGGAATGTTGTCATCGATGGCAACCGGTGCGGCGGCCGGCTTCGCCTGCCCTGCCGCAGCAGGGCTAGCGGACTTTCCCGCAGCGGTTGCTCCGCCGGCCGATGCGCCCTGCGATGGCAGCATACCCTGCGGCTTGAACAGCAGCATGCGCAGCAGCACCATTTCGAAACCACTGCGGGCATCCGGTGCCAGCGGCAGATCGCGGCGCCCCAGCAGCGCGGTCTGGTAAAACAGTTGCAGCTGCTCCGGCGCAAAACGGGCGGACTGTTCCAGCACCCGCTGGCGGTCGCCATCGCTGTCATCCACCGCATCCGGTGCCAGTTGCGCCACCGCCATGCGATGCAATGTCGAAATCAGATCCCCCAGCACGCCAGCATAATCCGGCGACTGCTGCGCCATGTCCGCCACGGTTTGCAGCAAGGTCGGCGCGTTGTTCGACGCCAGCGCATCCACGATGCCAAATACATATTCGCGGTCGATGCTGCCCAGCATGGCGCGCACATCGGTTTCCACCACCTTGCCGCTGCCAAAGGCAATGGCCTGGTCGGTAAGGCTGAGCGCATCGCGCATACTGCCGTCGGCAGCGCGACCCAGTTGCCAGAGCGCAGGTTCTTCAAACGCCACCATCTCCGCTTCCAGCACCTTTTTCAGGTGGCCGACGATGCGATCCGGCGTCATGGCTTTCAGACTGAACTGCAAACAGCGCGACAGAATCGTGATCGGCAATTTTTGCGGATCGGTGGTGGCCAGCAGGAATTTGACGTGGGGTGGCGGTTCTTCCAGGGTTTTCAGCAGCGCGTTGAAACTGTGGCCCGACAGCATGTGCACTTCGTCGATCAGGTAAACCTTGAAGCGGCCTCGTGTCGGCGCGTACTGCACGTTCTCCAGCAGCTCGCGGGTGTCTTCCACCTTGGTGCGGGACGCGGCGTCCACCTCGATCAGATCGACGAAGCGGCCTTCGTTGATTTCCACGCAGGCGCTGCACTGGCCGCAGGGGGCCGAGCTGATGCCGGTTTCGCAGTTGAGGGATTTCGCCAGGATGCGGGCGATGGTGGTTTTGCCCACGCCGCGGGTGCCGGTGAACAGGTAGGCGTGGTGCAGCCGGCCGTGGTCCAGGGCGTTGATGAGGGCTTTCAAAACGTGTTCCTGACCCACCATCTCGCGGAAGGTCTTGGGGCGCCATTTTCGGGCAAGTACCTGATAGCTCATGGAATCCTGCGTGCGTGGCCAGAGGATGCAAAGGGGATGAGTGTAATACGGGAGGCGACGGCGATAAACCGTTGATTGGGGGTGAAGCAGGAGCCGGGATTGGAGGCGACCCTGCCAGCCACACCCCGGCACACGAATCATCTGCTACCGTTGCTCCCTTCCGGGCCTGGCGGGGTTCACAGACTATCATTGCGAGGGGACCGACAGGGCCACCATTGCGCAGTGCGGCAAGCCCCGCTGTAACAGGCCTGCCGAAAAGAGCGGCGATTATTCCCGAATTCGTGCGGCATTTCAAGGCAAGCGCATGAACACTCAGGTATTTTCAAGAGGCTGGTCTATGCTACTAGCATCCGCTCGCCATTACCGTGGAGTTCGCCATGATCCGTCATGCCCGGTTTCGCACCTTGATTTTGCCGGCTTTTTTGCTGGTTTCCGCCTCTGCACTCGCCGCCGGTACCTGGACCACCCGTTGGGAACACGGTGACCTGATGGCGATAAGCCCGGCCCACAAAATGGTGCTGCGGATGGACCTCAAACCCTCCCAGGCGGTGTGGGGCGAACTGCTGGTGCCGATCAAGCCGGAGCAGGTGCAGGAGTTGAACAAGCACCGCAAGGTCAAGGAATTTCCCTATATCGATGTGGCGGTGGAAGTGGACGGCTATTACCGTACTGCCCAGGGTCATATCTTTGAGCAGGAACTGTATGTGTCCACGGAACTGGACGTGCGGCAGTGGGAAGGCCTGAAGAAAGGCACCAAGCTGATCATCCGACTGCCCGATGGCAGCGAATACAAGGAAGCGCTGACCGGGTCTGGCGGTGCGTTGCAGGAAGTGGAAAAGCGCTACCAGCAGTAGCGCTTTCACAGCAGAAGAACATCAGCCCTGCATTTTTGCCCAGGTATCCCGCAGCGTAATGGTGCGGTTGAACACCAGCTTGCCACCTGAGCTGTCCACATCATCCTTCACGAAATAGCCTTCACGCTCGAACTGGAACGCAATCGCGCTGGTGGCCCTGGCCAGTGACGGCTCGGCGCGGGCGTTGTCCACCACCACCAGTGCATCGGGATTGATGTAATCCAGGAAATTCTTGTCGCCGGAATCCGGACTTTCGTTATTGAACAGGCGGTCGTACAGACGCACCTGCACCGGCACGGATGCCTGCGCCGGCACCCAGTGAATCACACCCTTCACCTTGCGGCCTTCGGGATTCTTGCCCAGGGTATTTTCATCGTGGCTGCATTTCAGTTCGATCACGTTGCCGCTGGCATCCTTGATCACTTCGTCGCAGCGGATCACGTAGGCACCGCGCAGACGCACTTCTTCTCCCGGCACCAGACGCTTGAAATCCTTGGGCGGATTTTCCATGAAATCGGTCTGGTCGATGTAGAGTTCGTGGGCGAAGGGAATCTCGCGCACGCCCAGGGATTCGTCCTTGGGGTGAGACGGAATCGTCAGCATCAGCTGTTTGCCGGCATCCCAGTTGGTGATGGTGACTTTGAGCGGATTGAGCACGCACATGGCGCGGGGGGCACGCTTGTCCAGATCATCGCGCAGTGCGAATTCCAGCATGCCCACGTCCACTACGCTGTCGCTCTTGGTGACACCGATCATCTCACAAAACTGGCGGATTGATTCCGGCGTGAAGCCACGACGCCGCATGCCGGCAATTGTGGGCATGCGCGGATCGTCCCAGCCGGTAACGTGTTTTTCATCCACCAGCTGCTTCAGCTTGCGCTTGCTGGTGACGGTGTAATTCAGATTCAGGCGCGCGAATTCGATCTGCTGCGGATGGCAGGGCACGTCGAGCTGATCCAGCACCCAGTCGTACAGCGGGCGGTGATCCTCGAATTCCAGGGTGCAGATGGAATGGGTGATTTCTTCCAGCGCATCGGAGATGCAGTGGGTGTAGTCGTACATGGGGTAGATGCACCACTTGTCACCGGTCTGGTGGTGGTGGGCTTTCTTGATGCGGTAGATCACCGGGTCGCGCATGTTGATGTTGGGCGACGCCATGTCGATCTTCACCCGCAACACGGCCTTGCCCTCTTCCAGTTTGCCGGAGCGCATGTCTTCGAAGCGGGCCAGGTTTTCCTCCACGCTGCGGCTGCGGAACGGGCTGTCCTTGCCGGGGTCTTTCAGGGTGCCACGGTATTCGCGGATCTGGTCGGCGCTGAGTTCGTCCACATAGGCCTTGCCCTGTTTGATCAGGTCGACGGCGTAGTTGTAGAGCGCGTCGAAATAATCGGAGGCGTAACGGATATTGCCGTTCCATTCAAAACCCAGCCATTTCACGTCGCGCTGGATGGCGTCGATATATTCCTGGCTTTCCTTTTCCGGATTGGTGTCGTCGAAACGCAGGTTGCAGGTGCCGCTGAATTCCTGCGCCAGAGAGAAATTCAAACAGATGGATTTGGCATGGCCCACGTGCAGGTAGCCGTTCGGCTCGGGCGGGAAACGGGTGGCGACGCGGCCGCCGTTCTTGCCGGCTTCGAGGTCCTTGGTGATGATCTGGCGGATGAAATGGCTGGGCGCAGTGCTGGGGGTAGTGCTTCCGGGTTTGCTCATGGGTCGGTTCGAATCCTGGGACGAAGACGGGCCAAATATGAGGGCCCGTAAAACAGGCCCTGGAATAATGGGGTCTAAGTATAGGGGATTCGCCGGAGCAACCCAACCGGCTGTCTAGCGGCACCGGGCGCAGCCGCCGGATGCTCTGCGTCAGGCCGGACGGGACTTCAGCCAGTCGCTGAACCAGGCCAGGGTGCGGGATTCCGCCTCGGCAAAGCTCACCAGCGGGCGGTAGCCGAAATCACGTTCGGCATTGCGCGTGCTGAAGTAATGGTTGCGGTACAGTTCCGACGCCAGAAAGCGGGTCACCAGCGGCTCCCCCAGGAATGGCAGCAGGCGATGCACCCCTTCCAGTACCAGCCCGGCATAGAAGGCCAGTTGGAAAGGCACCCGGCGTCGAGCCGGCTTCAGGTTCAGCCGCAGCAGCATTTCGTTGATCCAGGGCCAGAGCAGTAACGGCTCAGCCTCGTTGATGAAATAGGCCTTGCCTCCCACCTGGTCCGACGCCGCCGCCAGCAGATGGGCATGGGCGGCATTTTCCACGTAAACAACGCTGACTTTATTGGTGCCCGGCCCGATCTGGCGCAGCCTTCCCCGGCGCGCTTTATCCAGCAGACGCGGAATCAGGTGGTTGTCGCGGGGGCCCACGATCAGGTGCGGCCGGATGGCCGTGGTGATCAGCCCGTTGCTGCCGTTCGCCGCCAGCACCCGCCGTTCCGCCTCGGCCTTGGTGGCGGAGTACGGGGAATGGTAGTGGGCGGGATATGGCAGGGATTCGTCGCCATTGTGGATATCGACGTTGTTCATCGTGACACTGGGGGAACTGGTGTACACCAGCCGGCGCACGCCGTTGGCAATGCAGGCGTCGATAACGTTTTGCGTACCCAGGACATTGGTGCGATAGAAATCCTCGTAGCGGCCCCAGAATCCCACCATGGCGGCTACATGAAACACTACTTCGACATCGCGGGTCGCCTGCAGCATCATGTCGCGGTCAGCCACGTCACCCAGTTGCATTTCGGCGCCCTGCCGCTGCAGTTCGGGATAGGGATTGCGGCACAGCACGCGCACCTGATCACCCCGCCGCAACAACTGCTCGACGATATACCGCCCCAGAAATCCGCCACCACCCGTTACCAGCACGCGCATGGGAATCAGGTCCGGTACAGCGCGCAGGCCGCCGACAGACCGGAGCCCACCGACACGAACAGCACGGTTTTACCCGCCGGAAGCAAAC
>JABLXQ010000038.1 GCA_013178375.1 Gammaproteobacteria bacterium
CCACTCCGGCAGGCCGCCGGTAAGGATCTGGTGGAAGATGACGCCGGCGGCATAGACGTCACCGAGGATGCTGCTGGGGTTGTCGTCCGCCACGTACCAGTTCTGGTCCAGCATGCTTTCATAGTGGGGTTCAAAGCCGAAATCCATGACTTTGACGGTGTTGGTGTCGTCGAACAGGATGTTGTGCGGGCGCAGGTTGCCGTGAATGATGCGGTTGTTGTGGGCGAAGATCATGGCTTCGCAGATCTGGTCGGCGATGGGCAGGAACTCCACCACTTTCATCGGTTGCGCCATGCGATTCTGCAGGCTGCCGCCGGACAGGTAATCCATTACGGTGATGAAGATGCGGTCGTTGCGGCTGACACCGCGCACATTGGCGATGTTGCGGTGCTTCAGGCGCGACAATAACTCGCCTTCGTTGAAACCCTTGGAGCTGTTGAAGCGCTTTTTCAGCACCATCAGCGTGCGGTCTTCGCGGTTTTCATACAGGCTGACGCTGCCCCACTGGGTTTCGCGGATCACGTCCAGCAGGCGGAACTTGTCCTTGGCGTCCTTGAAGGTTTCCTTGGCGGCTTCTTTCTGTTCCTGTTTGAGGTGGGCGCCCTTGAGGGCCACCAGTAGCAGGGATACCAGTTTGTCGGCGCTGGGGCGTTTGGTGGGGTCTTCCGCCAGACAGGCCATGGTGATTTTGTCCAGCGTGGCTGGCACTTTGGGATTGTACTGGGACGGGGGCGGGAAACCCGGCTTGGGTAGTTTGCCGCACAGCATCAGGTACATGATGACGCCGAGGGAATAGATGTCGCTGGCGGAGCTGGTGTGGGCGGCGCCCAGGTGTTGCTCCGGCGCCATGTAGGCGGGGGTGCCCACGGTCATACCTTCTTCGTTGACCTTGGACAGGCCGGTATCCTCGGTAATGCGGGCGATGCCGAAGTCCACCACGCGGGCGTTGCCTTCGCGGTCCAGCAGGATGTTGCCGGGCTTGATGTCGCGGTGGACGATGTTGTTGCGGTGGGCATAACCGAGTGCTTTGGCTACCTGCATGATGACGCGCAGCTTGCGGCGGTCCGACAGGCTGCCGGTTTTGAGGGCGTCCTTGAGCGTGATGCCTTCCACGTAGTCCATGACGAAGTAGGGCATGTCATCGCGGGTGAGACCCTTGTCGATGACGCGGATGATATGGGGATGATCCAGGCGTGCGACGATCTTCGATTCCCACTCGAACAGTTCGCGGGCTTCCGGCGTGTTCGCCAGCGCGCCTTTCATTACTTTGATGGCAACCGGGCGGCTGAGGGAGGTTTGGGTGCCCTTGAAGAGCACGGCCATTCCACCCTCGGCGATTTTTTCCAGTTGCGAGAAACCGTCCAATTCCATTGCGGCGTCGATAATCGTTTGAAAAACATGGACTAACCCTAAGGGTAGCCGCTATTTCCCGGGTTGGCGGTCTTTTTTCGGTATGGTGAAAGCCGGTTCAGCGCCGGACCTTGGTGCCGGACCGTCAGCGCCAGGGTGCGCTGTGGCGGATCACCAGTTGTGTCAGCAGGTCGATGTGGTCGGGGCGGTCGTTGAGGCAGGGAATGTAGCGGTAGTCCTTGCCACCGGCCTCCAGGAACAGGGCGCGGTTCTGCACGGCGATTTCCTCCAGGGTTTCCAGGCAGTCGGCTGCGAAGGCGGGGGACACCACGTCGACCCGGTTGATGTCGTCGCGGGCGCCCCATTCCTTGAGCAGGAAATCGGTGTAGGGTTTGACCCATTCCTCGCGGCCGAAGCGGGACTGGAAGCTTTCCGACCATTGATCGTCGGCGAGGCCGAGCCGATCGGCCACGGCTTTGGCGGTGGCGCGGCACAGGCTGGGGTAGGGGTCGCCCTGGTCTTCGTAGCGTTGGGGGATGCCGTGGAAGCTGAGCAGCAGGCGGTCGGGGCGATCGTGATCCTGCCAGTATTCGGCGACGCTGGCGGCGAGGGCATCCAGGTAGGCGGGTTCTTCCCAGTAGTCGCGGATGAAGTGCAGCTCCGGCAAATCGGGGCAGGGTTGCAGGGCGCGGGCAAGACCGTCGAACACGGCGGCGGTGGAGGCGGCGGAATACTGCGGGAACAGAGGCAACACCAGGATGCGGCGGACGCCCTGGGCGGCCAGTGCGCGTCCTGCCTGCTTCAGGCTGGGTTCGCCGTAGGTCATGGCCAGTTCCACCGGAATCGCTTGCCCCAGTTCCTGTTGCAGGGCAGTGCGCAGGGCTTTCTCCTGCTTGCGGCTGATGGCCAGCAGGGGCGAGCCGTCCTCGGTCCAGATACTTTTATACAGGTGGGCGACTCTGCGCGGCCGTATCCGCAGGATGACGCCGTGCAGGACCAGCCACCACAGCAGGCGCGGAACCTGGATCACGCGCTTGTCCCAGAGGAACTCCGCCAGGTATTCCCGCACGCTGGCGGCATCGGGCTTTTTCGGGGTGCCCAGGTTGACCAGCATGACGCCGAAAGGTGGCTTGGGGGTGTCGCTCACGAGGTTGTCTCCAGAGGCGGGTCTTGGGTGGGAGTGACCATTCTACGAATTTCGGCGCGGCTTGCGAACGGTTGCTGCTTTGATTGCTTGGCGGGATGGGGCTGGTCGGGCAAGAATGGGGCAATCACAAAAACAAAATTGGGGTGATGGGCATGATCATGTTCGGAAACGGTCGGGCCAGGTGGAGCTGGTGTTTGGGCGTGCTGCTGGCAGCGTTGCTGTTGCAGGGCTGTGGTGGTGCAAAGGCAGTGCGTTATGGCGAGCATCCGCGCCAGGTGGCGGATCTGTATCTGCCGAAAGGTATTTCGGCGCCGGTGCCGGCCGTGGTGTATTTCCACGGCGGCGGTTTCAGGGCGGGCGACAAGGCGCTGGACGATCTGACCCGACAGCTGAAAACCGATTTCAACAGCCGGGGCATTGCGTTCATATCGGCGAATTACCGTTACGCAACTGACGGCCTGACCTTGCGGGATTCCATGCAGGATGGCCTTGCCCTGATCACGTATCTGCAACAGCACGCGGATACGTTCACGCTGGATGCCCAGAGGATGGCCCTGATGGGCGGCTCTGCCGGCGGTGGCATCGCGCAGTTTGTGGCGTTGCAGACCAATGGACTGGACGAATCCTTGCCCCGGGTGAAGGGTGTGGCGTTGCTGAATGCGCAGAGTACCTATAACCCCGTGCACTGGAATCTGATTGGCTACCAGCTCTGTTCGGAACCGGACTTCGACGCGTTCACCGGTGCCCTCGGGGATACGCTGGATGATCTGAGCGCCGGCCTGTTGTACAGCGATGCGGAGGCCGGAGTTGCGTTGCTGGACGCGGTGTCGGGTGTGACGTTGATCGACGCGCAGGATCCGCCGGTGGCATTTTTCTACTGGACTACCGAGCTGCGTCCCTACAGCCTGACGGAAATCAGCAACGGTTTGCCGGGCTATGATCATGTGATTCATCACCCCATGCTGGGTGAGGCATTCCAGCTGATTGCGCAGGATCGCGGCCATGTCACCGAGGTGCATCTGGTAAACGATTATGCCGGCTTGTCCCGCAGCGAGCCGCTGACAGCTGCGCCGGAGGCGTTCGGGCTGATGTATCAGGATCTGCTGCGCTTCACGCTGGAAACCTTGTTGAACTGAGCCCGCCGTTGACGGCATGATGGGGCGGAATTTTTCTGTCAGGAGTCTGGTTATGAGTTTTCCCAAGATCGGTAGTCTCGCCCCCGCCTGGACGTTGCTGAACCAGCGTGGTGAAAAAGTCAGCCTGAAGGATTTTCGCGGTGAGAAGAATGTCGTGTTCTATTTTTACCCGAAAGCGCTGACGCCGGGCTGCACCACGCAGGCGTGCGGTCTGCGTGATGTGAAAAAGCAGCTGGAAAAACTGGATGCGGTGGCGCTGGGTGTGAGCCCGGACCCGGTGAAAAAGCTGCAGAATTTTATCGAGAAGAAGGATCTGAATTTCGATCTGTTGTCGGACGAGGATCATGCGATTGCGGAAAAATACGGCGTGTGGGGGCTGAAGAAATTCATGGGGCGGGAATTCATGGGGATTCTGCGCACCACGTTCATTATCGGCAAGGACGGCAAGCTTAAGCATGTGATGGACAAGGTGAATACCAAGACCCATCACGATGATGTGCTGGGGATTTTGAAAACGCTGGAGTGAGTCCGATCAAATTCACGCCGGTGTCCTCACTCCAATCCACCCCAAGCGGTATTCATGATTCTGTTGACCCACATCGAGCATCCCCGCTACGCACAAGCGCTAGCGGATTACCTGCAAACCAGGGGCATCCAGGTGCAGTTGCAGGTTGAGCCCCATTCGGTGGCGGTCTATCTGGCGGACGAAACGCGGATGGATGAAGCTCGCCAGGAGCTGGTGCGGTTTCTGGGGGATAAGGATCACGGGCGTTATCGGCTGGCGTCGTGGATCGTGGAAGAGTCGATCGCCGACGAGCAACAGCTGGCGCCTTATTACGCAGGCCGGCCGATCCGGCAGGTGTTGAAGGAAACCGGATCTGTGACGCGCTGGGTGTTCGCCATCTGCTTGCTGGTGTTCATTGTCACGGGCCAGGGCTCCATCCCGAGCGTGCGCGCTCCCCTGATGTTTTTTCCCGACGTGCTGGCAATGGGTGACTGGCAACAGGCCTGGCGCTGGATCACGCCGGTGTTTGTCCATTTCGGGGTTTGGCATTTTGTCTTCAATATGCTGTCTTGGTGGATCTTCGCTGGGCTGCTGGAGCGGATGCAGTCCTCGCTGCGCTTGCTGGCGCTGTTTCTGGTTTGTGCCGTTGTCAGTAACTGGACGGAATTCCTCTGGAGCCGTGATAATTTCGGCGGGCTGTCGGGAGTCGTCTACGGGTTGGTGGGATATCTGTGGTTTTACGGGCGTTTCCGGCCCGAATCACAATTGCAGCTGCCGCCTGCCATGGTGGGCTTCATGCTGGTGGCGCTGACCGTTGGCTTTACCGATTTTATGCCGATTGCCAACATGGCGCATTTGAGCGGGTTACTGACAGGTTGTGTAGTGGGGCTGGCGTGCGCGAAGCTGGATATTGCCGATCAGCGCGGCGGCTGACGCGCTGATCGGGTGAAAGCGTTACATTTTCATGTCGTGCAGGGCACCGCCATCCAGCGCCACCATCTGCGGCGTGATTTCCGCGAAACGGTAAACCTTGCCGCCGTGTTCGGTAACGAATTTTGTTGCGGCACTTTCCTGGGCGAAACTCGCAAACGTTGGCCCCATGGAACCGTGCAATTTACTACCTACCACATAGAATGCGGTTTTCGCATCGATCCAGGCGCCTTGCGGTTCGTTCCAGTCCGCCACGCCCATGTCCTGCACGTACAGTGCTTTCACGTTCCTCACCTGTTCCGGGTTCAGGTAAATGCTGAACATTTCCATGGTGTCGCAGAAGAAATCCGGGCCGCTTTGCCCAGCGAAATGGATTTGTGCTTTGGGGCCAGGGTAATCCGCCAGCAGCATGCCATCCAGCGCGCAGGCAGTGGCCTGGTCGATTTCGGCGGGGGTGAGGGGTGGGCCAGCTTCATCGCAGGCGGCGAGTGCCATGCTTGCAACAGCGGCGAGCAGAACGTTGTGCCGGTTTAACTTCATTTGTGGAACCTCCAGGTGGCCAGGCCCAGCGGCGCGATGATCCACACCAGCATCAGACCGCCAAGCAGCCAGGGCTTGGCCAGTGCCGGTGGAAATACCGTCGCCAGTCCGTACAGGTTGCGGACTTCATCCAGGCTGAAAATGTTGAGAACTCGAAAAACGTCGGCAGGGTTGAGCAGCAGCAGATAAGGAAAAATCACGCCGACAGCGCTGTCGCCGCTCAGTACCAGCGCGCCCAGCAACAGCAGATCGAACACCAGCACGAACAGGAACCACAGGGCGATGGCCAACCCCGAAGCACGGGTGCGATCGCTGGCGAATACCGACACCATCACCGCCAGGCTGAGAAACGCCAGCCCGAGCAACACTGAACTGAGCATGAAACCCAGATAATGCAGCAGCGCCGACGGTGTGAGATGTGCCAGCAGCATCACCGCCACCAGACCAAATCCCAATACGGTGGACAGCGTGAGCGCAGTGGCCAGCCCCAGGTATTTGCCCAGCAACAATTCCACCCGCGTGATCGGCATGGACAGCAGCAGATCCAGCGAGCCGCGCTCCCGTTCCCCCACGATGGCGTCAAAACCCAGAATCAATGCGATCAGCGGAATCAGATAAATCACCAGACTCACCAGACTGGCAATCACAAACTCGATGGAACGAAAGCCGACATCGCCCTGTTGCGCTCCACCAAAATAAGTAATGACCAGTGCAAACACCGTGAAGATCAGACTGACGGCCAGCACCCAGCGATTGCGGATGCGGTCGCGGAATTCCTTGGCGGCGATGGTGAGAATGGGTGCAAATTCCATGCAGCAGTCCTTAACCGGAGAATCCGAAAAATACATCTTCCAGCGACGCTTCCCGCACATGCAGATCCTGCACCTGTGGCCCGAGCGCGGTGACGGTGGTCAGCACCTGCATTTTCTGTTCGCGGGGGCAGTGTACGGTGATGCAGTCTGCACTGGTGCTAACGGTCAGGCCGGGAAGTTGCGCCAGTATTTTTTGCACGGAGTCCATTGCGCCGACAGCCGGTTTCACCGTGATGGTGAGCGGCAGACTCATCTGCTCGCGCAGTTGCTGCACGGTGCCGCTGGCCTGTAATTTGCCGGAGGCCAGAATGGCGAGACGATCCACCCGCTCCTGGATTTCCGCGAGAATGTGCGAGGTGAGAATGATGGTGACGCCCTGCTTTTTCAGATCATTGAGAATGGTGTAGAAGCCGCGGATGGCTTCCGGATCGAGCCCGTTGGTGGGTTCATCCAGGAACAGCAATTGCGGATTGCCCAGCAGTGCCTGCGCGAAACCCAGCCGCTGGCGCATGCCTTTGGAGTAACCGTTCACCCGGCGCTCGGCGGCGTGCTGCAAGCCCACCCGTCCCAGCGTGGCGGCGCAATGGTCCGGTGGCAATCCTTTCAGGCGGGCAAAAAACTGCAGGGTTTCCAGGCCGGTGAGGTTGTCGTACAGCACGATGTTTTCCGGCAGATAGCCGATTTTGCGTCGCACATTGCGGAAGCCCTTGCCGGTGACGTTTTCACCTGCAATCTGAATACTGCCGGCGGTAACGGGAATCAGCCCCAGCATCATCTTGAACAATGTGCTTTTGCCGGCGCCGTTGTGGCCGATCAGCCCGAACAGTTCGCCGCGTCGGCAGTCCAGAGTGACGCCATCGACGGCATGCACGCTGCCGTAATGTTTGGTGACGCCGTGCACTGCAATCACGGTGTCAGCGGGAACCGGGGTAATGCTTGCCAAGCCAGTCTCTCCAGTCAGGGTGGGAAGGGCGCATGTGGGGATTCGGGTCGATCACGCTGGGCGCGCGCAGCACCGGAAATTGCTGGCCCACCAGCCGCAACGATTGTACCGCAGGGCTCGCCAGCAGCAGTTTCATCATGGGATGTTTCCAGGTCAGGCGGTCGACGATGTCGTTCGCTTCGTATTGAATGTCGCCGAGATTGTCGCCGTTGCGGTCCCAGCCCAGGTAGTTGCTCCAGTGATTGCCGCGTTCCGTGCCCCAGGGCTCATCTTTGGCGCCGACGTAGCGCACCGGTTCGCGGTTGGAGATGAAATCGTTGCCTTCCACCTTGTTGTTCTTGGAGCCGGCCCACAGGTGTACGCCGACCACATTGTCCACCACCAGGTTGTCCTGCAGCGTGTTGTATTCGGCATCATAAATGAAAAAGCCGCGCGCGTTGCCGGCGACGATATTGTTTTCCACCCGTGCGTTCTGGATCGTGCGCAACATGATGCCATGATCGGAGTTGGCCCAGGCGCGGTTGTTGCGCACCACCTGGTCGCGCACTTCCATCAGCGCGAGTCCGCCGCGATTCATCCAGCTGTCGTTGTTTTCCCACAGGTTGTAGTAGGAATTCATGTAGTGGGAACCGTAGCGGCTGTGATGCAGGCGATTGCCGCTGAAGACGGCGTGGTGCGACACGTCGACATAAATGGCGTCGCGCACGAAACTGATATCGTTGTTGGTGATGCGGGCCCGCTGCGAGTTGTACAGCTGGATGCCGTTGCCGCGCTGGGAAGAGCGATAGTCGCGCTTGCCGGTAATGAGGTTGTGGTCGATGACCACATCATCGGCGTTTTCGATCCAGATGCCGAACAGGTTATAGGTGAGATCGCAATTACGCACGGTGATCCGGTGCGCGCCCGGCTGAACATAAATACCGGCATTCTGATCGCGCAGGCTGCCGCCGGAATCGCGCACGATAAGCCCTTCAATTGTGACCTGCTGCGCTGTGATGCGCACAGTGTCACCCTGCAGCCCGCCGGACAGGGTGGGGCGGTTCAGGCCACGCAGGGTGAGCGGCTTTTCGATACGCAGGTTTTCGCGATAAAAGCCGCGTTGCAGTTCAATGACGTCACCATCTGCTGCCTGATTGATGATGGGCTGAATGGATTCGCCAGGAGCGATCTGCCAGGTGGCGGCCTGAATGTTGCCGGCACTCCCCAGTACCAGCGCGAACACGATGCTCAGCACGTGCATGCTCAGCACCTGCGTTTTGCCAACCAGAGTCATGATCCAGTCGCGCCACCGCGTCATGTCATTCAACCCGCGCTCAGCATCAGCAGACCGGACGACTGCAACAGCAGAAACATCAGCGCACCGATGACCAGATTCTTGAAGCCCACGTAGCTGACCAGATCCATCGCGCTGGCCTTGCGGTAATTCCGTTGCCACCAGGGGCCTTCCTTCACATAGGGTTTTGAGCCCAGCCGTTCCAGCACCTCGAACAGACACCAGGCGGTCCACAGACCGATGGCGAGGCCCGTGTGCAAGCGGCCATTCAGGGAAAACGAGCCGATCAGCAAGGCCGCCAGCGCGCCTGCCAGAACAATTGCCACCAACGTGCGTTGCCAGTTGAATGTGTTGCGCTGCCATGGCCACAGATGCTCGATGAATTCTACCCACACGGCGTCAATAAAATTGCGTGGCGCGGCGCAGGCCGGTGTCGCTGGATCGCTGGGCATGCGCGGATCGACCGACAGATCCTGCACTGCAATTTTGCGTGCCGGCAATGGCTGTGCTGTGGTTGCGACAACTGGCTGGAAATAGCCGTCGGCGGTGATGGCCGTCAGCGGCAGTGAATTTTTCTCGCGGTATTTTCGCTCCTGCGCCAGCGGCGGGCAGGCGTGATCGTCGGTGTACAGCACCATGCAATCCAGGCACAGCAAACATTCGCGCTGGTCGATGCGGCCGTGTTTGTCGATGGCGAGCGAGCCGCATCCTTTCGCGCAGGCTTCGCAGTGGTTGCATTCATTTTTGCGCTTCAGGCCGAACCAGCGGAAGGTGCTGGGTACTGCCAGTGCGGCGCCGAGTGGGCACAGGTATTTGCAGAATGGCCGCTCAATGAAAATCGAGATACCCAGAATACCGCCGGCAAACAGGGTGTAAGGCCAGCTGCGATTGAACAGGCCTACCAGGAACGTGGTCTTGAACGGTTCCACTTCGGCCAGCTGTTCCGCCAGTGTCATGGAAAACAGCGACACGCCCAGCAGGCCGAAAAATACCGCGTATTTGATCCATTTCAGTTTGTCGTGCAGTGCCTTGGGCAGCGCGCGCTGAAACCGGCCCAGGCCGATCCAGCCGCCGATCTTGTACAGCAATTCCGACAGCGATCCGAACGGACACAGCCAGCCGCAGAACAGCCCGCGTCCCCACAGGAACACGGTGATGGCAATGAAAACCCAGAACAGAAAAATGAACGGGTCGGACAGGAACAGTTGCCAGGTCCATTTGAACAGCAGCGAGTGAAACCACGTCAGAATCTGTGTCACCGACGGTTGTGCCAGCAATCCAAAACCGACGAGGGTCACGCTGATCACCCAGGCCACATATTTGAAGCCGTTGACCGGCCATTTGTTGTGCCGGTTCGAGCGCCGGGTCAGCCGGTCGCGCTGGCTGTACACGACGCCCACCGCGATGAGAAACAGCGTAAACAGGATGATCTCGGGCAGACGGTTTTTCCAGATTTTCAGCCAGGTTGGATCAGGGCGGACCACTTCCGGTCTGCCGCCTTGCAGATAGCGCGCGGGCAACCAGTATTCCGCGTCGAAATTGGTGAAGGTGCGCATGCCGGTGGCCTTGTCCACCAGGTTGCCCAGAAACACGAACTTCCATGGATAGGCGCCGGAAAATGCCGGTGAGCGGATAATGTAGATGGCAGATTCGGAGTAGGCGGGTGCGCCTGCGGCTTCGATGCTGTAAAGATTCAGATAATCGCGATCGCGGAAGGTGAATGAATCCATGTCCTGCCGTACCTGCACGCGATCATAAATACCGCCGCGCACGAAGCCCGAACCCTTGAACGATTCTTTCCCGTCAGTGCGAACAACAAATAGTGCATGTTCGCCGTCTTTCAGTTGCAGCATCAGGTTGCGATAGCCGTTGTCGCCGAGAATGGCGGAGCCAACGTCGGGCTGGTTCAGATAGCCGAACCACAGCTCGATGAACGGTGTGGCGCTGGCGGGCAGACCCACCTGTTCCGGCTCCACCCGCAGTTGCTGCACACTGCCTTCGGCCACCATGCTGTTCCAGTCCAGCGGTTTGCCTGCTGTGGCAAATGTTGCCTGGTTGCGAATGGTGGGTTCGATGATGCCGGTCTGGCGCGCGACCGCCGTGGCCGATGTCAGCATCACCTGATTCTGTGCAATGACGGTGACGGTGGCGCCGGAAATGCCGTCCAGGCCGATGCTGTCCTGATCCGGCCGGGTGTGGCCCACTTCGATGCTGTCGCCGGCAAACAGGCCGACATACTGGTTGAGAAAATCCGTCAGTGCCGTTTCCGGAATGCCCAGCAGCAGGATGGGTTCGGAATGCTTCAGTACTTTGGCGCCGGTGAACTTGCCGGCGGTGTCCATGCCGATCAGCGTGATCACGGGTTTGCCGGAATAGGCGGGGGTATCGGTGATATCGGTGGACAGCATCACGTAACCGATCAGTTCGCGCTTGCCTTTCACATCGGCAAAGGCTTCCACGTAGGGCGGTTGGCCCTTGCGTTGGGAAAATGCGGTGGCACCAGGGATGACGTCGGTGCAGGGCGCGTGGGCACACAGGTCCGGCGCGCTGGAGATTTCTTCACTCAGTTTGGCTTCGTAGGCGCCGGCCGTGGCCAGTGACGCCACACAAAAGAGTGAGAGTAGCAACAGAAGTTTGGACAGGGCATGCATCGGTTTCATCAGACAAATCCGCAAGCTGTTTGAAGGGCCAATGACACTTCCGCTGATGCTGGCCGGGGGATTAGTGTGGAGGGGCATGACGCCCCTCCGCGGTACAGAAACAGGACTTTCTCAGGCCTCAACCATCATGCGCGAGCGCATTTCCAGGTGCAGGGCGTGGCAGAAGTGCGAGCAGTAACACCAGAACACTCCGGGCTTGTCGGCCTTGAAAGTGACGGATGCGGTTTCCTGCGGATTGACGATGAAATTGATGTTGTATTTTTCAATCGCAAAGCCGTGGGTCAGATCCTCGATGTTGTCCAGGTTGGTGAGGATCAGCGTTACTTCATCACCCAGCTTCAGATTGAAATCGCGCAGGCTGAAAATCGGTGCCTGCGATGTCATCTTCACCGTGACCTTGTTGCCTTCGCGGAACACGCCACTCTCGCTGGAATTTTTGACCGCATTGGGGAAGTCGGCCATGTTGTACACCTGTTTGGTGCGCACCAGATCCCGCTTGAAGATGATGAAATCGTGCGGTTCGGGGCGTACCGGGTGATCCGCAACCAGCACCATCTTGTCACCGGAAATGTCGACGATCTGCTCGTTCTCGGGATGCAGCGGGCCTACCGGCAGGTAGCGGTCCTTGGAGAACTTGCAGCCCACCGCCAGCCATTTGCCATCGGCGAACATGGTTTCTGACTGCGAGGCGTTGATGTGGCCGGGCTGGTATTGCACGTCGAGGCGGTCCACCACGTACTTGGCGGTGTTGTCACCGCTGTGGAACTTGATGGCGGCTTCCACGTTCCATTTCACTACCTGGCTGTCGAGGAACAGGGTGGTGTAGGCGTTGCCACGACCATCGAACGCAGTGTGCAGAGGCCCCAGGCCCAGTTCCACTTCCGCCACGATGGACTTGTCCAGTTCCGGCAGTTTGCCGTCAAACCAGTCCAGCACTTTCGCCAGTTCAATCACAGTGGCGGTGGGGGAAAGCTTTCCGGCGCAGATGAAATATTTTCCATCGGGGCTGGCATTGACGCCGTGCGGGTTTTTCGGCACCGACACATAGGCGGTCAGCGCAGTGGCGGGGTTCTTGTTGGCTTCGCGGGTACCGTCCACCAGCGGAATTTTCGAGTCGCCGATGGTGGTGAACTTGCCATCTTTCACCGCCTGCTCGATGCGGGCGATGTTGAAGAAAATGCAGGCGTCCCGTTCTGCCGACATCATGTTCTCAAAGCGCTGGCCGTTTTCAGTGTTGTACTGGTTGGACGCCGCAAGCTTGCCGTCGAACGAAGTGGCCACCAGGTCGCAGTTGCCGTCGATCAGTACCTGCCAGCGCACGTCCATGGTTTCGGCATCGACACAGCTGAACAGCGCGCGGTACTGGCTATCGTCGCCCATGTTTTTGCCGTCGTTGACCAGCGGGATGTGGAATTCGGAGCCGCAGAACACACGGGTGGTGTAATTGATGGCGGGATCGACTGCATCGCGCTTGTCAGGAAAGATGCCGTGGAAACCCTGCACATGAGGGATTTCGGTGATCTTGTCGCAGGTAAAAGTATCGAGCCGGATGCGCGCGATGCGGGCGTTGATCTTGTCGTTGATCCAGGCGTAGCGGCCGTCGTAGTTGCCGTCCTTGTAGGACGCATGGGTATGGTGGCTGTCGCCGACAGTGTATTTCAGGCTGCCATCCGGCTTGGTGCCCATGATGGCCTTGGATTCATTGGTAATGCCCCAGCCCACCAGGGGATCGGGGGTAAAGCAGGGAATGCGGTGAATTTCCCGGCCTGATGGAAAGCCCAGTATCCGCATGTCGCCGGTGTGGCCACCGCTCCACAGGCCGTAATAGGTGTCGAGTTCGCCGGGTTTGATGTGCCCGGCGGGGGCCGCATGGGTTTCGGTTTTGGCAGCCGGTGCACCTGCCGCTGGTGCGGATTCGTCCTTGCACCCGGCCAGTCCCAGGGTCAGACCGGCGCCGGCAAGTCCTGCCACGGCTGTGGTCTGGGTGAGGAATTTGCGTCGTCCGGCATCCTGGGGGGCGTCGGTATCGAGGTTATGATTCGGGGATTGATCCTTCTTCATTGGCTGTCCGCTCCTGTATCGTTCGCGAGATCGTGATCTGTCTTGACTGCGACATTTTGTCGCAGGGTAGTCCACCCATTCTTGATCTGGAGCATTTACAGGCGGACTGGTTCTGGTGTCCGCAGGGGGCTGCACAAAACTATTTTTATGCAAGCGAAATGTCTGTTTTTGCAGGCATTATGAAGAGGGAGTGCCGGAGCACCCCTTTGGAGGTATGTTGAGTTGGAGGTATGTTGCAGTTGCCAGCGGACTAGCGGGGTTGTGTGACGTTGCACCAGCTCTTCTTGGTGCCACCGTTGTAGGGATAGACCAGACCGGCTTGTTGCAGTGTTGCCGCCAGGCTCTTGCCATCCACATAAACATCGGCCAGCAGGCGGAAATATTTGTCCCGCTGCAGATTGCGCAGTTCGATTTTCTTGCCAGCCCGCAGCATCGCCACCGTGGTCTGCTTGGCCTTCCTGGCGAGTTCTTTTTCCCGCTCGCACTTGCCCTGCATTTCCGGAGCGTCGATGCCTTTCACCCGCACGGCGATGCGGCTGCCCACTACCGCCGGCCACTGCCGGATATCCACACGGAAGGTGTCGGCGTCGTAAATGCTGGTGACCTCGCTTACCGTGACATTGCCATAGGACTGTTTGTCGCTGGCGTGCGTGGCGGTCGGATGCAGGATGGCAGCGCAGAGCAGGCTGCAGCACAACAGAATGGAGGCGTGTGAAGGCACGGGAATTCCCCTGGGCAGTTTGGCGGGGGGGCAGGTTAGTGAAAAACGCGAGCCGCTGCAATGGCATGCGCTGTGCGCGGCACATACCAACCGGCGGAACAACCTGTTAGAATCAGCGCCCGCAGCGCCCCGGTAGCTCAGCTGGATAGAGCAGCCCCCTCCTAAGGGGCAGGTCGGACGTTCAAGTCGTCTCCGGGGCGCCATTTTCCCTTCATTCACCCGCTTTACAACCGTATTCCCGTGGATGCCAGCCGCGACCGCATTCTGGCGCATTCCACCTTTCCACTGGCCGGAAATCTGTTTACCTTTAGGCTAAGTTGTATTCGGTCAGGTGTTCTGGCATTTCCTGTCAGTGACCCGTCCCCGCGCGGCCCGTAAAATTTGCCCGCGTTTCACTTCGTTCAATCACCACCCGCTGCTTACCAGTCGAGGAGAGCAATGGACATCCAATTCAAACCCGAAGATCTGGCCTTTCGCGATCAAGTCCGCGCGTTCCTGAAGTCCAAGCTGACCCCTGCCATCAAGGATGCAGTGGTTGGTGGACACATCAACAAGGAACTGATCATCCAGTGGCAAAAAATTCTGTACGAACAGGGCTGGGTCGCGCCGAACTGGCCGAAGAAATACGGCGGCACCGATTGGGACATTACCAAGAAATACATTTTTGAAAACGAATGCGCCGAGGCGGGCGCACCGGCCGTGGTGCCGTTCGGTCTGAAAATGGTCGGGCCCGTGATCTACAAGTTCGGCAATGATGCGCAGAAGGCGCGGTTTCTGCCGGACATCCTGCAAAGCAACGTGTGGTGGTGCCAGGGCTATTCCGAGCCCGGTGCCGGTTCCGATCTGGCGGCGCTGCAGACCAAAGCCGTGCGCGACGGCGATCACTACATCGTGAACGGCCAGAAAATCTGGACCACCTATGCCCAGCTGTCCGACTGGATTTTCTGCCTGGTGCGCACCGATCCGTCGGCGAAGAAGCAGGAAGGCATTTCGTTCCTGCTGATCGACATGAAGACGCCGGGCATCACCGTGCGCAAGATCGAATCCATCGACAACCAGCATTCCCTCAACGAAGTGTTTTTCGACAACGTCAAGGTGCCGGTGGAAAACCGTATCGGCGAGGAAAACCAGGGCTGGACCTACGCCAAATACCTGCTGACCCACGAGCGTACGGCGATTGCCGGCGTGGCGCAGTCGAAGAAGGCGGTACAGCGCCTGCGGGAGATTGCGGCGCAGGAAATGTCGGGCGGGCGCCCTCTGGCAGAAGACAATGATTTCCGCGCCAAGCTGGCGAAAATCGAAATCGATCTGCTGGCACTGGAATACACCGAGCTGCGCGCCATCGCCAGCGTGGCAGCTGGCGGTGCACCGGGGCCGGAATCCTCGATCCTGAAAATCCGGGGCACTGAAATCCAGCAGGCGCTGTCGGAACTGGCGGTGGAAGTGTGCGGCCATTACGCCCATGCGCTGAATGTGGATGCACCAGTGGGCAACGATTATGCCTGGGCATTGTCGGCCAAGTATCTGTATGGCCGTGCCGCCACCATATATGGCGGTTCCAACGAAGTGCAGAAAAATATCATCGCCAAAGCAGTGCTGGGCCTCTAGGAGTTGCATCATGAATTTCAATCTGAGTGAAGAACAAAACCTGCTGGCAGACAGCGTCACCCGGTTCATTGGCAATGATTACGGCTATGACATCCGCAAGAAGCACGTAGCGCTGCCGGACGGTTTTGATCGCGCCACCTGGGCCACGTTTGCGGAGCTGGGCTGGCTGTGTGTGCCGTTCTCGGAAGAGGACGGTGGTATCGGCGGTGGCCCCATCGAAACCATGATCATGATGGAGGCGTTCGGCAAAGGCCTGGTGGTGGAGCCGTATGTATCCTGCGTGGTGCTGGCGGGTTCCGTGCTGAAACGCGCGGGCAATCCCGGCCAGAAGGCGGAGCTGATCGGCGGCATCATCGACGGCAGTCGCCTGCTGACACTGGCTTACCTTGAACCCCAATCCCGTTTCGATCTGTTCGACGTGAAAACCAACGCGAAGAGAGACGGCGACCGTTTCATTCTGAACGGCACCAAAGCCATGGTTCTACACGGCGGCGCGGCAGACACCTTTGTCGTGTCGGTGCGTACAGCGGGCAACCAGCGCGATGCCAGCGGCATTTCCCTGCTGCTGGTGCCGGCGGACGCAGCGGGCGTTGACGTGCGGGCCTATCCCACCCTGGATGGCCAGCGCGCGGCGGAAGTCACCTTTACCAACGTGAGTGTTCCTGCATCGGCTTTGTTGGGTGAAGAGGGCAAGGCGCTGGTGGTACTGGAAGCGGTAGCGGACGAAGCCCGCCTGGCGCTGTGTGCCGAAGCCGTGGGCATGATGGAAAAGCTGTACCAGGAAACGGTGGAATACACCAAGACCCGCAAACAGTTTGGCGTGGCCATTGCCGTGTTCCAGGCGCTGCAGCACCGCATGGTGGACATGTTCACCCTGCACGCGGAATGCAAGTCCCTGCTGCTGCGCGCCACGCTCACCAGCGCCACCGGCGACGCCGAGGCGCCACGCAATATCGCCGCGCTGAAATATGCCATTGCCACCAAGGGCCAGAAGGTGGCCCATGAGGCGGTGCAGATTTTTGGCGGCATGGGCATGACCGACGAAATGAGCGTGGGTATGTACCTGAAACGCATCAATGTAATCAATACCCTGTTTGGCAATGGGGATTATCATCTGCAGCGTTTCATGGCGGCCTGAACGGCACCCTGCGTTACACCGGAAACCCGCGCTGGCAACGGCGCGGGTTTTTTAGTGCCCGTATTTCTGGCGCCTGCCCGGGCTGGTGTATCCTGTGCTTTTGTGAACGGATTTTCATGAGGTCACCGGGATGCTGGACACCAAGCCCCTTCTGTATCGTTCGGGTTCCGATTTTCCCGCCATCACGCGCGGCAAGCCGGATATTCTTCAGGTCAATCTGGGTTATCGCTGCAATCTGAGTTGCACCCATTGCCATGTCAATGCCGGGCCCAGCCGCACGGAAATGATGGACCCGCACACCATTGAAACGGTCTTGCGGGTGCTGGAAACCCACGCCATGTCCACCCTGGATTTAACCGGCGGTGCGCCGGAACTGCATCCGCAATTTCGCGAACTGGTGATTGCTGCCCGTGGACTCGGTGTGGAGGTGATCGACCGTTGCAACCTCACCATTCTGGATGAGCCTGAACAGGAAGATCTGGCGCAGTTCCTGGCGCAGCAGAAAGTGAAAGTGGTGGCGTCGCTACCCTGTTACAGCCAGAAAAATGTCGATGCGCAGCGTGGCAAGGGCGTGTTCGAACGCTCCATTGCCGGCCTGCATCAGCTGAACGCGGTGGGCTTCGGTATGCCGGACAGCGCATTGACGCTGGACCTGGTGTACAACCCTGGCGGCGCTTTTCTGCCGCCGGCGCAGGAAAAATTGCAATCCGATTACAAGCAGCGCCTGCTGGCGGACTTCGGCATTCATTTTCATCAATTGCTGACGCTGACCAACATGCCCATCAGCCGGTTTGGCAGCATGCTGCTGTCGAAAGGGTTGTTCGATGAATACATGCAATTGCTGCGGGAAAATTATTCTGCCGCCAATCTGCAGGGCCTGATGTGTCGCACTACTGTCAGCGTGGACTGGCGCGGATTTCTCTATGATTGTGATTTCAACCAGATGCTGGATCTGCCCATGCAGTCAGTGGCTGGCGGGCAGCGTCATGTGCGCGATCTGCTGCAGCAATCGTTGACGGGGGAGGCCATCGTAGTGGCGGACCATTGCTACGGTTGCACCGCGGGGCAGGGCAGCAGTTGCGGCGGCGCGCTGAGCTGAGCGGTGATGATCACCGGTACGTTCATCATCCCGGCCCTGAATGAGGCGGCCAACATTGCGCAACAGTTGCGACAGGTGCGCGAGCTGGTCGGCGATCAGTGGCAACTGGTTTTGGTGGATGGTGGCAGCACTGATGATACCGTCGCCCAGGCGCATCCTTTCTGCGATCACATCATTTCATCCGCTCCCGGACGCGCGCGGCAGATGAATGCCGGCGCCGCGCAGGCAGACGGCCACATCCTGCTGTTCCTGCACGCTGACACTCGCCTGCCGCGGGATTTTATCGCGCAGATACAGCAGTTCGCGCAACAGGGAGGCCAGTGGGGGCGCTTCGATGTGCGACTGGACGGCGGGCATCCCCTGTTCCGCCTGATCGAATGGATGATGAACCATCGTTCGCGCTGGACCGGCATCGCCACGGGCGACCAGGCCATCTTCATGACGCGTGACTTTTTTCAGCGCTGCGGCGGTTTCGGTGACTTGCCGTTAATGGAAGACATCGACTTTTGCAAACGCGCACGCCGGCTGGCCAGGCCATTCTGTATTTCATCTCGCGTCACCACCTCGGCACGCAAGTGGCAGAAAAATGGCATCCTTCGTACCATCCTGCTGATGTGGTGGCTGCGGCTGGCTTTTTTTGTGGGCGTGCCTCCCACTGTTCTTCATCGCTGGTATTACCCGTCACCATGTCCACGCTGATCCAGATTTTCGCCAAGGCTGCCGTGTTGGGGCACGTCAAAACCCGCCTGGCCCACGAAGTGGGAGCGGTGGCCGCGCTGGAAATTCACCGGCGGTTGTGCCGCAAAGTGGTGGAGCAGGCCCGTGCCGCCAGGGCTGATGCCGTGGAAATCTGGGCCGCACTGGACGCCGCCGATCCGTTCCTGCACAGCTTTCAACTGCCGGTACACGAGCAGCAGGGCCGCGAGTTGGGCACCCGCATGGATTTCGCCCTGCGCCACGGGCTGGCGCGACACCAGCGTGTCATTCTCATCGGTGCCGACGCCTATTCCCTGCACGCAACCTATCTGCAGAATGCGCTGCTGTCATTGCAGAATTGCAATGTGGTGATCGGCCCCGCGCTGGATGGTGGCTATGTGCTGGTGGGTGCGCGCAAATCCAGTCCCGCGATTTTTCGCGACATTCCCTGGGGCACCTCCGACGTGATGGCGGCCACCCTGGATGTGATGCTGGAGAAAATGATGAGTTTCGAATTGCTGGCGGAGCGCTGGGATATCGACACACTGGCGGACATTCACCACCATGCGCCGGAATTGTTGCACGGACTGGATCAACTCAGGGACTGAGCTGGCGCTGCTTGCGTTGCAGATCGGTCAGATAGCGGTTCAACGTGCGCTGGGTGCTGCCATCCACACTTTCGAAGTGGATGCCAAGATAGGAAACATCGGCATCGGAATCGTATTGCCAGTGCATCAGTCGCCCGACGCAGGCAATTGAACTGCCATCACTCAGCACGAAATGACAGGAGGTGTATTGCTCGCCCCGCACGGGCTTGGGTTTCACCAGCCCGACGATGCGCATGCGCATGCCTGTCGCGGACAGGTCCGCCATGGTGCCGGTGATGGGTGGCTTTTCTGCGTGGGTTAGAGCCACCTTGATGGGGTGCGCCTGGCTCATCTTGACGCGGAATGAATCGCGCAACTGTACCTGTTCGACGCCGCGTGGAAAATCGAACAGGTGCTTGGGTCCGGTTTCGTCCTCGATCTGCTTTTTCCAGCTGGCCTCGAACTGGTGGCGGATGCCCTGGTGGGTCAGGGAAAACTGCACGCGGGCGCCGGGATGCAAGCGTTTGTTGGCGGTTTCGGGCAGGAAGCCATCGGTCACGAAAATGCGTTGCTTTTCGTCCACATGAATAATCCCTGTGGACAGCTTTTCCGGCTTTTTCTGGTTGTCTTCCAGAATAACAGCTGTCAGCAGATGATTGTCGTCCAGATATACCCGCAGCATATTGCCAATGTCGTTGGCGCTGTGCTTGATGTTGCGCGGCGAACCTAGCTTGATCTTGTCGTTGTCGCTGTTGAAAAACTTGCCCAGGATTCCGGAAAGCATGTGCTGGCGTGCCCCAATTGCAATGACACCGGTTTTTAACAGTGTAGCAGCTGGAATTCCTGCCTTGTTGCAAAAAACAGCAGCAAAAGCTGCTTAGGAATTTCGCCCGCCGGAATGCCGTGTACCGGAATGCCGTGTACCGGAATGCCGTGTACCGGAATGCCGTATGAAAAGTCAGGCCGTGGCCAGCACCCGGTGGTTCGCGCCAATGTCACGCCGGCCATTGGCGCGGTAGATGCTGGGCTGGTTGTGAGTGCCCCGGATCACCTGCATCAGGCGCTCCATCGCGGTCTGGGAATGCGCCAGAATTTTGCCGTTGACCCGGTTCAGGCGGGCGCAGGCACTCAGCGTGTCAGAAAGCTGTTCCCAGCAGTGGCTGTATTTTTCTCTCCAGGCCGACGGCACATGCTTCAGAAATTCGAAGAAGCCGTCGCGATCAGCGTTCAAACCCATGCTGGCCATCAACTGTTTGCGTTCGTTGTCAGTCTGGTCGAGTTGCACCAGCACCTGGGTTTTGTCCTTGATGATGCGTTGATAGGCAGGATATTGCCGCTGTTCCAGGCCGGATTTTTCCTCCTGCAGCAGCACCTTCAGCTGTTTGGCCAGCGCCAGGTCCTGTTCCATAACCTGCAGAAGTTGTTGGGCAATCTTGGGGGATACGTTGACAGACATTCGACACTCCATCATCAACTGGTGATCGTTGCAGTGTCTTCAGCAATTATTGTGCCTGACTGTTTGTTGGCGGTGGTGCAGATGAAAATCGAAGGGGGAATAAAGGCGTGTTGCGGGGAACGCTAGAAAGGGCGGAAGAGCGATTGGCGAATCAGAACAGCGAATCGCTCTCCAGCATTTTTTTGGCGATGGCGCGGGCGTCAATCTTGTAGCTGCCGTCGCTGATGGCAGCTTTCAGGGCTTCCACTTTCTCGCGGTTGACCGGCGCTTCTTTCCCGACCTGGCTCTGAATGCGGTTCAGGCTCTGGGCCTGGGCGCTGATCTGGACGGTATCGCCTGCGCTTTTGCTGGACTGGGCCGCTTCCGCCGGAGCGTTCGACTTGGTCGCAGCCACACCCTGTCCCGACTTGGCCTTGTTGGCGTTCGCCTGGTTAGTGTTTAAGCCGTTGATTTCCATAGCCATTGCTGTATGCCTTCAAAAAATGACTGCTTGCCTGACTTGTTTATCGGCAGCACCAGTTGAAACTTTAGCGAATATTTACCGTTGCCGGCAAATGTTCGTTGTCTGCCTGTAACCGGTTTATCGGCCGGTTACAGGCTTACTTTAATCTGCCCGGGCGCTACAATCCGGCCTTCGACGATCGTGTTCGACTTGGTGTTGCGCACCTGGATGAGATCACCCAAGGCGCCATCCATCAGCGCCACGCCGGAAGTGCGGATCAGGATGCCGCTGCCTTCCGCCATGATTGCCACGTTCTCGCCCTTGCTGACCAGCCGCGCGGGATCGACCTGCAGTGGTGTGATGATCTGGCCGGCTGAAATCGTACGCTTGGTCATGAAGCCAATCAGTTCTTCCCGGGCCTGAAAGTAGCCGCGGTGCTGTACCGACACATCCTGTTCCTGCAGCGCCAGATCCTTGCTGCTGAGGTGGGTGCCGTTCGGAATGCCGGCGGCGGCCACCACCACCTGTTCAAATGTCCTGATGTTGCCCGCCACGTGGGTGCTCCAGCGGGTGCTGCCTTCACAGCTGGTTTTGAAGGTGAGCCGGCCGGCCATGCGGTCAGCGGGGCGGTGTTCCACCTTGAGTGGCTGGTCGCACAGCGGTAGCTGCATGCGGCTGTCGATCTGCTGGATATCGGATTCCACGCGCGCAAAGCGTTTGCCATGCAAATCATTTACATACTGCTGGATGGCTACGTTGACCTGGGCCTGGGTCGATGTGGTTTCCGCAGCCCCCTGTGCCGGCCATGTCAGCCAGAAAACGGCGAGGGCGACCAGATGCGAAGTGCCGGTTGGCAGCCTCTTGTTTGCGGTTGCTTTTTCCAGAGCCTGTCTGTTCATTTATACAAATTGACCTATGCTGATTGAGCGGTACATGAAAACGCTTTAGGCGTCACCTTTTTGGCATTCGGCCTTGTTGTGATAAGGCAAGCAAAGGATGTGCCGGCAACTTGCCAACAAGTTCAGGAATGTTTGCACGGAGTGTTGTTATGGCCGGGGTGCTGGATACAGTCGATCAACGCACGAAGCTGGTGGGTCAGAACCGGCTGGAGTTGCTGTTGTTCCGGCTGGATGGCGACCAGATATATGGCATCAACGTGTTCAAGGTCAGGGAGGTGCTGCAATGCCCCAAGCTGACAGAAATTCCCCAGCGTAATCCAATCGTTCGCGGGATTGCGCATATTCGCGGCGGCACCATTTCCGTCATGGACATGAATCTGGCCATGGGCAATGCGCCGCTGGAAAACATCAATAATTGTTTCGTCATTATTTCCGAATACAACATGGCGGTGCAGGGCTTTCTGGTGAAAGCCGTGGAAAAGATCGTCAACCTTAACTGGGAAAACATCCATCCACCACCGAAGGGTACCGGCAGGGGCAGCTACCTGACAGCGGTGACTGAAGTCGACAACAAGATTGTTGAAATCATTGATGTCGAGAAGATCCTGTCGGAAGTCTCGCCCATGCAGGAAGAGATTCCGGAAGCAGTGATCCACAAGGAAACGGTGCAATCGGCATCGGCACGGGAATTGGCGGTATTGATTGCCGACGATTCCAGCGTGGCCCGCAAGCAGATCAAGCGCTGCGTGGAAAAGCTGGGGGTGAAAACCCATCTGGTGGCCGACGGCCGGCAGGCGCTGGACCATCTGCGCGAGCTGGTCGATAAGGGCGAATCCGTCAGTGATCACTATGTACTGCTGATTTCCGATATTGAAATGCCGGAAATGGATGGGTATACGCTGACGGCCTCGATCAAGGAAGATCCGCGCATGAAGGATCTGCATGTGCTGCTGCACACCTCGCTGAGCGGTATTTTCAACGAGGCCATGGTGAAGCGGGTGGGGGCCGACAACTTCCTGGCGAAGTTCAAGCCGGACCGACTGGCCGAGCTGGTGCAGGAACAGATTGCGCGGGCATTGTCGAAAGACTGAGGACGCGCGGCCAGTCCGCGCGTTCAGTTCCGGGAAGCCATAATGGTGTTTTCGCCACCGAATCAATCCCAGTTCAGTGATGCTGAATACGGACTCTTCCGCCAGTTTCTGGAGAAGTCCTGCGGTATCCTGCTGGGCGACAACAAGAACTATCTGATCGACAGTCGCCTGCGAAAGTTGTTGAAAGACAATGAAATGCAATCGCTGGGTCATCTGCTGAAGGAAATCGAGCGACCGGGTTCGCCGCGGCTGCGCCAGCAGGTGATCGATGCCATGACCACCAATGAAACACTGTGGTTTCGTGATCGCCATCCGTTTGAATATCTGCAAAGCAACCTGCTACCCGAACTGGCCAAAGCTCCCGGTGAAATCAATATCTGGTGTGCTGCCTGTTCCACCGGGCAGGAACCCTATTCCATTTCGATCTGCGTGGAAGAGTTGCGCCGCAAGAACTTCAGCCTGAGTAACAAGAACGTCAAGATTCTGGCCACTGATATTTCCGGCCGGGTGCTGGACGTGGCTCGGCGCGGGCTGTATGAGCCGCTGCAACTGAAGCGTGGCATGTCGGATGACCGGCTGGATCTTTACTTCAAGCACGACAACGAAGGCGCCTGGGAAGTGAAACAGGAAATCAAGCGCCGCATCGAATTCCGCCAGATCAACCTGAAAGACAGCTTCATCAACGTCGGCAAATTCGACATCGTTTTCTGCCGTAACGTGTTGATTTACTTTTCCGGCGACCTGCAAAAGCAGATCATCACCAACATCCACCGGGTGCTCAATCCGGGTGGCCATCTTTTTCTGGGCGGATCGGAAACCCCGAAGGGTCTGAACGAACTGTTCGACATCCGCTACTACACGCCTGGCGTGGTCTACGTCAAAAAATAATTCCCGTCTTTTCCTCTTTTGCCGCCGGCGGAATGCGATTGCCGCCCGGCGCTGGACATTTGACGCCGTCCAGATACCAAGTGCTTGAAAAATATGAATACGCGATGAGTGGCACAGGCATTGCTTATTTGCATGCGTGGACGCGGCCAGAAATATCCGGCCACGTGCGGCAACCTCATTCGACGGCGTGAACGATATGGCAATCAGCATCGACAAGCATCTGGGCATTCATCAATACGCACTGCAACTGCGTTCGGAGCGGGCAGGCGTTCTGGCCAACAATCTGGCCAACGCGGATACCCCAGGCTACCAGGCACGCGATATCGATTTCGGCGCGGTGCTGAAGAGCCAGATGGGCGACAACACCGGTGGCATGGTGCCAATGCAGGCGACCAGCGCTGGCCACCAGCAGGGTCTGATGCAGTCGGATGCGGTGAATGGCCTGAAATACCGCCAGCCCAGCCAGCCGTCGATAGATGGCAACACGGTGGATGCCGACAAGGAAAAAACCGAGTTTGCCCGCAACACCATGGAATTCCAGGCCACCTTTGAATTTCTCAACGGCAAGATCAAATCCTTGCTGTCTGCCATCAGGGGAGAATGATCATGTCACTGATGAATATTTTTGATATTGCCGGCAGCGGGATGAGTGCACAGAGCGTGCGCCTGAATGCCACCAGCTCGAACATCGCCAATGCCGAGAGCGTCAGCAGCAACGTCAATGAAACCTACCGTGCCCGGCATCCGGTTTTTGCTGCCCAGTTGCAGACTGAAATGCAGAAAAGTCCGTTTGATTTTTCTGTCAGCGAAGTGAATTCAGGTTCGGGTGTTGACGTGCTGGGCATCGTGGAAAGTGATGCGCCGCTGCAGATGCGTTATGAACCGGGCCATCCGAGTGCGGATGAAAAAGGTTACGTGGCCTATCCCAACGTGAATATCGTGGAAGAGATGGCCAACATGATCAGCGCGTCCCGTGCGTTCCAGACCAACGTTGATGCGATGAATTCCGCCAAGCAGATGATGCAGCAAGTGCTGACGCTGGGCCGTTCATAAGATTGTGCATGGAGTCAATGAAATGACCGTTTCCAGTGTTGATACCAACAGCGTCCTGAAAGACCTGGCGATCAAATCGAAGCAGGAAGATACCGGCTCTGGCACCAGCAAGAGCACAGCTGCTTCCGACAAGAACATGTTCATGACGCTGCTGCTGGCGCAGATCAAGAATCAGGATCCGCTCAAGCCCCAGGAGCAGACTGATTTCGTCGCCCAGCTGGCGCAGTTCAGTACGCTGGAAGGCGTGCAGAACCTGAATACCTCGGTGCAGGACATCGGTTCCATGTATCGCTCGTCGCAGGCATTGCAGGCGACTGCGCTGGTGGGGCGCGAAGTGCTGGCCATCGGCAACAAGGCTTATCTGGAAGCCGGTGGCAAAATCAGCGGCATGATTGATGAAGGCCAGGCATCCGGCGACATTGTGATGACCGTCAAGGCTGCCAATGGTGCGGTAGTCGCGACCCGCGAGCTTGGCAGTGTGGGTGACGCCGCCACGCCATTCGAGTGGGATGGCAAGGACAACAACGGCAATAGTTTGCCGGCCGGCAGTTACAGCATTGCCATCGAGGGCAATTCCGGCGGCAACAACAAGGCCATGATCACCAGTGTATTCAATCGGGTGAACAGTGTAAGTATCGTGGATAACCAGGGCAGCATGGTCCTGAATCTGAACGGTATCGGCCAGATTGCCTCGACCGATATCCAAGAAGTACGTTAATTCTGCAGGAGTAGAGTATGAGTTTTAACATTGCGCTGAGCGGACTGAATGCGGCCCAGGCCCAACTGGACGTGACCAGCAATAATATTGCGAACGTGGAAACCACAGGCTTCAAGCAGTCGCGTACCATGTTCGGCGATATTTATGCGAATTCCACCTTCGGCAACAGCGATACCGCGATCGGCAATGGCGTGTTGCTGCAGGATGTGACCCAGTTGTTTGAACAGGGCAACCTGGACTTTACGTCCCAGGCGCTGGATCTGGCGATTAGCGGCGAAGGTTTTTTTGTCATGTCGCCGGACCAGATCAGCCAGGAGCGCATTTACAGCCGCGCCGGCGCGTTCGGTGTGGACAGCAATGGTTTCGTGGTGAATGCTGCAGGCCAGTTTTTGCAGGTGTTTCCGGTGAATGACAACGGTACAGTCACTGCGACTGCGCTGTCGTCCACCACGCCGCTGCAGTTGCCGGATACCGCCGGTGCGCCGCAGTCCACCAATGAAGTTGAAATCGGTGTCAACCTGCCGGCTACTGCTACCGATCTGGCGGGTGTTGCATTCGATAATAGCCAGCCCAACAGCTACACCGCGTCGACTTCCATCACGCTGTATGACAGCTTGGGCGCTTCGCACATTGCCACGGCCTATTTCGCCAAGGACACCTCGGTTGGCGCGGGCACTAACAGCTGGCGCGTGCATCTGGGCATTACCGATGACACTGGCACCATTCAGCCGATTGCGCTGGATGATGGTGCTGGTGGCACCACGCCGTATGGCGTTCTGGAATTCAACCAGCAAGGTATTTTTACCGGCACTACCCCAACCGTCATCCGTACCGACCAGTTCGGTGGCTTGCTGACCAACGGCGCCGATCCCACCCAGCAGGTTACTTTCGATTTCAGTGGCAATACGCCAACCCAGTTTGCGTCGCCCTTTACCGTCAACACCTTGTCGCAGAATGGTTTCACCATCGGACGCCTGACCGGCCTGAACGTGAATGAACAGGGTGTGGTGCAGGCCACGTATTCCAACGGTCAAACCGAATCCGTGGGCAAGGTTGCACTGGCACGCTTTTCCAACCCGCAGGGTTTGCTGCAGATCGGCAACACCAGCTGGCGCGCATCGACTTCGTCTGGTGAACCGATTCCGGGTGAAGCCGGTACGTCCAGTTTTGGCCTGATTCAATCCGGCGCGCTGGAAACTTCGAATGTCGATCTGACCAAGGAGCTGGTAACGCTGATAACCGCGCAGCGGAATTTCCAGGCCAACGCCAAATCGATCGAGACATCCAACGCCATTACCCAGACCATCATTCAGATTCGCTGAGCCTTACTCCTCGTATTTTTTGAGCCCCGCTGTTGCGGGGCTTTTTTTTGGCAAGTGATTTGCACTTCATTGTACATAGGCGTTGAACGCTGAATTTTTGACAGGCAATACAGGTGCTCCATGGACAAACTTCTTTATATTTCGATGACGGGCGCAAAAGAAGCGCTGGATGCGCAGCGTCTGCGTGCCAACAATCTGGCGAATGCGTCCACCGATGGATTCAAGGCCGATCTGCATCAGTACCGTTCCATGTCGGTGTTTGGCGAGCACTATCCCACCCGCGCCTATGCCATGGGTGAACGGCCGGGCACCGACATGAGTGCAGGCCCGCTGATCGAAACCGGGCGTGAACTGGATGTTGCGGTGAAAGGCAATGGCTGGCTGGCGGTGCAGATGCCTGACGGAACAGAAGCGTACACCCGCGCCGGCGATCTGCAGCGTACGGTCAGTGGACTAGTGACAACAGGAACCGGTCTTCCCGTGATGGGCGACGGTGGCCCGGTGGTGCTGCCGGAATATGAAACCCTGGTGGTGGGTGTTGATGGCACGCTGTCGATCCGCGGATTGGGCGAGCAGCCATTGGCGATGACGCAGGTTGCGCGCCTGAAGCTGGTCAATGCAGAACCGCGCCAGCTGGTGAAAGGGGAGGACGGTCTGTTTCGTACCCGGGATGGCGCGCCGCTGGAACCTGCTGCCGATGTGCAGGTGGAAAGCGGAATGCTGGAAGGTTCCAACGTCAATCCGGTCAGCGAATTGACGGCGGTAATCTCGCACGCGCGTCTGTTTGACATGAATGTTCGCATGATGAAAACAGCACAGGAAAATGACGAAGCAGCGGCACGGATACTGCAAGGTTGACAGCAGTGTCGAAAAAACGCCGCGCCTGATGCCATAGCGGCAAAATTTTTCCCGATCCGGACACGAATTGCCGGACGAAGAACTGGAGTACTGTATGCACTCATCTCTCTGGGTAAGCAAAACCGGATTAAGCGCGCAGGACACGCGCATGAAAACCATCTCGAACAACCTGGCCAACGTGAGTACCACAGGTTTCAAGCGCGACCGCGCCGTGTTCGAAGATCTGCTGTATCAAATCAATCGTCAGCCGGGTGGTCAGTCGTCAGAGGACACCGAAGTGCCGTCCGGCCTGCAACTGGGTACCGGTGTGCGCATGGTGGCCACGCAGAAGCAGTTCACCATGGGCAATATCGAAGTCACAGACCAGGGCCTTGATGTCGCCATCAACGGCCGCGGCTTCTTCCAGATCCTGATGCCCGATGGCTCCGTCAACTATACCCGCGATGGCCAGTTCCAGATCGACTCTGAAGGCAACATCGTCAATTCGAATGGTTTCCCCCTGGAGCCATCGATCACTGTGCCGGAAGGCGTGCAGAGCGTGACCATTGGCACCGATGGCGTGGTCAGCGTGGTGGACGCAGCGACCGGTGACGCCACCGAGATCGGCAATATCCAGCTGGCGGATTTCATCAATCCAGCCGGCCTTGAAGCGCTTGGTGGCAACCTGTTCCGCGAAACAGTTGCATCCGGTACGCCCACCGAGGGCAACCCGTCAGAAAACGGATTGGGCCCGGTCATTCAGGGCGCGCTGGAAAGTTCCAACGTCAATGTGGTGGAGGAGCTGGTGAACATGATCGAAACCCAGCGGGCCTATGAAATGAATTCCAAGGTCATTTCCACGGTAGACCAGATGCTGCAATTCGTAACGCAGCAGTTGTAAGAGGTATGCAGCAATGAAATGTTCCCTGTTCTTTCTGTTGTCAGTTGTGCTGGTGCTGAGTGGGTGCTCCACCCCGGGCAAGCCAACGCCTGGAGACCCGCGCTATTCGCCGGTAATGCCGGTGTCACCCGCGCCGTCGTCAAAGGCGGTGGGTTCGATTTATGCCAGCGGTGCCGGCATCAGTCTGTGGGAAGACAAGCGCGCCCGTCGTATTGGCGACATCATCACTGTTTATCTGGATGAAAAAACCATTTCTTCCAAGAGCAACAAGACCGATATCAAGAAGGAAGACAAGCTGGATATGAGTGTGAACAGCTTGATGGGGGTTGAGCCAAGTTTTCACCTGCCTGGAATTTCCGACAAGCGCTTCACGTTGAGCAGTGATACTGAAAACAATCGTGATTTTACCGGTGATGCCGGTTCTGACCAGAGCAATCGTCTGCTGGGTCAGATCTCGGTGACGGTGGCGGACGTGCTGGCGAATGGTGTGATGGTGGTGCGTGGTGAAAAATGGATGACCTTGTCGCAGGGTGACGAATTCATCCGTCTGGAAGGCTTGCTGCGCCCATCGGATATTTCACCGGATAACACAGTAGAGTCCAGCCGCATGGCTGATGCACGGATTACCTACAGTGCCACCGGAGCACTGGCGGACGCCCAGGAACAGGGTTGGGTGTCGCGCGTTTTCACCAGCCCCTGGTGGCCGTTCTGATTTGAGGTTGTGCATATGAAACATTTGGCAAGTACTGCGTTAATGCTGGTGGCAATGCTGGTGGCCCCGGTCGTGCTGGCAGACCGCCTGAAGGATATTTCGGATGTGCAGGGTGTGCGCACTAACCAGCTGATTGGCTACGGACTGGTCGTGGGCCTGGATGGCACGGGCGACAAGACCAGCCAGACTCCGTTCACTGCCCAGACTTTCCGTAACATGATGGAACAGTTCGGCATCAGCGTACCGGAAAACCTGACACCCAAATTGAAGAACGTGGCGGCTGTGTCGATTCACTCGGAATTGCCGCCGTTCGCCAAGCCGGGCCAGCGTATTGATATTACGGTTTCGTCGATCGGCAATGCTTCCAGCCTGCGTGGCGGCACGCTGCTGATGACGCCGCTGCGTGGCGCGGATGGTCGCGTCTATGCGGTGGCACAGGGTGATCTGGTGGTAGGCGGTTTTGGCGCGCAGGGCAGTGATGGTTCCAAGATTACGGTGAACGTCCCCAGCGTGGGCCGGATTCCCAATGGTGCCAGCGTTGAAGTGGCCGCGCCCAATCCGTTCATGGAAGGCGATATCATGACGTTCAATCTGCACAACCCGGATTTCACCACCGCCAAGCGCGTGCGCGATGAAATCAATCGCCTGCTGGGCCCGGGTGTTGCGCGTTCCATGGATGCCACATCGATTACGGTCACCGCCCCGCGCGATCCATCCCAGCGCGTCACCTACCTGTCGGTGCTGGAAAACCTGCAGATAGAACCGGCTGAAGCGGCGGCCAAGGTGATCATCAATTCCCGTACCGGCACCATCGTGGTTGGCAACAATGTGAGGGTGTCGCCGGCTGCGGTTACGCACGGCAATCTGACCGTCACCATTTCCGAGAGCGTTGAAGTTTCGCAACCGAATGCATTTGCCGGTGGCAGAACAGCGGTGACACCCGACAGCAACGTGGATATCACCCAGGAAAAAAGCCACATGTTCAAGGTGGGCAACAGCGTCACCCTGGATGATATCGTGAGCGCAGTCAATCGTGTCGGCATGGCGCCGGGCGATCTGATGGCAATTCTGGAAGCGCTCAAGCAAGCCGGCGCATTGCGTGCCGAACTGATCGTGATCTGACGCCATGAATTCCACCAAACTGCCGGATCAGGCCCCTGCGTATCTGGATTTTTCCGGATTCGAAAAGCTGAAACGGCAGTCCCGCGACGACAAGCAGGCGGCCCTCCAGTCCACCGCCAAACAGCTGGAGAGCGTGTTTCTCAACATGATGTTGAAGAGCATGCGCGATGCCAATTCGATTTTCTCCGAAGGCAACGAGCTGACTGGCCGTGACGGCGAGTTCTACCAGAACATGTATGACCAGCAGCTGGGCATGAACCTGGCCAATGGTCGTGGCATCGGCCTGGCGGAAATGATCGTCAAACAGATGACGCGACTGGAATCGGGTAAGGATGTCGGCAAGGGTGAGACTGTTGCGGATGCCAGCCGTCCCGATGGTTTTGCGCTGCCTGACTATCGGCAGCCGGCGCTGTCTCAGCGACAACCGGCAGATAACAGCCGTGCGCTGCGGGAAGCAGACTTGCTGCGCGAAATCGGCCAGATGCAGTTGGATTCTGCCACTGCCTCTCCTGAAGCCGTACTGTTCGCACCGCAGAACCAGCTGACGGAAATTCTGCCGGTGGCAGAAGCCATGCCGGAGGCGGATCTGTATCTGAATACACCCGCACAGCAGGAAACCTGGACAACACCGGAAGAATTCGTCGCCCGTATCCTGCCCCACGCCGAGCGTGCAGCGCGGGAACTGAACGTGGATCCACAGGCCATTGTTGCGCAGGCTGTGCTGGAAACCGGCTGGGGTCAGCGTCAAATAAAGGACGCTCAGGGCAACAACAGTTTCAATCTGTTTGGTATCAAGGCCGGCGGCTCCTGGGATGGCGACGTGGCACGCAAGCGCACACTGGAATACCGGAACGGAATTGCCGCCCCCGAGTACGCTTCTTTCCGCTCTTACAGCTCGTTGCGTGAAGCATTTGAAGATTACGTGAAATTTTTGAAGGACGGCAGCCGCTACGACGGCGTGATTGAACAGAAAAAAGAGGCAAAACAGTGGGGATTCGCGTTGCAGAAGGCAGGATATGCAACCGACCCGAAGTATGGCAACAAAATTGCAAGCATCCTGGAAAGCGACATTTTGCAGTCGACTTTCAACCCTGGTTACAAGTCACTTTAACGTTCGGTAATTAACAATGGCAGATTTGGCAGGCATAGCATTATCGGGATTGAGGGCGAGTCAGACCTCTCTTTCCACTGTCAGTCATAACATCGTCAATGTTGATACTGCAGGCTACAGCCGGCAGCGTACCGAGCTGGCCACACGCATTCCATTGCAATACGGAAGCGGCTTTATCGGGCAGGGTGTTGATGTCGACGGTATTACCCGCATCAGCAACCAGTTCGTCACCGATCAGCTGCGTCGCGATACCCAGAATTTCAATTCCTATAATTCCTATTATGAATATGCAGTGCGCATGGACTCGTTGCTGGGTGATGAATCCACCGCCATTACACCAACACTGCAATCCTTTTTTGACGGTCTGGAGGAATTGGCAAATGATCCATCTTCCATTGCCGCACGTCAGGTTTTGCTGAGCGAAGGGCAGGCACTGGTCAACCGCTTCAATACGGTGTACGACCAGGTGTACCAGCAGAATGAAACGCTGAATACCGAAATGGCGACCATTGCGTCGCAGGTCACCCAGCTGGCAAAAAGCATCGCCAATCTTAACGACTCCATTCGGACCGTTGCATCCAACAATGTCGGCCAGTTGCCCAATGATTTGCTGGACCAGCGCGATGAAGCCATTCGCCAGCTGTCGGAACTGGTGGGCGTTCAGGTGGTTCAGGATGGCAATCTGACCGTCAACGTTTTCATCGGCAGCGGTCAACCACTGGTGCTGGGTGGCGATTCCTACACTCTTTCCACCGATACCGGCAATTCCGGCATCAGCCGCAACAATGTGATCCTGACGGCAGGCAACAATAGCCAGGATATCACCGCGCAATTGTCCGGTGGTCGCATGGGTGGTCTGCTGCAGGTGCGGGAAGAACTGATTGATCCCATCTTCAATGAACTGGGACGCATGGCGACCGTGCTGGCTGATACCTTCAATGACCAGCATCAGTTGGGCATGGATCTGAACAACCAGATCGGCGGCCTGTTCTTTGGTGATATCAATTCCCCCGTTGCGGAAGCGCAGCGTGTTTCAGCCAGCCTGGACAATGCCGGTGCTGCTTCGCTGTCGGTGACCATCAGTGATGTAAGCGCACTCACCGCAGACAATTACGAGCTGCGCTTCGATGGTGCCAACTATTCGCTGATCAATGCGTCCAGCGACACCACCATCGCCACTTTCGCCGATCCTGGCGCGGGCGGTACCGTGGTGTTGGCATCGGAAGGTTTTACCCTGAATTTCGCCGGGGGCGCTTCCGTCGCCGGCGATTCGTTCATGATTACCCCCACCCGCATGGGCGCGGCGGAAATCAGTCTCGAAATCGACAACGTGAAGCAGGTGGCGGCGGCAATGCCGGTGCGCACCCAGTTGCCGCAATCTAACACCGGTGCCGGTTTTGTGGAAAATGTAGTGGTCAGCGACACCACTGCGGCTGACTTTGCTACGCCTTATACACTGACACCGCCTTACACCGTGGTATTTACCAGCGCGACCACTTACGACGTCATCAACAGCACTACCAGTGCGGTTGTCGTCGGTGGCGTAGCGTTCACGCCGAATCAGTCGAATGGTTTGCTGCAGCAGGCCGGGTTGTATCCCGCGTCAGGTTACGACGTGGTTTACAACGGTGTGCCGGCACTGGGCGATCAGATCGTCATGCAATACAACAACGGTGGCGTGGGCGATAACCGCAACGCGCTGCTGCTGGGCAAGCTGAGTTCAACCAAAACCATCGACAATGGTGCAACCACCTATCAAAGCGCCTACGGGCAACTGGTCAGTGGCGTGGGCACCCGCACCCGCGACGCGGAGGTTGGACAGGAAGCATCTGAAAGCATCATGCGCCAGAGCGAAGCGCAACGTGAATCCATCTCTGGTGTCAATCTTGACGAAGAGGCCGCAGATTTGATGCGCTTCCAGCAAGCCTATCAGGCATCAGCCCGTGTCATACAGGTTTCGTCCGAACTGTTTGACTCCATTCTGAATTCGTTGTGAGGTTGATGTGCGATGAGTTTTAGAGTCTCCACTTCACAAACATTTACCCAGGGCACCAATGCAATCCTGGATAACCAATCCAAGGTCAGCCTGACCCAGTTGCAGCTGTCAAAAGGCACCCGCATCCTGAAGCCGTCCGATGATCCGATTGGATCGTCGGTGGCTCTGAATCTGCAGCGGCAGATCGACAATACCACCCAGTACATTGCCAATGGCCAGGCTGCACAAGCCCGTCTGGCGGTGGAAGATTCGGTGATGGATAACGTATCCAGCATTCTGGGCCGGGTTCGCGAGCTGGCCTTGCTGGGCGCGAATGGCACGCTGAATCACTCCGATCGCGAAGCCATCAACATCGAGATCGAACAGCGCTACGACGAATTGCTGGGGCTGGCCAATACACAGCTTGCCTCGGGCGAGTACATGTTCTCCGGCTTTCAATCCAACGTGCAGCCGTTCAGCAAGAATGGTACTGGCAGCGTGGTTTATAACGGCGACCAGGGCGTGCAGATGATCAATGTCAACAGCACGGTTCAGGTGGAGAGCGGCAACAGTGGTGATGCGGTATTCATGAACATCCCCACTGGCAATGGTTCATTTGTCACCGGCGCTGATGACAACAACATGGGCACTGGCGTGATTGGTTCCGCCGTAATGGATGATCCAACTGCCTATGTCGGCGATATCTATAGCGTCGATTTTTCCCTGGATGGTGGCGGTAATCTTGTATACCAGATCACTGGCGCCAATACCGGCCCGGTTTACGCAGCACCACTGCCAAGCTTCGATGAAGACGGCGTCGTCACGTTCAACGGCATCAGCTATACCATTTCCGGTCTGCCGGAACCGGGCGACAGTTTCAGCGTGGAGCCAAGCTACGCGCAGGACGTGTTTACATCGGTAAAACAGATTGTCGATGCCTTGAAAAAGTCCACGGATTCCGATGCGCTGCAGGCAACGTTTCGCAATGCGCTCAGCGTAGGTATGAAAAATCTGGACCAGGCAATCACCCATATGGACGAAGTGCGCGCCGGTGTCGGCAGCCGCCTGAATGTGATTGAAAGCGAAACCAATATCAACGAAAGCCTGCAGGTGGAAGCCAAATCTGCGCTGTCCCTGATTGTGGATCTTGACTATGCATCGGCAGTAACGGAGCTGAACAAACAGACGCTTGCTTTACAGGCTGCCCAGCAAAGTTTTGTCAAGATCCAGGGCCTCTCACTGTTTGAGTTCATTTGATATGTGCAGACTTAAGCGACGAAAACGTGACCAGTGGCGAGGAGGGTAGCTTGACACAAAACCCCACAAAGCCCGTAAACGAATAACCGAATTTATTTATTGAGTTCCCGTATAAAAAACGCGGGACGACGCTGGAGAAAACAACATGCCTCAGATCATCAATACCAACATTTCGTCCATCAATGCACAGCGCAACCTGAACAAGTCACAAGGCGCCCTGCAAACATCCCTGCAACGCCTGTCATCCGGCCTGCGTATCAACAGCGCGAAAGATGACGCAGCAGGTCTGGCGATTTCCAACCGGTTCACCACCCAGGTGCGTGGCCTGAATGTGGCCGTGCGCAACGCCAATGATGGTATTTCCCTGGCGCAGACCACTGAAAGCGCTCTGGATGAAATCACCACCGCTTTGCAGCGTATTCGTGATCTGGCGGTACAGTCCGCCAACGATTCCAACAGCGCATCTGACCGTCTGTCGCTGCAGGCAGAAGTGGATCAGCTGCTGGATGAAGTGGACCGGATTTCCACCACCACCACATTCAACGGTCGCAATGTGCTGGATGGTTCGCTGAAATCCTACTATTTCCAGATCGGTGCCAATGCCAATGAAGGTGTGGAAGTCGGCGGCGTTGATGCGCGGGTCAGCTCATTGGGTTCCCAGCCGGGTGCGGTGCAGACCACATTCGATGGCGGCAACGCTGCCGCTGCCAGCCAGACCAGTCTGGCGATCCAGATCGGAACCTCTGCCAACGCAACGTCTGTGGATGTCATGTCGGCTCCCAATGGTGGCACCATTACTTCTGCCACTGCGGCGGAATTGATTGACACAGAAAGCGACAACTACGGCACAGGCTTTGCGAAATCGCTGGCAGAACGCATCAACAATCTGCGCGAAGACGGTGTGGAAGGGCTCGAAGGCGTTTATGCCAGCGCCACAACCACATTTGATTACAGTGATGTTGCCGGAACAGCGGCGGCCGATGCCTATGTTGGCGCCGGTAGCCTGGCCCACACGGATCTTGTGATCAACGGCGTGAATATTGGTCCGGTTGAAGTGCAGGAACGGGATGCCAATGGTGCCTTGCGCCAGGCGATCAACTCCAAGTCTGATATTACCGGTGTGCGCGCCAACCTGGACGAGAATGGTCGCCTGGTGCTGTCCGCTGACGATGGTCGCGACATGGTTGTCACCGCAACCACCACGGCGTCCGACATTCTTTATGACGGTGGTGATGCCGCCAACGCAACCGATATCGCGGCGATGACCAACCAGGTCAAGACCGGTGAGCTGGCCATCTCGGCACAGGACACTATTAACGTAGTGACCGCTGGAAGCCTGACCAACGCCGATACCACCGACGACAACGTGCAGGCGGTTGGTACGGTTGCCAACGCTGACATTTCCACCATCGAAGGCTGTAACCAGACCATGAAATCGATCGACAGCGCGCTGGCACAGATCGATGGCTTCCGGGGAGAGCTGGGTGCGGTGCAGAACCGCTTTGAATCCACCATCCGCAACCTGTCGGCGGTATCGGAAAGTCTGGCGGCTGCCAACTCGCGGATTCGCGACGCGGACTTTGCGACTGAAACTGCCGAACTGTCGAAGAACCAGGTTCTGCAGCAGGCCGGCATCTCGGTACTGGCACAGGCCAATGCCTTGCCACAGCAGGTGCTCAGTCTCTTGCAGGGCTAATGAAACGCGGCCCACAGCCGATAGAAAAAGAGGAACCTCGGTTCCTCTTTTTTTTGCCCTTCTTTTTTTGCTCTTTTGAAACCTGGTCGGCTGTCGTCGTATTACTGTCGCTTCCCTTCGTTCTGGGCTGATGGCAGGTGGCAGTGCCGGAATTCCGGCGCTCCCAATGGGTTGTTATTTCTATCCGGGTTTTAAGTCCAAAACGATTTAATCGGAATGTCGCTGGAAGCGGACACGAATGTGAAAAAAATCACAGCAATTACATAGGGTTGAATTTGCAGCGGACGAAACTTGAGAAGCCTGAAGAAAATTCGGAATTCGCCTTAAAGTTCAAAAAAACGGCGCCGATAAACTGGGTGTAGGCAGATGAAGTAGTTCACACGGCCTCAAACGTAACAGAGGCACAGCCAAACAGATTAACCTCAACTCATTTGAGGTCGTGTTTAAATAGCAGGAGAACACCATGCCCCAGATCATCAATACCAACATATCTTCAATGAATGCGCAGCGTAACCTGAACAAATCCCAGGGTGCACTGCAAACATCCCTGCAACGTCTGTCTTCCGGTTTGCGCATCAACAGCGCGAAAGACGACGCTGCCGGCCTGGCAATTTCCAACCGTTTCACCACCCAGGTTCGCGGCCTGAACGTTGCCACCCGCAACGCCAACGACGGTATCTCCTTCGCGCAGACCACTGAAAGCGCACTGGACGAAATCACCACTTCGCTGCAGCGTATCCGCGACCTGGCAGTACAGTCAGCCAACGATACCAACAGCGCATCTGACCGCCAGTCGCTGCAGTCGGAAGTTGACCAGCTGGTGTCTGAAATCAACCGTATCGCCGAAACTACCACGTTCAACGGTTCCAAGGTTGCCAACGGTTCGCTGAAATCCCTGAATTTCCAGATCGGTGCCAACGCGGGTGAAACCGTAGCAGTCAAAGGCGTGGACGCTCGCGCTTCTTCCCTGGGTTCACAGCCGGGTGCAGTGCAGACTACCTTTGATGGCGGCAACGCTGCTGCAGCCAGCCAGACTGCCCTGACTATCCAGGTCGGTTCTTCTGCCAACGCCACATCGGTTGATGTGATGTCGACAGCCAACGGCGGCACCATTACCTCGGCAACCGCCGCCCAGCTGACTGATACTGAAGACGCCAACTACGGCTCCGGCTTCGCAAAATCCCTGGCCGAACGCATCAATAACCTGCGTGAAGATGGTGTGGAAGGTCTGGAAGGTGTTTACGCCAGCGCCACAACTTCTTTCGACTACAGCGATGTTACAGGTACCGTTGCAGCCGAAGCATATGTTGGCGCAGGCACGCTGGCCAATGGCGACCTGGTTATCAACGGTGTGGATATCGGTCCGGTTGAAGTGCAGGAAAAAGACGCCAACGGCGCTCTGACCACTGCAATCAACGCAAAATCGGATATCACCGGTGTCAAGGCCAGCATGGATGACAACGGCCGCCTGGTTCTGACTGCAGCTGATGGCCGCGACGTGGTAGTAACTACCGCAAACGGTTCGGAAGAAATTCTGTTCGATGGTGGCGATACCAACGCTGGAGATATCACAGCACTGACCAGCCAGGTGAAGACTGGTGAACTGACCATTTCGGCTCAGGATACCATCAACATCACTGAAACCGGTTCGCTGGCTAACACTGATACCACCGATGACAATGTTCAGGCTGTAGGCACCATCGCCAACGCCGACATTACCACTGCAGCAGCAGCTGGCATCACCATGAAGGCGGTAGATAGCGCGCTGGGCCAGATCGACTCCTTCCGCGCTGATCTGGGTGCGATTCAGAACCGCTTTGAATCGACAATCCGTAACTTGTCGGCTGTATCGGAAAGTCTGTCGGCTGCCAACTCCCGGATCAAGGACGCAGATTTCGCTGCAGAAACAGCTGAACTGTCCAAGAACCAGGTGTTGCAACAAGCAGGTATCTCGGTGCTGGCTCAGGCCAACGCACTGCCGCAGCAGGCACTCTCGCTGCTCGGCTAAGGTGTTGTCCCTTAACTGAAAAGTTAGGCAAGAAAGAAAGAGCGAGCCCCGGGATCGAAAGGTTCCGGGTGCTCGCGTTTCCATTGTTATAAGGTGGCAGTCATGATCAATAACAGTACGACCGGCCTGGAGGCGAAGAGCAGCTATACTTCTGTTGAAAAGCAGAAGCCGGCCGCTGCAGCCCCTTCCGCCAAGTCTGACGCTGTTGCTGAAGTGCTCCCGGTGGACAAGCAGAAGCCAGTGGAGGCACAGGTTCCCGTACCGGAGCAGCAGACAGAACCGGCGGACATGTCCAGGGAACAGCGGGAAGAAGTCACCCGCAAAGTGGCAGACGCCATTCCCAAGGTTCGCGAGCTGATGCAGAGAAACCAGCGCAGCCTGGATTTCGAGGTGTCCGAGCAGGAAAACCGCGTCATCATTACCGTAATCGACAAGGAAAACGACAAGGTCATCCGGCAGATCCCGCCAGAGGACGTTTTGCAGATCGCCGAGGCGATCGACCAGGGACTGGAGCAGAATCTCGGCGGCATGATTTTCAATTCGCGGGTGTGAACTATTTGTGCGCCAGGAATGGCTGGCCCTAAAGATTGCTAGCCGGGTGCCGATAACCAAAACAGTATGGAGTGATGTTACGACGAATAGATTGGTCTGTTAATTGCTAGATTACCTGGTGCTGTCAGTAATCTGTCAGGCACAGAGGAATCTGCAGAGAGGTTAAAATGGCTACCATTACCGCAGCCGGCACTGGATCAGGTATTGATGTCGAAAATATCATTACCAAACTGACTGAGGCCGAGCGGACTCCGACCGAGCAACGTCTGTTGCTGCGCGAAACCAATATTCAGGCCGAAATTTCGGCGTTTGGTTCGTTGAAAAGCGCGCTGTCTGATTTCAGAAAATCCCTGACCAACCTTTCCTCCCTGCAAGCTCTTGCCGCCCGGTCGGCAACTTCCAGCAACCCTGAATCCTTTACCGTGTCTGCCGACAACACTGCATCGGTAGGCAGCAGTCAGATTGAAATAGTCAATCTGGCATCCGCACACAAGATGGTGTCCACCGCCAACTTCGCAGGCCCGACTACCGCTGTCGGCGCCGGCTCCATGACCATCTCCCTGGGCAGCACATCTTTCGATGTCGAGATTGTGGGTGGCCAGAACAATACGCTGGCCGGCATTCGCGATGCCATCAATAACGCAACCGGCAATACCGGCATCACTGCCAGTATCCTGACGGTATCCAATGGTGTGGGTGGCACTCAATCCAAGCTGGTACTGTCGGCAGACGACACCGGCGCTGCCAATACCATTTCTGTCGCTGTCACCGGTGATTCCGATGGCAATGATACGGATAACGTTGGTCTGTCTGCTTTCCTCAATGCCAACATGGAGCAGAAAAGCACCGCAGCCGACGCGCTGGTACGGATAGATGGTTTCGACGTGACATCGTCAACCAATGTGTTCAAGAACGCGATTCAGGGCGTGACCCTGACAGCGGTAAAAGCCAATCCCACTGTTAACGAGACCCTGACGGTTGGTATCAACAAGACCGCCATCAAGGAAAACCTTGCATTGTTCGTCGAGAACTTCAATGCACTGAGTGAAACGCTCAAATTTCTCACCAAGTATGATCCGGAAACCCAGGAAGCAGGCTTGCTGACCGGCGATTCTACCGTTCGCTCCATCGAGACCCAGTTGCGTCGGACCATCTCCAATGTGGTCGAGGGTCTGGATTCCAACTTCAGTTCGCTGGCGTCGCTGGGTATTACCACGCAGCGCGATGGCACGCTGAAGCTGGATTCCACCAAGCTCGATAGCGCACTGACCACCAACTTTGATGACGTGGCAAATCTGCTGGGTGGCGAAGACGGTATCGCCAAGAAGCTGGATTCCACCCTGAACAATTTCCTCAAGACCGGTGGCCTGATTTCGACCCGTAACGAAACATTTCTGAAGCAGCTCAAGGATATTGATTCCCAGCGGGAAAGACTTGAGATGCGGATGACATCGTATGAAGAACGTTTGCGTGCCCAGTATGCTGCTATGGATGCGATCGTAGCCAACCTGAATTCGACAGGTGATTACGTCGCGCAGCAGATGGAATCGATTTCGCAAATTACAAACAGAAAAAAGTAGCCTCATTTCAGCAGGTAAACGTACATGAATATGTCAAAAGGCGCGCAGCAGTACGCAAAGGTGAACAGAAGCACAGCTGTGGAAGATGCCAACCCGCATCAGCTGATACAGATGCTGTATCAGGGAATACTGGACAGCCTGCAACAGGCGCTTGGCCTCATCGAGCGCAAGGATTTTGAAGCCAAGGGCAAAGCCATCGGCCGCGCTATCACCATCGTCGGCGGTCTGCAGGGTTTTCTGGATCACGAGAAGGGCGGCGAGATCGCGAAAAATCTCGACGGCCTGTACGACTACATGACGGTACGTCTGTATGAAGCGTCCCGCGAGAACAGCCAGGATAAAGTGCGCGAAGTCATTGAGCTGGTGCGTGAAATCAAGGCCGGCTGGGACGGAATATCCGATGAAGCCAAGCGCATTTTCGTGGAAGCTTCCCAGCCTTCGGCAGAGTGACTTATGTTGGCGCAGCTGATCGACGGATTCAATGAACGCATGCTGCGGGCGGTCGAAGCCCGCGATTATGAAGAGCTGCGCACGCTGGATATAGCCTGCCTCCGGTTTATGTCAGAAAACCTGCCCCCGAAACAATTGGATGAAGCAGGGCTGCTGGCAGTGAAAGACAGCCTTGAACGTCTGCAGAAAACCTATCGCACCGCGGTGACCACTTGCACTGCAGCCCGCGATTTGGTGCAGGAGGAACTGCAGGCTGCTGGCCGCGGGCGGCGCAATACCATCCAATATCTTGACGTGGCGAGGAACCTGGGTTCTTGATGACCCGGTTCGCGCGAAGCGGAGAAAACGCAATGTCCGTTCAGTCCATCAGCATGCCCTACCTGATTCCCGATATGCCCAGCGCTGAAGAGGTGCTGCCGTTCCTGCGCGAGATTGACGAAAACCGCTGGTACTCGAATTTTGGCCCGCTGGTGCTGCGGCTGAACGACCAGATCAAAGCCAATCATTTTGCCGGTGAAGACGTGCATACCCTGTTGTGCAGCACCGGTACAGCCGCGCTTGAGCTGGGTTTGGCCTGCCTTGGGCTGAAACCGGGTGCTCGCGTGCTCGTGCCTGCGTTTACCTTCCCTGCTTCGGCCAATGCCATCCAGAACTGCGGTTTTGAACCCGTATTCTGTGATGTGGATGAACAGAGCTGGGTGCTGACGCCCGAAATTGCATTTGAAGCTCTGCTGCGCACGCGCATTGATGCGGTGATGCCGGTGGCCGCGCTGGGTCGCCCTTTGCCGGCAAGCCAGTGGGACCGCTTTTGCGAGGAAACCGGCTTGCCGGTGCTGATCGACGCCGCTCCTGCGCTGGGTAACCAGCGGGTCGGCAAACATCTGGTGGTTGCCTACAGCATGCATGCAACCAAAGCATTTGGAATCGGCGAGGGCGGTGTGCTGGCAACTGCCGATGCAGACCTGATTGCCCGCGCCCGTCGCATCTGCAACTTCGGCATGGATGGCGTGGGGCGGGTGATTATGCAGGGTACCAACTGCAAGCTCAGCGAATATCATGCCGCCGTCGGTTTGGCGCAGATGCAGCGCTGGCCTGCCCGTCAACTGAAGCGCGCCCGCATCGAAACCGCTTACCACGCACACATGCAGTTGCACAAAGATCTGTGGGCAACCCAGTCTTTTGTCGACAGACCGCCGGAACATGATGTGCTGGTAACATTGCCGGTGCGCAACAGCCGTTCCACCATGCCGGTTCGCCTGAGCGATCATGTCGCCATCGACATCCATGATGTGCAGGAACGGCTGGCGGAAAAAGGAATTGGAACCCGGCTGTGGTACAACCCGGCGCTGCATCGCCATCCTAACTGGATGGGCCACCGGCAGATCCATCGCGCAGGTCTGCACAGCCTGGCCACCGTGGATTCCCTCAACAACCGGTTGATCGGCCTGCCGTTCCACAACTTCCTGTCTCCCGAAGACATTGCCCATGTAGTAACAAGCCTTTGGCAAATAGTTGAAAGCAGGGAATTTTCTGCTTCAATTAGCTAAGAGAGTTTGGCTGCTAATAACAATGGGGAATTATGGATGCCTTGATCGCGCTGCGGCAGCTGGAATCTGCCGTGGCCGAGCGTCGTCACGGGGACGCGCAACAATATCTGCTCTGGTTGCTGGCCAATGCGTCGGTGCATCGCGCGCGGCAGGATAATGTCTTCCTTTCCAATTATTCCGATTCTGAAATCACCTATGTAGCCACCCGCATTGCCAGTGCCGCCTGCCAGCTGTTCGCTGACCCGCAGTTTGGCATCGATGACGACACCTTCTTCCTGTTTGCAAAATGCCACAGCCATCTGGCGACCATCCTTGGCATTTCCGGTTTCAACAACGGGGATCATGTGATCCAGAATCTGCTGGAGCCGGTGCAGGGCAACAAGGTGGAGACCATTACCCGACAAGCGTTCAACAAGATCCTGATCCTGCACGGCATTCATTCCGGTGTGAAGCTGCCGTACGAGCAGTATCTGCAGTCGCATCCAAAGCATTTGCTATGGCTGGTACTGGCGGCGGTAAGTGCGCAATTTTGCGTAGTAGAAAAGGAAAATGTTGCGCGCAACCAGCTGCTGGCGAATCTTGCGCAGCGGCTGGACATCACCGCGTTCGATGAATCAATGCTGGGCTGGCTGTGTGTTGCCTGGATGCATTGCAGCTATGCCACCGTGCAGGGCCGCAACAATATCAAGCAGACCCTGAATCGCATGCTGGTGCACTGGATGGCGCAACTGGGATTTCCGCAGCAGCAACGGGTTGAGCCGGAAATGCGGCAGGGCAGGCCGGTGCTGCTGATCATCAATGAGCAGTTTCATTCCGGGCATGCCATGTACCGTTGTCTGGTGCCCATGATCGATGCCCTGCGCGAGCGATTCTATCTGGTGGGCATGACGGAGAAGGATAAATCGGACAGCACCGCCCGCAAGCATTTCGACAGCCACTATTATCTGGACTGGCAAGGCGGCAATCAGGCTGCGCTGAAAACCGTGCTGGCGCAGATGGCAAAAATAAAGCCCCATGCGATTTACTATCCCAGTGTTGGTATGTCGCTGCCGGTGATCCTGCTGGCCAATCTGCGTATTGCGCCCTGTCAATTCATGAGCCTGGGGCATCCTGCCAGCACGCATTCCGCAGTCATGGACTACTGTCTGGTGGAACAGCAATATCTGGTGGATGCCAGCCTGTATTCTGAAACGGTGTTATGTGCTGACAACGGGGCGTTGGGATTTGTACCCCACACCGAACAACCGGCTCGGGCTGAGCTGCTACAGATGCGCACGACGATGGCCTCGGGCGATCCGGTGCGGATTGCTATTCCCGCCTCGGCGATGAAAGTGAATGCGGAATTCATCGGCGCGCTGTGTGAAGTCCGGCGTCGGGTAAGTAAACCAGTGGAATTCCATTTCTTTCCCTACTTGAACCCGCTGGCGAGCGCGCTGTTCCGGAAGCAGGTCACCGCTTATCTGCCGGGTAGCATCGTGCATGCACCGATGCCATATCAGGCCTATCTGCGCACTATAGCCCGCTGCCAGCTGCATCTGAGCCCGTTTCCCTTCAGCAGCACCAACAGCCTGCTCGATTCCCTGCTGCTGGGCATTCCGCTGGTGGTGAAGCGGGAAACCTCCACCGAGGCTGGCGTGGATGCGGCGATTGTCGACCAGGTCGGTATTGCCGCCATGCAACCGCAGGCCAGTATCCAGGACTACGTGAATTACACCTGCCGGCTGATCGAAGATGACGCGGCGCGGGAACAGCTTGGAGAGGCCGTTCGCAATACTGATATTGAGCGCATTTTCTACGCCAGCCATCAGGTTCCGGCGGCTCGGACAGCCGCATTCGTACACGAAACGGTGCTGCGACACGTGGCGGGGGAAAAGCCAGCGGCAAGAATCCTGCAGGCGATGGGAAGCATCTGATGGGAAAGTCCGTCGCCATCATGCAACCCTATTTTGTGCCATATCTAGGCTATTTCCGTCTATTCAGCAAAACGGATCTGTTTGTGATCTACGACTGCGTGCAGTTTCCGCGTCGGGGCTATGTGCATCGTAACCAGGTGCCCGATCGTAACGGCGCACCGCTGTGGCTGACGTTGCCACTGGAGAAATGCGACCAGAAAACCGCAATAATGGATCTGCAGTGGCGGCAGAGTGATTGCGCGGCGTTTGGTGACAGAATCCGGCAGCTGGCCGGTGACTGGCCGTTGCAGGTGCCTGCAGATTTGCGCGAACAATGGCTGGCGCAGCTAACCAATTTCAATGGCGGCGTGGTGGATTATCTTGAGCGCACGCTGGGCTTTGTCTGCCGTCAGCTGGATCTGCATTGTAATTTCATCCGGTCCAGCAGCCTGCATATCGATCCCGCGTTGAAAGGGCCGGATCGCATTCTGGAAATCTGCCGGCAGGTGGGCACTACGCGTTATGTGAATTCACCGGGCGGTCGCGAGTTGTATCAAGCGGACACCTTTGCGCAAGCCGGGATTGAACTGGATTTTCTGGAACCGTTTCAGGGTAGTCACTGGAGCGTGGCATATCGATTGTTGACCGAAGAAAAGTCCCGGCTGATTGCCGAGTTGTAGTCGGGATAGCGCAGCGTTCTGGCAATGAATTTGCACTGGTTGTCAGATCAGTGACGCAAGCCAGCGTTTCGTCAAATTTATGGCGTGTGGAATCATGCAGACCAGCAACCGGCAGTGGCAGAAGCAGGGACAGATCTATGTACCGGCAGGTGACAAACCCTGGTCGCGCAGCCATGCCCAACTTCCGCTGGTGCAACAGCGGGAAAACCGCTGGCGCATCTATTTTGCCACGCGCAATGATGCGGGCCAGAGCAATATCAGTTTTCTGGAAACCCCTGCCGGCAATCCGTTCGACATTCTGACTATTCATGACGGGGTGCTGCTGCCGTTCGGTGAACTGGGTACCTTTGATGAAAGCGGAATTATGCCGCTGTCTCTGGTGCGTGCGGAAAATGGCCGCTGGCATTTGTACTATGCCGGCTGGACCCAGCGCAAAACCATTCCCTACCACAACAGCATCGGCCTGGCCGTGAGTGATGATGACTGCCGCAGCTTTCGCAAGCTGTACCAGGGGCCACTGCTGGATGCCCGCCGCGACGAACCTTTTTTTACCGGCACAGCCCATGTGCGAATTGAAAACGGCCTTTGGCGCATGTGGTACCAGAGTTGTACCGGCTGGGTGAAGCAGGGGCAGGCCATCGAACCTCTTTATCACATCAAATACGCGGAATCGAACGACGGCATCGAATGGAAGCGGGAAGGTATTGTTGCGATTGACTACCGCGACCAGGAAGAAGGTGGCATCTGCAGCGCTACCATCAATGCCCGCAGTGACGGCTATGAAATGTGGTACTGCCACCGCAATGCCTTCGATTACCGCACCAATCCCCGCAACAGTTATCGCATCGGCTATGCCACTTCACGGGATGGAATTGCGTGGCAGCGCCAGGATTCACAGGCGGGCATCGATGTGTCGCCTGAAGGCTGGGATAGCACCATGATTGCCTATCCCCATTTTGTTCGCGACCGGGACACCGACTATCTGTTCTATAACGGCAACGGTTTTGGCGCCAGCGGCTTTGGCGTGGCGACCCGCGCAGGAGAGCGAAAATGATTCAATATCCTGTCAGTGGACTGGCGTTGCTCCAGTCCTCCCTGCAACAGGCATTGCAGTCCGAAATGCTGGACACCATTGCAGCCCATATCCGCAAAGGAACCGTGGTAATCCTGAAGAATGCGATTCCGGCAGAGCAGGCCCTGCATCTGCGCGACAGCATTGTGGCGTGGCGCAGCCAGCGGGAGGTTGTCAGCTTCTCCGTCAACACCAATGCGCCCGGCATCAACTTTCACCGCATCGATGCCCATCCGGAGAAATCCCAGCTGCCGCACATTTTTCACCAGCATGGATTCGGGCAAACCAATTCACTGACCACAGAATTTTCCAGTGAACTGCTGGCGGTTGCCACCCCGATGCTGAACCTGCAGAACGCGGTGGCGAACACCCGCTACAGTTTCAGCATGCCGGAAATGCGGATCAAGGCGCTGCAGTATCCGTGTGGCGGTGGCTTCCTGATGAAACACACCCACCCGATCGAACCGCAAGTGTCGGCCTGATCCTGGCACTATCGAAAAGCGGCAGTGATTTCGGGCAGGGCGGCACTACATTTGTCACGCCGGCAGGATTTGTCGATACCAGCGCATGGCACGACGCGGGTGACCTGATCCTGTTCCGTTATGATCTGGAACATGCGGTGGGCCCCGTTGACAGCGACACCTTGCTGGACTGGAACAGCGCAAAAGGGCGCTGGACGCTGGTGCTGGAACTGTTGAGCACTCACAACCGGTCGGAGGCTGCGTGACAGAACACCATTTCAGTACCGAGCAGGTGATTTGCCCGCAGTGCGGCTCGCAACGCTGGCGCAAACTGACATCGCAATGGCTGTGCAAAAACGGCCATGTCATTCCAACCAGCGCCGGATTGCCGGATTTTTCTGCTGGCGGCACGCTGGCGGCGCAAGACAGAAAATTACGTGACCGACTCTATAACGGACTGCTGGGCCGCTATTACGGCTTCATGATGCCGCTGCTGTCGATGCCGGCGCGCCCGATTTTGCAGTCACTGTCGCAGTGGGCAGTATTTTTTATTACCTGGATTGTACTGTTCGATCTGCTGTGGGGAATGACAGTCGCATTCAGTGGGGGCCACACCGTCATCGGCTGTCTGCTGCTGGCGCTGCTGCTTGCCAGTGGCGCGGTACTCTATCGTCATTCCTATCTGTTCTGGCTGCTACTGGTAGCGATTCCGGTCAAGCTGATACTGCTGTTGCGGCCATACAAACCTGCGGAAACCTTTCCCGATGTACACCGGCGCTGGGTGAATGCGCTGAAGGATGCCGGCTGCGAGCAGGTTCTGGACGTTTCCACTGGCACCTGCAATTCGTTGCTGCGTCATGGCTGGACCAGCCTGGGCGCACAACTGCATGGCGTTGATCTTTCCACCACCATGCTATTGCAAGGCGCCGACAATGCGGCTGCGGCCGGCGTTCCAATCCAGTTGTATGTGGCAGATGCGCAGGCAATGCCGTTTCCTGATGCCTGCATGGATCTGGTGTTGAATTATGGGGCTTTGAATGGGTATCAGGATCAGGCCAGGGCACTGGCGGAAATGGCGCGGGTGCTGAAACCGGGCGGCGTGCTGGTATGTCTGGACGAACAGCTATATGACAGGGCTGGCAAGCTGGAAAAACTGTATTTTGAAAAGGTGCTGGCGTCGCACGACACGATCATGCGATTTCCACGGGAGGCAGTGCCCGTCGTGTTGGATCTGGTGGAGTTGCATCAGATTTACCAGTTTTACTATCTGGCGATTTTCAGGAAAGCGTAGCCATGTCGGAGAGCCGAAATTTTTACATCTATGTCGGATCTGGAGTACGGGACTGGCTGATTGATGAATTCGATCAGGGCAAGGATCTTGGCTATCTGAAAAAGCAGCTGAAACAGCGGGCAGACCTGAAGGTTGGGATTGATCAGGTGGCTGAGGCAGTTGTGCTCAGCTATGTGGACGCAGGCGAGAGTGAGCGTGCTTATCAGATAGCTTCTGCATTCAGGGACCAGATGCCATCAGCCAATATGCATAATCTGGTGATCAAGTGTCTGCTGTCGTCCTGGGAATACACCCAGACGGGGTTTCTGGAGGAGAGCCGCCGCTGGGCGGCACTGTATGCCAACGAATTCGAGCGCCCGGAGCTGTCTTGTCGGAACGAGAAACCGCGAATCGGTTTCGTCTGCGACTACGGCTCCACGGTGTTTGGCGAGAATGCCATTTTTCCGATGTGTCATGTACTGGGAATGTCGGGTCTTGATGTCTATTACTACAACTTTGAGCGGGTGGCGTTCAATATCAGCGGCGACTCGATTCGCATCAGAAATGTTCACACGCTCAGTGTCAACGATCTTTCCAGAGCGATTCGGGATGACCGGATCGACATTCTGATCGATCTCAATGGCCGTCTGCGTGAACATCATCGTCTGGGCGTGTTTGCGCTCAGGTCGGCTCCCGTGCAGATCAATTATTTCAATCTGGTGGGCACGATGGGCATGAAAAATTATGACTACATCATTGCCGACGAGACGCAGGTGCCAGATCGGGATTTTTCTTTCTATACGGAAAAGGTGCTGCGACTGCCTTGTGGCGCCAATGGCGCATTCGCGTTCAAACGCGACGTCGATATTCCGTTACCGGAAGCGCGTACTCCGGGCAGACCTTTCACATTCGCGTCGTTCAATGCGTTCTTCAAAATCAATACCGTTCTGTTGGAAACATGGGCAGAAATACTCCGGCGCGTACCGGATTCCATCATCGTCATCAAGTGCCAGGAAACCGCGCGCGACCGGGTTATTCGCAAAATCGCGCGGGTTTTCGGCCGTGCCGGGGTTGATCTGAACAGGGTCATGATCGAGGGCTGGTCTTCGCTTCATCACCTGCGCCGGCAATACGGTGAAGTGGATCTTTGCCTGGATACGTTTCCCTACAGTGGCGGTTCCACCACGCTAAATGCGCTGTGGCAAGGCGTGCCCGTATTGAGCTGGTGTGGCGAGGGATGGCGAGCCAGAACCTCGGCATCCATGTTGCACGCAGCAGGAATGGAGGCGCTGGTGATGGGTTCACGGCAGGAATACGTGGAGAAGGCAGTGAGTCTGGCGATGGGATCTGATGGGACACGGCTGTTGCGGCGGGATCTGGCGGATTCCATAAACCGCAATCCCTACTTTTCTCCCGACCGGGTTTATCAGGAACTGGCGGATGCGCTACGGAGTGTGTGGCAGTCCAGTCTCAACCGGCAGGCCGCCCCGGATCTGTCCGGCCAAGCATGAGAGTATGCTAATGAAATCAGATCAATGTGTGCCGGATACGATCCAGCGTTATCAGGAACAATTGCAGAGTGCGGTAGATACATTTCTGGCGGCGGATTATGCAGGTACTTTCCGGCAGTGCGAACAGCTTCGGGTTGAGTTTGGTGATGAGCCGGAAGCGCTGAATGTGCAAGCCCTTGCGCTGGTGAATATGCAATACCCGCGCGTGGCGAAAACGCGGTTGCTCACGGCACTAGCACTGAATCCGGATGTTGCCGATTACTGGCTGAATCTGGCAGAAGTGCATCTCTTGCTGGACGAGTCCGGTGATGCAATCCGGGCATTCCAGTCCGCCCACGACCGGGCGGAGGAGCCTGAACAGAAGCTGGAAATACTGATCCGGCTGGCTGAAACACAGACCGTGCAACTGATGACGTCAGCAGCCTTGCCGGATGCGATTTCGGCTGATCCCGAGTCGGGTGAAAGCATGCACAAGCATTTCACACCGCGGCAACGCGATGAGTTGTCCATGCTGTACGATGCAAAGGCGCCGCTGGATGCGTGCAGCAGATTGATCGAACTCTGGATCGGGTATCGGCCGAGTCGCGTGCAGACCGCGCAGGCCATGGCGAGGGCGTTGCTGGACGAGGGCAGGGGTGATGAGGCTTATCGGCTGGCGCAAACATTTCACAACCAGGAACCTGGCGCACAGAGCCACAATCTGGTGGTGCAGACATTGTTGATGGTGAGTTTCGACTCGCGACAGGCTTTCTACGATGAGAGTGTCGAGTGGGCCAGACGTTATCAGCCGCATCAGGACAGCATCGTCGAAAAGTTCCGGCTCTGGAATCCGGTGTGGGAATCCCGCGATCTGCGCATTGGCATCCTGTGCGATTACGCGGACACCGTATTTGGCAAAACAGCCATTTTTCCGTTGGTGGAAAGCTTCACCCGATACGGATTTCAGGTGTTCTTCTACAACTTTGGCACCACGGTGCTGAAGTACGGTCAACCGGGTTGCACCCTGCACAATATCCGTCATCTGTCGCCGCAATCCCTGCATGACCAGATTGTGGCCGATCAGGTCACGGTATTGTTGGATCTGAACGGTCGGCTGCGTGATGACCAGCGCCTGGCGGTTGCCGTGCATCGCTCCGCTCCCGTGCAGATGGTGTACATGAATCTGCGGGGCACGACCGGCATTGCGGATTTCGATTTCACGGTGTCTGACGATGTCAGCATTCCAGTGGAAGAAGAAAAATTCTACGTGGAAAAAATAATTCGCCTGCCCTGCAAAGCCAAAACCGCATTGCAGTTCGAGCGGCTGGTTCCCGTCACCAGTACGCCGGCACTGACCCGGGGCTATGTGACCTATTGTTCCTTCAACGCGTTTTTCAAATTTAATGAACAGGTAGCAGATGCCTGGTCGACCATTCTAACGCAGGTACCGGGCTCCCATCTCTATCTGAAATGCGAGGAGTTCGTGCGGCCCCGCGTGCGTGCGCGGGCGAAGGCATTGTTGCGTGAGCGCGGAATTTCCGCTGATCGCCTGCGTCTGGAGGGACCAGCGGATTTGCGCACCATGCAGGCTTGCTATGCGGATGGGGATATCGCGCTGGACCCGTTTCCCTATTGCGGTGGTTCCACCACCATGCATGCGCTCTGGCAGGGTGTGCCGGTGCTGACCTATGAAACGCCGGGTTGGCGCGGTACGGCCACGGCCGCCTTTTTGCATAGTATTGGGCGGAGTGACTGGATTTCGACGGCGCTGGACGACTATGTGAATAAGGCAGTGGCCATGGCCAGTGATGTGACTAAACTGGACGCTGAGCGGCAATGGCTGGCTCGCGAAATCCACAACTGCGCCTATTTCAATCCGGATCTGGTTTACACCCAACTGGCTGAAAAGCTGTTTGAAATCTGCCATTTACTTTCACAGCAACAATTTGGTGAAGCCTGATGAAAATACTGGCAACTGTGATCACATTCATACTGGCAGATACCCACACATCATGAAGCGTTTACTTTTTCTGGGTGGTGCCGATATACAAGTGGATGCGATCTGCAGCGCCAAGGATCTGGGTTATGAAGTCATAACCTGTGACTACCTGCCGGATAATCCGGGGCACCGCTATTCGCACCGCTATTTCAATGTCAGTACGACGGAGAAGGATAACGTGCTGGAGCTGGCGCGAAAACTTGAAATCGATGGCATTTCCGCCTACGCGTCAGACCCTTCTGCGCCAACTGCGGCCTATGTGTCTGATGCGATGGGGTTACCCGGCAACTCGTATCAATCCATCAATACCCTGTCGAACAAACTGTTGTTCAGGGCACAGCAATGGCGCTTGAACATGCCTTGTCCGCGCTTTGCGGATGGCAGTGACATGGCCGCCGTGCGGCCACTGCTGTACGACGTCGGCAAAGTGGTAGTGAAGCCGGTGGATTCTTCCGGCAGCAAGGGTGTGCATATCGTGGAGCGCGGGGGTTCGCCACTGGCGCTGGAATCTGCCATCAAGGATGCGCACGGCTTCTCCCGTTCCGGGTCTGTGATCGTGGAGGAATTCATTCCGCGCATTGGCTCGCTGATGTCTGGCGATTTCCTGATTCACGAAGGCAGTATCGTATTTCAGTGTTACGGTGACGTCCATTTCAATGACTGGATCAATGGCCTGGTGCCAAGATCCATCTCGTTGCCTGCAAGCAAGGATTCAGCATTCTTCGACAAGGTCCGGCTGCAGGCGCAGGCCCTGATAACATCGTTGAACATCCGGCAGGGAGTGTTCAACGCCGATGTTATCGAGGATGCACGCGGGAATCCCGTAATCATCGATATTGGCGCGCGCAATGGCGGCAATCTGCTGAACAATATCATTCACTATCATACGGGTGTGGATCTGGTCGAGCTGTCGTTGCGACAAAGTGTTGGCGATCCCATCCGCGTACCGGACGAGTACGTGCCTTCCGGCTGTTACGCGCACAATGTCATTCACAGTGAAGAGGAAGGCACGTTCGATTCCATCACTTTGTCACCCGAGATACAACCGCTGGTGATCCGCTCGCTGATCAGCAAGAAGCCAGGCGACCGGGTCAGGCGATTCATCAGCTCGGCCTACCGGGTCGGTCTGATTTTGCTGAAATTTGATTCTGTTGAGCAGATGCACCGGATTCTGGGTGACATCCGCAGCCATGTAAAAGTGAACGTGAGGAAACGCAATGAAACAGGCGGCTGATACGAAAATTCATCATTTCCACAAGGTCGCGCGCAGCCAGGGCAATCTGCGAAATGATGCCAGGGTATTTTCCTCTGTGGTGGACATGGTGGGTAACACACCGCTGGTGGAATATCACACCCGTGAATCCGGTGACGCCCGGATTTTCGTCAAGCTGGAAAGCTACAATCCCACCGGCAGCATCAAGGATCGCGCGTGTGTCTATATCATCAAGGATGCGATCAACCGTGGTCTGGCGACCTCGGACAAGGTTCTGCTTGATGCCAGCAGCGGCAACATGGCTTGCGCGCTGGCCTATTTCGGCAGGGTCATGGGTTTTTCGGTCAAGGTGGTCTGCAATTCCAAGCTGACAGCGGACAAGCGGCAATTCATCGAATACTTTGGTGCCGAACTGGAAATGTTCGGCGATCTGACCATCGAAGGTAACCGTCGTTGCCGGGCGATGGCCGAACAGGAGCCAGAGCGTTATTGCTTTCTGGATCAGCTGCACAATCCAGCCAACGTGGATGCTTCATTTTTCATGCTGGGCCCCGAAATCCTGCGGGACATTCCAGATGTTACCGCTGTGGTGGGCTCCATGGGATCTGGTGGCAGCATGTGCGGTGTGGCGAAGTACATTACCCGCAACGCCCCGGCCACACAGATTTTTACCTGTCAGGCGGCGCCGGGCACCAAAATTCCCGGCACCGGTGGATTTGCAGATGGTGACTACATTACGCCGTTCATCCGCGAACTGATAAATGCGCCGCTGCAAAACGATACCTTCATGGTGAATCAGGCAGCAGCCGAGCAGAGAACTCGTGAACTGGCAATGCAGGGAATTTTCGTGGGCTTCCAGGGCGGTGCGGTGCTGGATGCCACGCTCGCGGCGATTGCGAAGCACGGTATCAAGGGCAACGTAGTGATGGTCATTGGTGATTCCGGCTGGAAAAACATGGAAAAGCTGATGGGAAAACATCAGTGATGCAGCCAGTCAGGCAAGATCATATGGATAACGTCTGGTGCGAGCGATTGGGAGTGGAGCTGGGGAAGCCGGATGCGCTGGGAATTTGCCATATCGGATTTTCCAGCAGCGAAGCCTATGATTTTCACCAGCGTTACACCAAAGGCGCCCATCTGCGGCGGCTGGAGACGGTGCCTTTCCATCAGTCGCAATGGGAGTCGCCCTATTACCGCAAGACACTGGACCGCTTTCTGGAAAATGCCGATCTGGCACAGGCCATGATTCTGGATTTCGGTTGTGGTGACGGACGCTTTGCCGACTACCTGCTACAGCGCGGCGCGCACCAAATCGTGTGCGTGGATTTTGACTATGCCACCCTGGCTGCTTTCGGTGAACACCTGACTGAAACCGGTGATCGCGACAAGGTTCTGCTCCTGCACACAGACTTCGATCACTTGCCGTTTGCGGCCGATACGTTTGACGTCATTTTGGCTATTGGCTCTTTGTATTACCTCGACCGCCAATATGAAACCGGCATTGCCCGGTTGCGCGATATGCTGGGACAGGATGGAGTCCTTATTACCAGCGATCCGTCAATTGAAGGATTCATGTTGCGTGCGCTCGTTTTCAACGGCTTGAACGAGTCGCTGGATATTTTCCGTTCCCGTCGCTTTCGGGAAGTGACCGATGCATCGGCGCCCGGCTTCAGGGCGTTTGATGACGGTGAGTGGCGGGATATATTCCGGGCTGCGGGCCTCACTGTGCTGGACCGGCAGGGAATCAGTCTGTTTCATAATTTGTTGCGAGTGCTATTTTTGAAAGGGATAGTACCGGAAGAACAGTTACGGGAACGGCAGGACGACATAGAAAGCATGTTTGATTATCTTCATGATCATGGCAGTCTGTTCAAGCATGTTGTTTGGAAGTTGGGGAAAAAACGAAATAGCGATGGGGCAGCGCCGTCTCAGCATGTTGTTGACGACGCATTTTTTATTTTATGAAGACCGGATGCTAAAGGAAATTTTGACATGGATGTGATGATAGGTCTGTTCTCGAAGTATATTAACAATCACGGTGATTCTGATCTTGCAGCTCGCTTGGCGCAGTTCTCAGGTCAGGTGATTAGTGTTCAGTTTGCGGAAGCCAGACAGACAGCTTACGAAATATGCGAGATTCCGAAATATAACCCTATTGGTATCTATGCTGTAGGCCTGGTGGCGTATCTGCGTGGAGACTTCAAGTCAGCCAAAAATAGCTGGAATATCCTTCAGCAGTCGGGGCATCGCTCGCCGTTGGTCCTGCTTTCGAATGGGATGGTGGATCTCAAGCTTGGGAAGGCCGGTGAAATTCCAGAACTGGTGTCTCATGTGAAAAGCCGATTTCCGGAATTTTTCGAAATAGCAATCCTGGAAGCGCTTCATGCGCGAGCTATTGGTAATTACAGTCAAGCCAAGGAAGTTATTGAGCGGTTGTTAAATGAGGCTGTGCTCAGTGATGATGACGCGCGGGAGTTAGGCGCTCTGTATTCAGATGTCATTTCCAGGCTCGGGTTTCACGAGGATGCTATTGCGCTATGCAATGAAATCGTAGCCAGCTCTGACGCCATTCGATCTGATGTGGTAAGGGTTCTTCTGGAATCCTATGCCGCGACCGAGCAGCGTGACGCTGCAATTGACTTGTTGGCCAATATATCTCTTGATGTCTTGTCGCTTGATGATGCTCCTCGGGCTGCCTCTGCTTTGGTAACTCTTGGTCTCCACAAGGTAGTTATTTCTTTTCTGGAACTTTGTTTGGAGAGAGATCCTGCCAATACAGACTTGCTTTCTGTGCAGGTGGTTGCGCTGTCCGAATCCGGAGGCGATGCAAGACCTTCCCGCAAGCGACTTGATCTAATTCTTTTCAAGAAAAAAAAGGGTATTCCATTCTTTATCAGTGACGATTTTGTTGAATGTTACAGACCATTTCATGCTTTGACTCTGGTCAACTGGGACGGTTGCCATACCCTGTACCACGCCTTGCATCATATTGTCCGTAATCAGGTCGAGGGCGATATTGTTGAGTGTGGAGTATTTCGGGGAGGCGTTAGCGCGTTCATGGCCCATGTTCTGGTTCGCAATAAATCTGTCTTCAGGAAGCTCTATCTGTGCGATACCTATGAGGGAATGACGGTGCCGGACGATAATGATTTGTTAGGCGCTGACACCACCAAAACCAGTTCTGCTGTTAACCTGTATTTTCCAGGATTGGCAAAAATTGACGAAAACAGCGTTTTAAAGCTGGTACGTGAAACAGGCTATCCGGACAACAATGTCGTGATTGTGAAGGGGCCGGTCGAGGAGACCCTGCCGCAAAATGCACCCCAAAAAATATGTATCCTGCGGCTGGATACTGACTGGTATAAGTCGACTTTGCATGAACTGGAAACAATGATGCCGAGAGTGGCTAAACATGGCATTGTGATTGTCGACGATTACGCCAGTTGGGATGGCTCTCGCAAAGCGTTTCATGAATACGCGGAACGGCATTCGTTACGCTATTTTCCGACCGTTGATATCGTTCAGGGATCGCTAACTTTCGTCAAGATGGAATGACTCTGTTCGGGATTTATTATTTGACAATATATGCCGTCGGCATCCACCCATTCGGAAAAGTCCTTACCTGCACATTACCAAAAAACTCCCGCACCGCTCGCGTCTCTCCCGGCGCAACGTCAAAGTTGTACTGGTCCAGTATCAGCATGCCGCCCTTGTTCAGGCGCTCCCAGAAGTAGGGCAGTACTGCGCTGACAATTTCATGCTGACCCGCATCCAGAAAAACGATCTTGAATTGCAGGTGTGAGTAACGCTCGAAGAATCCCTTCAACTCCGTCATCACATCCATTTTGTGCACTTTCAGAATATTATCCAGCCCCTGGCATTCCACCAGTTTTTTCACCCTCTCATAGGATTCGGTGTAGCCGCCGGGCGTAATGTTCTTGTCGGCCTCGGTGGGCTGGTTGCCCTGGAACCAGTCGAAGCCGTGCACCTGGGTCATGGCGTACTGTTCAAAGTGCTTGATCAGCTTGGCGAAGAAGAATGACACCGCGCCGCGAAACATGCCGATCTCGGCGATATGGCCAGCCAGTCCCAGGGTCTGGCGGTAGCTTTCATAGAAGGAAATGAAGCGGGCCAGGGTGAGATGGCCGGTGAAGCACGGAAAATGGTGAATGAAATCTTCGGTCTCATAGCCCAGTGTCTTGATGGTGTTCATGCCTTCATAGAACTGGGGGCGCAGGTTGTCGTGCTTGGTACTTTCGAAATCGCCGGGTGTATATTCCTTGCCGCGCATGATTTTTTCCTCAGATGTTTTTAAGGTCGTCGGTGCTGATGTCGGCGGCCTCTGATTTCGGTCCGATGAACACCTGTTTTTCTTTGGTGGGCTTGAGGATGACTGCGCCGGCGCCAATCAGGCAGTAGGGCGCAATTTTTATGTTGTCGCGAATCGTGCAGTTCACGCCCAGAAAACAGTTGTTGCCGATTTCCACTGCGCCGGACACCACTGCATGTGATGCGATGAATACGTTGTCGCGGATTTTGGTGTGATGGCCGATGTGATTGCCCGACCACAGGATGCAGTTGTTGCCAATTTCCACATAAGGCTGAATGACGTTGTCATCCAGGATCATGCAGTTCTCACCGATCTTGGTGTGGCTGTGAATGCGGGCATGGGGCGATATATAGGTAATGAAACGGTAGCCACGCGCCTTGGCGTTGAGGTAGTGCTCTTCGCGGTAGCGGTTCATCTTCTTGTAGCTGAGCGGCAGGAACAGTTCGACGCGATCCGGCGGGTAGTGTTCTTCCAGCGTTTCGAATGGCACCACTGGCTTGCCCTGGAACGTGGGTTCTTCGATGTATTCCTGGTCGAGGGTGAACGCCACGATGTTGTGCTTCGTGTCGCGCTCAAGATAGGCGACGGCCACTTCCGCGAACTGGCCACTGCCGAACATTACGATGTCTGCCATTTGATTCCCCTTCTGCCCGTTGGCATCCCGGTTGTTTCCCTAATTCGCTGAAAAACGCCGGTTTTCGTCCAGTATCCGTTGCAGGTATTTTCCGTACCCGCTCTTTTGCAGCGGCGCGATCAGGCGCTCAAGTTGATCGTCATCGATGTACCCCATCAGATAGCTGATTTCCTCCGGGCAGCAGATTTTCAACGACTGCCGGTCCTCGATCAGCTTGATGAAATTGCTGGCGTCCAGCAGCGCGTCGTGAGTGCCGGTATCGAGCCAGGCGGTGCCGCGCCCCAACAATTCCACATTCAGATCGCCACGCTGCAGATAGGCATTGATGACATCGGTGATATCCAGTTCGCCCCGGGGTGATGGTTTGACGGTGCGGGCTATGTCCACCACATCCTGGTCGAAAAAATAGATTCCGGTGATCGCATAGGAGGATTTGGGTTGCGCGGGTTTTTCCTCGATGCTGGTGACGTTGCCCTGGCGGTCGAAGGCCACCACACCGTAACGCTGCGGATCTCGCACATAGTAGCCAAACACGGTGGCGCCGTGGGTGCGTCGGGTGGCATTTTGCAACACCATCTGTAGCCCCGCGCCATAGAAAACATTGTCACCCAACACCAGGCAAACGTTGCTGCCTGCCAGAAAGGATTCGCCGATCAGGAATGCCTGCGCCAGTCCGTCCGGTGATGGCTGTTCGGCATACTGGAATGACATGCCCCACTGCGAGCCGTCCCCGAGCAGATGTTCGAAGGCTTCCCGGTCGCGCGGCGTGGTGATAATCAGCACCTCGCGAATTCTGGCCATCATCAGGGTGGAAACCGGATAGTAAATCATGGGCTTGTCATACACGGGCATTAGCTGCTTGCTGACGCTGCAGGTGAGGGGGTGCAGGCGGGTTCCAGTGCCTCCTGCCAGGATGATGCCCTTGTAACTCATGATGGCTGCATTTCCGTATATAACGAACGGTTCAGAAGTTGCGCTTCACATATAAAAGTAGATGAGCTTTGTCCGCTGTCCAGACGGAAAAACTGCCCTGGCTTGACGGATATGCCAAAGCTGACTCGAATTGGTCAAAATATTCACGCCATTAATTTGACCAATCAGGGTGTTGTTGCCTTTACTGAGTAATACGCATAACAACCGGCGTCAAAATTCGAACATGAACGGAGAGTGGCGGGAGCCCGCCAATACTGAGAACAGCATGTGGCGAGAAGTACAAGTCCTGTTGATCGATGACAACGCCAGCCGTCGCCATGACATGAAAGTGGTTCTGGATTTCGTGGGCGAGGCAACGTTCGCTGCCGCTTCCACCGACTGGAAATCGGTGGTGGGCGAGGAGCCGGGCGCACATTTTTCCTGTGCGTTCCTGGGTGATGTGCCGGGCGTGGTGAAACTGGCGAAATCCCTGCTGGAATGGGAGCCCACGCTGCCCATCGTGCTGATGCATGGCACCGATCTGCCAACCGATGCAGATGACGATGTTGCGCGTGCCGTGATTGCCCAGATTGAAACGCCTCCGCTTTATACAAAGATGATGGATACGTTGCACCGCGCCCAAGTGTACCGTGATCAGGTTTCGTCTGATCCGGTCAGGGCCCATCGCCGCGAGGCGCAGTTGTTTCGTAGTCTGGTGGGTACCAGCCGTTCCGTGGCGAAGGTGCGCGAGCTGATGGCGCAAGTGGCGGACAAAGACGTAAGCGTGCTGATTACCGGCGAATCCGGTACTGGCAAGGAAGTGGTGTCACGCAACCTGCACTACCATTCCCATCGCCGTCACAAGCCGTTCGTGCCGGTGAATTGCGGCGCGATTCCGCAGGAATTGCTGGAAAGCGAGCTGTTTGGCCATGAGAAGGGTGCCTTTACCGGCGCCATCACCAGCCGGCCCGGTCGTTTTGAACTGGCCCAGGGCGGCACCATTTTCCTGGATGAAATCGGCGACATGCCACTGCACATGCAGGTGAAACTGCTGCGTGTTTTGCAGGAACGCACGTTCGAGCGGGTGGGCGGCACCAAGACCATCGAGGCCGATGTTCGCGTCATTGCCGCCACGCACCAGCATCTGGAAAAGCTGATCGAGGAAGGCAAGTTTCGCGAGGATCTTTACTATCGTATCAACGTTTTTCCCATCGAGATGCCGCCGCTGCGCGAGCGCACTGAAGATATTCCTTTGCTGCTGAACGAGTTGGTGGCGCGCATCGAAAACGAAAAACGCGGTTCCATCCGTTTCAATTCCGCTGCCATCATGGCGCTGTGCCGGCACGAGTGGCCGGGCAATGTACGAGAGCTGGCAAATCTGGTGGAGCGTCTGGTGATCACCCATCCGTACGGCGTGATCGGTGTGTCGGATCTGCCAAAGCGGTTTCGGCATGTGGACGAACTGGACGAGGACAGGGAATTGCCGGAAGAAGTGGCGCCGGTCAACGGTGTTCCTGGCTATGTCAGCATGGATGCGCCGGCCCTGCTGCCGGTGAACGGCATCGATCTGAAGGAATACCTGAATAATCTGGAATTCAACCTGATCAAACAGGCGCTGGACGATTGCAACGGTGTGGTGGCGCGAGCAGCGGAGAAGCTGAAAATACGCCGCACCACGCTGGTGGAGAAAATGCGCAAGTACGAACTGGGCCGGGCATAACGCCCGGTTCGGCTTTTCCCTGACAAACTATTGACGATCCCCTCCAGCCCATCTTTTCCTCCCTCGCTAACGCTTTGAATTTCGGCTGCTTTGCCAATGTGGCACAACGCTTGCCTCGGTTGCTGCAACTGTCAAAAGTTGGAGCATTCCATGAGTGCCATTGCAGCGGAAAAGAATTTTGCCACCGCCAGTTCCTTCGAACGAATCGCGAACCAGCTCAACCGTTCCTACCATGAACTGGAAAGCCGGATTGGCGAACTGCAGCATGAACTGGCCCAGTCCGATCAGGAACGTCAGCGCGAACACCACGCCAAAGAGAAGCTGGCGGAAAAGCTCGATGTGATCCTGGGCGTGATGCCGGTGGCGGTGATTGTGCTGGATGGTCGGGGAGTGGTGGCGCAGGCCAATGCCATTGCCGAAAACCTGCTGGGTCACGATTTGCCGGGGCAGCGCTGGATCAACGTGATCCGCCAGTATTTCGCGCCTACTTTCACCGACGGCCATGAAGTGGCGCTGAAAAATGGCCGGTTGCTGAGCCTGGCCACCCAGTCCCTCACCGAGGAACCGGGCCAGATCATCGTGCTCACCGACCAGACCGAAACCCGCCGTCTGCAGGAAACCCTCAATCATCATCGCAAACTGTCGGAGATGGGCCGCATGACGGCGTCACTGGCTCACCAGATTCGTACGCCGCTGTCGGCTGCCACCCTGTACGCCGATCATCTGGCGTCGCCACAGCTGAGCGAGGAGCGCCGTGTCAAATATGCCGGCAAGATCAAGGCGCGGCTGGCACAGCTGGGCCAGCAAGTGCAGGACATGCTGATTTTTTCCCGCGGTGGCGTGGTACTGGACGAATGTATCGACAGCGCGGATCTGGTTACCCGCCTGCAACACCAGCTGGAGGAAATCTGCGAACAACAGCATGCCAGTTGCGTGGTGGAATCGGATGCCCTGAGCGGCCGGGTACGGTGCAATCAGGAGCTGCTCACCAGCGCGTTCAGCAATCTGGTGGAAAACGCGATTCAGGCCTGTTTGGCCCAGAATGTGAAGCCGGTGCTGCAGCTGTCGTGCCGTCTGGATGCGCATGGTCTGCTGGAAATCACGCTGACCGATAACGGTCCGGGCATTGCGCCGGACCTGCAGCAAAAAGTCCTGGAACCGTTTTTTACCACCAAGTCCACCGGCACCGGCCTGGGCCTGGCGGTGGTGAATGCCATCGTTACCAGCCACGGTGGTCGCTTCAGCATCGACAATGCGGCGGGCGCCGGCGCGTGCGCGCGCATCAACCTGCCGCTGGCACAACAGAATTGAATCAACGGAGATTTGCCATGCAAGAACAGAAAGCCAACATACTGGTGGTGGAAGACGATGCCGACCTGCGGGATGTCATTGCCGATACCCTGGCGCTGGCCGGCTACCGGGTGGCGCAGGTGGACAGTGGCGAGGCGGCGCTGGATTTTCTGGGTGCGAATCCCTGTGATCTGGTGATGTCCGACGTCAACATGCCCGGCATTGACGGCTACCAGTTGCTGCGGCGGATTGCGAGTGAATGGCCGCAGTTGCCGGTGCTGATCATGACGGCCTACGGCAGCATTTCCAACGCGGTGGAAGCGATTCGCAACGGAGCGGTGGATTTTCTCGAAAAGCCGTTCTCCACCGAGCGACTGATTGCCGCGGTCGAAAAATACGTGCAGCCGGTGCTGGTGGACGATCAGGAGCCGGTGGCGGAAGACATGGATACCCGGCGGGTATTCCAGCTTGCCAAGAAAGTGGCGCAGACCGATTCCAGCGTCATGATCATGGGCGAAAGTGGCACTGGCAAGGAAGTGCTGGCACGTTTTATTCACCGCAATTCTCCCCGCGCCAATCAGCCATTTGTCGCCATCAACTGCGCGGCGATTCCGGAAAACATGTTGGAAGCCACGCTGTTCGGCCATGAGAAAGGTTCGTTCACCGGTGCCCACCAGAGCAGCCCGGGCAAGTTCGAGCAGGCCAACGGCGGTACGCTGCTGCTGGACGAAATTTCCGAGATGGACAGCAACCTGCAGGCCAAGCTGCTGCGGGTGTTGCAGGAGAAAGAGGTGGAGCGCATCGGTGGCAAAAAGGCGATTGCGCTGGATGTGCGTGTGCTGGCCACTACCAACCGCAATTTGCGAGCCGAAGTGGAGAAGGGCAATTTCCGCGAGGATCTGTATTACCGCCTGTGTGTGTTCCCCATCACCTGGCGCCCGTTGCGTGAGCGTCGCGACGACATCATTCCGCTGGCCCTGCGGTTGATTGCCCAGCGCCAGAAAAACGCCGCTGTGCGTCTGGATGCCAGCGCCGAACACCGTCTGCTGCAGCACGACTGGCCCGGTAACATCCGCGAGCTGGATAACGTGATACAGCGGGCGCTGATCCTGTGCAACGGCAATCTGATCACGGCAGAGGATATTTTCATTCCGGAAGACGATATGCCAGGCGCGCTGGACGACATGGACCTGGATCTGGAAGGCCACAGCGTGCTGGGTGAGGATCTGCGCAAGCGCGAATTCGAACTGATTCTGGAAACCCTGCGGTCCGTCAACGGCAGCAAGAAGCATACCGCAGAAAAACTCGGCATCAGCCCGCGCACGCTGCGCTACAAACTTGCGCGCATGCGTGAGTCTGGCATAGATGTTGAAAGACTCTGTGCATGACACATCAAGTGTCAAAAAAGCAACAGTTTGAGGAGTTGTAAACATGACCACCCCGGTGCAGATGAATTCGTTACTGGCGCAGATGCGGGAATTGCAGCGCGTCGCTACCCAGGATGTAAAGCCACGAGAATCGCTGGCGCCGACGGGTGAAACTGCGCAACCGTTTTCCAGTCTCATGTCGCAGGCACTGAACAAGGTGAATGACATGCAGGCGTATTCTGGCCAGTTGCAGGAAGCTTATGTGCGCGGTGATGGCAACGTGGATATCACCCGCGTGATGGTTGCGTCGCAAAAATCCAGCTTGGCCTTTCAGGCCGTGGTGCAGGTGCGCAACAAGCTGGTGGATTCATACAAAGAAATCATGAACATGCCGGTGTAACGGAGCTAATCTATGGCAGAAGTCGCTGAAAAAAAGCCGGTTGCCGGATTTGCGGCGCTGGAAGGCCTGGGCGGTCTGGGCGTGCTCAAACAGATTGGTTTGATGGTGGGTGTGGCCGCGAGCATCGCTCTGGGATTCTGGGTGGTGCTGTGGACCCAGGAGCCGGACTTCCGCCCGCTGTACACCGATATTTCCCACCTGGAGGCCAGCCAGGTGGCGGATCTGCTGCAACAGGAAGAAATCCGCTTCAAGGTCGATACCAACAGCGGCATGCTGCTGGTGGAAAGTGATCGCATCAATGATGCCCGCATGAAGCTGGCGCAGGAAGGTTTTCCCGCCGGCAATGCCATGGGCTACGAGCTGCTCGACAAGGAGCAGGCATTTGGCACCAGCCAGTTCATGGAAAAAACCCGCTATCAGCGCAGCATCGAAGGCGAGCTGGCGAAAACCGTGTCCAGCATGAACCGGGTGCGGGGCGCGCGCGTGCATCTGGCAATGCCGAAGCGTTCCGTATTCATCAACGACAATCGCAAGCCCAGCGCGTCCGTTTTTGTGGAGTTGTATCCGGGCCAGACTCTGGATCGCATGCAGGTGATGGCTATCGTGCAGCTGGTGGCCTCCAGCATTCCCGAGCTGGATGAAAAGTCTGTCACTGTGGTGGATCAGCGCGGCCAGCTGCTGTCGGATAACGAAACCGACGGAGAGCTGGCGCTGGCGGCCAAGCAATTCGATTACGGCAAGAAGCTGGAAGATAAATACCGCGAACGCATCGCCGGCATTCTGGAGCCAGTGGTAGGCCCTGAAGGCTTCAAGGTGCAGGTCAGCGCCGACATCGATTTCAATCAAACCGAACAGACGTCGGAATATTTCAATCCGGATCTGCCGGCCGTGCGCAGCGAACAAACCATGAATGAAGTGGTGGGTGCGGGCGGAGCGGTTGCTGGCATTCCGGGCGCATTGTCGAACCAGCCGCCGGGCGCAGTCACGGTACCGGAAACTGCTGCCGCACCTGGCGCCGCCCAACAGGCCCAAGCCAGCAACAATGGCAACAGCCGCCAGCAGTCCACCCGCAATTTCGAACTCGACCGCACCATCAGCCACACCCGGCATCAAGTGGGCGGCGTCAAACGTCTGACTGTGGCGGTGGTGCTGGATGACAGGCAGGTGCAAGTCGCTGGCGCCGATAACAAAATTGAAAGCAAGCGGCAGCCGCTGACAGATGCCGAACTGGAACGGATCAGGGTACTGGTGCGCGATGCCATTGGTTTCAGTGCGGCGCGCGGTGACAGTGTCAGCGTCATCAACCAGGCATTTCACACCTTGCAACCTGAAACCGTTTTGGATATTCCCCCGACACCCATGTGGGAACAACCCTGGTTCTGGGATCTGGTCAAGCGCGGCTCTGGTTTCCTGCTGGTTATCTTCCTGATCTTTGGTGTATTCCGGCCTATACTGAAACGGCTGGCGGAATCCGGGAAGGATGAAACCCTGGCGGCGCTGGAATCCCAGATGGGTGGCACGCTTGGCATGGATGGAATGCAGACCGCTGGCGGTCCGGATGTAACCCTCACCGGTACATCCAATCCGTTGCTGCCAGGTCCGAACGCATCCTACGATCAGCATGTGGATGCCGTGAAAACTCTGGTGGCAGAAGATCCGCGTCGCGTGGCGCAGGTAGTGAAGACCTGGATATCGAATGAGTGATCCAAATTCCAAGAGAGATAGTGCCAAAGGCATTTCCCAAGTTGAGAAAGCAGCGATCCTGCTGATGTCTCTCGGCGAGGACAATGCGGCGGAAGTGTTGCGCCACATGGGACCGAAGGAAGTGCAGAAGCTCGGCCTGACCATGTCGCGGCTGCAGAACGTGCAGAAGGATCAGGTTGAAGGCGTGATGGCGGAATTCATGGATGTGATTTCCAACCAGACCTCGCTGGGCGTGGGCGCCGATGGCTATATTCGCAAGATGCTGACCAACGCGTTGGGAGAAGACAAGGCCAGCACGCTGATCGACCGTATCCTCACCGGCGGCAACACCACCGGCCTGGACACACTGCGCTGGATGGATGCGCGTTCCGTATCCGATCTTATCCGGTTCGAACATCCCCAGATCCAGGCCATCGTCATTGCGTACCTCGATCCTGACCAGGGCGCTGAAGCCCTGCGTTATTTTGACGAACGCGTGCGGCTCGACATCATCATGCGTATCGCCTCGCTCGAATCCGTGCAGCCTCATGCCATGCAGGAGCTGAACGACATTCTGGAGAAGCAGTTTTCCAAACAGACCGGCTCTGCCTCCACCGATCTGGGTGGCAGCAAGTGTGCCGCCAACATCATGAACTTTCTCGATACCAACGTTGAATCCCAGTTGATGGAAGCGATCAAGGAAGTGGACGAGGATCTGGCGCAGGAAATCCAGGATCTGATGTTCGTGTTCGACAACCTGGCGGAAGTGGATGATCGCGGTATTCAGGCGTTGCTGCGGGAAGTGTCGTCGGAATCGCTGATTCTGGCACTCAAGGGCGCCGACGACGTGGTACGGGAAAAAGTATTCAAGAACATGTCCAAGCGTGCGGGTGAGCTGCTGCGTGACGATCTGGAGGCCAAAGGCCCGGTGAAAGTCAGCGAAGTGGAAGCAGCGCAGAAGGAAATCCTGTCGATAGCGCGACGCATGGCCGAAGCCGGCGAACTGGTGCTGGGCGGCAAGGGCGGCGAGGAAATGATTTGAACCCGGTGATCGCGTCTGTCTGCGCGCGCCGTGAATGGATGTGTGTGACATGAGCAACGGCAAATCCGATGTGGTCGATGGCGATGAAGGCCGGCTCAGTGCGTGGGAGCGCTGGCAGTTGCCGAGCATGGATTGCGATGTGCCGGTCAAAGGCAATGCCCTGAATATGCGGGCTGCCGTGCGTCGGGATGGAACTCACATCGACGTTGCCCCTCCCGAGCCGGAAATCAAGCCACCCACTGCCGATGAAATCGAGGCCATCCGTCGCGCTGCGTTTGAGGAAGGCCTGCAGGAAGGCCGCGAGGCTGGCAAGGCCGAAGGCTACAAGGCTGGTTTCAAGAGCGGCGAAGCCGACAACAAGGCAGCCATCGTTCGTTTGGGCCAGATTGCTCGTGTTCTGCTGGAGCCGATTCCACAACAGGATGACGAACTGGAGCAGGCCGTGCTGGCGATGGTGGAAAAAATCTGCCGGCGCGTTGTTCACCGCGAATTGCTGCTGGATTCCAGCCAGGTGCTGATGGTGGTGCGCGAGGCGCTCGATTGTCTGCACCCGGGCGCACAGCGCATCCGTGTGCATCTCAATCCGGTGGATGCCGGGATCGTATTGGAGGGTTTGCGCGCGGCCGGCGAGCTGGAAGAAGGCTGGCGCATCGTACCTCATCCCACCATTTCCCCCGGCGGCTGTGTCATTGAAACCGATACCGGCATGATCGACGCCCGCGCCGAAAAACGTCTGGCTTCGGTGCTGCAGCAGGTGTACGAACAGCAGCAACATGCGCTGGAAGATAAATCATCGACCCAGGGCCACATGGACCAATTGCTGGATGAAGTGGAATCCTTCGGCGGCGATGCGGTTTCTCTCGATCTTCCTCTGGACGCGACAGACCATGACGACGCCATTTGAGCGGCGTGCCAGCGTTGCCGACCGCATAAAATCCTATCTTCCTTACACACAGGCCCGGCCCGAATACGTGGCCGAGGGCCGTTTGTTGCGCATGGTGGGTCTGACGCTCGAAGCGGTGGGCTGCAAGGTTCCGATCGGCGGACACTGCACCATCCGCTCGCCGGAAGTCGCCGACATCGAAGCGGAAGTCGTGGGTTTTTCCGACCAGAAAATGTATCTGATGCCAATTGAACCCGTCTCGGGTGTGCAACCGGGTGCGCGGGTAATTCCCAACCGGCATGTGGCGCGGATACCGGTAGGTTACGGCCTGCTGGGTCGCATTCTCGACGGCCGTGGCCAGCCTCTCGACAGAAAGGGCCCGCTGCAGATAACAGAATATGCACCGTTGCACCGCGAAGCGATCAATCCCCTGGAACGCAACCCCATCGATGAACCACTCGATGTCGGTGTGCGTGCCATCAACAGCGTGCTGACAGTTGGGCGCGGCCAGCGCATGGGTCTGTTCGCGGGCTCCGGTGTGGGCAAGAGCGTGCTGCTGGGCATGATGACCCGCTTCACTAGCGCCGACATCACGGTAGTGGGGTTGATCGGCGAGCGGGGCCGCGAAGTGAAGGAATTCATTGAGCACAGCCTGGGCGCTGAAGGGTTGAAACGTTCCGTGGTGGTGGCGTCGCCGGCGGACGATTCCCCGCTGATGCGGATGCACGGCGCCATGCTGGCCACCGCGATTGCGGAATATTTCCGGGACCAGGGCAAGAATGTGTTGCTGCTGATGGATTCGCTTACGCGTTACGCGCAGGCGCAGCGGGAGATCGCGCTGGCGGTGGGCGAGCCGCCTGCCACCAAGGGTTATCCGCCATCCGTGTTTGCAAAAATTCCGCAGTTGGTGGAAAGGGCGGGCAACGGACGTGAAGGCGGTGGCTCCATCACTGCGTTCTATACCGTGCTCACCGAAGGCGACGACGTGCAGGACCCGGTGGCCGACGCGGCGCGCGCGATTCTCGACGGCCACATCGTACTGGCGCGGCGGCTGGCGGAAGAGGGCCAATATCCTGCCATTGACGTGGAAGCCTCCATCAGCCGTGCCATGCCGCAGATCGTCACGCCGGAGCACCTGCAGCAGGCGCAGGCGCTGAAACGCCTGTATGCCCGCTACCAGCAAAGTCGCGACCTGATCAGTGTGGGCGCCTATGTGGCCGGCAGTGATCCGGAAACCGATTTGGCCATCAAACAGATCAAGCCGATCCGGCAGTTCCTTGCCCAGGGCATGCTGGAAAAGGTGGATTACCAGTCCGCCTGCCAGCAGTTGCAGAAGCTCACCACGGGGCGCTGAACTGAATGATGAAGAAATCGCAGCGATTGCGCCCGGTGCGCGATCTCAAGCAGCAGCAGGAACGCCAGGAAGCAAGAAAACTGGCAGACATGCAGCAACAACTGATTCAGGCGCGGCGTCAGCACGAAGAGTTGCAGGGATACCTGCGCGAATATTTCACTGCCATCAGCACGACCCGTCAGCAGGTAAAACAGGCATCGCAACTGGGCCTGTATCAGAGTTTCATCACCCGCCTGCAGGATGCCATCCAGCATCAGGGCCAGCTGATCCGCCAGCGCGAGCAGGTGGTGCAGGCGCAGACCCGCAAATGGCTGGAAGCCAGTTCCCGCCTGAAATCCCTGGATGACCTGATCGCCCGTGCCCGCCAGCAGGAAGAACTGGCGGCAGACAAGCGCGAGCAGAAAATCCAGGACGATCGGCCCCACCGTTCGTCCCAGGGGTTCGAATAACATCCCCGATAGCGGAATTTGGAATCTGTATTCCCGCTTGAAATAGCTAAAGTTCATAAACTCCAGCGATCTGACGCAATTTTCCCCGTGCGACTAGCGGAAGCCCTGCGGCTGTCTATCCTTTTCAGACAGAACGGAATTTTATGTCCGGCGATCAGCCGGCAGCGGACGAAAATCATGGCAGACGCAACCCTGATTGAACTGGACAAAATCAGCGACATCAGCAAGGTCGAGGCGCTACACGAAAAGCTGGAAGCCTTATTGGGTTCGGCTGCCAGTGTCGACATCGACGCGGCGCGGGTTGAGCGCGTTGATACCGCTACACTGCAGCTGCTGACCGTGTTTTTCCGAACGCTGGACCGGCATCACCTGCAGGCCCGTATTCTCAATCCTTCACGTACTTTTGCCGATACAGCCCGCTTGCTGGGGCTGGCGGACGCACTGAATTTATCCAACTGATTGCAGTAATCCGAAGGGAGCATTCGCATGACCAAAATACTGGCAGTCGATGACAGCGCATCGATGCGACAAATGGTGAGCTTCACGCTGCAGGGCGCCGGCTATGAAGTGGTGGAAGCCTGCGATGGCCAGGAAGCACTGAACAAGGCCAAGCAGGGCCAGGTGGATCTGGTGCTGTCGGACGTGAACATGCCGGTGATGGATGGCATCGCGCTGATCAAAAATCTGCGCTCACTGCCGAACTACAAATTCACTCCCATTCTGATGCTGACCACGGAATCCGCCGCTGACAAAAAGAGTGAAGGCAAGGCGGCGGGCGCCACCGGCTGGATCGTGAAGCCGTTCAACCCGGACCAGTTGCTCAACACCATCAAGAAAGTGCTGGGTTAATCTCCATGAGCATCGATCTGAGCCAGTTCCACCAGGTCTTTTTCGAGGAGAGCTTCGAGGGCCTGCAACTCATGGAATCCAGCCTGCTGGAACTGGATTGCGCCAGCCCCGACGGGGAAACCATCAATGCCATTTTTCGGGCAGCCCATTCCATCAAGGGCAGCAGCAGCACGTTTGGTTTTGGCGCGGTGGCGGAATTCACGCATGTGCTGGAAACGCTGCTCGATCAGGTGCGGGTGGGCTCGCGTGGTCTCACACCGGAAATTGTCGATCTGCTGTTGCGATCGGTGGACTGCCTGAGTGGCATGTTGCGTTCGCTGCAGGCGGGCACGGCACTGGATACGGCCCAATCACGCGAACTGATTGCCGCCTTCAATGCCATTCTGGCCAATCAGGTGGCGGCACCGGTTGCCGCGACAAAGCCCGCACCCGCAATGCCAGAGCCGGCACCGGCCGGTGGTCAGCACTGGCTTATCACCTTCATTCCCCACACCAACATCCTGCGCACCGGCAACGAACCGGCACGCATGCTGCGGGAGCTGGCAGAACTGGGGCCACTGCAGTGCACCGCGCTGCTGGACCGGTTACCGGAATTTTCCGCACTGACACCGGAAGAGTGTCATATCGGCTGGTGTATCCATCTCACCACTGCAGAGGACAAACGCAAGATCGAGGAAATTTTTGAATGGGTGGCGGATGAATCGGATCTGAAGATCGAACCCGCTGCCGTTGTTGCGCCGGTGCAACCCGCAGCGGTGCCGGTGGTCGCAGCCTTGCCGCAGGCGCCGTCACTGGTTGCTCTGGAGACGCTGGCAGAAGCGGTTGACGTTGCCGACAAGCTGGATGTGCCCGCCAAACAGGTGCGTGCCACCGAATCCACTTCGATTCGGGTTTCCATCGAAAAAATCGACAGCCTGGTGAATCTGGTGGGTGAGCTGGTCATCACCCAGTCCATGCTCGGCCAGCTGGGTACGGAGTTCGACATGAGCCGCCTGGCGCGATTGCAGGAAGGACTGGCTCAGCTGGAACACAATACCCGCGAGCTGCAGGAAAATGTGATGCGCATCCGCATGCTGCCCATCAGTTTCACCTTCAGCCGCTTCCCGCGCATGGTGCGTGACCTGTCGCGCCAGCTGGGCAAAAAGGTCGAGCTGAAACTCAGCGGCGAGCAGACCGAACTCGATAAAACCGTGATGGAGAAAATCGGTGATCCACTGGTGCATCTGGTGCGCAATTCCCTCGATCACGGACTGGAGACGCCAGCGGAGCGCCGTGCAGCGGGCAAACCTGAAACCGGCATCATCACACTCAATGCCTATCATCAGGGCGGCAATATCACGATCGAGATCAGCGATGACGGGCGCGGTCTCAACCGGGAGCGGATTCGCGCCAAAGCCATCGCCAGCGAACTGATCGGCGCCGATGATCCGCTCAGTGACGAACAGATTCAGGATCTGATTTTCCAGCCTGGCTTCTCCACGGCTGAACAGGTCACCGATGTGTCGGGACGCGGCGTTGGCATGGATGTGGTGCGACGCAATATCCTGGAGCTCAACGGCAGCATCGACGTGAAATCGGTGGCCGGCGTCGGCAGCACCTTTACCATCCGCTTGCCGCTCACACTGGCGATTCTGGATGGTCAGCTGATCCAGGTCGGCGATCAGGTCTACATTATTCCGCTGGTGTCCATCGTTGAATCCCTGCAGCCGGATCTGGCGCTGGTAAACCGGGTGGCCGGTGGTTGTGATGTGTTCCGCCTGCGCAACGAATACATACCCATCATCCGTCTGGCGGAAATTTTCGGTATCGCGCCACGCAACGAGGGATTGGAAAAGTGCCTGCTGGTGGTGGTGGAAGCCGGCAACGCCAAGGTGGCACTGGTGGTGGACGATCTGCTCGGTCAGCAGCAGGTGGTGATCAAGAGCATGGAGGCCAATTACCGCAAGGTGGAAGGCATATCCGGCGCCACCATTCTGGGTGATGGCACTGTGTCACTGATTCTGGACATCACCGACCTGATCCAGATGGCCGGCGTGCGCCAGCAACTCAAAAGTGGTTTGAAACTGGTTTCAGACAGAAGTCGCGTCGCCATACGGTGACGTGATCCGAACAGGAGAGCAGTCATGAACAGCGCAGAACAACGGGCGCATGAAATCGCGAACGCTGATGTGTCAGTACGTTCCCGCGATCAGCAAGATCAGTTCCTCACCTTCATCATGGCGGGTGAGGAATACGGCGTTGACATTCTGCAGGTGCAGGAAATCCGTGGCTGGGAAAATGTCACGCCGATTCCGAACGCGCCGGCGCACATCAAGGGTGTCATCAATCTGCGCGGCACCATTGTTCCCATCGTCGATTTGCGCCAGCGCTTTGGTTTGCAGCGGGCAGAATACGGACCGGTGACAGTGGTCATCGTGCTGAAAGTCGCGACCCGCAAGGGCAGCCGGGTAATGGGCATCGTGGTGGATGCAGTGAGCGACGTGTACAGCCTGTCCGCCGACGATATGAAGGAAGCGCCGGACCTGGGTGACAACGTCAACACCTCCTACATCCGTGGCCTGGTGAACGTGGCCAGCAAGATGGTGATCCTGCTGGATATCAACGAACTGCTCGGTGCCGACACGATTCCAGAAGTGTCCGTGTCTGCGCTGCAGGAATTGAAGAATCGGTCCGATCAGCACTGATCGGCGTGTTGTGTGTGGCAACTGGATACAAGGGCGAGGAAATACAATGGAAATGCTGCAAAAACTGACAGCAACTCAGCGCAACTGGTTACTGGCGGGGTTGCCGACGCTGGCCCTCGTACTGTTCGCTACAGGAAGCTGGAATTTCATTCAGGCCGGTATGGCAGCGCAGGGTGGCAGCCTGACGGGCGTGGTGCTGGTCGCAGCGCTGCTGGTGGCCGCCAGCCTGGCGCTGTTGTTGACCACGTCGGGCAGCGCCGAGCGCGACAACGAACGGCTGCAGCGCAGCCTGGAAGTGTGCCAGGCCAACGTGATGGTGGCGGACAACGATTTCAACATCCGCTACATGAACGAATCCGTGCGCGACATGATGCAACGCAATGAAGCCAAGCTGCGCGAAGCCATTCCCGGTTTTGACGCCCGGAACCTGGTGGGAATGAATGTCGATACCTTCCACAAGAATCCATCGCACCAGCGTCGACTGGTAACGGGCCTTACCACGGCTTACAAAACCAACCTCACGCTCAACGGGCTGACCTTCGGACTGATCGCCACGCCGATCATGTCGGAGAAAGGTGAACGTATCGGCACGGTGGTGGAGTGGTACGACAAAACAGCGGAACTGGCCAAGCAGGCGGCTGAGGAAAAAATTGCCGGCGAAAACGCCCGTATCGCCCAGGCGCTGCGCATCTGCGATACCAGTGTGATGATGGCCGACACCGATCTCAACATCGTGTACATGAACGATGCTGTTGTCCGCATGATGCGCGAGGCAGATTCCGAGTTGAAAAAAGCCATTCCGGCGTTTGATTCATCGCGCCTCATGGGCGCGAACGTCGACATGTTCCACAAACAACCCGCTCATCAGCGCAAGATGCTGGCGGATCTGCGCGAGCCCTATAGCACCAATATAAAGGTCGGCACGCTCACGTTCGGCCTGATCGCCACGCCGGTGAACGACGACAAGGGCAATCGCCTGGGCACCGTGGTGGAATGGAAAAACAAAACCATCGAACTGGCGAAGGCCGAACAGGAGCTGCGCATTTCCGAGGAAAACCTGCGGGTGCGGCAGGCGCTGGACAATGTCACCACCAACGCCATGATTGCCGACCGGGACGGCCAGATCGTTTACATGAACAAGTCGGTGCGGGAAATGCTGCAGGTGGCGGAATCCGATATCCGCAAGGACATGCCGCATTTCGATTCCGGCAAACTGCTGGGCGCCAACTTCGATCGCTTCCACAAGAATCCCTCCCATCAGCGGCGGTTGCTGGAAAATCTCACCAGCACTTACACAGCGCAGATTTCCCTGGGTGGCCGCTCGTTCCAGCTGGTGGCCAATCCGGTGATGGACGAAAGCGGTGCCCGCATCGGCACCGTGGTGGAGTGGGCCGATCGCACCGACGAAGTCAGAACCCAGCGCGAAATCGATCATCTGGTGTCGTCCGCTGCAGCCGGCAATCTGACGGTGCGGCTGGAGGAAGCCGGCAAGACCGGCTTCATGCTGAATCTGAGCAAGGGTCTCAACAGCCTGATGACGGTGTCGGAGCAGGTGGTGACCGACACCATCCGTGTTCTGGATGCGCTGGCACACGGCAATCTGAATGAGCGCATCGAGAGTGAATACCAGGGCAGTTTCGGCAAGCTCAAGACCGATGCCAATGCCACGGTGGATCGTCTGATCGACATCATCACCGGCATCGTCGAAAGTGCCAACGCAGTGTCCAACGGTGCTGACGAAATTGCACAGGGAAATTCCGATCTCAGCCAGCGCACCGAGGAACAGGCTTCTTCGCTGGAGGAAACTGCATCCAGCATGGAAGAAATGACCAGCGCCGTGCGCCAGAGCAGCGAAAATGCCAAGGAGGCGAACACACTTGCTATGCTCGCTCGCGACAAGGCTGCCAAGGGTGGTGAAGTGGTGGCTCACGCGGTGGCGGCGATGGGCGCAATCAATACCTCCAGCAAAAAAATTGCTGACATCATCAGCGTGATCGACGAAATCGCGTTCCAGACCAACCTGTTGGCGCTGAATGCGGCGGTGGAAGCCGCCCGGGCCGGTGAACAGGGGCGGGGGTTTGCCGTGGTGGCGGGCGAAGTGCGCAACCTGGCGCAGCGGTCCGCCGGTGCCGCCAAGGAAATCAAGGAGCTGATCCGCGACAGCGTCGGCAAGGTGGACGACGGTACCCGTCTGGTTAACGAATCCGGCGAAACCCTGCGTGGCATTGTTGATTCGGTGCAGAAAGTGTCGTCCATGATTCAGGAAATTACGGCGGCGGCGCTGGAGCAGACCTCGGGCATCGAGCAGGTGAATACCGCAATCGCGCAGATGGATGAGATGACACAGCAGAACGCAGCTCTGGTGGAAGAAGCCTCCGCTGCTGGTGAAGCCCTGTCGGAACAGGCACGGCAACTGATGAGCCTGATGAGTTTCTTCTCGGTGGAAAATGTGGCGCGCCCCGGCGTACCAGGTCCGCAGGCAGTGCGTTCGCCGCAGCAACCTGCCGCAGCCAGTCGCAGTCATGCGCGGGTTGCTTCCGCACGCCGCAGCAACGATGAGTGGGAAGAATTTTGACAACACAACGGGCATCGATCCACCCGCGCAGCAGGAGGCATCCGGCGGTATGAATCCCGGTCTGAACTCACCCCGCGCCAGCGCTGACGGCGCGGATTTCTCTTCCCGTGAATTTCCCATGACCGCGGATGATTTCAGTTTCATCCAGCGACTGGCGCGGGAGCGTACCGGCATCGAGCTGGGCGAGCACAAGCGGGAAATGATCTACAGCCGGATCGTGCGTCGCATCCGCGCCCTGCAGCTGGCGACCTTCCGCGATTACTGCCATTACCTGCAGCAGAATGCGGCCAGCGAACTCACGCCGTTCATCAATGCCATCACCACCAACCTCACCGCCTTTTTTCGCGAGCCCCACCATTTCGAATTTCTGACCCGTACCGCGTTGCCCGAGATTCGCAAGCGCAACGCCGGCAGTCGGCGCATCCGCATCTGGTCAGCCGGCTGTTCCACTGGCGAGGAACCTTACTCCATCGCCATGACCCTGCAGCAACACCTGGGCAACGAGCGCTGGGACGCCAGGGTTCTTGCCACCGATCTGGATACCAACGTGCTGGATCACGGTCGCGCCGGCATCTACACGCGGGATCGGGTGGCGGGCCTTGATGACGATATCGTGAAAAAGCATTTTCTGGTGAGCCGGGGCAAACGCAGTGATGACGATCGTTACCAGATCAAGGAACCGCTGCGTGAGCTGATTCGCTTCAATCAGCTCAACCTGCTGGAAGACTGGCCGATGAAAGGCCCGTTCGACGTGATTTTCTGCCGCAACGTGGTGATCTATTTCAGCAAGGAAACCCAGCGCACCCTGTTCGATCGTTACGCTGACATTCTCGCGCCCGATGGCTATTTGTTCATTGGCCATTCGGAAAGCCTGCATGGTGTCAGCAAGCGTTTCCAGCCGATCGGCCGCACGATCTACAGGAGAACCGGATGACAACGGAGCCACGGCAAATTTTCCTGGCGCCGGACCGGCCGCAGCCGCGGGCGCCGCGTGGCTTCAGTCACATCAATCGCTACTGGGACAAGCATCAGGGTGTCTATGCGGCAAAAATCCTGCCGGGCGAATTCTATGTCAGCAACGCCGGTGAAATGATTGTCACTGTGCTGGGCTCCTGCATTTCCGCCTGCATCCGCGACCGCAATCGCGGCGTGGGTGGCATGAATCATTTCATGCTGCCGGTGCAGCGGGAAAACATGCAACCGACCTTGGTGGCCAACAGTGAATCAGCCCGTTACGGCAACTGGGCCATGGAATACCTGATCAACGAAATCCTGAAAAATGGTGGCGACAAACGCAATCTGGAAATCAAGATATTCGGCGGTGGCCGGGTGCTGGAGAACATGCAGCAGATCGACGTCGGGCAGAAGAACATCGATTTCGTGCGGCGCTTCATCGTCAACGAAGCCCTGTATCTGGCGGCAGAGGACGTCGGAGGCATCTATCCGCGCAAAGTTCTTTATTTTCCGGATACAGGATCAGTGAAAGTGCGCAAATTGAAAACCACCCGCAACGACGTCGTGTTCGAACGCGAGCGCAGTTACGCCCGCACCATCAACACCCGGCCGCCGCAGGGCGATATCGAGCTGTTCTGAGTGGTGTCTGGCATGCTCAACAATGGCAGGAACCCGACAGGCAAAATCCGGGTGCTGGTGGTGGACGATTCCGCAGTCATCCGGCAATTGCTCAGCCAGATCATCAATGCCGAGTCCGACATGGAAGTGGTGGGTACGGCGTCGGATCCCCTCATCGCCCGGGAAAAGATCAAACAGCTGGCGCCTGACGTGCTTACTCTCGATATTGAAATGCCGCGCATGGACGGCATCACCTTCCTGCGCAACCTGATGCGCCTGCGGCCGATGCCGGTGATCATGATTTCCACCCTTACCCAGGTGGGGGCCGACGTCACGCTGGAAGCGCTCAATATCGGAGCCTTCGATTTTCTGCCCAAGCCCCGCGAGAATCTGGGCAAGGGGTTGATGGAATACGGCGACGACATTACCCGCAAGATCCGCGCTGCTGCCCGGGCCAACGTGCGCCAGCTGGAACGGACCAGCGAGCAGACGCGAGTTGCGCCACAAAAGCCTGTCACCCGGGTCGCGGATTACTCGCCCCGGCCCGACGCACTCATTGCCATCGGCGCTTCCACCGGCGGCACCGAGGCCATCAAGGAAGTGCTGCTGCGATTGCCGGAGAATTGCCCGCCCGTGGTTATCACCCAACACATTCCCGCCGTGTTCAGCACGTCTTATGCGTTACGGATGGACAATACCTGCGCCATGCACGTGCACGAGGCCAGCGCCAACCAGAAAATCCTGCCAGGCAACGTCTACATCGCACCCGGGGATTTTCATCTGCTGGTGCGCCGGAGCAGCGACGGCTGGGTCACTGCCCTGAGCAGCGCGCCGAAGGTCAATCACCACCGTCCGTCGGCGGATGTCATGTTCGATTCCATTGTCGATCTGGCATTGCCCGGCGCCATCGGTGTGCTGCTGACTGGCATGGGGTCAGATGGTGCCCAGGGTTTGTTGCATATGAAGCAGATCGGCTGCCACACTATCATTCAGGATCAGGAATCGTCGGTGGTATGGGGCATGCCGGGCGCGGCTTTCCAGATTGACGCGCACTGTGAAATGAAGTCCCTCGATGTCATCGCCGCACGCCTGCTGGCCCTCACCAACAATCGCACCCGCATTCGGGAAGCCTGACGGATCATGTCCAGCGACCAACGCAAACGCGTCATTCTCGCCACTCTGGCCGGTGCCAGCAGTCTGCTGGTGCTGTTCCTGTTGCACGGGGAGGGCACGTCCACCGGCGTGTTGTTGCTGGTGGTTGCGTCCGGTGTGCTCTGGAGTCTGGCCCTGCGCCTGGCGGGCAGGCTGCAGGGTACCTCGCATCCCTCACACGATCCGCTGCGGATACGCCAGTTCGGCGCACCCCGGCTGGCAGCTGCTGCCGATCCGTCCCCGGACCCACTGAGTCACTACTTCAGTCATCTGCTGGGCAGTCTTGAACAAACCTGGCTGGTGTTTCGCAAACACTACCGTCACACCGAAAAATCCCTTCACAACGTGACGATCTCCCTCGACAAGGCGATGGAACTGAGCCGCGATACCGGCCTGCTGGCGGCCAATGCCAAGGTGGCGTCGGCTTCGTGCGGAGAGATCGGGCGCGGCTTCGTCACGGTGTCCCAGGATCTGATCGACATCAGCGAACGCTCCGGCGATGATTTGCTGCGGCTGCGACAACTGGTCAGCAGCTTGGCTGGCGAACTGGAACGTCTGGGCACGCTGGTGGAGCACCCGCTGGAGTTCTGGGTTGTCTCCAGTGCCGGCCTGCCGGTGCGTGAACTGATCAATCTTCGTTCTGGCATCGCCATCAGCCAGCACGAACTGCGCGCGCTGGCCGAGCGTTACCGCCGTTCACCCCGACAGGATGTGCGCTGGCTGCAACTGGGTGACGCCATCAAGCGCCTGCTCAACGAACTGATTAACACTCTGTTTCAGCTTGAGTTGCACCTTGATGATGTGTTATCTGATATGCGCCTGCTGAAGCTGGCCGAAGGCCCTGGTTCCTGGCAACAAATTGTTGAAATAAAAGACAGATTACATTCGATCCGCGAGCCAGGAGGGCTGCCACAAAAAATTATCTCTTAATTTGCCTTGGCAAGACGTTTTTGGTCTATGCTCTTAATTATTGACGGTTTTTAAAGACCCCAACGGGTATTTATTTTTTAAGACAACCTGCTTCTTCTTGAGGTGTAGATAATGGCGATTTGGTCTACTGAAGCATCCTCGGGTGAACTGACGATCAAGATTCAGGGTCGTTTCGATTTCAGTGCTCATCAGGAATTTCGGGACGCTTACGAAAAGGTATCGGAAGAACCCAAAGGCTATATAGTGGACATGAAGGAAACCACTTACCTGGACAGTTCCGCACTCGGCATGCTGTTGCTGCTGCGGGATCATGCCGGTGGTGACAACTCCCACATCGAGATTGTCAACTGCAATCCGGACGTGAAGAAAATCCTCACGATTTCGAATTTCGAGCAGTTGTTCACTATACGCTGAACCGCTTTCTCTGCATTTGCTACCCGGCGGATGCAGAGAGCCCCCACCCATGGATACCGCCCCGCTGACCGTTGCATCCCCCGAGGAACCGCAGGAAACCCTGCGCATCCTGATTGCTGACGACAACGATTCCGACCGCCTGATCCTGCAAACCATCGTCCGCAAGGAAGGCCACACGGTCTATACCGCCCGTGACGGTCAGGAAGCCATTGATATTTTCCGCGAGCAATCCCCCGACATCGTGCTGCTGGATGCTCTCATGCCCAATGTCGACGGCTTCGAGGCGGCACGCACCATCAAGGCGCTGGCGGGCGACGATCTGGTCCCGATCATCTTCCTGACCTCCCTGCGTGACGCCACCTCGCTGGCAGACTGTCTGGCAGCCGGTGGCCTCGACTTCCTGAGCAAGCCCTACAACCGCATCATCCTGCAGGCCAAGATCAAGGCCTTCGCCAGCATGCGTCGCCTGCATGAAACCGTGCAGCGCCAGCGCGACGAGATTTCCCTGCACAACGACCGCCTGATCCACGAACAGGAAGTGGCCAAGCAGGTGTTCGACAATATCGCCCACCCCGGCTGCATCGACGCCCCCAACATCAAATACCTGCTGTCCCCCATGGCGGTGTTCAACGGCGACCTGGTGCTGGCTTCGCGCAAGCCCTCCGGCGGCATGTACGTGTTCCTGGGGGATTTCACCGGCCACGGTCTGCCGGCGGCGATTGGCGCCATGCCGGTGTCGGAAATTTTTTACGGGATGGCGCAGAAGGGTTTCTCGTTGCAGGACATCCTGCGCGAGATCAATAAAAAGCTGAAGCGCATCCTGCCGGTGGGCGTGTTCTGCTGCGCCTGCATGTACGACCTGAGTTTCCGCAAGCGCTCCGCCGAAGTCTGGGTGGGTGGCCTGCCGGACATACTGGTTTACCGCAAGAAAACCCGCGTCATCGAGAACCTGCCGTCCCGGCACCTGCCGCTGGGCGTGGTGGACAACGACCGCTTCAAGACTGAGACCAGTGTCATTCCGCTGGATTTCGGTGACAAGGTCTTCCTCTGGTCCGACGGCATCATGGAAGCCACCAACGACCGTGGCGAAATGTTTGGCGAGGACCGGGTCCGCGATGTCATCGCCTCCACGCCCGACGCTGACGCCATCTTCTCCGCCATTGAGGCTGCCGTGGAAAAACACGCCGGTCGGGGCGAGCAGGACGACGATTACACCATGGTGGAAGTCACCATGGTCAATGAAGAAGACATGGGCGAGTATTTCTCCGACCGTGGCAAATCCTTCCTCGCCGGCGGCCCGAAAGACTGGAGCATGACCTACGAGCTGCGCCCCCAGACCCTGCGCGAATTCAACCCGCTGCCACTGATCACGCACCTGCTGATGGAAGTGCCGGGCCTGCGCCCCCACAGCGGCAAGATCTACACCATACTGTCCGAGCTGTATTCCAATGCTCTGGAGCACGGCGTCCTCGGTCTGCAGTCGGATTTAAAGGCATCCGCCGACGGTTTTGCACGTTATTATCTGGAGCGCACCAAAAAGCTGTCGGACCTGTATGCAGGTTCGGTAAAATTCCACATCGATCACCACCCGGTCAAGGACGGTGGCGTGCTCACCATCGTGGTGGAGGACACCGGCCCCGGTTTCGATTTCAAGGCGCGGGAACAGGCCAGTCACAAAAAAGAAGGCTACAGCGGGCGCGGTATTCCCCTGATCCGCACCATGTGCCGCTCTGTGCGCTACCTGGAACCCGGCAACAAGGTGGAAGTGGTGTTCGATTGGCATGTTGACGTTTAAACGATAAGGATCAAGGTATGAGTACGAATCCCGAACGGCATGTGGATGTCAGTGCGCTGCAGGATCTGAAAGAGATCATGGAAAGCGAATTCGAGACGCTGATCGACACGTTCATTGCGGATTCCACCAACAAGCTCGAAGAATTGGCAGCGGCGATTGCGGCCAGCGATGCCGATGCCCTGCGCAAGGTCGCGCACAGCCTCAAGGGGTCGTCCAGCAATATCTGTGCGGGTGAGTTGTCGGAGCTGGCACGTCAGCTGGAGTTCATGGGCAAGGAAGGCACCACCAGCGGTGCGGCGGCGATCCTGCAGCAGTTGCGTGGTGAATTCATTACCGTGGCGGCCATTCTGCAGAAAAATATCTGAGCCAGCGCCGGAAATGAAAAGGCCGCTCGTGGAGGGAGCGGCCGGGTGGGCTGTCGGTGTTTTTGCAAGGTTCGGACGCCGGGTGGTGTCCTGATGGTGTTGTCTAGCTCTCGCTGTTGTGATTGATGGGTTCTGACTGCACCGATAGCCGGCGGGGCCCGGCCACTCTCAAACCTGTTTAGACAAATTCGCGGTAGTCCTTGTCTTCTCCTTCAAAACTCGCTTCCCGATGCTGTGAATGCATCAGGTTGCGGACGCGGTTTTCCTGCTGTGGCGAGTACGCATCCAGCATCAGCAGGGTGTCGCCCTGTTCCAGCGCGTCATGGAAGCGGGCGATGTGATGGTTTTCGTTGGAGATGCCGACGATGCCACCGGTCCAGGCGCCGAAGAAGGTGAAAATGCAGCACACGAAAATGAATGTGCCCACACCGATGTATTGGCCCAGCTCCGATGCGGTCAGGTACAGCGCGAACAGAACGCCGATGCCAAGCCCGATCATGCCGCCGTAAAATCCGCTGTGTTGCAGATCCCGTTCCTGGAATACCGAAGTGGTATGTACCCTGTCCTGCTGCAGCGTGCCCACATCCTTGCTCATGAAGTGCAGCTGACCGTCATCGATGCCGGCCAAGTGTAAATCATCCGAGATGGTCTTCGCATGCTGCGTGCCGCGAAAAAGATAATAGAGCCTTTTCATAGCGAGTCATCCCTCGAATCCATTCGCTGCTTAATATCAGGCAAAAAACGCACTTTGTGTAATGATCGTTTTTCATTTGCGGGTTGCCGCGATATAACGGAAAGGCGCTAAAAACAGGCTTTTCGGGGCGTTAGTGCATTTGGTTGTAAATCCGTTTGCTGCAGAGAATAAAAACCGCTTCGATTTTCACCAAAGCGATTTTTCTGCCCCTCGCGTCAGCCGTGACACTTCTTGAATTTTTTTCCGCTGCCACACCAGCAGGGATCGTTGCGGCCGGGCTCGCTGATCGTGCCGGCGGTGCCGCTGGTGTAAAACCATTCGCCGTTTTCCCGCAGGAACTGAGAACGTTCATGCAACTGGCCGCGTTTTGACGCGGTCTGGTAACTGGCAACAAACTCCACGATCCCGCTGCTATCGTTTTCGGTTCCGCCGATGCAATCCAGAATCACCAGCCCCTGCCACTCGGTTCCGGCGAAACTGCGTTCGATCTGCGCCTGCTCATCCGGCCCCCGGCGTGAGGGGTGTAATGTGCGCAACAAATAGGCAGAATCCTGCAGGGCAAACGCGGCGTACCGGGAACGCATCAGCGCTTCGGCCGTGGGCGCCTTCAGCTGGCCGTTGTGAAAGCGGCCACAGCAGGCGGACAATGGCAGGGCGCTGCCGCAAGGGCAGGGGGTATCGTGCATGGCGAGGAAGCTCTCCAAAATCATGACCAAAAGGTCACAGGGTGGCGATTGCCGATTTCATGTCGTTGTTGAACAGATTGCCCTGAGACGTCCCTAAAAAACTTGCCAAAGCTAGCTGGAATGGGCAGTATGCCAACACTTTCAAACTGTTGTTTGAAATTTATAAAAGAATCACCAATCGTCAAGGAATCCCGGGAAACGCGGCACTCTTGCCGACGCTGGCCGGCGGTTTCTGACCCAGTGCGGGAGAAACGTTGATGATATACGAAGGAACAGCCATTACGGTCAAACCGTTGCAAGATGGCATCGTCGAACTGAATTTCGATCTTCAGGGCGAGTCGGTAAACAAGTTCAACCAGAAGACGGTTGAAGAACTGGGCGCCGCCGCCGAAGCATTGAAAGGCAACAGTTCCATTAAAGGCATGATCGTCACCAGCGCCAAATCAGTTTTCATCGTCGGCGCAGACATTACCGAATTCACCGAAATGTTCAAGCTGCCGGAAGAAGAAATCGCCGGCTGGTGCTTGAAGTCCAACAAGGCGTTCAACGCCATCGAAGATCTCCCATTCCCTACAGTCACTGCCATCAACGGAATCGCCCTGGGCGGCGGTCTGGAAATGTGTCTGGCCACCGATTACCGCATCATGTCCAGCAAGGCTGAAGTGGGCCTGCCGGAAGTGAAGCTGGGTCTGTACCCCGGTTTCGGCGGCACTGTGCGCATGCCGCGTGTGATTGGCGTGGACAACGCGGTGGAGTGGATTGCCGCAGGCGGCCAGCACAAGGCAGCCAAAGCGATCAAAGACGGCGTGGTAGACGCTGTTGTCGAGCCGGAAAAACTGCGCGACGCCGCCATCTCTCTGGTGAAGGAATGCATTGCCGGCAAGATCGATTACAAGGCCCGTCGTCAGGAAAAGCTCGATCCGCTGAAACTGCCGCCGATGGAAAACATGATGGCGTTCCAGACCTGCACTGCCATGGTGATGCAGCAGGCTGGCCGCAATTATCCCGCGCCGGTTGCCGCCGTGCAGGCCATGCAGCAACACGCAGGCATGAAGCGTGACCAGGCGCTGGAAGTGGAAGCCAAAGGTTTTGCAAAAATCGCCAAGACTCCGGTGGCCACCGCGCTGGTAGGCATTTTCCTGAACGACCAGGCGCTGAAGAAAACCTCCGGCAAATGGGAAAAGCAGGCCAAGCCGATCAATCTGGCTGCCGTGCTGGGCGCAGGCATCATGGGTGGCGGTATCGCTTACCAGTCCGCTTCAAAGGGCACCCCGATCATCATGAAGGACATCGCCGACAAGGCGCTGGACCTGGGCATGTCGGAAGCCTCCAAGCTGCTGTCCAAGGCGCTGGAAAAAGGCAAGATCGACGGCGTGAAATTCGGCAAGACCCTTTCGGCCATCCGCCCCACTCTGAACTACGGTGATTTCCAGGGCGTCGATATCGTCGTCGAAGCCGTGGTGGAAAATCCCAAGATCAAGCAGTCCGTACTGGCGGATGTGGAAAAGCAGGTGAAGCCGGGCACCATACTGGCGTCCAATACTTCCACCATTTCCATCACCCATCTGGCGGAAGCGCTGCAACATCCGGAAAATTTTGTTGGCATGCACTTCTTCAACCCGGTGCACATGATGCCGCTGGTGGAAGTGATCCGTGGCGCCAAGTCGTCTGATGCTGCCGTTGCCGCCACCGTGGCCTACGCCAAGAAAATGGGCAAGAGCCCGGTTGTGGTCAATGACTGCCCCGGCTTCCTGGTGAACCGCGTGCTGTTCCCCTATTTCGGCGGTTTCGGCATGCTGCTGCGCGACGGCGCGGACTTCCAGAAAATCGACAAGGTCATGGAAAAATTCGGCTGGCCCATGGGCCCCGCTTACCTGATGGACGTGGTGGGTATCGACACCGGCGTGCACGCAGCGGCCGTGATGGCGGAAGGTTTCCCCGATCGCATGAAGCATGACTACAAGGATGCGTCCGAAGTCATGTTTGAGAACAAGCGTTACGGCCAGAAGAACGGCATCGGTTTCTACAAGTATGAAACCGACAAGAAGGGCAAGCCGAAGAAAGTGGTGGATCAGGCCACTTACGATCTGATCAAGCCGCATGTTGCCGCGTCGAAGGAATTCGACGACCAGACCATCATCGATCGCCTGATGATTCCCATGTGTCTGGAACTGGCGCGCTGCCTGGAAGAAAACATCGTGTCCAACGTGCCGGATGCCGACATGGCGCTGGTGATGGGGATCGGCTTCCCGCCGTTCCGCGGTGGTGCGCTGCGCTACATCGATGCCATCGGCGTGAAGGCCTTTGTCGAGCTGTGCGACAAGTACAAAGACCTCGGTGGCCTGTATCACCCCACTGCCAAGCTGCGTGAAATGGCCGCCAAGGGCGAGTCGTTCTACAAGTAATGTTGCGGTAGCCAAGGAGACATGAAGATGAGTTTGAATCCAAGAGACGCGGTTATCGTCGACGCTGTCCGGACCCCGATGGGTAAATCCAAGAACGGCCAGTTCCGTCATGTGCGCGCCGAAAAGCTGTCGGCCGAGCTGATCGTTGGCCTGAAGAAACGCAATCCGAACTGGAATGTGGCAGAAACCGAGGACGTGATCTGGGGCTGTGTGAACCAGACCCTGGAGCAGGGCATGAACATCGCCCGCAACATTGCGATCCTGGCGGACCTGCCGCGCAACGTGGCGGGCCAGACCGTCAACCGTCTGTGTGGTTCGTCCATGCAGGCACTGCACGCTGCGGCCCAGAGCATCCAGACCGGCAACGGCGACGTGTTCGTCATCGGCGGCGTGGAGCACATGGGTCACGTGGGCATGATGCACGGCATCGACCTGAACCCGGAAATGTCCAAGTACATCGCCAAGGCGTCGAACATGATGGGCCTGACTGCGGAAATGCTGGGCCGCATGCATGGCATCCAGCGTGCGCAGATGGACGAGTTCGCACTGCGTTCGCACAAGCTGGCGTGGGAAGCAACGCTGGAAGGACGTTGGAAAAATGAAATCCTGCCGATCGAAGGCCACAACGCTGACGGCTTCAAGACCCTGTGCGAAATCGACGAAGTGATTCGTCAGGACGCCAGCCTGGAAGCCCTGGCCGCGCTGCCGCCCGCGTTTGATCCGAAGGGCGGTTCCGTATCGGCCGGTTCTTCTTCCGCGCTGTCCGATGGCGCTTCGGCAATTCTGGTGATGTCGGCCGAGCGGGCCAAGGCTCTGGGCCTGAAGCCCCGCGCCAAGATCCGTTCCATGGCGGTTGCGGGTTGCGATGCGGCGATCATGGGTTATGGCCCGGTTCCGGCTACGCAGAAGGCGCTGAAGCGCGCCGGCCTGACCATCGACGATATCGATTATGTCGAGCTGAACGAAGCCTTCGCGGCGCAGAGCCTGCCCTGCATGAAGGATCTGAAGCTGATCGACAAGGCGGATCAGAAGGTCAACCTGAACGGCGGCGCGATCGCGCTGGGTCACCCGCTGGGTTGCTCCGGTGCCCGCATCGTTGGCACCCTGCTGAACGTGATGGAGTGGAAGGGCGGCAATCTGGGCCTGGCCACCATGTGTATCGGTCTGGGGCAGGGCATCGCCACTGTGATCGAGCGCGTGTAATAGCGCCTGCGTCATAGCTGCAACACGACAGGCCCGGATCAGTAATGGTCCGGGCCTTTTCTTTGCCTATAATTTTCCTTGCCTCAGCAGTGCAAACGTCCGCAGTATTGATCTGGGCGAAAGCCGGGGCCCGCAGTGACCGGCAAGATAAATCATCATCTCCTTTTACATGGACACGAGAGCGATCTGCATGAATACGGAAAAAGTGGTGTTCGCGTTTTTCATCCTGCTGGCGGCCACACTCAACTTCGGCTTTTTCATTGGCACCGTACATGCCACGGCGCATTTCAATGCGATCGAGTTATTCGCTGCGCTGGTGATCAGCCTCATTGCCACGGTGATGAAATTCGGGGACCGCACCCACATGGGGGCCGTGTTGCTGGCAACCAGTCTGGTGGCGGACCTGCAACTGATTGCGGCGGCGCTGGTGTGGGGTTATGCCGCAACCGGTACTGATACGGGCCTGACCAACGCAGTGGCGGCCAGCATCATGTCACTGTCCGGTGGCGCATTGCTGGCAAATATCACGTCGGTCGTGCTGCTGGTGATCGAGACCGTGATGGTCCGGCGCTGAGCTGTCATGAACTACGTTGCCTATCTGGTCTTGCGGCGGTTGCGGGCGCCGCTGATCGCCCTGATCGTGGTCTGGTCCCTGGCGGTGCTGGGCTATGTCCTCATCCCCGGCGTCGATGGCAATGGCAATCCCTACCGCATGGATTTCCTGCACGCGTTTTATTTTGTCAGCTACATGGGCTCCACCATCGGCTTTGGTGAAATTCCCTATGCCTTTACGCCGCTGCAGCGTTACTGGACCCTGTTCTGCATTTATGCCACGGTCGTCTGCTGGTTTTACAGTATCGGCGCTGTGGTGACGACTTTTCGTGATCCGAATTTTCTCAATCTGGTGCGACGTACGCGCTTTCATTATCGCGTGCTGAAAATGCGGGAGCCGTTTTATCTGGTGTGTGGCTATGGTGCGACCGGCAGCGCGCTGGTGACGGATCTGGCACTGCACGGTGTGCAGATGGTGGTAGTGGACATCGACTCCATTCGCATCGATGCGCTGGAGCTGGACAATCACCCGTTCGACATTCCCCGTTTGTGCGCTGACGCCGGTGATCCCGAGGTGCTGCAGGATGCCGGTGTCCAGCATGCCATGTGCAGGGGCGTGCTGTGCCTGACCAACAACGATCAGGTGAATCTGTACGTGGCGATTGCCAGCAAGCTGCTGGCGCCGGAGCGGGTGGTGATCAGCCGGGTTTCATCGCGCGAAACCGCTGCCAACATGGTGTCGTTCGGTACCGACCACGTGATCGATCCATTCGAGACCTTCGCTGATTACCTGACGCAGGCGATCCTGTTGCCATTCCACCAGATGGTGTACCACTGGCTGATAAGCCCCCACCACAGGCCCATCGAAACCGCGCGCAAGGCGTGGCACGGACGCTGGATCATTTGCGGATACGGACGGCTGGGGCGGGCGCTGCAGTTGCGGCTCGAAGCCAATGGCCTGCCCAGTGTGGTGATCGACCCCAATCCTACCGAGCGGGAGCACGAGGAGTGCCGCATCGTGGAAGGCCGGGGCACCGAGGCGGTGACCTTGCTGGAAGCCGATATCCGTCATGCTGTTGGTATCGTGGCAGGCACGCCGGATGATGCCAGCAATCTGTCGATCCTGATGACTGCGCGGGAACTGAATCCCGGCGTGGTGACCGTGGCGCGACAGAACCGCCCGACCAACGACCCGCTGTTCCGCGCCGCCCGGGTTGATTTCACCATGGACCCCAGTCTGATCATCGCCCAGCGCATGTCGGCCCTGATCAAATCGCCGATGCTGATAGAATTTCTGGAAGGTCTTAACCGCCAGTCGGAAGACTGGTGTGAAAACCTGTTGAAAAGCTTCAATGAGATGGTGCATGAAAACCGGTTGGAGAACTGGTCGGTGCGGCTGTCAAAGCAGGAGACACCGGCTGTGTACGAATGCCTGCGGCATGGCGACGCCGTTACCTTGCAGACCCTGCTGGCCCATCCGCTGGAGCGGGATGTACAGTTGCGCGCGCTGCCGCTGTTGTTGCAGCGTGGCGATGAACAACATTTCATGCCAGCCCAGGAGCAGCTGCTGCGGATCGACGACCGTATTCTGTTTGCCGGCCAGGTCCGGGCCCAGTCCAGCATGGCCTGGACGCTGAATAACGAGAATGTGCTAAGGTATGTCGTGACCGGCCACGAAGGCGCCAGTGGCCTGTTATGGAAACGGTTCCTGCGGCAGTCGCAGGGCGAACGTAGCGGAGGATGACATGAAATCGGTTCCCACCCTGGCCACCACCATGACCCCGTTTCCCTATTCCATCGATATCAACCAGCCGTTGAAAGACGCGATGGCGATGATGGAAGAACATGGTTTTCACCATCTGCCGGTGACGGAAGACGGCAATCTGGTAGGTGTGCTGTCGGACCGCGACATCAAGTATGTCGACTCGCCGTTTTCCAGCGCGTCGCTGGAAGACGAACTGTTTGTGAAGGACATCTACACCAGCCGCGCCTTCGTCGTGGATATTCACGATGCGCTGGAATCCGTGCTGAAAGTGATGGCGGAAAAACACTTGGGCTCGGCACTGGTGACCAAGAACGGCAAGCTGGCCGGCATACTCACCCACAATGATATCTATCGTAAATTTGCCGACCTCATTCAAAAACTCAAGGCCAAACCCGAAGGCAATGACGCGGCCTAAGCTAATTCATATGAGCAGACGCAATTCGTATGAGTAGGCGCAATCCCTATTTTGATCCCACCAGGTATCATCACCGGCCCTGGGGTTTTCGCAATCCACCGGGCAGTCCGCCGGGGCACCGTTTCAGTATCGAACTGGCACGGGAAGCAGCGCATTTTCTCGGTGAAATCCGGCGCGTGGTGGGGCATTACCCGTTTCCGCCGGAGCATGTGATTCCCGAAAACGAAGCGCTGCAGATGCTGGAGCGTATCAATGCGCCGCGCAAACTCACCTGGCTCGGGCACGCCTGTTTCCTGCTGCACTGTGGTGGCCGGGTGATGCTCACAGATCCCTATCTCACCGACTACGCGTCGCCGCTGCCGCTGCGCACTACCAAGCGGCTGGTGCCGGCGGCCATCAGCATTCGCAATCTGCCGGCGGTGGATACCATCCTGATTTCCCACAATCACTATGATCACCTGGACGCGCCGGCGTTGCGGCAACTGGCGCAACGGTTCCCCCATGCGCTGGTGTGTGTGCCGCTGGGGTTGCGCGATCTGGTGCGGGAACAGGGCTTCAGGGACGTGGTGGAACTGGACTGGTACGACGCGCATCGCGACGCGGAGCTGATGATAACGGCGGTGCCTGCCGTGCATGCCTCGCGCAGGGGGGTGGGCGACACCAATCGCTCACTCTGGTGCGGCTTTTACCTGCAGGTGAATGGCTTCACCACCTATTTCGCCGGCGATACCGCCTACGGCGCCGTCTTCCGCGAGATGGGTGCGACACTGGGGCCATGCGATCTGGGACTGGTGCCCATCGGCGCCTACCAGCCCCGCGTACTGATGGCACCGGTGCATGCCACGCCCGAGGAAGCCGTGCAGATCGGCGAAGACCTGCAGGCGCGGCGTCTGATCGGCATGCACTGGGGCACCATCCGGCTCACCATTGAACCCATGCTGGAGCCGCCTGAGCGCTTTCTGGCAGTGGACTCGCCGATCCCGCGTCAGGTCATGCGTATCGGCGAAACTCTGGCGCTCGCGGACGCGTAATTTTTTCGCGCCGCAAGCCTCTGATCTGCCGTTCAAAACGGTCGTCCCGTCACAGCGATGGTCGTTGCCCGCCCCACACTCGCCTAAAATCAAACAAGTAAATGATTTGATTGGTAAACAGCTTGTTGCATGGCGATCGTTGCCGAAGTCACATTCCAAACGTCACTGTCCCGGAATCCGCGCACCGCATGCTCGATGTATTGAACCCGCTCAAGCGCCTGACTCACATTCACCATTTTCTGCGTGATTTCGGCAAACAGGCGCCCAATTGCGAAACCCGAACAGATCTGTTCGAACTGCTGTGCCGGCTGGCAGTGGAACGCGGACGCTATCGCATGGCCTGGGTGGGTATCCTGCACGGCGAGCAGATCGTGCCGGTGGCTGCGCACGGCGATGGCGAACAGCTGGTGCGACAGAACAAGCTGATCATCACCGAGGGCCGGCACCTGGACCCGGTCTGCAATGCGATCCGCGACAACGTTTTTTGCGTGATCAACGACGTCGACCGGCAGACTGCACCGCCGCCCTGGTTTGCGGACGTGAAGGCACTGGGTGTGAAAGCCATCGCCGTGTTGCCGGTACACTTCAGGCAGAAAGTCGTGGGCATCCTGGCGCTGTATTCGGAACAGGAAAATGATTTTTCCGATCTCTACACCTTCAGCCTGGAAGAACTGGGTGACGACATCGCCGTGGCGCTGGAGCAGCTGGATGAATATACCCGTCGCATCGATCTGGAACTGCAGCTGAAACAGTTGCATCAGGCGGTGGAATGCAGCGCGACAGCCGTCATCATCACCGACAGCAAAGGCAACATCCAGTATGTGAATCCGCATTTTCGCGAGTTGAGCGGTTTTGACAGCGACGACGTGCTGGGCACCAACGTGATCGAACTGAAAGTGCCGGACATGCCGCAGCTCAGCATGCGCGAACTGTATGACGCCCTGAAAGCCAATAACGAATGGCGTGGCGAATTGCTGATTAAAACCAGCGAAGGGCAGATGAAATGGACCTACCAGCACATATCCACCATTCGCGACAAGCAGGACGTCATCACCCATTTCGTCAGCACCGCCATCGATCACACCGAGCTGCATTTCGCCCAGGAAACCATTGAAAAACTCGCCTACTATGACGAGCTTACCGGCCTGCCCAACCGCCGGCTTTTTTACGACCGCATCCAGCAAGCGATCAATTGCGCGGAACGTGACGAGGCGCAATTCTGCGTGTTCTACCTCGACCTGGACGGTTTCAAGAACATCAATGATTCCCTGGGCCACTCTGCTGGCGACCTGCTGCTGAAAACCGTGGCACGCCGCCTGCGGCAGCAGGTGAGGGCGAAGGATTCGGTGGCGCGTCTGGGCGGCGACGAGTTCACCATCATTGTCACCGACGTGAAGGAAACCCGCGACATCACCATCGTGGCGGAGAACATCATTCGCGCACTGGCACAACCAGTGGATATCGGCGACAAGCCAGTGGTGATCACTACCAGTATCGGCATCGCGGTTTTTCCCGGCGACGGTAACAGTATCGACAAGCTCACCCGCAACGCGGATCTGGCGATGTATCACGCCAAGGCCAGGGGCAAAAACAATTTCCAGTTTTTTACCGAGGATTTGAATCGCCGGGTGCAGGAACGCGTGGCGCTGGAACTGCGTCTGCGCGAAGCCTTCCAGGAGCAGCAGTTCCGGGTCGAATTCCAGCCCCAGGTGGATGCCGTGGACGGATCGGTGGTGGCGGTGGAGGCGCTGATTGCCTGGGATGGCCGCAAGCAGGGAATGCTCACCCGTGCGCAGTTCATGCGTACCCTGGAGGAGTGCGGCCTGATCGTTGATGTATTCGAATGGCTGCTCACTGCTGCCAGCCGTCAGTGCGCGCTGCTCATGGAACAGACCGGAGTGCGCTTCCGGGTGGCGTTTGGCCTGCCTGCCGCGCTGTTCCGCAATGCGCCCAAGCTGTACGAACTGCTGGAGCGTTCACTGGCGTTTGCGCGGCTGGATCATCACCAGGTGCAACTGGAAATTCCGGAAAGCGTGATCAGCGATGACGTGGATTCCAGCCTGAAAATTCTGCGTGAACTGCGCAAGAAAGGAGTGACGCTCGCCATCGACAATTTCGGCATGGGCTTTTCGTCGCTGCGTCACCTGCGCCGGTTCCGGGTGGATATCATCAAGGTCGATGGTTCATTTGTCCGCGATGTGCTGAATGACGAAAACGATGCAGCAGTAACGTCAGCCATCATCGCATTGGCCCATCAGCTGGACCTGAAGGTGCTGGCCGAAGGTGTGGATACGATCCAGCACGCGCAATTCCTGGAGCGCTACTGGTGCGATTTCCTGCAGGGCCAGTTCATCCTGAAATCCGTTGGACGCGAAGCGCTGGCGGAGTTTCTGCAACGGCGGTCGCGCGAATTCTGATTTGCCGTTGCCGCCAGCGTCGCACCCTGATCAGGCTTCCGCCGTCGCCGTGTAGCGGCCGAAACGCTTGCGGTATTCCGTCGGCGACAATGCCACTTCGCGCTTGAACAGCCGGCGGAACGAACTTACATCCAGATAGCCCACCTTCTCGGTAATATCGTCCACGCTCAGGATGGTCGACTCCAGCAACCGTTTCGCTTCGTTGATGCGCAGTTTCTGGAAATACTGTTTGGGTGGCTTGCCGGTGGCCTGATTGAAGCGGCGGATAAAGGTGCGGGGGCTCACCGCCAGCTTGTCCGCCAGATCATCCAGCTGGAATTCCTCCGCCAGATTCTGCTGCATCCACTGCACCGCCTGCTGCACCATGTCGTCCTGCTGGCGCAGGTGATGCGATACCGGAATATAAGGCGCCTGCGATGACGACTTGCTCTGCAGCAAAATGGTTTTTGCGCAGGTCTGTGCCATCTGGCTGCCGGCAAATTTCTCGACCATCGCAATGCACAGATGCATATACGCCGTCACCGCGCCGGAGCAGAAAATGTTGTTGTCCTCGGTGACGATTTTTTCCAGCTGCAGATTCACTTGCGGAAATGCTTCGTTGAAATGATGCGCCAGCCACCAACTGGTGGTGGCCTCGCGATTATCCAGCAGGCCGGTGTCAGCCAGCACAAAGGAGCCGCTGCACACGGAAGCCAGGGTCGCGCCCTTCGCATGCTCCCGTTTCACCAGCTCGCCAATGCTGCCGCGCAGTTCTTTTATCTTTCGCACCACTTCGTTGCCATAGGCATGGTCAATTCCCGGCACGAAACAGATGTCAGGATTGCCAATCTGGGAGTAGTCGCCGTTTACCGCCACGCTGACCCCGGTAGAGGTTCGCACCGGTTTGCCGTCCTGGGAGTAGATTTTCCAGGAAAACAGGGGGCTGGCGGTATTTTCGCGGCATACCCGCTGGTGAATATTGGCGATGTTGAAGATGTCGATCGGGCCGGTGACGCTGGTTCCAAAACATCCGTCAAATGCCAAAACTGCCAGTTCAGTTGTCATAATTGCTTCCTTTGGGTGGCAAAAAGAGCATCAATATTGTCATTAATGCCACTTTGTCTGATTGCCGTCAAGGGCTAATCTGGACACCGTAGCAACACGCGATTACCAACAAAGGAGGGTTTCGCCATGGCTGCCATCGATACTGTATCCCGCACCATTTCCCATCTCGTTCGTACCGAGTCCCGCTATGCCGATGTGTCCGTCGCCGTGCTGGCCGGTCGCGCTGTTGCCCGTCCCATGATGGTTGCCGCCGTCAATGACCATGTGCGCGCCTGGATCGAACACATCATCAAGTTTGCGCTGGGTGCTGCCGGCGCGGCCCTGATCCTGTTTCTGCTGAGCAGTCCGGGCCTGCCGTTTCTGGGCGCCTTCAGTGCCGGTCTGGGTGTGGTGTACCTGGCCAATCTGGCGGATGTGACCCGTTATCGCGATGCCATCTTCTTCATCGTGCCTACCCTGTTCATCTGGGGCATGCTGGGGCTGGATCATCACCGGCCGGAACTGGTGGCGCTGACCTGGTTCACCCATGTGTTCATGGGTTTCGTTGGCTCTTTCGTCCGCACCAGCGGTGGCATTGCGGAACTGCGCATCTGGTCGCTGCTGATGGGATTCTCACTGGTGAATCTGGTGTACCTGATCAACCATATGAGTCTGTGATTTGGAAGAAGGTGGTCTTGCGTCGTGAGTGAAGTGCTGTTTCATCCTGATGGTGACCGGTTTGTGCCGACTGCACTGGCCGGCAGTCCCTGGCATCCGGCGCTGCTGCACGGCGGTGCGCCGGCGGGTTTGCTGGCGCATTGTCTGGAACAGAGCGTCGCCGATCCCCGCCTGCAACCGTCCAGGCTTACCATTGACCTGATCCGCCCGGTGCCGAATGCACCGTTAAGTGTGGTATTGCGCCGTATCAGGTCTGGCAAGCGCATCGTATTGGAAGAAGCCCAGCTGCAGGCCGGCGGCAAGACCGTTGCCATCGCCACCGGCCTCTTTGTATTGCCGCAAGCAGTGACTGTGCCGGATTACGCACCGGCGCGGCTACCGCTGACGCCGCCGCCGCATCAGCTGCAGGAAGTCAGTTTCCGTGACGTGCTGTTTGCCAACAACGACAACATGCCACCGGGGTTGCATACCACCATCCGCCTGCGGCCGATCTCGACCCTTGCTGAAAGCGGGCGCGGTCTGGCCTGGCTGTCACTGCCTGCACCCGTTGTTGAAGGCTGCATCAATTCCCCCTTCATGCGTGCCGCGCTGACCGCAGATTTCAGCAACGGCGTCGGTCAGCTCAGCCTGGGTAACAACGTGGGCATGATCAATGCCGACATTACCCTGCAACTGTTCCGCCTGCCGCAGGGCGAGTGGATCGGTCTTGACGCCACCACCCTGGTGCAGCCCAGCGGTCTGGGTGTGGTGACAGCAGACCTGCATGACTGTGACGGCCTGTGTGGTCTGGTTTCACAGACTGCGATGCCCATGGCCGAATTCGCCAGCTGAAAGAGGCTGACTGGCCTCCACCGGAACTTTCTCCACCTGAAACGGGTCGAATCGCCAGTTGAAATTGCGGCGACAAGGCCCAATTTTCTTCAGCGTTTCAGCATTCACATTGGAGGTAGTCATGCACTCATTCCGGCGCGCGTCCCGGCCGCTAGTTGGCGGAATCCTGTTGGCATTCCTGAGCAGTCCGGCCCTGGCAGCGCTGCCTTTTTTTGACAGCGAAGGGGAAAAAATTCCGTCGCTGGCCCCCATGCTGGAAAAGGTCAATCCGGCCGTGGTGAACATTTCCGTATTCGCGACCCGCACGGTGCAGAATCCGTTGCTGAACGACCCCTTCTTCCGGCATTTCTTCAATATCCCCCAGCATGCACCGCAACAGCAACAACGCTCCCAGGCGGCGGGGTCTGGTGTGATCGTGGATGCGGACAAAGGCACTGTGATTACCAACTACCACGTCATCAAGGGTGCCGATGAAATCAAGGTGTCCCTCACGGATGGCAGAACGCTGACCGCCAAACTGGTGGGTTCCGATCCCGATGTGGACATCGCCGTGCTGGACGTGGACGCCAAGGATCTTACCGCGCTGAAGATGGCCAATTCGGAAAAAATCCGGGTGGGTGATTTTGTCGTGGCGATCGGCAATCCCTTCGGCCTGGGGCAGACGGTTACCACCGGTATAGTCAGCGCACTCGGTCGCAGTGGGTTAGGTATCGAAGGCTATGAAAATTTCATCCAGACCGACGCCTCCATCAATCCCGGCAATTCCGGCGGGGCGCTCGTTGATCTCAGGGGCGATCTGGTGGGCATTAACACTGCCATCATCGCGCCGGCGGGTGGCAATGTCGGCATCGGCTTCGCCATCCCCATCAACATGGCCATGAATAGCGTCAATCAGATTCTGGACAAGGGTGAAGTGAAGCGTGGTCAGCTGGGTGTGGTGATCCAGGACCTGACTCCGGATCTGGCGGAAGCCTTCGACCTGAAAGGCAAGCAGGGTGTGGTGGTGTCGGAAGTGCAGAAAGGCTCGGCGGCGGATGACGCCGGTATCGAAGCGGGGGATGTGCTGATCGAGCTGGATGGCAAGCCTCTGACCGGTGCCGGCCAGCTGCGCAATCAGGTGGGCCTGAAACAGATCGGTGACAAGGTGAAGGTCAAGTTGCTGCGGGACGGCGATGACCGGGAACTGACGGTGAAGATCGGCGAGCCCAGCGACAAAGTGGTGGCGTCGGAAGGCCTGCACCGTTTTCTGGAAGGTGCCAGTCTCGCGGCCAGCACTGATCCCCAGGGTGTCGAAATCAAAGGCATTGAACCGGGCTCTGCGGCCGAGCAGTCGGGCCTGCAGGAGGGGGACGTGATCATCAGCGCCAACAAGAAGCGGGTGGAAACCGTGGATTCCCTGCGCAAGGCGGTCGCCGGCAGCGACCAGCTGCTGCTGCGGGTAGTGCGGGGTAACATGGCCCTGTATCTGGTTCTGCGTTGATGTGTTATTGAGGGCCGGTCTGACATCAGCTTCCTCCAATCACGTATTTTATTTGTGATTATATTGATGCCGGGCGCATTGCGGGCCCGGCATTTCCTCTAAAATTTGCTCCTGACTCGTATTTTTATGTCTAAAGGTTCTACTTTTTAGACAAAAAATGTTTTTCGGGCGAGCTGGAGTCATAAAATATCTGCCCAACCTGGTGAACAACGAAGTTCCGTGGCCATGTCCGAAAAGAAAATATCCTTTTTCTCGCGCCTGCTGGGCGGTCGTCGCAAGGGCCGCACTGATGCACTCACGCCTGACGATATCCGCCGCAAACTGGAAGGCTACCGTAACACCGATGGCCCCGCGCATTTCGGCGCGGCCCGCATTTACTCGGTTCAGGAAGCGGACGAAGCCGCTGTTACCGGGGAACAGTCTGTGTCAGACGGCGGCAAGCCATCTACTGAATGACATATCAGGTGCTTCTGCGCATCAGATGCATACGCATCATTTTCTCAATTGACAATGATTATCATTGGATATATCGTTAACCCAGTCCAGCGTCAGGAGACCGGGTTCCATGTACATCTGCATCTGCAAGGCCGTTACTGAAAAACAGATTCAGCAACATCTGGCCGAAGGCGTGAATTCCTACCAGGAACTGCGGGAGCGTACCGGAGTAGCCACCCAATGCGGCAAATGCAGTGGTGACGCCCGGTCCTGCATGCGTCAGCACCAGTCCTCCCAGAACGTTTCCCTTTACGTGCCCTGACCCCTGCGTTAGCCTTGGGTGGTTAGGCAGTGACCACCCAGGGGAGTCAGCGTATGCAGGGCGACAAGAAAGTCATCGAATACCTCAACAAAATCCTCGGCAATGAACTGATTGCAATCAATCAGTACTTCCTCCACAGCAAGATGTACAAGAACTGGGGCTTCGGCGAGCTGGGGGAGCACGAATACCACGAATCCATCGACGAAATGAAACATGCGGACAAGCTGACCGACCGCATCCTGTTTCTGGAAGGCCTGCCCAATTACCAGCACCTGGGCAAACTGCGCATTGGCGAGAACGTCAAGGAAATGCTGCAGTGCGATCTGGATCTGGAGCGTGACGCGTTGCCAGTGTTGAAGGAAGGCATCGCCTATTGCGAGAAAGTGCAGGACTATGTCACCCGCGAGTTGATGGTGAAAATCCTGGATTCGGAGGAAGAACACATCGATTGGCTGGAAACCCAGCTGAGCCTGATCGACCAGGTCGGTTTGCAGAATTACCTGCAGTCCAAGATGAGCAGTTAATCGAGCCGGGTGTTGGGGCGGGTGCGATTCGGCGCCAGCTCTTGCACCAGTTGAACCCCCTTCATTTCTTCAGGATGGCATCCAGCGCCATCGGCAATTCTGGGTATTGAAACTGAAATCCGCTGGCCAGCGTGGCGGTGGGTATTACCCGCTGGCTGTCCAGCAGCAGCGACGCACTTTCACCCAGCAAGAGCTTCAGTGCAGCAGCCGGCGTCTTCAGCACAGCGGGGCGGTGCAGCTGTTGCGCCAGTATGCGGGTAAATTCGGCGTTGCGTACGGGGTGAGGGGTACTGCCATTGAAGGCGCCGCGGCATTCCTTCTGCTGCTGCAGGTACAGGATGAGGTGGCACAGATCATCCCGGTGAATCCAGGAAAACCACTGTTGGCCACTGCCGAGCGTGCCGCCGGCACCTAGTCTGAAAGCCGGCAACATTCGTTGCAGCGCGCCGCCGTCCCGATCCAGCACCACACCGATCCGTACACAGCAGACCCGCATGCCCAGCGTGCTGGCTGTTTGCGCCTCCGCTTCCCAGTCACGGCACAGTTGGGCGGCGAAGCCGGTGCCGGCACTGCTGCTTTCGATGCATTCCTTGTCGCCGCAATCCCCGTAGTAGCCGATGGCAGAGCCATTGATCAGTGCGCGCGGTCGCGAACTGCACTTGGCCAGCGTATCCAGCAAATGGCGGGTGAAGTCGATGCGGCTGTTCCTCAGTATCTGCTTGCGCGCTGTGCTCCAGCGTCCCTCCATAATGGGTTCACCGGCAAGATTGATGACAGCATCGATGGCTGGAAGGTGCGGTATTTGATGCAGGTCGCTGATGACTGCCACGCTGGCGCCACAGATCCTGGTGACCTGCTGCGCCGGCCGTCGTGAAAAAACGCTGATCCTGTGTCCCGCGGCCAGTGTCAGTTTGCACAGGCGCTGGCCGATGAATCCGGTTCCGCCGGTGATGAGCAGATGTGCCATGCGGGGCTCCCAGGCTGAGGATGGGGTGTGCCCTCACTGTATTGCAGCGATCGTTGCCCCGCAATGGCGGTTGCAGTTGCCTGCCTGTTCAGGCTCGCTCACTTGCCAATCCGACCCATTTATTTGCGGTGCAGGCATTCCTGTATCGAGGGCCGCAGGTGTGCCGGTACCAGTTCCATCATGCGTTTGCGTGCCTTTGCCAGCATGGTGCGGGTATTGGAGAGGCTGCAACCCGTCAAATCGGCGATTTCGTGGGAATCCATTTTATCGCATACGGCATAGCGGACATGCCAGTACTGCACCGGCGTCAGATGGGCGCGCAACAATTCCAGCATCATGGCGACGCGCCCGTCCCCGTTGCTGTCGTCTGCATCCGGCCCCTGGATTTCGGGCTCGATTGTCGCGGCAGCATAGAGCGGAGTGAAGTGTTGCCCGCCAAATGGCATGAGTGGAACCGGGCTCGCCTGTTCGGTGCCGATCTCGGTGAGAACAAATTCATCTTCGCTGTACTCGGGCAAACGGTCGAGGGCGACGTAGGACGGATACTCCCGGATCAGCGCTTCCACCATGCGGGTCATGGTGATCATCTTCAGGGTGCCGAGCATGACTTGGTTGCGGCGTTCACCGCGTGCGTCCAGATTGCGCTGGTGCACGGCAGACAGCGGTTTGTGGGCGACATCGCAGAACAGTCCCGGCAGGCTGTCGACGGCATCGCTGGGCAGATTCCGGGTGCCCACCTTCTTGACCAGACTGGTGCAATAGCGGTTGAAGTTGGCAACGATGAAAAGGTGAATGTCGAGTTTTTCCCACGCTTCATCCGGCCAGTTCGCCAGATTGCGGTACCGGTTCATACCCACGTCCATAATGACTCCTGTCCTCGATGTTGGTCGAAGCCTGCATTGGACCCCCGTCCGCATGACCTCGCCTGTCCCATATGATGTTGGGTGCGGTCGTAGAGTAACAATCGACTATTTTCGAAACAATAGCAGGTGGTCGGTTTGCGCAGTTTCTCACGTGTTTTTGTGAAAATAACCGGAATTTTCGAGCGCGTGCTTGGTTCAATCTGGCGGAAAAAATCCGGATACAAATACATTAAAAAATTGGGACAGAAAAATTTCCGGTTTGCTTGTGTGAGTGCTGTCTGTTGTTGGATTTGGTTGTTTTGAAGGTGCAATTTAACCGCGCAGCAATTTGCCATGCGTAATCATCTGCCCGGTTTGAAAAGTGCAGGTAGTGGAAGGTGGCGTTGCGACGTGTTGCGGTATGTGGTGGCGAGTCAATTGTGTGAAGTGTTTTTGTCGTCGGCCAGCAGTGCTTGCGGCGCCTCCGCACAGGGTGCATCGGCGCCGGATTCGTATCGGGCAGGATTTGCAGATGGGCTTGCTTCGCTATTCGGGCAGGGCGGGCGCAAGACGGCGGGTTGTCGTCCAGCCTGAGGGGCCCAGTCTCACTGCGCAGGCAATTGCAAGGTGGGAAAGCCTTCCCGTTCCAGCCAGGCAATGGCCTTGTCCCGCTGTGGTGCACGCCGTTCCCATTCCATGAAAGCGGGCGGATGGGGATTGCGCTCGTCACTCTCCACCAACTGATGGCAGCATTCATGGAACAGCAAGTACTTCAGCACGAACTGTGGCGCCCGGCGCTGGCACAGATGCGGGTGCAGGGCGATGCGGTTGTGTTGCGGGTAGTAGCAGGCGGCGGGTACTGCGCGGGTGGTATCCAGATGGCGGTTGTAGGCGGTGGCGTATTGCTCCCAGCGGGAATCGCCCTGCTGTTTCAGCAGATGGCTCATCAACAGTTCGGAGTCGGGGTGGCCGGCGTCGGCACATTCCTGCAACAGGGGCTGGGCCTGTTTCCGCTGGCCGGCCTGTAGCAGGTGGGTCGCCTTGGCGAAACGATGCCACAGGGAGCTGCGTGGTTGCAGGGCTTTGCCGGGGGTGCCGCTGCTGATGGTCACGCTGCCCAGGGGAATCTCCCAGCACACGGTGGCCTGGATGCGGTCGTCGAAATAGCGGCTGTTGATGAAGCTGAACAGGTGCTCCAGCTTCAGACGGTCGCTTTCACCGTCGCAGCGTGGCACGAATGTGGGTACGAAGGTAATCATCTGCATGGGCGTGCGTCCCTGTCTCTACTGATGCGGCCGGGTTGCGGGAACCCGGATTTGTCCCTGCCGCGGAAGCGGGCATGCTTCGTCTTGAAGCCGGGATGATTATAAAGACAGTGCGCACGCAAACGATGTGCGAAATCTCTGCCATCAGGGTAGGACAACCCCGTGCCGATCGGACAGCTTATGTTCACTCCCCCTGCAGTTCGCTGTGCTGGCGGTAGGCGCCGGGGGTGAGGCCGGTCCATTTCTTGAAGGCGCGGTGGAAGGTGCTGGGCTCGGAGAATCCCATCAGTTCCGCGATCTCGTTGATGCTGTGGCGCGAGCGGTTCAGGTAGTAGATGGCTGCGTCGCGGCGCATGTTGTCCTTGATCTCCTGATAGGAGGTGCCTTCCTGCTTGAGGTGCCGGCGCAGGGTCTGCGGCGTGGTGTTCATCACCTTGGCCACGCTTTCGAAATCCGGAAATTCGTTGCGGAAGTCGGTGCCGATCAGGGTGCGGATGCGGGCGGTGAGGCTGTCGTCGTTATCGGGGATCACCACCAGGTTTTCCGGCGCGTCACGTAGGAACTGCTTCAGGTCCTGCGTCGTCTGGGCAATCGGCATGTCCAGGTAGCGCAGCTTGAAATGCAGTGCGTTGGCTGGCTGGTTGAACAGGATGCGAGTGCGGAACAGGCGCTGGTACTCTTCCTTCACGATGGGCACCCCGCCGGACAGGGAGACTTGGGTCAGCTCCAGTCGCTGCCCGATCAGCCAGCTGAAAAAGCGGTGCAGCAGCACTAGGCAGCTATCAGCGGTGGTGTGGTCCCAGTCGATTTCAGGGTGGTCGAAGGTGAGGGTGACGATGGCTTCCTCGCCGCGCTTCTGCAGTCGGAACTGCATGTCGTCGATGAACAGGTTGTAGAACTGGAAGCAGCGCAGGATGGCCCGTTGCAGGTTGGGGCTGTTGATCACCGCGTGGCACATCAGGGCGAAGGTGCCGGGCTTGGTGCGGTGCTTGCCGCCCACGCAGAGGAACTCGTCGCCCGTGGCCTGCACCAGCTGCATGGCCAGACGCACATACTGTTCGCTGGGGATGCGTTGGGCGGGGTCGCCGAGGATGTCCGCCGACATGTCCAGCCGCTGGATATAGGATGCGGTATCGATGCCCGCTTTTTCTGCCCGCGCCAGCAGGGCATTCAGGTAATGAACGGATACGGTGCTGGTTTTCATGAATCCTGCTTGTCGGCCGGTGAGCGGGGGCATCTTGCCGCAGCCATCCCGGCTTGGCAATTCCCACCGGGTACCGGCCGCCTCGTTTCTGGTGCAAATGATCAGGTAATTTGAACTATACGGTCATTTTCCCGCCAGCGGTAGACGGCCTACCCTATGGCACTGGTGGCGCTTCCGTCCGGACGCCTTTTTGTTCTCATTTTTAACTGGTTGGAAATTCCCATGGCTGGACCTTTGTCGACCCTGAAAGTGCTGGATTTCAGTGCCCTGCTGCCGGGCCCCTTCGGCACCATGATGCTGGCGGACTGGGGCGCGGACGTGATCCGCGTCGAATCCCCCACCCGGCCGGATATGGTGCGGATGCTGCCGCCCCAGCAGGATGGCATTTCAGCCTGCCATGCTTATCTGAACCGCTCCAAGAAATCCCTGGCGCTGGACCTGAAGAAGCCCGGTGGCGTGGACGTGATCAAGGCGCTGGTGAAGGAATACGACATCGTGGTGGACCAGTTCCGCCCGGGCGTGATGGACCGGCTGGGCGTCGGTTATGAGGCGCTGAGAGCGGTGAATCCTGGCGTGATTTTCTGTTCGATCACGGGTTATGGCCAGACCGGCCCCTACAAGGATCGCGCCGGCCATGATCTGAATTACCTGTCGATTGCCGGCATTACCGGTTATAACGGCCGCAGGTCGTCTGGCCCGGCGCCGATCAACGTGCAGGTGGCGGACGTGGCGGGCGGTTCCTACCATTCGGTCATGGCGATCCTGGCGGCGGTGGTGCATCGCCAGCAGACCGGCGAAGGCCAGTTCATCGATGTGAGCATGACCGATGCCGCGTTTTCCATGCATGCGCTGACCGCACCGCCGGCCTTGGTGGGCGGCGTGGAGCCGGTGGTGGAAGAAACCCAGCTCAATGGCGGCAGTTTCTATGATTGCTATGAGACCTCGGATGGTCGTTACCTGTCAGTGGGTGGGCTGGAGCCGCAGTTTTTCGGCCAGTTCGTTACTGCGCTGGGTCACCCGGAATGGAATGGTCGCGGTCTGGCGATGAACGTGGATTTGCAGAGGACGCTGAAGAAGGAAATTTCGGCGGTGATGATCACCCGCAGCTATGCCGAATGGTGCGAAGTATTTGCCGCGCTGGATTGCTGTGTCGAACCGGTGCTGACATTCAGTGAAGCCTGCCAGCATCCCCACATCCTGGCCCGTGACCTGATCGTTGACGTGAAAACCGACAGCGGCACGCAGAAGCAGCTGGCTTCGCCGGTGAAATTCTCGCAGACCAGGCCGCGCTACGATTATGCCGGCGTGGCGCTGGGCAGGCATACGCGGGAAGTGCTGGAAGGGGCAGGCATGAGCGCCGAGCAGATCGATACGCTGATGAAAGTCGGTACGGTGATGTAACTTCGTTGCCACAACTTTGCTGCAATTGCGGGTGGTACTGTCACCTGGTCTCCAGAGACAGTGCCCCCCACCGGAATCCTACCACTCGCTGCGGCGTTTCTTGCCTGCGCTTTTCGAAATCAGCCAGGTAAACAGCATACCCAGCAGCACCGCGCCGGCACCCCACTTGATGCCTTCCAGCCGCTTGTCATCCACCAGCCGGGCGTTTTCCACTTTCAGCTTCTCGATCTCAACCTTCAGCAGTTCTGCATCTTCCTGCAACTGGCGGTAGGCTGCATCGGTGGAGATGGCGTTGCGGTTTACGTTGGCGACCCGGTTCAGTTCCTTCTGCAGATCGGTGGCGCTGCCCGAGACTTTTTCAAAGTTGGATTTGAACGTGTTCAGCTCGCTGGTGGTGGATTTGAGCTGGTCATTGATCGCGGCATAGTCCGCTTTCAGCCGGCCGATTTCCTTCAGTGCCCGTTCCAGCTGATCCCGCGCAACCGGTTCGGCGGCAACGTACTCGGCCTTCACCCAACCTTCCTTTTCCCCGGCGCGCACTTGCACCCAGTCACCGCTTTCCTGCAGTTTTTCCATGGGGGTGCCGCTTTTCAGAAAATCCAGGATGCGGTATTCGGTACCGGCACCGGAACGCAGGTCGATGCGGGGGCTGTCGTAGACGTAAAGTGTTTGGGCATTGGCGAAGAGGGGCAGCGTCAGGCTGCTGACCAGCGCCAGAATCAAGAAGCGTGCTTTCACTGTGGTTCCCCGTTGCGTATTTGGATGGTTGCGTCCTGCCTTGGGCTGGCAGTGTATGTCAGTTTGATGTCGGCGGAGCGTGAACCGTTCACCAGTCTGAAATCAGGGCAGCACTTTTTTGAAGGGTTTCACTGTCACCTTCTGGTAGACCCCGGCGGTCAGGTAGGGATCGGCATCCGCCCAGGCCTGTGCGGCGATCAGGCTTTCGAACTCGGCCACCACCAGGCTACCGGTGAATCCGGCGCTACCCGGATCCTCGCTGTCGATGGCCGGGTGCGGGCCGGCCAGCAGCAGGCGTCCTTCGGCCTTGAGGGCCAGCAGGCGTTCCAGGTGGGCAGGGCGGGTCTGCAGACGCCTTTCCAGGCTGCCCGGCACGTCTTCACTGATGATGGCGTAGAACATGGTCAGCCCCCGGTTTCCGGATTGTTTTCATTGTGCTCTTCCCGGATGTAGCGGGACAGGTAGGCGAACTGGGCCAGCAGGAACAGCATGTTCAGTATGGATTGCCCCACCATCTTGTAGGCGACCCAGGTGTCCTGGTCGAAGTTGTACACCACCAGCAGGTTGGTTCCGCCCAGCAGCACGAAAAACACCACGAAGCTGAGGTTCAGCGGCAGCCATTTTTCTTCCGGCAGCTCCAGCTTGTGATGGGGCATCTGTTTCAGAAAGGCTTCCACCAGGGTACGGACCAGATTGCGGCGCCCGATGAACTGGCTGCCCAGAAAGACAACGGCGAACAGCCAGTTGACGATGGTGGGCTTCCACATGATGAAGGCCTGGTCCTGCAGGGCGATGGTCAGGCCGCCCAGTACCACCAGGATGGCAAAGGTGGCGAGGTGCATTTTCTCGGCCGTGCGCTTCAGCAGCCAGTAGCCGGCTATCTGCAGGGCGCTGGCGGCGATCAGAACCTTGGTGGCGAGGATCATGTCCTTGGTCAGAAAGTACGCCGCCACAAAGACTGCTACGGGAAAAAAATCGAAAAACTGTTTCATCTGCAATCAAAGCGCTCAGAAAGGGTCGGCCCAATGATAAGATATTTGACTTTCCTTATCACTAGCGCATCTCTGCAACCGGATTTCCCTCTTGAATCAGAACGTTCCCAGCTGGATCGACCTGCACCTGCACAGCACGGCTTCCGATGGCGAGCTGTCGCCGGCGGATCTGGTGGCGGCGGTGGCGGCGGCCGGAGTAAAGGTGATGGCGCTGACCGATCACGACTCGGTGGCAGGATTGGCGCCCGCCCGGACTGCCTGCGCGGTGCTGGGCCTGCAACTGGTGAACGGGGTGGAGATTTCCTGCCGGCGCGAGGCGCTGGATGTGCATGTGGTGGGGCTGGGTATCGATCCTGATCATCCGGCGCTGACCGAACATCTGGGTGTCCAAATGGCGCGACGGGCGGCGCGGGCGCAGGTGATCAACACCCGGCTGGTGAAAGAGGGCATCCCCGATCTGCTGGAAGCGGCCAGCGCCGGTGCGCCGCAAGGCATTCCGGCCCGTCCCCATTTTGCGCGGGCGCTGGTGGCAGCAGGTGTATGCAAGGATGAAAAGGACGCCTTTGGCAAATACCTGGCGCTGGGCAAACCGGCCTACGTAAAAATGGACTGGCCGGGTCTGGAAGAGGCCATCGGCTGGATCCGGGAGGCCGGCGGCGTGGCGGTGCTGGCCCATCCCCATCGCTACAAGTTGACGCGCACGAAACTCGATTTGCTGCTGCGACATTTTCGCGATGCGGGCGGCAGTGCGGTGGAAGTGGCGGTTGCCAACCAGGAAGCCACCAGCGTGCAGCAGCTGGCGGATTTCTGCAGTCGCTACGGACTGCATGCCTCCAAGGGCAGCGATTATCACGGACCCTCCATGCGCTGGGTGCAGCCAGGCAAAATGCCGCCATTGCCCTCGCGCTGTCAGCCGGTGTGGTCTTTACTGGGCATTCAGGAACCGAATAATTAACAGCATCCTATGACACAGATTTTTCGCATTCACCCCGAAACGCCGCAAAAACGCCTGATCAAGCAGGCCGCCGACCGCCTGCGGGCGGGGGAAATCATCGTCTATCCCACCGACGCCGCCTACGCCGTGGGCTGTGCGTTGGAAAACAAGCGCGGCCTGGAGCGGATCATCCAGCTGCGCCAGCTCGGTGAAAAACACAACTTCACCATCCTGTGCCGCGATTTGTCGCAACTGGCGAATTATGCCCGCGTCGACAACTGGGCCTTCCGTCTGCTGAAAGCCAATACACCGGGCCCATACACATTCATTCTGTCGGCCACCAGTGATGTGCCGCGTCGCCTGATGCATCCCAAGCGCAAGACCATCGGCTTGCGGGTGCCGGACAACGCCATTGTGCAGTCGCTGCTGGAAGAAACCGGCGAGCCCATCATGAGCACCACGCTGCTGCTGCCCGGCGATGAATACCCGATGACCGACCCGGAAGAAATCGCCGAGCGGGTGGGCAAGCAGGTGGATCTGATCATCGACGGCGGTTGGGGTGAAATGGAGACGACCACTGTGGTGGATATGGTTGATTCCGCGCCGGTGGTGGTGCGACAGGGAAAGGGTGACAGCAAACCGTTCCTGTGAGTGCCGCATGCCAGTTTTGTACGTCCAACTTTTTCAACAAGGGTGATGTGATGAGAGCGATGATCATGTTGTTGGGACTGCTGGCCAGCAGCGCCGCGCTGGCGGAAGACAAGGTGTACATGCTCGGCAAGCTGAAAGTGAAAGACAGCACCTATGTGTCGGCGGTGTTTTTTCACGACCCTGCCGTGAATACGATTGCGATCTGCGAAAAGGAAGTCATGTACGGACGCAACGGGCAGTGGCAGTATTTTGCTCACCTGGTGCATAAGGCGCAGGGTGTTTCCCTGACGATGGATTATGTCTGCCGCAGTACCGCCAATCCGATTTCAATCTGGCAGCCGAAGGATCGTTACGATTACGTCTATCTGGTGGATATCCGCAATGACGGCCTGAAAGTGACGGAGTTCGATACCTACGCCGATTGCGTCGGCAGTCTGAAGAAAAACCGCACGCCCGAAACCTTCGATTATTTCTGCGCGAAGGCGAACCAGACGTTTTCGAAACCCTGAGTCCGTGACAGGAAGGGCGGCTGTCCCCTCCTGCCGGATTCCATCTGTTCGTTACTGCAGGGCTTCGATCGGGGCGCCGAAGTTGATGTGAAACACATCGCCGTCGATGGCCAGTGCTGGCACGGATTTCACACCCAGTTTCAGCGCTTCCGGCAAACGCGATTTGCTTTCTCCCAGGTGCACGATTTCAACCTGATATTGACCCGGGTTCAGCGCGTGCGCCAGTTTCTGTTCTGCGTCAACGCACACGGGGCAGCCAGCGTGATAAAAAACGGCTTTCGATTTCATACAGTCTTCCTTTTTTGCCAGGTTAACTTTAGGTTTGATTGAGGTGCCGTTTCATTCGGCACAGGTGCACTTTACGAATCGGATGCCAGCGCCAACAGTCGGCACTTTTCGGTGGGGTAGGCACCTTTTGGTGTAAATTGGCGTTAATGAAGGAAAAAATAAAAATGCAGAGAAGTCGGTCGGAATACACGCGGCTGGAAGATGTGATCGGCTGCAAGTGGTCGGTGTCAGTGTTACTGGCAGTGGGGCAGGGCGTTTGCCGGCCCGGTGCGCTGGAGCGGCATATCGAGGGCATTTCCACCAAGGTGCTCAGCGAGCGTTTGCGTAAACTCAGCGCTTACGGCCTGCTGGAAAAACGGGTTTATCCTGAAGTGCCGCCGCGCACGGAATATCAGCTGACGCCGCTGGGAATTCGCCTGGCGGAGATTATCAGCCAGATCCAGCAGCTGGACCCTCGTACTGTGTCCTCACGCTAGACGTGACTGCGGCCCCGTCATGCAACGGAATCCGGGGTTGGCGTTTTTCTTTGTTCCGGCTGGTCCGGGTAACTGATAGCAGGGAACAGATCGTGGACACGGAACAGCAGAATCGCACTCTCGACACCACTCTCAATCCCACTCTCAATCCAGGCCTGCCCCTGCCCACCGTCCAGACCGGCTGGTTGCGCTGGCTGCCGGGGCTGTTGATGCTCAAAAATTACCAGCGCGCTTGGTTCCGGCAGGATCTGTTTGCCGGCTTGGTGCTGGTGTCCATGCTGGTGCCAGTGGGCATTGCCTATGCCGAAGCGTCCGGGGTACCGGGCATTTACGGCCTTTACGCCACTATCGTGCCGCTGCTGGCCTATGCGCTGTTTGGTCCCAGTCGCATTCTGGTGCTGGGGCCGGATTCGGCGCTGGCCGCGCTGATTTTGTCGGTGGTGTTGCCGCTGTCCGGTGGTGACCCGATGAAGGCGTTGACCCTGGCCAGCATGATGGCGGTGGTGGCCGGGCTGGTCTGCATTGTGGCGGGACTGGTGAAGCTGGGATTCATCACCGAATTGCTGTCCAAACCGATCCGTTACGGCTACATGAACGGGATTGCCTTCACGGTTCTGATCAGCCAGATGCCGAAACTGTTTGGCGTGTCGATTGACAGCGAAGGCCCGTTACAGGATATCTGGCATCTGGGGCAGGCCGTGTTCACGGGCCAGTTCAACGTTTATTCCCTTGCGGTGGGTGGTGGCACCCTCGCCATCATCCAGTTGTTCAAGCGTTTCGAGAAAGTGCCGGTGATTCTATTTGCCGTGGTGCTGGCGACCCTGGCAGTGCAGTTTCTGGATCTGGATGGTCAGGGGGTCAAGGTGCTGGGCCAGTTGCCGCAGGGCCTGCCGTCGTTTGCGTTGCCCTGGCTCAGCGGCGTGGATCTGGCCACCGTGGTGCTGGGTGGCTGTGCTGCCGCGCTGGTGGCCTTTGCGGATACCAGCGTGTTGTCGCGCACCTATGCAGCCCGCACCCGCGTTTACGTGGACCCGAATCAGGAAATGGTGGGGCTGGGCGTCGCCAATCTGGCGGCCGGTTTTTTTCAGGGCTTTCCCATCAGCAGCAGTTCCTCCCGGACGCCGGTAGCAGAAGCCGCCGGTTCCAAAACCCAGGTCACCGGTATTATTGGTGCGCTGGGGGTGGCAGCTTTGCTGCTGCTGGCGCCCAATCTGATGGAATACCTGCCTAACAGTGCCCTGGCTGCCGTGGTGATCGCCGCTGCGCTCGGCCTGTTCGAGTTTGCCGATCTGCGCCGCATCTTCCGCATCCAGCAGTGGGAGTTCTGGCTGTCGCTGACCTGCTTTGCCGGCGTGGCGATTTTCGGCGCTGTGCCGGGCATCTGCATTGCGGTGGTGCTGGCGGTGATCGAATTCCTGTGGGATGGCTGGCGTCCGCACTATGCGGTGCTGGGCCGGGCGGATGGCGTGCGTGGCTACCATGATGTGACGCGTTACCCCCACGCGCGCCGCGTGCCGGGCCTGCTGCTGTTCCGCTGGGATGCGCCGCTGTTTTTCGCCAATGCCGAGCTGTTCCAGCAGCGGGTGCTGCAATCCATCGGCGAGGCGCCTGATCGCATCCGCCGCGTGGTGGTGACTGCCGAGCCGGTGACCAGTGTGGATGTCACCTCCGCCGATATGCTGCGGGAACTGGCGGACATCCTGCATCAGAGCGGCATTGAGCTGCATTTTGCGGAAATGAAAGACCCGGTGAAGGACAAACTGGTGCGTTTTGAGCTGATGGATCAGCTGGGCGAGGCTATTTTCCATCCCACGGTGGGCGCTGCGGTGGACGATTATCTGCGCGATCACCAAGTGGACTGGATACCCTGAACGCCGGCTTTAGACTTCCCCCCCAATGCCGCTATAATCGACGTTCTCGCACTGGGGCCATCACACCCCGCCATGGCCGTGAGGCCAGGGGACCTCGCCAGTGATTGAACCGAATTTTCGCCAAATCAGGAGCTTACCTTGAGTTCAGTAGTGTCGGAGCAGCGTGTTCTATCGGGCATGCGCCCCACGGGCAGCCTCCATCTGGGTCATTATCACGGTGTACTGAAGAACTGGGTCAAACTGCAGCACGAGTTCGAGTGCTTCTTCTTCGTGGCCGACTGGCACGCCCTTACCACCCACTATGAAGATCCGCGCCTGATTGAGGAATCGGTCTGGGAAATGGTGATCGACTGGCTGGCGGCGGGAATCAACCCCGGTTCCGTGACCCTGTTCGTGCAGAGCCGGGTGCCCGAGCACGCCGAACTGCACCTGCTGCTGTCGATGATGACCCCCCTGGGCTGGCTGGAACGGGTACCCACCTACAAGGACCAGATCGAACAGCTGAAGGAAAAGGACCTGGCCACCTACGGCTTCCTGGGCTACCCCCTGCTGCAAAGCGCCGACATCCTGATTTACCGCGCGGGTCATGTGCCGGTGGGCGCCGACCAGGTGTCCCACATCGAACTCACCCGCGAAGTGGCGCGCCGCTTCAACTTCCTGTACGGCCGCGAGCCCGGCTTCGAACAGTTGGTGGAGCAGGCGATCCAGAAGATGGGGAAAAAGAACGCCAAGCTGTACCGCAACCTGCTCACCAAATACCAGGAGCAGGGCGACGACGAAGCACTGGAAACCGCCCACGCCCTGGTGCGCGACCAGCAGAACATCACGCTGTCCGACAAGGAACGTCTGCACGGCTATATCGAAGGCGGTGGCAAGGTGATTCTGCCGGAACCCCAGGCACTGCTGACGCCCGCATCGAAAATGCCGGGCCTGGACGGGCGCAAGATGTCCAAGTCCTATCACAACACCATCACGATGCGCGACAACGAAGACCAGATCGCCACCAAGATACGTACCATGCCCACCGACCCGGCCCGGGCGCGTCGTACCGACCCCGGTGATCCCGAGAAATGCCCGGTCTGGCAATGGCACCTGGTGTATTCCGACGATGCGTGCAAACAGTGGGTGCAGGAAGGCTGTCGCAGCGCCGGCATCGGCTGCCTCGATTGCAAAAAACCGCTGATCGAAGCGGTGCAGGACGAACTCAAACCCATCCGCATTCGTGCCCAGGACTATTCCAGCAATCCCGATCTGGTGAAAACCATCGTCGCGGAAGGCTGTGAAAAAGCCCGCGACGCGGCCCGTTCCACTCTGGAAGAAGTGCGTGAGGCCATGGGCCTGGGATACTTCTGATCATGACGATGACGGAACAGGACGGCCTGCTGGAAGACGCGCCGGTGGCGGAAGCCCCCGCAGCGGATGCTGTGCAGCAGGACGTTTCCCCGCAGGCGGTGGCCACGGCCACGCCCGAGGCGACTCCACCGGAAAACCCGGTGCAGGAGGAAATGCCTTTTGCGCTGGTATACGGTCAGGCGTTCACCAAGCTGCCGCAGGATCTGTACATTCCGCCGGACGCCCTTGAAGTCATCCTCGAAGCCTTTGAAGGCCCCCTCGACCTGTTGCTGTACCTGATCAAGCGGCAGAACCTCGACATCCTCGACATTCCGGTGGCGCAGATCACCACGCAGTACATGGAATACGTCGAGCTGATGAAGAACCTGAACCTGGAGCTGGCGGCGGAATATCTGGTGATGGCCGCGCTGCTGGGGGAAATCAAATCCCGCATGCTGCTGCCGCGCCAGCCTGGCGAGGAAGAGGAAGAACTCGACCCCCGCGCCGAACTGATCCGCCGCCTGCAGGAATACGAGCGCTACAAGAAAGCCGCCGAGGATATCGAAGTGATTCCCCGCGTCGGCCGCGAAATCCACCTGGCTGCCGCCGAACCGCCGCAATACGAACGCCCCAGGACCCACCCGGATGTGGATCTGCGCGAAGTGTTGCTGGCGCTGCAGGAAGTGCTGCACCGCGCCGACATGTTCGAAAGCCATCAGGTTACCCGGGAAAAACTCTCCACCCGCGAGCGCATGACGCAGGTGCTGGAGCGTCTGGCCAACGACCGTTTCGTGCCGTTTGTCAGCCTGTTCACTTACGAAGAAGGCCGGCTGGGCGTGGTGGTCACTTTTCTGGCCATCCTGGAACTGGTGAAGGAATCCCTGATCGAACTGGTGCAGAGCGAGCCCTGCGGTCCGATCCATGTTCGCGCCCGCGCTGCCGCGCATGAAGGCAGTGAGGACGCGGAATTTGCCGACGCCGACGCGGATACCGATGTCGACGACGCCTACGAAATCCGCACGCCGGCGCCTGACGCGTTCAGTGTTGACCATGAGGGCATCGAGTTGTCCGCCGACACCTTGCTGGAAGATACCGGTGGCCCGTTCGATCCTGCGGTGCTGCGATATGTGGAATCCGCCGAAGAATCCAGCACATCCGACCCTGATCGTTCTGGTCCTGACGCAGTAATCGCAGACGACATAACAGACGCCACTCCAGACGACAACGCAACCGCCGACACCGAAGAGCCCGACGATGTCACTCGATAAAGACAAGCTCAAGCGCATTCTCGAAGGCGCCCTGTTCGCCGCCAACCAGCCCATGAATCTGGAGAAGCTGACCGAACTGTTTTACGACGAGGAACGGCCGTCCACGGAACTGTTCGTGGAAGCGTTGCAGGAATTGCAGCAGGATTATGCCGAGCGCGCCGTCACCCTGAAAGAAGTGGCCAGCGGCTATCGCTTCCAGGTGAAGGAAGACGTGGGCGAGTGGGTAAGCCGGCTGTGGGAGGAAAAACCCGCGCGCTATTCCCGCGCTCTGCTGGAAACCCTGGCGCTGGTGGCGTATCGCCAGCCGATCACCCGGGGCGAGATCGAGGAAATCCGCGGCGTGAGCGTCAGCACCCACATCACCCGGACGCTGCTGGAGCGGGAGTGGATTCGTGTCATCGGTCACCGCGACGTGCCGGGCCGTCCTGCAATGTACGGGACAACACGGACCTTTCTCGACTATTTCAATCTGAAGAATCTGGATGAGCTGCCGTCGCTGGCGGAAATCCGGGATCTGGACAAAATCAGCGCCGAGCTGGACATGGGGGGGCAGGATCTGCTGCCACCCGATGAGCCGGAGGGCGATGAAGGCATCGCTGATGAAGCGATTGCCGATGCCGCCGTTGTGGAAACGCCGGCAGATTTGGAGCCCGCCGTGATGGCGCTGGCTGAGGACACCGCAAACGCGGACACCGACGTTGAGGTCGGGGTCCAGGACGAACATCTGCACCGCGTGAGCGTGCAGGAAGAATCCAGGGCGTAACGGGGTCTACCAAATCGCTAACGATTTACAACAGACGTGGCTTATAGAGCCATAGACAATGGGTGCGTTTCTGCCGCACTCATTGGACGCTGATGTAATGCTTATTCGCAGATATTTAATTGATTGGCTTAGGTTTCAAGGGCAATGAGCGAAAAAATTCAGAAGGTGTTGGCGCGGGTCGGACTGGGTTCGCGCCGGGCGATGGAAGACTGGATCGAGGCAGGACGGGTCTCCGTCAACGGCAAGGTCGCGCAATTGGGCGATCGGGTTGAAGAGGGCGACGAACTGCGGGTCGATGGCCGCGTCGTCAGCTTTACGGCCGAAGAGGAAAGCATCCGCCGGGTCATCCTCTATTACAAACCCGAAGGCGAGGTGTGCACCCGCACCGATCCCCAGGGCCGTCCCACGGTATTTGACGCGCTGCCCAAACTGCAGGATCAGCGCTGGGTGGCCATCGGCCGCCTCGACATCAACAGCCAGGGTCTGATCCTGTTCACCACCGACGGCGATCTGGCCAACCGCCTGATGCACCCGTCCTCCAATATCGAGCGCGAGTACGCGGTACGCGTGCACGGACAGGTGACCGAGGAAACTCTCGAAACCCTGAAAACCGGTGTCATGCTGATCGACGGCGAGGCCCATTTCGACGAGATCGTCGACAGCGGCGGCGAAGGCAGCAACCACTGGTATCACGTCATCCTGCGGGAAGGCCGCAAGCGCGAAGTGCGCCGCATGTGGGAATCCCAGGGCGTACAGGTGAGCCGCCTGATCCGGGTGCGCTACGGCAACATCCTGCTGCCGCGTAACCTGAAAACCGGCCGTTTCATCGAGCTGGACAAGGCAGTGATCGACCAGCTGGCAGAATCCTGTGGTGCCGAACTGCGCAAGCGCACTGGTCTGTATGGCCGCGCCAAGGTGCGGTCCGAGCGGGCGGTGGACAAGGAAGTGAAGCGGGGCGGATTCCTGCGCCGGCGGCGTTATTGATCGTCAGATTGCTGGAACAGGTGAAATAGAGAAGGCCGGAGCAATCCGGCCTTTTTGCGTTTTTTGACGTGGAGAAAACGGCTTATTGATTGGCGCAGGCCAGCAACGGTTCAGCCAGCATCACCTGGTTGCGGCCATGCTTTTTGGCCTGGTACAGGGCGCGGTCGGCCCGGTCCAGCAGGCTGTCTTTATGTTCGTTGTGACCCAGGCTGGCAAGCCCGACGCTCACCGACACCGGAATCTGCTGGTTGGCAAAGTGCAGCGCCAGGTGCGCGATATTGCTGCGGATGCGTTCTGCCGTGATCTTGGCGCCGGCCATGTCGGTCTGGCTCAGCAGCACGACAAATTCCTCGCCACCGAAACGGAAGGTCATGTCAGCGCAGCGGCTGCTGGCCTGGATGGTTTTCGCCACCATCTTCAGCACGTAGTCGCCGGTGACATGTCCGTAGCTGTCGTTGATTTTCTTGAAGTGGTCCAGATCCAGCACCAGGATCGACAGGGGCTGGTGATAGCGGTTGGCCTGCTCCACTTCGCGGCTCAGTACGCTGTCCAGGCTGATGCGGTTGCCGGCGCCGGTGAGACCATCGGTCAAGGAAGCGCGCACTGCTTCCAGATAGCGCAGACCATTGCGCAGCGGGCATGCCAGTGCTGTCACCAGCCGGTCGAAGCGGCGCAATTCGTCCTCGCTGAAGGGCTGCTTCATGCGGTGCAGGGACAGTTCACCCAGGTAGTCGGTGCGGGTCTGCAGGCGGTAATGGGAGGTGTGGCCGGCCACACTGCCCTGGTTGTGTTCAACGTTGTGGGCGCTGTGCTGGTAGCTGAGGCCGTCCAGACTGGCGACGCGCTGCAGTTCGCGAAAGAACAGGCGCAGGATTTCCGGCAGTTCGATGCTGGTCTGCAGCACGGCGTTCAGGCGGGCAATGGCCAGCGCCTCCAGATTGGCCAGGGACTGTGGCTCGCGGTACAGGTCCTGGGGATCGTTGGCCAGGCTGGTGGTGTCCAGGTCGACAATGCGCGCGCTGACTTTTGCGCCCATGGGTGTTTCCTCTCGTACTTTCAAAAGGGATCGAACGATCCGTTGCCTGCAGGGCGATGCGAGGAACATGCCATTTTTGTGTGAAATTTCGCCAAAGCAGAAAAGTTTCAGTGTTACAACGGGTTGCGAGGGCAGGTCGGCAGGGTGCCGGATTTCTGCAGGCGGAAAAGGCAGTTCATCGTCAATTTTCAGACGCTTTGGGCTCCTGGTTGCGGTGTTGGAATTCCGTCGCGGTTGGTGCCGGCGTGGATTCCTTTCAAAAGCCAACCGGCGCGTGATGATCGAGTCAAAAAACGGTCAGTCGCAGCCGGTTGTTGCCCTTATTTGGGCTGGGCATCCAGCGACTGACCAGTGACGCCGGCGGAATCCGAGCCCATCAGATAGAAATACAGGTTGAGGATTGCCTCTGGTGGGCAAAGGGTTGCCGGGTCTTCGCCGGGGTAGGCGTTGGCACGCATGCGGGTGCGGGTGGCACCGGGGTTGATGCAGTTGACCTTCAACTGGCTGGTGTTGCGGGTTTCATCCGCCAGGGTCTGCATCATGCCTTCCACCGCAAATTTGGAAATGGCGTAGGCGCCCCAGTTGGCCCTGCCCTGCCGCCCCACCGACGAGGTGGTGAAAATGATGGAGCCCTGCTCCGACAGGCGCAGCAGCGGCATCAGGGTGCGCACCAGCAGGAACTGGGCGTTGACGTTCACCTTCATCACTTTTTCGAAGGTATCCATCGGGAAGAATTCCAGCGGACGCATGTCCCCCAGAATGGCGGCGTTCAGCAGCAGGCCATCAAGGCGGCCGAATTCCTGTTCCAGGGTGCTGGCGATTTTCTGGTAGTCGGCAACTGTGGCGGTTTCCAGGTTGAGCGGGATGATCGCCGGCTGGGGGCAGCCTTCCTGTTCGATCTGGTCGTAGACCTGTTCCAGCTTTTCCACCGTTTTGCCCAGCAGGATCAGGGTGGCGCCCAGGCGGGCAAAACCCAGCGCGGCGGCTTTGCCGATGCCATCGCCAGCGCCGGTCACCAGGATGATGCGGCCTTGCAGTAATCCGCCAGGGGCTTGATAGGAGGCGGCTTGATAGGAGGAAGCTTGGTCAGTGTGCATGGCGGTTCCTGGCAATCGGGGTGCGGTGGTCGCTGTTGAAAAAGAAATGCCGGACTCAGCCCGGCAGCTTGTTCGCCAGCAGATGATGCAGTTCCTGCGGCGTGTGCAGGATGAAATCCGCCTGCCAGTTGCTGATGTCCTCGTCGGGATTCAGGTAGCCCCAGGCGGCGGCGACGGTGGTGTTACCGGCAGCGCGGCCTGCTTCGATGTCGCGGGCGTGGTCGCCGACATACAGGGTTTGGCCTGGCGGCACCGATATCCATTCGCAGGCGGTGAGCAGCGGTTCCGGGTGCGGTTTCTTGTTGTCCACGTGATCGGGGCACACGGCAACGGCGCAGCGCTGGTCCAGCTTCAGCCCTTTCAATAGCGGAATCGTGTAACGGCTGGGTTTGTTGGTGACGACGCCCCAGGGAATCTCGTGCAGTTCCAGCAGTTGCAGTGCGGCGTCAAGGCCGGGGAACAGGCGGGATTCCTGTGCCAATTCCTTTTCATACAGTTTCAGCAATGAGGTCAGGCGATCGGCGAAGGCGCTGCTGTCTTCCGGCAGGTCGAAGCCCAGTTTCACCAGCGCGCGGGCGCCGTTGGATACCTGGCCGCGAATGACGTTGTAGGGCAGCGGCGGCAGGTTTTCGGCGCTGCGCAGCTGGTTGAGGATGCGGGCGAAATCCGGGGCGGTATCCACCAGGGTGCCATCCAGGTCGAACAGTACTGCGGCTATCGGTTCGGCAATCATGATGTCTTCTGTGTATGCATGAAGTAGTTGACGTCGGCATCCTTGCCCACCTTGAACTGGTGAGTGAGGGGATTCACGCTGAGACCGCTGATGTCTTTCACCGCGAGTTCGTTCTCCCGCGCCCAGCTGGCCAGTTCCGACGGCTTGATGAATTTCAGGTAATCGTGGGTGCCGCGGGGCACCATGTTCAATACATATTCCGCACCGACAATTGCCAGAAGATAGGCTTTGGGATTGCGGTTGAGGGTGGAAAAAAAGACATGGCCGCCGGGTTTGACCAGCGCGGCGCAGGCTTTTACCACTGATGCGGGATCGGGCACGTGTTCGAGCATTTCCATGCAGGTGATGATATCGAACGCGGCGGGCATTTCCGCTGCCAGTTGTTCCACCGGAATCTGGCGGTAGTCGATGGCCAGGTTCTGCGTTTGTGCATGGGCGCGAGCCACGTCCAGCGGTGCCTTGCCCATGTCGATGCCGGTCACATCCGCGCCGCGAAAGGCAAGGCCTTCACTCAGAATGCCGCCACCGCAGCCGACGTCGAGAATTTTCTTGCCCGCCAGCGGCGTGCGCTCGTTGATGTAATTCAGTCGCAGCGGATTGATGTCGTGCAGCGGTTTGAATTCACCGTTGCGATCCCACCAGCGTTCCGCAACGGCTTCGAATTTGGCAATTTCCTGCGTGTCGACGTTGGTCATGAGGGTTTGTCCTGCGCGGCAATTTTGGTTTTCCATTCCGCTGCGCGCTTCAACACGGCCGGCAGATCAATGGTGGTCAGTTCGCGATTTTTCATCAGCCGCTTGCCGGCCACCCAGCTGTCGCTGACCTGGCTTGACGGTGTGGCGTACACCAGTTGCGATTCGATGTGGTAGAACGGCTGGCAGCTCACGTCGTCCAGTTTCACCGCAATCAGGTCGGCGGACTTGCCTGCTTCCAGGCTGCCGGTGACCTGATCGATACCCAGCGCGCGGGCGCCGTTGATGGTGGCCATCGCCAGCGCCTGATGTGCTGGAACCGCCGACGGATTCTGCGCCACGCCTTTCGCCAGCAGCGCGGCGGTGCGCAGTTCACCGAACATGTCCAGATCGTTGTTGCTGGCGGCGCCATCGGTGCCCAGCGCCACGTTGACGCCGGCTTCCAGCAGTTTCGCCAGCGGGCAGAAACCGCTGGCCAGCTTCAGGTTCGATTCCGGGCAATGCACGACATGGGTGCCGGTCTGCGCCAGCAAGGCAATTTCGTAATCGTTCAGCTGCGTCATGTGCACCGCCTGCATCTGCGGTGTCAGCAGACCCAGTTCATGCAGCCGCTGCAGCGGACGCTTGCCAGATTTCAGCGTGGCATCTTCCACTTCAAACGCGGTTTCGTGTATGTGCATCTGGATCGGCATGTTAGTTTCCGCGGAAAACGCAGCCACTTTCTGCAGCGGTGCATCCGACACCGTGTACGGCGCGTGCGGACCGAAACCGATGTGAATCAGATCGTGGTTGCGGAAGGCGTCGTGCAGTTGCAGGCCCTTGCGCAGGTAGTCGTCAGCGTTTTGCGCCCATGCGCTGGGGAAATCCAGGATCGGAAACGCCAGCTGCGCCCGCATCTGCACATCTTTCACTGCCCGCGCGACCACGTTCGGGAAAAAATACATGTCGGAAAAACAGGTGGTGCCGCTGCGGATCATCTCCGCCATCGCCAGCAGCGCGCCGTCGTGAGTGAAATCGTCGCTGACCCAGCGGCCTTCCGCCGGCCAGATGTGATCGTTGAGCCAGGTCATCAGCGGCAGATCGTCCGCCAGGCCGCGAAACAGCGACATCGATGCATGGCAGTGGGCATTGATCAGGCCGGGCAGCAAAACCTGATCGGGCAGATCGATGATTTCCTGCGCGCTGTACTGGGTCTGGTCCTGCGGCAGCAGCGCGACGATGCGGCCCTTGTCGATCAGGATGCAGTGATTTTCCAGCACGCGGCGCGCGCCATCCATGGTGACAATCCAGGGAGCCTTGATCAGGGTGCTGACGACTGTGCCGGCGGGGCGGGACTCGGGCATGGGCAGGGATTTCCATCCGCAATTTGAAATAGCGCAATCTTACCCCAGCCACCGTATAATTCACGCTTTTCCGCAACCGGCCCTGGAGTTTTTTCTATGTCCCCGTTTCCCACCGTGAGTGCCATCGAATGGCGTGACGACACCCTCTGGCTGCTGGATCAGCGTCTGCTGCCCCTGCAGGAGGTGTGGCTGGATCACGCCGACGTGCACGCTGTGGTGAACTCGATCCGGGACATGGTGGTGCGCGGCGCGCCGGCGATTGGCATCACCGCGGCTTACGGAGTGGTGATCGCGGCCCGCGCCCGGCTGGCGGAAAATCCGCAGCACTGGCAGCAACTGCTGGCGGCGGATTTCGAGGCGCTGGCAGCATCGCGTCCCACTGCCGTCAATCTGTTCTGGGCGTTGGACCAAATGAAAGTTGCACTGGAAAAACTCGACCGCAACCAGGACCCGGTGGCGCAACTGCTGGCGGAAGCCATACGCATCCATGAATCCGATCTGGCCGCCAATCACACCATGGGTCACCTGGGCGCCAACCTGATTCGTCATTACGGCATGCCGGCCAAAGGCGTCATTACTCACTGCAATACGGGTTCGTTGGCCACGGGCGGTTACGGCACCGCGCTGGGGGTGATCCGGTCGGCGTGGAAGGCGGGTCTGATCGAGCAGGTCTACGCCGATGAAACCCGGCCCTGGTGGCAGGGCGCGCGCCTGACCGCTTGGGAATTGCTGAAGGACGGCATTCCCGTGATTCTGACCGCCGACAGCGTGGCCGCCACCCTGATGCAGCAGGGCAAGGTGAGCTGGGTGATCGTCGGCGCCGACCGGATCACCGCCAACGGCGACGTGGCCAACAAGATCGGCACCTACAGCCTGGCAGTGCTGGCCCGTCACCACGGCGTGCGCTTCATGGTGGTGGCACCAACGACTACATTTGATCCCAGCCTGGCTCACGGCAGCGCCATTCCCATCGAGGAGCGTGGTCCGGAAGAAGTGGTGTCGGTGAAGGGCGTGCGGGTGGCCCCGGAAGGGGTGGCGGTGTACAACCCGGTTTTCGACGTGACCCCGGCGGAACTGATCGACGCCATCGTCACCGAAAAAGGGGTGGTTGAGCACCCGAACCGGGACGGAATCACCGCCTTGCTGGCCCAGGCTTCCATTCATTGATCCGGCTCTCGAAACGGACCCGGAGAGAACGCTTCAGATACTTGATTTTTTGCGCAAAAAACCTACCGTTCCCTTAGCCTATCAGCGCCCGATTATGGTATGATCTGGCGCTTTCATCCGGCCCGTTTTCAGCTGTTGCGGGCCGGTTCTGGTAACAACCCGGACACCACAATAAAAACGGCGCTGAACCGCCTTTTCCGGTTCACCGGTCCCCAGCGGGATCACTGCACGGATTCTCCGTCGCAGGCGTCATTTTCAGGTCAGGAACCCGATGTCAGAACTAGCCAAAGAAATCCTACCGGTCAACATCGAAGACGAACTCAAGCAATCCTATCTCGACTACGCCATGAGCGTGATCGTGGGCCGTGCGCTGCCGGATGTCCGCGACGGCCTCAAGCCTGTGCACCGGCGCGTGCTGTTCGCCATGCACGAGCTGCGCAACGACTGGAACAAGGCTTACAAGAAATCGGCCCGCGTGGTCGGTGACGTGATCGGTAAATATCACCCGCACGGTGATACCGCTGTTTATGACACCATCGTCCGCATGGCGCAGCCGTTCTCGCTGCGTTATATGCTGGTGGATGGTCAGGGTAACTTCGGCTCCATCGACGGCGACAACGCAGCGGCGATGCGTTACACCGAAGTGCGCATGGCCCGGATCGCCCACGAACTGCTGGCGGATCTGGACAAGGAAACCGTCGACTTCGTGCCCAACTATGACGGCTCCGAGCAGATGCCGTCAGTGATGCCGGCGCGCATTCCCAATCTGCTGATCAATGGCTCCTCCGGTATCGCCGTGGGCATGGCCACCAACATTCCGCCCCACAACCTGGGCGAAGTGGTGGACGGCTGCCTGGCCTGCATCGACAACCCCGATATCGACATCGACGGCCTGATGGAATTCATCAAGGGCCCCGACCTGCCCACCTACGGCATCATCAACGGCCGCACGGGCATCATCGAAGCCTACCGCACTGGCCGTGGCCGCATGTACATGCGCGCCCGCGCCCACATCGAATCCGACAAGGGCGGCAAGGAATCCATCGTCGTCACCGAGATTCCCTATCAGGTGAACAAGGTGCGCCTGATCGAGAAAATCGTCGAACTGGTCCGGGAAAAGAAAATCGAAGGCATCACCGACATCCGCGACGAATCCGACAGCAACATCCGCATGGTGATCGAGGTTCGCAAGGGCGATAACGCCGAGGTGCTGCTGAACAACCTGTACTCGCAGACCCAGATGGAAAGCGTATTCGGCATCAACATGGTGGCGCTGGAGAACGGCCAGCCACGCCTGATGAACCTGAAGGGCATCATCGAGGCGTTCATCCGTCACCGCCGTGAAGTGGTGACCCGCCGCACCGTGTATGACCTGCGCAAGGCCCGCGAGCGCGGCCATGTACTGGAAGGTCTGGCGGTGGCGCTGGCCAACATCGATCCGGTGATCGAACTGATCAAGAGCTCCCCCAGCCGCGCCGAGGCGGAAGAACGCCTGATTGCGAAAGGCTGGCAGCCGGGCAACGTGCTGGCCATGCTGGAGCGCGCCGGCAGTATGGATGCCTGCCGTCCGGAAGGGCTTGACCCCCGTTTCGGCCTGAAAGATGGTCTGTACTTCCTGTCCGACGCGCAGGCGAAGGAAATTCTCGACATGCGTCTGCACCGCCTGACCGGGCTGGAGCACGACAAGCTGATCGCCGAATACCAGGAAAAACTCGACCTGATCCGCGAACTGCTGGCGATCCTGGGCGATTCCAAGCTGCTGATGCAGGTGATCCGTGACGAGCTCGTTGCCATCCGCGAGCAGTACGCCGACGAACGTCGCAGCGAAATCGTCGTTTCACGCATGGACCTGACCAACGAAGACCTGATCCCTGAAGAAAACGTGGTGGTGACCCTGTCCCACGGCGGTTACGCCAAGACCCAGCCCATCGACACCTACCAGGCCCAGCGCCGGGGTGGCAAGGGCAAGGCGGCCGCTGCGATCAAGGACGAGGACTACATCGAGCACCTGATGGTGGCCAGCACCCACGACACCATTCTCTGCTTCACCAGCCAGGGCAAGGTTTACTGGCTCAAGGTTTACCAGATTCCGATCGCCAGCCGCGCCTCCCGTGGCCGTCCGATCGTCAACCTGCTGCCGCTGTCCGCCGACGAGAAGATCACCGCCATTCTGCCGCTGCGGGAATATGAATCCGGCAAGTTCGTGTTCATGGCCACCAGTAACGGCACCGTGAAAAAAGTCGAACTGGAAGCGTTTTCCCGTCCGCGCACCAGCGGCCTCATCGCCATCGAGCTGGACGAAAACAACCGTCTGGTGGGTGTCGCCATCACCGACGGCAGCCAGGACATCATGCTGTTCACCTCGGAAGGCAAGGCCATCCGCTTCCAGGAGCAGGATGTGCGCGGCATGGGCCGGACCGCCCGTGGCGTGCGCGGCGTGAACCTGCCGGACAATGTACATCTTGTGTCCCTGATCGTGCCGCAGGCAGGCCATCAGGTACTGACCGCCAGCGAGAACGGCTACGGCAAGCGCACCGCGGTGGAGGAATTCCCCACCAAGGGCCGTGCCGGCAAAGGCATGATCGCCATGGCCATCAGCGAGCGCAACGGCAATATGCTGGGCGCTGTCCAGGTGAAGAACGGCGAGGAAATCATGCTGATTTCCGACCAGGGCACTCTGGTGCGCACCCGGGTGGACGAAGTGTCGGTGCAGGGCCGCAACACCCAGGGCGTGATGCTGATCCGTCTGTCCGCCGGGGAAAAATTGGTGGGTCTGGAACGGATTGCCGAACTTGAAGGCGCGGCGGATTCAGATGAAGATTTTGAGGGTGACATCGACGCTGCCAGCCCTACACTGGACGCCGGTGGTGCAACCGACAGCACCGATCCATCAACCGATGATCCTCATGACGAACAGGAAACCTGAAAACCATGACGCGTGCGTATAACTTTTGTGCGGGTCCGGCGGCGCTGCCGGAGGCCGTCCTGAAGAAGGCCCAGGCAGAAATGCTCGACTACCAGGGCCGTGGCCTGTCCGTGATGGAAATGAGCCATCGCTCGGACTATTACATCGCCATCGCGCAAAAAGCCGAGCGCGACCTGCGCGATCTGATGGGCATTCCCGACCATTACAAGGTGCTGTTCCTGCAGGGCGGTGCCAGCCTCCAGTTCGCCCAGATCCCGCTCAATCTGCTGGGCGACAAAAGCTCCGCCGATTACGTCAATACCGGCGAGTGGTCGAAGAAGGCGATCAAGGAAGCGAAGCGTTACTGCAGCGTGAATGTCGTGGCGTCAGACGAGGCCAACCACTTCACGCAAGTGCCGGCCTTCAACACCTGGAAGCTGGACCCGAACGCGGCCTACCTGCACTACACGCCCAACGAAACCATCCATGGCGTGGAATACGATTTCATTCCCGACGTGAAGGTGCCGCTGGTGGCCGACCTGTCGTCCAGCATCTTGTCAGAGCCGCTGGACGTGAACCGTTTCGGCCTGATTTACGCCGGCGCCCAGAAAAATATCGGCCCGGCTGGTATCACCGTGGTGATCGTGCGCGAGGATCTGCTGGGCAAGGCCCTGCCGATCACGCCCACGATGCTGGATTACAAAACCCACGCCGACAGCGATTCCATGTACAACACACCGCCCACTTACGCCTGGTACTTGGCGGGGCTGGTGTTCGAGTGGCTGAAGGATCTGGGCGGGGTCGAGGCCATGGGCAAGCTGAACCAGGCCAAGGCGCAGAAGCTGTACGGCTACATCGATAACAGCGGTTTCTACAAGAATCCGGTGGCGGTGCCGAACCGTTCGCGCATGAACGTGCCGTTCACCCTGCTCGATGAAGCGCTGGACAAACCCTTCCTGAAAGAAGCGGAAGAACGTCGCCTGCTGAATCTGAAGGGCCACCGGTCCGTGGGCGGCATGCGCGCCAGTATCTACAATCCAGTGCCGATGGAAGCCGTCGATGCGCTGATCGATTTCATGCAGGATTTTGCCAAGCGGCGGGGATGACAGGGAACGATGTCCGAGCAGAAACCCACACTGGAATCCCTGCGTGACCAGATCGATCAGCTGGATCAGCAGATCCAGCAGCTGATCAACCAGCGCGCCCGCTTCGCCCAGCAGGTTGCTGACGTCAAGCAGGCGGAAAAGCCTGGCGAGAAGGTGGTGTTCTACCGGCCCGAGCGCGAAGCCCAGGTGCTACGCCGGGTGATGGATCGCAACGAAGGCCCGCTGCACGATGAGGCCATGGCGCGGCTGTTCCGCGAAATCATGTCCGCCTGTCTGGCGCTGGAAGAGCCCATGCAGATCGCCTACCTGGGGCCGGAAGGCACTTTCACCCAGGCGGCGGCGCAGAAGCATTTTGGCCATGCCGTGCTGACCCGGCCCATGGCCACCATCGACGAAGTGTTCCGCGAAGTGGAATCCGGCAACGCCCATTACGGCGTGGTGCCGGTGGAAAATTCCACCGAGGGCATGGTGAACACCACGCTGGATTCCTTCGTGCATTCACGGCTCACCATCAGCGGTGAAGTGGAGCTGCGCATCCATCACCACCTGTTGGTGGGCAAGGCGACCAAGCCCGAGGCCATCACCCGCATCTATTCGCACCAGCAGTCTCTGGCGCAGTGCCGCCAGTGGCTGGATGCCCACTATCCGAAAGCCGAGCGTGTCGCCGTGAGCAGCAATGCCGATGCCGCCAAACGCCTGCAGCACGAGTGGCACGCCGCCGCCATTGCCGGAGAGACTGCCGCTGATATTTATGGCCTGGACAAGCTGGCCACCAATATTGAAGACAATCCCTACAACACCACCCGTTTTCTGATCGTGGGCAACGACACGGTGCCGGCTTCCGGCGAGGACAAAACCTCCATCATCGTGTCCATGCGTAACAGGCCGGGAGCTCTGTATGAGCTGCTGGCGCCGTTCTACCAGTCCGGCATCAGCCTCACCCGCATCGAAACCCGTCCCGCGCGGGAAGGTACCTGGGCCTACATGTTCTTCATCGATTTTGAAGGTCATGAATCCGATGCCGCCGTGACGGCGGTAATGCAGCAGGTGGAAGACAAGGCCGTGTATGTGAAGCGGCTGGGCTCCTACCCCAAAGCGGTGCTCTGACATGACATGTGATTACATTGCGCTGGCAGCGCAGGGCGTGCAGGGGCTGACCCCGTACGTGCCCGGCAAACCCGTGGAAGAACTGGAGCGGGAGCTGGGCATCAGCAACATCATCAAGCTGGCCAGCAATGAAAATCCCCTGGGCCCCAGCCCGAAAGTGCTGGCGGCGCTGGAGCAGGTGAAGGCCGAACTGAGCCGCTACCCGGACGGCAACGGTTTCAAGCTGAAGCAGGCGTTGTCGCAGCATCTGGGCGTCGCAATGGATACCATCACCCTGGGCAACGGCTCCAACGACGTGCTGGAAATCATCGCCCGTGCCTATCTGGCCCCGGGTGACGAAGCCATTTATTCCCAGTACGCCTTTGCCGTGTACCCGATTTCGATTCAGGCCGTGAATGCCACTGCCGTGGTCACGCCGGCGATCAATTACGGCCATGACCTGAAGGCGATGGCGGCGGCGATCACCGCGAAAACCAAGCTCATCTTCATCGCCAATCCCAACAATCCAACCGGCACCTGGTTCGGTAAAGCCGAGTGGGAAGCCTTCATGGCGCAGGTGCCGGAAACCGTGCTGGTGGTGCTGGACGAAGCCTATATCGAATATGTGGAAGACGCCGGCGCGCTGGACGGCCTGCAGTATGTGAACCGCTATCCGAACCTGATCGTCAGCCGCACTTTTTCCAAGGCGTATGGTCTGGCCGGATTGCGTGTGGGTTACTGCATCTCCCATCCCCAGGTTGCCAACGTGCTGAACCGCGTGCGCCAGCCGTTCAACGTGGATTCCTTCGCCCTGGCCGCCGCCACTGCGGTGCTGGACGATGCCGACTATCTGCAGCGCAGCCGTCAGATCAACAGCGACGGGATGCGTCAGCTGGTCGAGGGTTTTAAAAAGCTGGGGCTCGACTACATCCCGTCCGCCGGCAATTTCATCGTCGTGCATGTGGGCCGCGACGCCGGCCCCGTGTACCAGTCTTTGTTAAAGGAGGGCGTCATCGTGCGCCCCGTGGCCAATTACGGCATGCCCCATTCCCTGCGTATCAGCATCGGTCTGCCGCAGGAAAACCAGCGTTTCCTGGGCGCGCTGCAGCGGGTTCTGCAGTGACGACTTCATCGCTTGGCCTGCCGCTGGGCACCGTCACCATTGTCGGCCTCGGCCTGATCGGTGGATCGTTCGCGCTGGGGCTGAAGGCCAATCGCCTGTGCCGGGAAGTGGTGGGCGTGAGTCGCAGCGAAGCAACCCTGGCCAAGGGGCTGGAACTGGGCGTGATCGATCGCGCCGAACCGGATGTGGAAAAGGCTGTGCGCGGCGCCGATCTGGTGATGCTGGCAGCGCCCATTGGTACCACCGAAGCCTTGTTGCGGAAAATGGCGCCGGCGCTGGATGGCACCACCATCGTCACCGATGCCGGCAGTGTAAAAGGCAATGTGGCAGCGGCTGCGAAGGCCGTCTTTGGTAGCGTCCCGCCCTGGTTCGTCCCGGGCCATCCCATCGCCGGCTCCGAACGCAGCGGGGTAGAGGCGGCCAAGGTCGATCTCTACCGCAATCATAAAGTCATCCTCACCCCGGACAATGCCACCGATCCCCAGGCCCTGCGCCTGGTGCAGCGCCTGTGGCAGGCCATGGGTGCCGAGGTGTTGCTGATGGACGTGCCGCAGCACGATGCTGTCCTGGCCCGCACCAGCCACCTGCCGCATCTGCTGGCATTCTCACTGGTGGATACGCTGGCGAAAGACAATGAAAATCAGGATATCTTCCGCTATGCTGCCGGCGGTTTTCGCGACTTCACCCGCATTGCCTCCAGCGATCCCACCATGTGGCATGACATCTTCATCGCCAACCGGGATTCCATGCTGGACGTGATCGACCAGTTCAGTGCCGGGCTGGACCAGTTCCGCCGGGCGGTGGAGCAGCAGGATTCGCAGGCCCTGCTGGGCATCATGACCCGTGCCAAGGCGGCGCGGGACCATTTCACCAAAATGTTAGCCAAACGTGCGTACACCAAGACTATGACCGAGAAGAACATCGTATTCACGGCCCACCCCGGCGGTGAAGTGAAGGGCAGCATCCGCGTCCCCGGCGACAAGTCCATTTCCCACCGCTCCATCATGCTGGGCTCGCTGGCGGAAGGCGTTACCGAGGTGACCGGCTTCCTCGAAGGCGAGGACAGCCTGGCCACGCTGCAAACCTTTCGCGATCTGGGTGTCACCATCGAAGGCCCCAACCATGGCCAGGTGAAAATTTTCGGCGTCGGCATGCACGGTCTGCTGCCACCCCACGGCAACCTTTATCTGGGCAACAGCGGCACCTCCATGCGACTGCTGTCCGGCCTGCTGTCCGCGCAGGCGTTTGATACCGTGCTGACCGGCGATGAATCCCTGTCCAAACGTCCCATGGGTCGCGTGGCCAAGCCGCTGCGGGAAATGGGCGCCGTGGTGGAAACGGAAGACAAGGGCACGCCGCCAGTGCGTATCAAGGGTGGCCAGCTACTCAAAGGCATTCATTACGATATGCCCATGGCCAGCGCCCAGGTGAAATCCTGTGTCCTGCTCGCAGGCCTGTACGCGCAGGGTGAGACCAGCGTGACCGAGCCGGCTCCCACCCGCGACCACACCGAGCGCATGCTGCGGGGCTTCGGTTACCCGGTGAAAGTGGAAGGCAATAAAATCACCCTGCAGGGCGGAGGCAAACTGACGGCCACCAAAATCGACGTGCCGGCCGATATTTCCTCGTCTGCTTTCTTTATGGTGGCTGCGAGCATCACACCCGGCGCCGACCTGATTTTGGAACACGTGGGCATCAATCCCACCCGGATCGGCGTCATCAACATCCTGCGCGCCATGGGCGGCAGACTCGATGTGCTGAATGAGCGGGAAGTAGGCGGCGAGCCGGTGGCCGATATCCGCATCCGCTACGCACCATTGCAGGGCATCGAGATCCCCGAAGACCAGGTTCCCCTGGCCATCGACGAATTCCCGGCCCTGTTCATTGCCGCCGCCTGTGCCCAAGGCACCACCATACTGCGGGGCGCCGAAGAGCTGCGGGTCAAGGAAAGCGACCGTATCCAGGTGATGGCGGACGGCCTCAAGACTCTGGGGGTGAAAGCGGACCCCACGCCGGATGGCATCATTATTGAAGGTGGACCCATGGGCAGCGGCACCATCGAAAGCCACGGCGACCACCGTATCGCCATGTCCTTCGCAGTGGCGGCGCTGCGTTCCCAGGGGGACATCCAGATCCGAAATTGTGCCAATGTGGCTACATCCTTCCCCAACTTCGTTGAACTGTCACGGAAGGTGGGTATGAAGCTGGATGTCGCCGAGGCAGGAGAGCAGCATGGCTAAAGGTCCGTTCAAGATACCGGTCATCACCATCGATGGCCCCGGCGGTTCCGGCAAGGGCACCATTGCCCAGCGGGTTGCCCAGGCGTTGAAGTGGCATCTATTGGACAGCGGCGCCCTCTACCGTCTGGTGGGACTGGCGGCCTCGCATCACGGCGTGGCCCTCGACAACGAAGCCAGCCTGAAAATCCTGGCGGAAAACATGGACGTACAGTTCGTGGTGGATGAACCCGACCAGCCGATCCGCATCGTGCTGGAAGGTGAAAACGTGACCCGCGAGATCCGTTCCGAGGAAGCCGGTCGCATGGCGTCGAAAGTGGCGGCGCTGCCGGGCGTGCGTGAGGGCTTGCTGCAGCGCCAGGTTGATTTTCGCGAATCTCCCGGCCTGGTGGCCGACGGCCGCGACATGGGCACCGTCGTATTCCCCGATGCCGACCTGAAGATCTACCTGACCGCCAGCGTGGACGAGCGCGCCGGCCGCCGCTTCAAGCAGTTGCGCGAGAAGGGCATGAGTGCTAACTTAGCCGACCTTCAGGCAGCGATTCAGGCCCGCGATGAGCAGGACATGAACCGCGCGGTGGCACCCTTGGTGCCGGCCGATGACGCCGTGATAATTGACAGTACTGACATGACAATAGAAGAGGTTTTTACCGAACTGATGCATCATGCCAGACAGAAAGGTCTGATCCACTGATCAGGCCAGCCTGCCGGAAACGGCAGGTTATAAGGGAAGGCAGTGTCCTCCCGCAGAATAAACTGCAGATGGGGATCACCTGAACGGTGGTTCCCATCTGCTTTTTGGCGTTTTCCGGCCTCGTATTTGCCAGCTGAGACGGAAAACAGAAACAAACAACCCGTGCGGCGCTGGTAGCGTGCGGAGTGAATGCCGGTTTATTACGGCGCCAACAACAGGTCGAAAACATGAGCGAAAGTTTTGCCCAACTTTTTGAAGAAAGTCTGAAAGAACTGGACATGACCCCAGGGTCCATCGTCAAAGGCACCATCATTTCCATCGACGACGACTGGGTTACTGTGTACGCGGGTCTGAAATCCGAAGGCGTGATTGCCCGTGAACAGTTCTTGTCCGAGCGCGGTGTACTGGAGATCCAGGTTGGCGACGAAGTTGACGTTGCGCTGGAATCTCTCGAAGACGGTTTCGGTGAAACCCGTCTGTCCCGCGAAAAAGCCAAGCGCGCCGAATCCTGGAAGCGTCTGGAGAAGGCTTTCGAAGCGTCTGAAGTTGTTAAAGGCATCATCAACGGTAAAGTCAAAGGCGGCTTCACTGTTGATATCGAATCCGTCCGCGCGTTCCTGCCGGGTTCCCTGGTAGACGTCCGTCCTGTGCGTGACACCGGTCACCTGGAAGGCAAGGAACTGGAATTCAAAGTTATCAAGCTCGACGCCAAGCGCAACAACGTGGTTGTGTCCCGTCGTGCGGTTCTCGAAGCAGAAAACAGTGCCGAGCGCGAAGCGCTGCTGGAAAAGCTGCAAGAGGGAATGGAAGTCAAAGGTATCGTCAAGAACCTCACCGACTACGGCGCGTTCGTGGATCTGGGTGGTATCGACGGTCTGCTGCACATCACCGACATGGCCTGGAAGCGCATCAAGCATCCGAGCGAAATCGTCGATGTGGGCGACGAGATCCTGGTAAAAGTCCTGAAGTTCGACCGCGAGCGCAACCGCGTATCGCTGGGTCTGAAGCAACTGGGCTCCGATCCCTGGGTTGAAATCACCAACCGTTATCCCGAAGGCAGCCGCGTGAAAGCGCGCGTTACCAACCTGACTGACTACGGCTGCTTTGCCGAACTGCAGGAAGGCGTGGAAGGTCTGGTTCACGTATCCGAAATGGATTGGACCAACAAGAACGTGCATCCGTCCAAAGTCGTTTCCATCGGTGACGAAGTGGATGTGATCGTTCTGGACATCGACGAAGAGCGTCGTCGTATCTCCCTGGGTATCAAGCAGTGCAAACCCAACCCGTGGGAAGAGTTCGCCACCCGGTTCAACAAGAACGACAAGATCTCCGGCAAAATCAAGTCCATCACTGATTTCGGTATCTTCATCGGTCTGGACGGCGGCATCGACGGTCTGGTTCACCTGTCCGACATCAGCTGGGATCTGCCGGGCGAAGAAGCCGTTCGCAACTACAAGAAAGGTGACGAGATCGATACCGTTATCCTGTCTGTGGACCCCGAGCGCGAGCGCATCTCGCTGGGCGTGAAGCAGCTGGAGCAGGATCCGTTCGCACAGTACGTACAGGAAAACGACAAGGGCACCGTGGTGAAAGGCAAGGTCAAATCTGTTGACGCCAAGGCTGCCATTGTTGAACTGACTGACGGCGTGGAAGCCACACTGAAAGCCTCTGAAATCAGCCGTGACCGCGTGGAAGATGCGCGCGTTCACCTGAAGGAAGGCGATGAAGTGGAAGCCCGCATCATCAGCGTCGATCGCAAGAACCGCACTATCAACCTGTCGGTGAAGTCGAAGGACGTTGCAGAAGAGAAGGAAGCCATGAAGTCGGTCAACCAGGCGTCGGAATCGGCTCCTAAGACCATCGGCGACCTGATCAAGCAGCAGCTGAACGCCGATAAGTAATCCGTTTTTCGGGTTCTTCCGGTGAAAAAAGGGAACGGTGTCATGCCGTTCCCTTTTTTATTGTCCGTTATCCGGTTGCCTGTGGTTCGCGCGTCCGGCTATGCTGAATGTTTTATATACATCGCGTTTACAAAATTACAGACACGGTCGGGGGAGTTGGATTCATGAAACAACTGAAGGGGAAAGTGGCCGCCATTACGGGTGCCGGTTCCGGGATTGGTCAGGCATTGGCTGTGCAACTGGCTCAGGCGGGCTGTGATCTGGCGCTGTCGGACGTGAATCAGGTCGGGCTGCAGGATACGGTGCGCCAGGTCAGCTCCACCGGTGTGCGGGTGCATGCGCAGCCGCTGGACGTGGCCAACCGCGATGCCGTGTACGCCTGGGCTGATACGGTGGTCGCCACCCTGGGCAAGGTGAATCTGATTTTCAACAACGCCGGTGTGGCGCTGACCGAAACCATCGAGGCCATGAGTTACGGCGATTTCGAATGGCTGATGAATATTAATTTCTGGGGCGTGGTGCACGGCACGAAAGCATTTCTGCCGCATCTGAAAGCGTCAGGCGAGGGTCATGTGGTCAACGTGTCCAGCGTGTTCGGCATCATCGGTGTACCGACCCAGAGCGCATACAACGCCGCCAAGTTTGCCGTGCGTGGATTTACCGAGTCGCTGCGGGAGGAGATGGCCATCGAAGGTTACCCGATTAAAGTCACCTGCGTGCATCCCGGTGGCATCAAGACCAACATCGTGCGCAGTGGCCGCATGGGTGAAGATGTCGGCAAGTACGGGCCGAACACGAAGCAGGGTGCGATCAAGGCATTTGACGCGATGGCGCGGACTTCGCCGGAAGAGGCGGCCCGGGTAATCCTGGGTGGCGTGCGCAGGAACAAGCCACGGGTGTTGATCGGGCTGGATGCACGGATTATCGATTCCGTTCAGCGTCTGCTGCCTACCGGCTACCAGGATCTGCTGATCTGGAGTACCAAGCGCAACCAGCGTTGAGTTTTGCTGGCGCATGATCCACAAAAAAGGCGGGCCCTGGAGCACCGCCTTTTTTGTGGTCCGCTGAACGGGTGGATATCAGGGTGCGACCTGCACCCACTGTTCGATTGCCAGCAGTTCCTGTTCGGTCAGTGCGCCTGCCACCTGCTTCAGTCGCATCGCATTCAGCACATAGTCAAAGCGGGCGTTGGTGTAGTCGCGCTGGGCCTGGAACAGGTTGCGTTGCACGGTCAGCACGTCGACGATGGTCCGGGTGCCGGCTTCATACCCGGCCTGGGTGGCATCCAGCGCCACCTTGGCGGAAAGGCTGCTCTGCTTGCGTGCGTTCACCTGGGCTACGTTGGCCGCCACCAGCTGGTAGTAGTTGGTGGCGTCCTGAATCACCTGGCGCCGGGCCAGGTGTTCGTTGTCCGTGGCGGCGAGGGACTGATACTTGCTTTCCCGCCGACTGGCGCTGACGTAGCCGCCGCTGTAGATGGGCACTTCCAGCTGCAGCGCGATAGTGTTGACCTTGGTGTCCGGTGTACCGATATCCGGTGTCATGAAAGACACGGGTGCTCCGGTGGACTGATTGGCGTGGGAGCCCACGAGGTCCAGCGTTGGCGCATGGCCGGCACGTTTGATCTTGTAGTTTTCTTCCGCTGCCATGGCCGCCTGGTGGGCCGACCGCAGGCTGGCGTTGTTGGCCAGTGAGCGCTCGACCCACTGATTCATGTCCGCCGGAGCAGGGGGGATGATAGGCAGGTTTTCGACCAGGTCGGCGACATCGTCAATACGCTCCCCGGTAAGGGTTTCCAGTGCCCGCAGCGAAACGAACAGGTCACTTTCACCGGAAATGCGGTTCGATACGGCGGTATCGTATGCGGCCTGGGCTTCGTGCACGTCGGTGATGGCAACCAGACCCACATCGAAGCGTTGTTTGCTTTGCTCAAGTTGACGGCCAATGGCCTCTTCCTCGGACTTGCGGAAGGACAGGTTGGCCTTGGTGCGCAGCACGTCGAAATAAAGCGTGACGATGCGCAGGTAGAACGATTCCGTGGCGTACTGGTAGTCGGACACGTACTGGCTGTCCAGCGCCTTGCCGCGTTGCCAGGTGTGCCAGTTTTCCAGCCGGAACAGAGGTTGCACCACGCTGGCGGTGTAGCCGTCGGCGATGTAACTGTCTGAGCCGTAGTCATCCACATTCAGTTCATCGTGGGCATAGGAGCCGTTCAGCTTCGCCTGCGGCAGCAGGCCGGCGCGACTCTGGTCGAGCTGCTGGCGGTTGGCCTGGTACTGGTTGCGTATGGCAGACCACTGGGGATCGTTTTTCTGTGCCAGTTCATAGGTGCGTTTCAGCGTGACAACTTCGGCCTGGACCGCAGACGCTGACAGCAGCGCCAGCGCAAGGACCAGGGCGTTTCTGACGGGGAATTTCTTCATGCATGCCCTCGTGTACTTAACCTAGTGGGGAAAAGAGTGAGGGGCAGTGTATCATTTACCCGCTTGTTCGCCACTAGAGGTTCAGTGTCATGGCAGATCGCAGCGCCATGCTCGAATTGTTACAGGAAATTGAAACCGAAATGCGCGGGTTGTCCCTGTGGGAAACCGTCGCGCCGCCTGCTGCCGCTTTTGACAGCCAGTTGCCGTTCTGTTTCGACACCATGCGTTTCAGCCAGTGGCTGCAGTGGGTATTCGTGGCCCGGTTCCGCGCCATCATCGCCGGTGGTCACATGCTGCCGGATGCCTGCGCCGTGGCAAACATGGCGGAGGAAGCGCTGCGGGAACTGGGGGTGCAGACAGATACGCTGGTTGCCCTGCTCAAGGCGTTCGACGCCCAGTTTCCGTCAGCAGACCAGTGATTATTCAGGCCACCTGATGTTTTGGGACACTGTACTGCTGGAGTCTTTGCCGCAGCGCCTCCAGCCGGATCGGTTTGGTGATGTACTCGTCCATACCCGCCAGCAGGCAGAGATCACGGGATTCCCCCACCGCATGGGCGGTCACCGCCAGGATTGGCATGTGCGGTAAACCCTGTTCGAATTCGATGGCGCGAATCTGGCGGGTGGCTTCATAGCCGTCCATTTCCGGCATCTCGCAATCCATCAATACCACGTGATACTGCGCGTGATTCTGCCGGTACAGTGTCACCGCCTCGTATCCGTTTACCGCGAAATCGATTTGCGCGCCCAGCTTGGTGAGCAGGCCCTTGATCACCACCCGGTTGACGTCGTTGTCCTCGGCTACCAGTACATACAGATTCAGGGGTTCGCTGCGGGTTTCCACGGGTGTCGGACGTGACTTCTCCTGCGGCACTTCTGCCTGCTTGCCCACCTCGAAACGGCAGGTGAACCAGAAGTTCGATCCCTTGTTCGGTTCGCTGTCGACGCCGATTTCACCGTTCATCATATGCACCAATTCTCGGCAGATGGACAGGCCCAGGCCGGTGCCGCCGTAGCGGCGGGTGGTGGAGCTGTCGGCCTGCGTGAACGGTTTGAACAGCGTGTCCGATATTTCGCGTGAAATGCCGATGCCGGTGTCTTTCACCTGAAAGCCGATGTAGGCGCGGTTGTCCTCGACTTTCTCCATGCTGGCGATGATGCCGATGCTGCCATGATTGGTGAACTTGACCGCGTTGCTCATCAGGTTGAGCAGAATCTGCCGCAAGCGGGTGGGATCGCCGATCAGCACCGAAGGAATATCCCTGGCAATGCGCGAGTAGAAACTCAGGTTGCTCGACAGCTCCTTGCCCTGAAAGACCGCCATGCATTCCTGGATCAGATCGTGGGGATTGAAGGGAATGCGTTCCAGCTCCATGCGCTTGGCTTCGATTTTCGACAGATCGAGAATGTCGTTGATCAGGTGCAACAGCGCATTGCCGGAATTGGAAATGGTGTCCACATAACGGCGCTGTTCCTTGTTCAGCGGCGTGTCTTTCAGCAGCTCGGCAATGCCGATCACCCCGTTCATGGGGGTGCGGATTTCGTGGCTCATCTTCGCCAGGAATTCGCTCTTGGCGGTGCTGGCGGCCTGCGCCTTGTACGCTTCGCGCATCTTTTCCAGCAATTGCGACTGCGCCTTGTATTTTTCCTTGCGTTCCTCGTTATAGAAACTGCCGAACGCCATCGACAGCAGCACCACTTCGATAGCGGAACCGATCTGTGCGGCGTGTTCGGTGAAAAAATTGCTGGGCACCAGTCCGGTATAATTCAGCGCCAGAAAAATGAAGCCGGAAATGACGGTGAACCAGGCCAGCGTGTAGAACCGTGCCACATGGGCGCCCTGGCGCCAGGTGAGAATGCCGGCAATCAGGTTCAATCCCATGGCCAGCAGCAGTCCATACATGCCGATCTTCACCATGTACTTGTATTCCAGGGTGAAGCCTCCCAGCATCACAAACAGCCCGTAGCAGGCGCCCAGTGCCATGGCGTAGTAGTAGCGGGGCGTATAGCGGCGGCTGTCGAGAAAATGGATCGAGAACAGCATGGCAAAGGTGATGGTGCCGCCCAGGAAAAAAACCACGGACATCTGGTTCCAGGTGGTCCAGTTCGGCCAAATGTACTGGAAGCCGAAACCGCGGGAGATGGCGAAGGCACTGCCCTGAAAAAAGATGTACAGGATGTACATCAGGTAGGCCCGGTTGCGCACCAGGAAAAACAGGAACAGGTTGTAGAAGAACATCACTGCCATGGCGCCCACGTAAATGCCCTGGCCCAACATGAACTGCTGATCGGTCTTGATGAATCGCGCTTCCTCCCACAGGTACAGCGGCATTTTGATAGAGCCCTCCGATTCCAGCCGGACGTAAATGTCGAGGGCGGAATCCACCGGTATCATGACGGGGAAAACGAAATTGCGGTGATCGATGGGGCGGTGGGAGTGGGGCAGGCGATCCCCTACGTGATATGCCTTGGTGATCTGGTTCTGGTTGACATAATAGACGTCGACGAAATCGTGCATGGGATAGTCGATATTCAGCAGCCACTCCGCCTTGCTTTCGTGATCGTTCAGCACCTTCACCCGAAACCAGAACACCTTGTTTGCGTAACCAAAACTGGGAACGGCGTCTGTGCTGGTGAACCAGGCGTGGCGGGCGTCAGGTTTCAGCAGATCGCTGATACGCAACTGGTGTGTATCGTCCTGCAGGATTTCCAGGTGGGGCGAAAGGTTGTAAAAGCCTTCGCGATCATGGATGGCCACCGTGCCGGCCACGACCGGATGGGCCATTAACAGACACAGCAACAAAAACGCCAGCCGGCAGGAAGAGCGCAGGAAACGAAAAGGCAGAAGGATTGGATGGCGTTCCATGTTGGTTTTGTCTCACATCCCTTGAGTCGCTTTGTAAAGAGGGAACCGTGACTACAGCTTATTGTAGTGTAAAGGGCAACTCCTTCATTTTCAGCAACTGCGCTTTCATTTGTTCCAGTGCCGGCTTGTCATAGGGAATTGCGGCGGAGTGTCCCCAGACGGGGCCGGGCCATGCCGGATCGTCGGTATGGCGGCCGATAATATGCACATGCATCTGCCGCACGATGTTGCCCAGCGCGGCGATGTTGACCTTTTCGCAATGAAACTGCGTGTGGACGGCGGCACCCAGTTGCACGCAGTGGCGGTGCAGGGTGGCCTGATCGGGTTCGGGCAGGTCAAACCACTCGCTGGCGCCATCCTGTGTGGGTACGATGATGAACCAGGGATACCGGCGGTCGTTCATCAGCAGCAACAGTTCCTGATCGTTGCTACCCAGCAGAAAGGTATCCCGTTGCAGGCGTGAATCCAGCGCAAAGGCCATCAGTGGATCGCGACCTGGGTCTGGTCAGTGGCGATGGTAATGAAATCCGTCAGGATCTTGCCGGTTTCCTTGAGTATGTAGTCCACCTCGATCTTATCCTTGCCGGTCGCTTCTGCAGCCAGATCCTCTTCTTCCTCATCCTGCACTTTCAATTCGCTCGCCGATTTCAGCAAGGGTTCGCCCAGGGCGCCACGACGCTTGTTCTCAATGGATAGGCGCTGCTGTTCGAGATCGTGGTTTTCCTTCTGGCGCTGTTCCCAGTTGAGGGAAACCAGGGTCTTCTGCCGGATGGCATCCATCGCGGACACCTGATCCTGCACATACTGGAATTCCGGATCCTTTGCCGCACGCTGGTCGTGGGCGGTGCGCAGATAGGTGAGCACCGTGTCGATATCGTGCTGTTTCCGATAGCGGGCAGGGCGGATGTTGTCGGACGGCAACGCATGGGGCAGCGAACTTTCGCCGATTTCCTCATGGTTGATCAGGCTGGGATATTCGATGTCCGGAATGATGCCCTTGTGCTGATTGCTCTCGCCCGACACCCGGTAGAATTTCGCCATGGTGATCTTGAGCTGGCCGCGATCCAGTTCCTGCAGCGATTGCACGGTGCCCTTGCCGAACGTGCGCTCGCCCACGATTAGTCCGCGCTGGTAGTCCTGAATGGCACCGGCAAAGATTTCCGAGGCCGACGCACTCAGCCGGTTCACCACCACCGCCAGCGGGCCGGTATACAACACTTGCGGATCTTGGTCTGCCATCACTTCCACGCTGCCATTGGAACCGCGAATCTGCACGGTCGGGCCGGTCTCGATAAACAGTCCCAGCAGATTGTTCACTTCTTCCAGCGAGCCGCCGCCATTGTTGCGCAGGTCGATTACCAGACCGTCGATCTTCTGGGTCTGCAGCTTTTCAATCAGCTTTTTCACGTCATAGGTGGTGGAACGGCAGCTGCCATCACCGGATTTGCGGCAGCGGAAATCCGCATAAAACGTGGGCAGGCTGATGATGCCAAGCCGTTCCTTGTGGCCGTTCACATCGATGTCCATCACTTCCGACTGCGCCGCGCGGTCTTCCAGTCGCACCGTGTCGCGGGTGATGGGCACGATCCGCGTTTCATGATCGCTCTTGGCATCTGCGGGAATTACTTCCAACCGCACCATGGTGCCTTTTTTGCCACGAATGCGATCCACCACTTCATCCAGACGCCAGCCCACCACGTCCTGGATTTCGTCTTTGTCCTGGCCCACGCCCACGATACGGTCAGCTGCTTTCAGGGTCTTGCCCAGATCGGCGGGGCCGCCGGGCACCAGGCTCACCACCTTGGTATATTCATCCTCGCTCTGCAGTACCGCGCCGATGCCTTCCAGTTGCAGGCTCATGTTGATGTTGAAATTCTCCGACACCTTCGGGGAAAAATACTGGGTGTGCGGATCGAATGTTTGCGTCAGTGCGTTCATGTAGATCTGGAACGCGTCTTCGCTGTTGGTCTGCAGCACGCGGCTGAGGTTGGTGCGGTAGCGGCGTTCCAGGGTTTTCAGAATATCGGCGTCGGTCTTGCCGTTCAGACGCATGTTGATGATGGTGTGCTTCACGCGCTTGCGCCACAGATCATCGGACTCCGCACGGCTTGCCGGCCATTCACTTTTTTCCGGATCGGTTTCGAGAGATTCCAGTTTGGTGAAATCAAACTTGTCCATTCCGCCAGTGACCAGGCTGATGGCGAAATCCAGCCGCTCGGCAATTCGTTGCTGATAGCGGTTGAAAATATCGAATCCCGGCTGCAGGTTGCCTTTTTGCAATGCGTCGTCCAGCTGCACGCGGTAACGGTTGAATTCCTCGATATCGGATTTCAGAAAGTAGCTTTTGCTGCTGTCGAGATCCTTCAGGTAGCGGTCGAATACTTCGGCGGAAAGTGCATCATCCAGGGGGAACTTGCGATAGTGCAATTCTTCCAGGCGTTCCACCACCATGTCGGACGTGCTGACCTGCTGGCGGGTAGGCTTGAGGACTTCGGTCTGGATCGAACTATAGGCGGTGGATGCGAAAAGAAGTGCCAGAAGCAGGGGGGCCGTGCGTTTGGTGAAACCGTGTTGGAATGTGTTTGCTTTCATCAGTATGTCCAAAATTCAACCGCAATGCGGATTCGACCTGCCCGTCGCCTGGTGGTTTCACCTGCAGAAACCCATGTTCTTCAACCAGATCCGCCGGGGAGCGTTTGCATTGATTATACAAGTTTAATCGAAAGCCATGGTCTTGCGTCGGGATTACTGTGAAACCTGTCCAAATATGTCCACAGTAACCAATTGCAATCAAAACCAATACATCTTGTAATCGTTTTGCCCTTTATTAGACTAAATGGTCACTGTTATACTGGGACACAGATTAAAATTTGTCTCGGCTCTTTCCCTGTGGCAATCTAGGACTTGACGGGTGCCACACACAAAATCAATAAATACAAGAAATTGACAATTATGATGAAGTTTGACGAGTTGGCAGCTACGAAGTCACTTCGGCTGCTTTTTGGACCAGGCAAGGGAAATCACACCAGCTTCACTCTCTCCTCCAATGCATTGCTGGCATGCGCGGCTTCTTTCCTGCTGGGCGCCGGCTCGGCCCAGGCCGCATTGGTGGAAAATCTGACCATCGGTAATCCACGAGCGCTGGCTCTGGGTAATGCGGTGACAGCAGATCCGCCGGGTGTGGATTCCATTCATTTCAATCCCGCAGGGCTGGCGCGCGTCGAGGGCCGGGAAGGGCTGTTCAAGCTCACCGCCGCTTACTTCAACTTCAAGGCCGAGTTCGGCAGCTACCACCCCGACGCCCAGGCCGAGATCGATAAATGGGCCCTGGGTGAGACTGATCCCGTTGAAAATTCCGTCAGTGAAACGGATGAGATCATGGTCAAGGTGCCGTTTGTCGAGGGCCGTACGGAATGGCCGTTGCCGATGATCATTGTGCCAACCGGTGGCGCGGCCTTTCGCCCGGAAGGCAAGGAATACACCCTTGGCACAGCCGCGTTTGCTCCCATGGCTGCCGGGTATGTTCGTGATGACGACGATCCGGGCAGCTTTATGGGCAAGGAAATGGCGCTTACGCGGATCACCTACTTCTCGCCCACCATTGGTTTCAAACTGAACGACGAGTGGTCGGTGGGCATGGGCGTTCATTTCTCCTACCAGGGTGTATCGGCCTATACGGATCTGCGCGTGCAGCACCTGCTGCTGGGCGTGATTAACACGGCCCTGGATGCGCTGGAAGAGGGTACGGACTGTCTGGGCGGCGCGTTCACTTTTTGCAGTGCATCCGTCAGCCCCTTTGAACAATCGGTAACCCTGGAAGTGGACGTGGAAACGCCACTGTCAACAACGGCCGCCTTTGGCGCCCTGTGGGAGCCGACGCCCTGGTTTACCTGGGGCTTTGTGTATCAGACAGAAACCACCAACCGGATGAAAGGCTCCTATCGGATGACCTACTCGGATGACTGGCAGGCCGTGTTTGGCACCATCAACGAAGAACTGGGCGGGCTCAGCAGTTTTTTGGGATTGCCAACGGGGTTGGCCGAACAATCCGGCGATGCCCGTATTGACCTGAAAACCCCCTCGCACTTTGCGACGGGCATCAGCGTCAAGGTACTGCCGGACTGGAAAGTGAATATCGACGCAAAATGGACCGATTGGGCAGTGTGGGAAGGCCTGAAAATCGAATACGATCAAGTGCAGGAGTTTTCGGCAGTGGCGGCTGTTCTGGCGCCGGAATATGCCACCCCGGACACGCTGATCATTCCGCGTCACTACGCCAGCGTCTGGAACTGGGCGTTTGGAGTCGAGCACCAGTACAACGACTACATTGCCTTGCGCTTTGGCTACGAGCCCCGGAAATCGTCCATTCCAGACGACAAGCAGGATGTGCTGTTGCCCATCGGGGACGCTGACCTGCTTTCCGTTGGAGTAGGAATCGAGTGGCAAAAGAATTCCCACATTGATCTGGCCATTGGCTATTACCACGCGCAGGCCGACATCCCTGCCGGCAGCAGTACCAACGCCAACAGCATGGATCCCTATAATAATATTCTGTACAACCCGTATTCCGGAATGGATATCGAAACCGAGGCGACTGCCTATCTGTTTGAATCCAGCTTCACCTGGCAGTTCTGAACGCATAGTTCTGAAAAGTTGTGCCGGCTTCCGACCCGTGCTGCAATCTCCGCTTTGATCAGGGAGCGTTGCGATGGCAATACAGATTTATCTGGTGCGGCACGGGGAAGCGGAAGCGGGCTGGGATGTTGATCCCGATCCCGCATTGAGTGCGCGCGGGCGGGAGCAAGCCGAAATGGCTCGGGATTGCCTCGTCACTGCCGGGCCATTACCCTTGTTGTCGAGTCCCTTGCGCCGGGCGCGGCAGACAGCACAACCACTGGCGCAGGCTTGGCAGACGGCGGTTGGTATCGAACCGGCGTTCCGTGAAATTCCCGCCCCCGCTCACCTGGGCATGCAGGACCGCATTGGCTGGCTGTTGTCAGTACGGGACCTGGACTGGTCACAGGCAGATTCCGAACTTTGGCAGTGGCGCGACGCCATTGTGTCGCGACTGGTCTCGGTGCAATCTCCCACCGTCATTTTCACCCACTTCATGGTATTGAACCTGGTAGCCGGCCTGGCCAGCGGATGCTCGCAGCTGGTGCACTATCAGCCGGCAAATGGCTCGATTCTGACCATTGCTGCCGAAGAGGGGCGTTTCAGAGTGGTCAATTGGGGGCAGCAGGCGGAATCCCGTGTTCTCTGATTGTGCTTGGCGCCCGGTAGCGGGAGGCGAAAAAGGAACAATAGTCCTATAAGGATTGAGAGGTATACATGTGGAGATAAATCGTTGAGAGTACTGAATTTTTTTACAGTCTTTTAGTATGTTTATTCTAAAAAATGCCGGTAATCTTCGTTTCAACCTGGACAGGCATTTATTTGCCCGGTCCTGTGGAAGTTCCGGCATTTGTCCGGCTTCTCACTCGAATTTGGTTGTGCCGACCTTTCAGGTGTTGTTCAAGTAAGCGTACTTTCTCGCCCGGACCTCATCGGGCATTCCCTTAGCCCGCCTCCCAAGCGGGCTTTTTTTTTTTGCCCGCACATTTTGTCTTCTGGCGCCATAACGGTGCCATCCACCATCCTCGTTTTTTTGCTCATTTTTCGGCCTTTTTTGTTTACAAAGTGTTCTGGCTTTGATTAATTGCAAAAAAAATCAGCAGCTTGGGGAACTATTTTGAGTAATTTTTTTGGATGTTGTAATAATCTGGCCTAGACTTTCGGCTAGACAGCAGAGGTCTTACAGGTGTCATTACCTTGCTCGCTGCCGGCAAAACAGGTAATGGCGGGGATTTGCTTACAAAAACAAAAGGAAACATCAATGGTTAAGAAGAAATTCACCTTAGCCTTGTTCCCTTTAACTCTCTGTTTTTCCAGCGCGCACGTGTTGGCTGCCGCCACAGTTGATCAGCTGGAGAAGAGGATTGCGGAACAAGAAAAACAGATCACTCGATTAAACAACACGATGAAAGGCACCCGGGCGGCGGTTAAGGAAGATCGTCAGCGTATTGCCGACATGCAGGAGCGGTTGAAGATCAACGGCTTCATATCTGCCGGTGTAGCCCAGAATGACGGCGATGACGTCGAGGAAACCTTCTACGGCATTTCCGACAATTACAGCACAGCTGCAATTAGCAAACTGGGCGTGCAGTTCACGTTTGAAGTGGCGGACAACATCAGCGCCACTGCCCAGTTGGTAAGCAAGGGAAGCAATGATTACGAAGTGAATGCCGAGTGGGCTTACCTGACCTACGAAGCCACCAATGATCTGCGGTTCAACATTGGTCGTCAGCGTATACCTTACTACCTGCTGTCCGAATACCTGGATGTGGGTTATGCATTGCCCTGGGTTATCGCACCGATCGAGCTTTATAACATCCCCATTTCATCCACTGACGGTGCTTCTGCGGTTTATGACTTCGACCTGGGCCCCATGAACTTCAGCTGGCAGACGTATGTTGGCGCGAGTAGTGGTTACAGTGAACAGTTGGACGCTGAATTCACCCAAAATGAATCCTGGGGTACCAACCTGCAGATGGAAATTGACTCCTGGACCTTCCGCATGGGTTACAACACATCCAAACTGGATGCGGAACCTGATGTGGGTGGTTTGGCAGACCAGTTGGTTCAAGCAATAACGACTGGGAAAGAATCGCTGGGCCCTCTGCTGGGCGTGCCGGACCCTGCCAGCTGGGTAGGCGATACGGGAGGTTTCGTGACCGACTACATCAGCGGCGGGTTCATGTTCGACAACGGCCAGTTGCTGGTGATCGGTGAGATTGCCAACCTGAGCGTTGACGATACATTCCAGCCGGTGGGTGATGCAGGTTACTTGACCATTGGTTATCACTTTGGCAAGTGGATGCCGCACGTTACCTTCGCAAAGTTCCAGACCGATGCGAAGAACGACAAGCAGGCGCGCGCGGTGCAGGCTTATGCGGATGCGCTTGGCAAGGGTGCTTATGCTCGGGGCATGCTGGCGAATAACTTCCTGGTAAATACCGGTTCTCCATTCGTTGGAACGGATTTAGTTATCCCTTCTTCTGCATGTGCACAAGCATCGTGCACCACTCAGCAGTTGGCGGCAATGGGCGTCCGGGATCAGTTGTTGGAAGCGGCGGCCGGATACTCTGAATCCATTTACAACAATATGGAAAGCCAGATCCAGGAACAACAATCCTACACGTTGGGATTGGTCTATGACGTCAGTTCCAGGGTGAAGGCCAAGGCGCAGGTTACGCATTATGAAGGGTTCGGTTCAGGCACGTATCAAGCCCTGGATTCTTCAAGCGTAGCCTCTCCTGTTGGATCATCCCCGGCTACTCAGTATTCTGGCTTCATATCGGGCCAATTGGACGGCAATGGCCGCTTCCAGGGTGACCCAGGCGCAGCAGGTAACCATACTGCTGTTTACTCCCTTTCTGTCGATGCAGTGTTCTGAGGGAGGAGCCGACAATGATTATCACAACAAAAATCGCACGCTTATTGGGTACTGCTGGTCTTCTGCTTTCAGCTTCTCTGGCATCAGCTGAAGTCGTGGTCATCGTCAACGCCGCTTCACCGGTCAACAGCGCCAGCGCTGATGACATTGCACAGGTTTTCCTGGGCAAATCCAACGATCTGGGTGGCAATGACGTGGTCGCGGTCGATCAGTCCGAAGGTAACGCCGCACGCAACCAGTTCTATGAAAAGGTCGTGCAGAAAAGTGAATCGCAACTGACTGCTTACTGGTCGCGTCTGATCTTCACCGGCAAAGGGGCTCCCCCGAAGCAGGTGGGTGGTGACGCAGATGTAGTGGATGCGGTTGCAACCGATGAAGAAGCTTTGGGTTACGTGGATTCGTCCGCGGTCGCTGAAGGTGTGAAGGTAATTTACACCGCGAAGTGATCGGTAACCTGCCAATAAAAAACCGCAGTCTGGGTAACGGACTGCGGTTTTTTTATGCGTGGTGAAAAATGCCGGCAATGGATGTGGGTTGTTGATGGCCGGTATCAGTGCATGCGCCGGGTTTGCTCCGGCTGGTAGAAGCCCACCTGATAGTTGGTCTGATTGAGCCATTCCAGGAATTTTTCCGGCGCCAGGGGTTTGGACAGCATGTAACCCTGGATCACGTCGCAGCCCATTTTTTTCAGGACGTGCAGCATGTTTTCGTCTTCCACGCCTTCCGCCACTACGCGCATGCGCATGTTGTGGCTGATGTCGAGGGTGGAGCGCACGATCATCATGTCGTCATCATTCTTGTTCATGTCCATGATGAAGGAGCGGTCGATCTTGAGTTCGCTCATGGGCAGTTTTTTCAGGTGCGACAGGCTGGAATAGCCGGTGCCGAAATCGTCGATGGAGGTGGACAGCCCGATCTGATTCCACTGGTTCAGCACTTGAGTCGCCAGTGCGGGGTTGTTGAGCATGGCGGTTTCGGTAATTTCCAGCGTGACGAAGTGGGGCGCCACGTTGAAGCGTTTCAGTTCCTGCACCAGGTGCTGGGTCAGGTCCACTTCCTCGATATTTTTGGGCGAAATATTGATGGACAGGCCGATCTTGTGTCCGCGCTTGTGGATGAAGGCGATGGTCTTGATGGCGTTGGTGATGACCCAGCGGGTCAGCGGTTTGATCACGCCGGAATTTTCCGCCAGCCCGATGAATTCATCCGGTGGGATGAAGCCGAGCTTGGGGTGGTTCCAGCGGATCAGCGCTTCGGCACTGACGATGCTCATGTTGTGGGTGTCGAGCTGGGGCTGCAGGTAAATTGCGAGCTGGTCGGTTTCGATGGCCTTGCGCAGTTCGCTGATCAGGGCCAGGCGGCGCGCGTTGTAGGGGTTGATGTCGTCGCTGTAGGTGACGATGTCCTTGTTGTTTTTCTGGGCGCGTTCAACTGCGACGAAGGCGTTGCGGATGATGTGCTCGGCGTTGTCGCCGGTGCTGACGCGGTAGATGCCGGCGCCGGTGGAGAGATCCAGGGTGATGTCGTTGAGCGTGATGTGCGGCGGCAGGCTGGATTGCACCTGCTGCACCAGGGCTTCGCATTCGGTCAGGGTGCGGGTTTGCAGCAGGAAGGCGAACGTAATCCCCTGCATGGACGCCAGGTAATCTTCGGGCCCTGTGGTCAGGGCGATACGGTTGCTGGCCGGAACGCGCTGGATCTGTTCCTGCAGAAAACGAGTGGTTTGATGTACTACCTGGTCGCCCACGTAGTGTCCCAGGGTGTTGTTGATTTCCCGCAGGCCTTTCAGTTTCACCAGAACCAGCGCGGCGGTGAGGTCATCATCGCGGGATTGCAGCACGCATTCGATGCTGTCCTTCAGAATGACACGGTTGGCCAAGCCGGTGTTGGGATCCTGGTGCACCAGTTGGCTGAGTTCCTTTTCCGCGTGTTGCAGGGCTTCGATGGCGCGACCCTGGTCGCTCAGTGCCTGCTGTTTGGTGAGCTGGTCGCTGCGCGAGCGGTCGGCAATGGCGGCCACCAGTGACAGTACTTCCAGCATGCAGCCGAGTTGCGGTGCCAGCTGGATGAAGTCGCTATAGGGCAGGAAGCCGCGCAGGTGAGCGATGTGGGCGAGTGTCAGGACGATATTGGCGCCCCAGCCGAACAGGAAGAAGCGGGCGGTTTTGACGCCGTTTTTCAGGCAGATGATGGCGGCGGCCACCACGGGGATTACGGCCACCACTATGCTCAGGTTGTTGATGATCGCGGCGGGCTGGTACGGCAGCGCGAGTGCACAGGCGATGGCGATCAGGCCCACCAGGCTGTTGGCTCTGATCCAGCGGTCGAGACGCGGGGTGTTGATGGCGGTGTCGAGGAAACTGCGGGTAAACAGGGGGCCGCACAGGATGGTGACGCCGATAAAAAACAGGTGCGCCGATCCTTGCCATTCCGGCGATTCCGGCCAGAGCAGCCAGTAGGCGTAGGTGGTGTAGCTGCCCTGGGTGAGGGTGAGTGCGCTGATCAGCAGGCCCAGGTACAGATAAAGCGGATCGCGGGTGATGATCAGGAAGATCAGGGCCAGGATGATGGTCAGCAGGAATACGGAATAGAAGGTGCCCCAGTTGATGCCGCTCTGGCCGGCACTGGCGGCGAAGTTGACGGGGGATTCCAGTTCGAAGGCCAGGGCCTGGGGCAGGCGGCTGTTGGTGGAGATGAGCAGTTGGTAGGGTTTGCCGCTCTCCAGCCGCAGCGCGAACGCCATCAGCAATCCCGGTGTAGGGCGCTGGCTGTAGGGCACGCTTTCGCCGTTAAGCTGATGGTCCACCAACTGGCCGTCAGCAAACAGGAACAGTTCCAGGCGGTCGAATTTGGGGTACAGGTGTTTTACCCGCAGGATGCGGTCCACCCGGGCTTCGTCGCTGTCTACGCGCAGATCTGCCAGCAGCCAGTAGGTGGCTTGGCGGTTGCGGATGTCGATGCCTTCGTCGCCGACGGCTTGCACTGGTGTTTGTTGCAGTGCCTGCAGAGCCTGTTCCGGCGTCAAAGTGGCAGTGCTTTCCAGAAAACGGAAATCCGGCTGCACCGTGGTCTGCGCAAACGCAAAGTCGCCGGCCACTGTCGTTCCGCTCAGCAGCAGAAGGCAGAAGGCCAGCAAGGGACGCACGATCCGTCCCGCCAACAGGTTCCAGTTGTGTGTTCCAATACCCATCTAATGTGTGAGCTAATTCAAATCAGGTAAATGGGACCATAAAAAACGGGCGCCCGCTGCTGTGCTGATGCCCGCTATTATGATTACTGTTTTTGAAGTGTAGCTGATCAAAAAACGTCCGCCATTAGGTGCTTATCACCATTTGGCATAATGGTCCTCGCAGAACCCCGGAGTCGTTTCCAGCTGGATACGCTGACCACCTTCTGTTGTAAAAGTCCCTGTAAAACAGCCGGTTAATTGAGTGAAGTTGGAGGCCAACAAGAGCAGGTCGAGCTTTTCGCGGCGCTCGCCAGCGGGGGTGAAATTGAGGTCGAGCCTGCCATCGGCGGCGCGGACTCGCCAAGGTTTGCGGCGGTCGGTGCGGTCGAATTCGAAGATCACCGGGCCGAGGGGGTGCAGCTTCCCGTCGATCCAGACAGCATTCTCGGTGAAACCGGTTTCATTGACCCCATTGGCCAGATTGGCGCCCACCCGTCGGCCGTCTGCCAACCGGCCGGACAGGCTGGCCCAGTTCCAGGCGGTTTGGCGGCGCAGGTAGCCGCAACTCCAGTCGTAGCTGCCGAGGAAGCCGGTGTCCACCGGGATGTCCAGGTTGCCCCAGCGGATGCGACCACTGGCGTCGAGGGCGGTGGCTTTCTGGGTATAGGTCCAGCCGGTGAAACCGGTGCGGGTGCAGACGGCGAGGGGCTGGAAGCCGGCCGGCTCGCTGATCTGCAGGTCGATATGGATGTCGGAGCCGCCGAAGATTTCCACCTGGCGCTGGCGTGGTTTGGACGTGGCGTAAAAATTGAATTCGATGTCGCCCTTGCTGAAACGGTGCATGCCCGCATCCGGTGTGTTGACCATCGAGCAGCCCAGGCTGAGGGGTTGCAACAGGCTTTTTTGCCGCAGCTCGCCGGTCAGTCGGTCGAACAGGTAGACGAAGGCGTTGCTGACGTATTTCAGGCTGATGATGGCACAGCCCAGGGTGAAGCGCGGGCTGGTGGCGCCGACGAACTGGAACTGTTTGTAGTGAAAGTGCTTTGCCAGTTGTCCCGCCGGGCGGTCCATGGTGTTCAGATAGTGGAAATCAGCGTGGTTCACTTGCTGCACGGGGGCGTCGAAACGACCGTAATGGGGTTGCCCGCTGGCATCAATCAACTTATCGTAGGTGGCCATTTTTTCATTCATAACAGTGTGGGGGAGATTTTTATGTATATGGCGCTCAAGCATAGCCATATGTTGTTCGTTGTCATCAGCGGGCTGTTTTTTCTGGTGCGCGGCAGCTGGATGCTGATGGACTCGCCGATGCTGCAAAAAGTGTGGGTGAAGGTGCTGCCACACGTCAATGACACGCTGCTGCTGGTTTGCGGTATCGGCCTGGCGGTGATGACGCAGCAATACCCGTTCGTGCATGCCTGGCTGACGGTGAAGGTGTTGCTGCTGGTGGCTTACATCGTGCTGGGTACGGTGGCGTTGAAGCGGGGCAAGACCAAGCAGATCCGGGTGATTGCCTTTTTTGCCGCGCTGGCCTGTTTTCTGTTTATGCTGTCCGTGGCGCGTACTCATGATCCGCTGGGATTTTTGAGTTACTGACCAGCTGGCAGTAAAAGGTGCTGATTGCGCTCGGGAGATCGAAATGCGGCCTTGCGCAATCGATACAAAGTCCGTGAATATGCGTTCATGGAATGACTCACATATTTGAGTGTTGATCTGGTTGTCTCAGTACCATGCAATAGCTCCATGCCAATGCCTGGTTTCGCTCCGTCAATTCCCTGGGTAAATTCCCAAGTGCTTTGCCTTTGTTCTTCTGTTGTACATTTACGAGTATCTTGTTCCAAGATTGCGATTGCTGTACGCTAAGTCAAAGTATTTATTGATTTTTTTCTCGGTAATAAGTGCGTGACCTTTATCTGCTATGCACAAAATTTTGAAGACATCGCATTGTGGCGCATATTTCGGTTAGTCGTCGAAAAAGGTTTTTACATCGACGTTGGCGCGAACGATCCGACAATAGATTCGGTCACCAAAGCGTTCTATGACCGCGGTTGGCGAGGCATGAACATTGAGCCATCGCCCAGCTTCTACGAGCGCTTGTGCGCTGAGCGGCCACGCGACATCAATTTACAGGTTGCCGTCAGCGATCGCGAGGATCAGCTAACCTTTTTCGATGCAGGAGAGGGGCTATCTACGGTCGACCAGCATGTGGCGGCCGATTTGAAGCGCAATGGCAGGCAGGTAGTCGAACGCACCGTTCCTTCCCAAACCCTTAGCTCCATCTGCGCACGTTACGTCGATGGGGAAATTCATTTTTTGAAAATCGATGTCGAAGGCCATGAGTCTTTCGTGTTGCGAGGCATGGATTTCGAACGGTGGCGGCCATGGGTTTTGCTCATTGAAAGTCCTTTCAATATTGAGCCGGAGTGGCTACCGCTATTGAAGTCGGCGCGTTACCATGAAGTGCGCCACGATGGTATCAATCGTTTCTTTTTGGCTGAAGAGCATATGGCATTTAAAGGAGCGTTTGATATGCCGCCAAGCTATCTTGATGGCTTTCAACTTTGCTTGGGACACCATTTCAGTTATCCAATTGCGGAGCTGCAGTCACAAGTCGCATGTGAGCGCGAAAGAGCAGATGCGGCGGAAGCACAGCTCGTGGCATTGATCAGCGATCCCTGGCTGCGCCTTAAACGCTTGTCGAAACTGCGAAAGAAGATACTGGGAAAGATTGCTTCTCGCGATACTTGATTTTCGCCTAGGCATATTGGGCTGCTAGCAAAGCGCCGCATCGCCCTTGAATTGGCGCCTACTATCTCACCCTTGGTGGGGAAAAAACCTTTATAATCACTGTCCTTCGTTGGGTCACAGAAGATCAGGACAATACTCATGCGCAGACAGTTAAAAACATTCCTCGTAAAGGCCAAAATCATTCACCCCGACAAGCCGGCCCGTATCGCCGCCGCTCCACCTGCCCCCGCCAATCCATTGGCCAATGTCGATTCGTTCAGCGTGGGCCTGCGTAGTGCCCGTCTGGAAGGTTGGTTCAACGAGGGCAACAATACCGTTTATCCCGGATTCACGGTAAGTGCAGATGATACGGTATTGGATCTTGGCTGTGGCGATGGCGGTATCGTGTCATTCTGCGCGAATGCGAACGCCGACATCATTGTTGCAGATATCGACAGCGCCAAAGTTGAGGCCACACGACTAAAATTGGAAAGCCTGCCGGCAAAATCGGTGCGCGCGCTGGTCACTGATGCCGCGCCGCTGCAACTCGAAGATGCTACCGCAAGCCGCATCATCTGCACTGAGGTGCTGGAGCACGTCGATGATCCCGCCGGTGTTGTCGCCGAGCTGGTACGCATTGGCAAGCCGGGTGCGCGATACCTGATTAGTGTGCCGGACGCCAGTGCCGAGCATATACAAAAACCGATAGCTGCGGACGTTTACTACCAAAAACCCAATCACATTCATATTTTCAGTCGCGACGAATTTCGTGCGCTACTGGAAAACGCGGGATTGATTGTTGAGAGTCACGAGTTGAACAGTTTTTACTGGGCTTTGTGGTGGTGTTTTTTCTGGGTGAGTGGGCCACAGGATCTTGCCAATCCAACGCATCCGCTACTGGCAAGCTGGGCGCAAACCTGGCAGTTGTTGCTGGATACGCCGAATGGCCCGGTGCTGAAGCGCGAACTGGAAAAACACATGGCGAAATCACAGGTCATCGTCGCATACAAGCCCGGCTGACGCGTATGCTCAGCGGGGTGGCGCGCTCTCAAGGGCGCGCTGAATTTCCTCGCAAGGAAGGCGTATCATTTTTTCTTCCGTCGGCGCACGCGGCGACGAATCTGACGGCCTGCAATGCGAACATAAATCTGTAAGGGCCTGGATAGTATTCCGCCGGCAGTTGTCGAGAAACCGAGTTGCTTGAGAAACTTCTTTAGCCCATCGGTGATGACCTGCTGAGAACAATGCGCTTGCAATGCCAAGTTTGCCGCCTGCGACATGGCCAGATAGCGCTGGGGTTGTGTCGTAGCGACCTCATAGCTTTCGAGGTAGGCGTCAAAGAGTGATTGCCAGTCAAGCCGGTGCCGAAAAGTCCGCAGCAGCAGGCGCGGGTCATGCGGCCAGTGTGTCCACTCTGGCCAGGAGCGCACTATAAAGGCATTGTCAGGTCGCAGATAGTCAGCCATCGCACTATGATCAGGCGCGAGAGCTGGTTTACCAGCCGACATGAATTCCATCAACGGCAGGCACTGGCCTTCGCCGTAGGATGAATTGACGATATAGGTTACGCCATTGGTCATCGTCTGGTAGGTGTCATCGTCAAGGAATCCATGAATGACGACGACGCGACACTTATACGGCGCCAACTTTTTCATTTCGGTCAACAACATTTCGCAGGCGAATTGCGCATCGTGATACACCGCCTTGATCAGCAGTGTCACTGATGGGTTGTCGCGAAACGCCCAGCAGAATGCCCACAGAGTATCGTGCCAGTTCTTGCGTCCGTCGCTGGGATTGAATACCGCCGCATATACAACGCCCCGCAGCGCAACGCGCTGTTCATGTCGGGTCAGCGAAGGATTGGCAATGTCATGAGTGTTTTGCAGGCCCAGCTCGTGCGAATCCATTACTACGCCTGAAAATTGCAACACCCATTCAGCGTCAGACAGCGATGCAGGAGTCTGGGCAGCATGCGCGTCCCATACCGGGGCCGGTAATGAGCACAGCGGAAAATCATTGCCCATTGCGGCGCGCGTTGCAGTTACTGCAAACTCCGAATGCGTAATTGCGCCTTGAGTGCGCGACAGGGCGAATTGCCAGTTGTTGCTCTCGTCATCGCCCCAGGATTCTGTCGGGATCGAGCTGTATTCCCATGCAAAAACCGGAAATGTTGGGCAGTCGACCACTGGTGTTTTGTGGGGTGGCGCAAAACTCAGAAGCAACGGCTTGATGTTGAAGCGCTTCAGCGCCACTTTTAAGGGCTCAATCTCGCGCTGCGGATCTCGCACTTGATGCACCAGGCCGATACGCCGCAACACGGGTAGAAACCTTTGCATGACGAAATAATAGCTGTAGTCGGCCAGACCCATCGTTTTCGAGATGTTGCTGCCATTCTGTGGTGAATAGATTAAAAAACAGATCACAGCAATTTACCTGTCATTCGCATCTGAAGAACTGCCGAAGTTTGTTGGTAACCACTGCTTCGGAGCAAAAATCACGCTGCACTGCGGAGGCTGCCGCACTCATCTGCCGGTATCGCGATGGGTCTGAAGTCGCAACAACATAACTGTGCTTGAATTGCTCGGCCAGCGACGACCAATCGATGCGATAGCGTAGTGTCCGCAGCAGGGTGCGAGGATCGTGTGGCCATATGCCCGGCTCGCGCGAGGAGCGAACCACGAAAACGCTGTCTTCGGTAACGTAATCTGCCATCGCCGTATTGCAGGGCGCTACTGCAGGCACTCCGCTGCTCATGAACTCCATTAACGGCAGACAAAGACCTTCGCATCGCGATGAATTGACGTAATAAGTGGAGACATTGATCAGCTGCTGAAACTGTTCGCTATCCAGGTAGCCATGCAACAGCACGACCCGGCATTTGACCGGACCGATACGCAGCATGTGATAGTGGAAAACGCCGAGGAACGCGCCTAACGAATGATGCGTCATTTTGAGCACCAGCGTGGCGTCTTCGATATCGCGGAAAGTCCAGCAGAATGCCTTCAGCATGTCGATCCAGTTCTTGCGATCATCGCCTGGATTCAGCACGCTGGTATAAACCACGCCCTTCAGCTCCAGCGTCAGCGCAGATGCCGGTGTGCTTGCATGTGATGCGCTGGCCATATCGATTGACTCGATGCGCAGAGATCGCATTCCGATTCCCATCGTTCTGGGATCGGCGGCGCCCGGGATTGCACTGATATCCAGTCCGGCCAAATGGATCAACGCTTGCGGTTCTTCGACATTGAAGACCAGCTCGCGCGTTGACGTGTTGTTGTCCAGTAACAGGGATTGCCGGTCGTTGCCTACAATGACTTGAATCGATCTGCCGATATTGGGCCCATAGCCGACCGCATCCAGATGCAGACTGAATTTGCCGTGCAATAAAACGGGCATGATCAGCCAGGGCTGCTCGAGCTTGGACCAGGTTCCCCAGGGTTCAGCCTCGTAAAATCCACCCAGCGATCCCGCGCCAGCATGACCAATACTGAAATCGAGTTCTATTGTCTGACCATTCCATAACGGCAATCCGAAGCGGTTTGCCGGCGTGTTATTTGAGAAGCTGTCGATCGTTATTTCGTAATAGCCACTGTCAAAGGCTACGCCAGCAAAGGTAAAGCGCCGCGTAGCAAGGGTAGGGCTGCGCGCTGACCGATCACCAAGCATTGGTGCAAATCGATCGTATACAGGAACCGGAATGGCCATGACGTCGAATGTATCACCCAGTGCGTCCCGAACGACACGGGCGGAATCGCTGGACAGTGTGATGGCCCGCCCTTGCTGGCGCAGCACGTAGGACCAGTCATTGCGAGGATCATCATCCCACACTTCATTGGGAAGACGATCGAATTCCCAGGCAAAAACCGTGACAGTCGGGCAACGCAGGCCAATGATCGATTTGTTTGGCGGTGAGAAACAAATAAAAATGCAGCGTTCACCCGCCTGAGTATATTCATCGAACAGGGTGTCCACTTCCGTTTCGGGGTGATGGATGACGATTACTTCGCCGAGCTTCGCCAACACCGGTAAGAACGGCTCAAGCACAAAATAGTAACTGTACTCAGGCCTTCCCAGCTTGGCGCCGACATCGGATTTGTTGATTTGGGAATAAACGAGAAATTTCATCTATCAGTGGCAAGTGATACGTTGAGAAGTGGCGAAAGAGTGCAAAGGCTGGTTTCCGCTTCTTTCTTGTTATCATTTGCTCGCTCGACCGTATAATGAACAACATAGGTATTGAGCAAATGGCTTTTTTGGGAAAGATTGTCTCGCTTATTTTTGTCCTGCCAAATGTAACGCAGGTGGCCATGATCTTTACAATGGGCAACTCTGCCACAACGGTTGCGTTATAGTCAACCCGGGTAGGTGCGCAGAAGAATGCGAACGGAAATAATGTTTTTCGTCTCTGTGATAGATGTTGTGACGTGAGGTGTAAGGGGTGAGCGAGTTCTGGCAGGACACTTCCATCGAAAAAATCGGCGACAACCTGTGGCGTGGCCAGGTGTCGGAGCGCTGGAACGTGGGCACGGTGCCTAACGGCGGCTATCTGATGGCGATTGCGGCGCGCACATTGCGGGAGGCGCTGCATCATGATGATCCGCTCACCATCACCGGGCATTTCGTCGACAGAGCGCTGAACGGCCCGGTGGATCTGCAGTTCGAGCAGATCCGACTGGGTAAGTCCGTGTCCACCGGGGCGTTGCGGTTCGTGCAGGACGGCGTTGAGCGGGCGCGTTTCACCGCGACCTTCGGCGATCTGGACAAGACCGAGGGCGAATCCTGGATGTTGGAGCCGAAGCCGGTGCTTGAAAATCCGCAGGCGTTCCTGAAAACCCCGCGCTTTCTGGCGATTCATGACCGCGTGGAGATGCTGTTCGATCCGGATAAGGCGCGCTGGATGAAGGCGGATTTATCCGGCAAGCCGGAGCATCTGATCCGTTACCGGTTTCGCGATGGTACCGAGCCGGATGTACTGTCGCTGCCGTTTTTTGCCGACTGTGTGCCGCCCACGGTATTTGCGAAATTCGGGCCGATGGGGTGGGTGCCGACGCTGGAGCTGACATTGCACGTGCGGGCGAAACCGGCGCCGGGGGAATTGCTGGGGCGTTTTCTGACGCGCTATCTGATCAATGGGCTGATGGAAGAGGACGGCGAGATCTGGGATTCGGAAGGCAAGCTGGTGGCGATCTGCCGGCAGCTGGCGCGGTATCGGGCGTCGACTTCGTTTCTGTAAAAATCCGCAGCGACAAAAAAGGGTGGTTGCTCGCGCTTCCACCCTTTTTTGTTTTACGTTTATCAGTCTTTCCGTTATCAGTCCTTCCGGTACATCGTCACCACGCAGGCACCACCGATACCGATGTTGTGCTGCAGAGCGACGCGGGCGCCTTCAACCTGACGCTTGTCGGCCTTGCCGCGCAGCTGCCACACCAGCTCGGTGCACTGCGCCAGGCCGGTTGCGCCCAGCGGATGACCTTTCGACAGCAGGCCGCCCGACGGATTCACCACCACTTTGCCGCCGTAGGTGTTGTCGCCGTCCAGAATGAATTTTTCTGCTGTACCTTCCGGCGTCAGGCCGAGGGATTCATAGGTGATCAGCTCGTTGGCGGTGAAACAGTCGTGCAGTTCCACCACGTTGACTTCGCTGGCGCCAATGCCGGCACGCTCATAAACCTTCGCAGCGGCACGCTTGGCCATGCCGTAACCCACCATGTCCATCATGCTGTCGGCGAAGCTGTCGGGCAGGTCGGTCTGCATGTCCTGGGCGGCAATGTACACCGGATTCTTGATGCCCTTTTTCTTCGCGAATGCATCGGAACACAGCACTGCCGCCGCTGCGCCGCAAGTGGGCGGACAGCATTGCAGGCGGGTGAGCGGACCGTACTGGTGCGGCGACTGCATCACTTCTTCCAGCGTTACCAGATCGCTGAAAATCGCGAACGGGTTGACGTTGGCGTGCTTGCGCGCCTTCACCGCGATACGGCCAAAGATTTCATCCTTGATGCCGTATTTTTTCTGGTACTCGGCGCCTGCGCCACCAAACATCTGCGCAGCGGGCGGTGCGGGTTTAAATTCCTGCAATCGCAGCATGGTGGTGCCGTGCAGTTCGATGGAATTGGCGCGGTCACCGTATTTGGAACCCAGCGCGCCTTTTTCCATTTTTTCAAAGCCCAGCACCAGTGCGACGTCCACTGCGCCGGATTCTACTGCCTGTCGTGCCGCGAACAGTGCGCTGGAGCCGGTGGAGCAGTTGCTGTTGACGTTGAAAATGGGAATGCCGGTCTGGCCTACTTCATAGATGGCGCGATGGCCGCTGCAGCTGTCGCCGTAGACATAGCCGGTCCAAGCCTGTTGGATCTCGCTGTAGTCCACGCCTGCGTCCTGCAGTGCCAGCCGCACGGCGTCGGCACCCATTTGTGGATAGTCTTTTCCGTTCGGATCGCCGGGCTTGAAGAACTTGGTCATGCCGACGCCGATTACATTTACGCGCTGTGTCATGGTGGTGTCCTCAACGGTTCGCCAGATTCTGCATCATGGCCATCATCGCTTCCTGGCCATTGCGCGGGTGATCCACATTGGTGAAATCGGTGATTTTGTCCCACTGTGCAGCGACGTCTTCCGCGCTGAAGCCTTCGCCCAGCTTGAAGCCGACGCCTTTGGTGCGTTCCCAGCGCAGTGCGCCGATCCAGCCTGCGCCCACCTCATACAGACCGCCGGTGAAAGCACTGTTTTCGTCGCACAGCCTGACTACTAGTGGCGTGACATATTCCGGCTTCAGCTGTTCGATCAGCGGAGGCGGCAGAATGGTTTCAGTCAGACGCGAGCCGGCAATCGGTGCGATGGTGTTGGACAGGATGTTGGATTTCTTGCCTTCCATTGCCAGCGTCTGGCTCAGGCCGTGCAGGCCCAGTTTTGCCATGCTGTAATTGGCCTGGCCGAAGTTGCCGTAAATGCCAGCGGCGGAGGCGGTAAAAATCAGGCGGCCATAGTTGGCTTCCTTCATGTAGGGCCAGGCCGCATGGCTGACCTTGAACGCGCCTTTCACGTGAACCTGATACACCAGATCCCAGTCGGCTTCCGTCATCTTGATGAAGCTCTTGTCGCGCAGGATGCCTGCGTTGTTCACCACTACGTCGATGCGACCGAAGTTGTCCATCGCGCTCTGCACGATTTTCTCGCCATCGGTGACGGAATCGTAATTGGCAACGGCTTCACCACCGGCGGCGATGATTTCCTCAACCACCAGGTCGGCGGCGTTTTTGCTGGCACCTTCACCGAAGGCGCTGCCGCCCAGATCGTTGACCACAACTTTGGCGCCACGGCGGCCAAATTCCAGCGCATGACACTTGCCCAGCCCGTTGCCGGCGCCAGTCACGATAACCACGCGATCATCAAAACGGATTTGCGACATGTGAGATCTCCTGTGTTCTTGTTGTAGGACCTGTGTTCTTGTTGCAGGAAGTGTTACAAAAAGAAAAGGCGGTCCAATAACCGCCTATTTCTTTTTTTTGACTGTCAAAAACAGTCTCCCTCTATAGCCCCAGCCCGCGGCCAATGATCTCTTTCATGATTTCATTGGTGCCCGCAAAGATCGGAGTTATTCTGGCGTCAACATAGGCGCGGGCGATGGGGTATTCCATCATGTAGCCGTAGCCACCGTGGAATTGCACGCCCTGGTCCACCACGCGGTTGAGCAGATCGGTACACCACCATTTCGACATGGCCGCTTCGTCCGGCGTGACCTTGCCTTCGAGGTGCTTCGTTACCAGCGTGTCAAGGAACATCTGGCCGATGGTGATTTCGGTTTTCATTTCCGCCATGCGGAAACGGGTGTTCTGGAACTTGCCGATGGGCTTGCCGAACGCGGTACGTTCTTTCACGTACTTCAGGGTTTCCTCGAATGCGAACACGCTGCCGGCGATGGCGCCGATGGCGCATACCAAGCGTTCCTGCGCCAGTTTCTGCATCAGGTAGATGAAGCCCTGGCCCGGTTGGCCCAGTACGTTGTTTTTCGGAACGATCACGTTTTCGAAGAACAGCTCGGCGGTGTCCTGCGATTTCATGCCCATTTTTTTCAGGTTGCGACCGCGCTTGAAACCTTCCATGCCGCGCTCGACGACTACCAGGGTCACACCCTGGTCGGCCTTCGCCGCCACGATCACCAGATCAGACAGGATGCCGTTGGAGATGAAGGTCTTGGCGCCGTTCAGGATGTAATGATCACCCTTGTCTTCCAGTTTGGTCTTGATTGCCTGCAGGTCGCTGCCAGTGCCGGGTTCGGTCATGGCGATGGCGAGAATGGTGTCGCCACTGCAGACGCCGGGCAACCAGCGACGCTTCTGCTCGTCGGTGCCGTAGGAATCCAGGTAGGGTGCGATCACGTCGTTGTGCAGGCTCAGCGCGAAACCGCTTTCACCGATGCGGGACAGTTCCTCGATCATGATCTGGGAGAAGCGGAAATCCTTCAGGCCCAGGCCGCCGAATTCCTCGTCGACGAAGGGAGCGAGAAAGCCGTTATCGCCGGCCAGTTTCCAGATCTCGCGGTCGACAATGCCTTGCTCGATCCACTTTTCGCCGTGGGGAGCCACTTCCTCTTCGCAGAAGCGACGGAAGTTGTCACGGAATACCAGGTGCTCTTCTTCAAAAATGGTGCGGGCGACGAAACTCATTTTGCTACTCCGTAGAAACCAAATGAAATGGCGACTTCATTTGGCGTGCGATCGAATTGTTTTAGTGATAGCTCCAGCAGCATGCTTGCAGGAGTGACTGATTGGTGTTCATTATTAGTGCCGCCATTACCACCAACAATGACGTAATGTGCCATTTTTAATGACATAAAACGACAGGGCGTATGGAAGTTCCGGGGCGAAGGCAGTAGAGTTACAAGCGATTTACTCTGTTGCTCGCGGAACGTACAGTTTCCATCGTAAAGAACATCCAGGCTTCTGTCGAGCCTGCATAACGTATTGAAATCCATTGCAAAAGGCGTGGAGTGTGACTGGAAACAGAATTCCCATCACTCAGGCTCTGTTGCTGCTGGAAGCAGCCAAGCGCTCGGGCGTCAGCAGTGAGGAACTGCTGGCAGAAAGCGGCATCGATCCCCGTCTGTTGCGGGAGGGCGAGGCCCACATCGACAAGCGGCTTTTCATCCAGCTGATGCTGGCGGTGATGCACCGCACCGAAGACGAATTCATGGGTTTTGGCGAAGGGCGGGTGTCGAAACCCGGTACTTTCAGCATGATGGCCCACGCGGTCATCAATTGCGCCACCCTGGAAAAGGCGATTCGCCGGGGCATCAAGTTCTACGAGCTGTTCGACCTCGCGATAGTCGGCCGTTTGCTGCAGACCGAAGACGAAGCCAGCATCCGCTTCGTGTCCCATGGCGAAGCGAATTTCCGGCCCTACATCATGGAGGCGATCGTGTTTCTGACGGTGCGCTTCCTGTCCTGGCTGATCGGGCAGCAGATCGTGCCGAAACGGATCAATCTGGATTTTGCGCCATTGGATGATGGCGATTACGCCGCGCTGTTTCCCTGTCAGGTGCATTACAAACAGTCCCACTGCGAGATTCTGCTGGACAGCCGCTACATGACGATGCCGCTGGTGCAGAATGCGTTGTCGCTCAGTAAATTCCTGCGCTCGTCGCTGGAAGAATTGATGGATGGCGATATCAAGAATGCCAGCCTGAATGCGCAGATCCGCAGCATCATCAGCAAGGAATTCGGCAACAACTTTCCGGATTTTTCTGTGGTGTGCGACAAGCTGGCGATGACGCCGCAAACTCTGCGTCGCCGGCTGAAGGATGAAAATACCAGCTACCAGGAAATCAAGGACACCATCCGCAAGGATGCGTCGATCTATTACCTGTCGAAACCGGAATTGACCATTGACGAGATTGCGTTGCTGATGGGATTTTCCGAGGCCAGTTCCTTTCACCGCGCCTTCAAGAAATGGACGGGCAAGACGCCGTCCGCCTATCGTCACGAGCTGCTGGCGCCGGATTCCTGAACCTCCGGCGTCGCTTCACTCGATCCTGTATTCCACTTCCACCCGGCTGCCGCCGTTGCTGTAGGTGACTTTTTCACAAAGCGTCTGCAGCAGCGAGATGCCGCGGCCGAAGGCGTCGTCATCATCGGACGGGCGGCGTCCGCTGAAATCGAAGCCCTTGCCGCTGTCTTCGAGCTGGATCAGCAAGCGGCCCTTGCCATCGCGCACAATGTACTGGACGCCGATATTGACGAAACCCTGGTTCAGCCGGCTGAGTTTTTCTTCCCGCTGCTGGTAATAATCCAGGTAGCCGTCCTCGGTTTTCTTCAGGTCTGAACTCAGTGCCAGCACGCCGTGTTCCAGTGCGTTGGAAAACAGTTCCGCGAGAATGGTGTGCAGATAATCCTTGTGCCGCTCCATGTCCGGGGTGGAGCCTAGCATGTCGATCAGCAGGGCCACCGGCGAGCCGCTGCGCAGTTCCTCCGGGCTCAGTTTCATGTCGATGTGCCAGGGTAGCGCGGGCTTGTGGTGGGTATGGTCGTCGCTCTGCTGCAGTGCAATGTCCACGGGCTGGCAGGTGAGTTCCAGCAGGGTGATGTCGTCGATCTGGCTTTTGCCGCCGGTGAAATCGCGCACGTCGTCGATCAGAGCGGTGAACGGATCGGGCCGGCGGTTGTTGAAGTAGCTGAGCAGACGGGCGTCGCCATACATTTCGCCAGCGGGATTTTCCGATTCCGGAATGCCGTCGGTGTAAAGGTATAGACGGTCGCCCCGGCTTACTTCCAGCGTGAAGGGGTCCCGTTCGAATTCCTCGTCATCGAGAATGCCCAGCGGCATGTGGTTGGAGCCGATGATTTCTTTCAGGTTGCCCTGGGCGTCGATGAGGATGGCGTCGGGCATGCCGCCCAGCCAGAGGGACAGGCGGGTGCCGTCCGCGTTGAGTTCGGCGATCGCGGCGGAGGCGAACATGTCGTCCGGCAGGAATTTGGTCAGTGCGCGGTTCAGCGAACGCGAGATGCTGCTGACGGAGGCGCCCTGCAGGGTTGCGTCGAAAAACGTCTGCGACAGTGGGATGGCGCCGATGGCCGCCGGCAGGCCGTGGCCGGTGAAATCTGCCAGCAGGGCATAAAGGCCACCGGAGGGGCTCACGGATATCAGCAGCAGATCGCCGTTGAAGGTGGTGGCGGGGGAAATGTACTGGCGGATGTTGCCACTGTCGGAACGGCTCGCTGCCAGGGAATTATCGAATACGGCCTTGGCAATTTCGTGTTCCCGCAGCGTGATCTGGTGCAGACGCTGCAATTCCTGATTCTTGCGGTTGAGCTGCTCGTTCAGTTCCTTGATGCGGCTGTGTGCCTTGATCTTCGCCTGCAGCACCTGTTCGTTGATGGGCTTGCTGAGGAAGTCGTCGCCGCCGATGGACAGGCATTTCGCCAGCGATGCGTCGTCAGAAAGGGCTGTCAGAAAAATGATGGGAACGTAGCGGCCACCCAGGTATTCCTTGATTGCCTGGGTGGCTTCGAAACCATCCATCACCGGCATCATAACGTCCATCAACACCAGATCCGGCTCGTGCTGCCGGAACATGTTCACCGCCTGCTGACCATCGCGGGCTTCGATGACGCTGTGGCCTTCGTCTTCCAGAATCCAGGTCAGCAGCTTGCGGTTGGCTTCGGTGTCGTCCACCACCAGAATCTTCATAGTGTCAGAGTCATTCGATATCGAATTTTTTGTCGAAGCGGGAAATGGTCAGGATTTTCTTGATCTGGGGCCGGCTGTTGATGATCGAGATTTTTGTGCTGTCGCCCAGGCTCTTGCGCATGTTCAGCAGCATGCCCAGGGCCGAGCTGTCCATGTGTTCGGTGCCGCGCATGTCGATGACGTAGTTGACGCCCTTGTGCTGGGAATAGGCGCCGCGGAATTCCTGCACGATTTCAAAATCGAAACGTCCGCTGATGCTGATGGTGAGGGTCTTTCCGTCGCTGGAAAGCGCGCTTTCGACTGGCATGCTGTGGCTCCTTGTCTGTTCAGAATAAATCGATTTCGCCAGAGTTGTCGTTGCTGCCGGACCGTTTGTGCAGGCGGGAATCCCTGCTTTTCACGGCCAGAAGATTCTGCAGCGTTTCGATGCGATCTTGGTCGGCCGCATCGATGCGGGCAACTTCGCAGAGAATGCCCATGCTGTAGTTGATGTTGTTGACCCGCTCCAGATCGGTTCGGAGTTCTGCCATGATCTGGTTGGCCCTGTCTTCGAACTGCAATGCCTGCACCGCCGCATTGACGTCTTGCTTGACGGCAGTGTTTAGCGCATTGAGCTGGTCCATGGTGGCCGAGATGGTCTGGTTTGCTTCTTCCAGCCCTTGCAGCATCTGGTCAACATGCCCCTTGGCATTGATGGCGTCGTTCAGGTCAAGCGAGGCGATCTTGCCCACAATATCACGAACTTCTGTTACGGTGGACTTTGCCGTTTCTGCGCGGTGCCGTATCTGGTCGCTGAGGGCATTGGTGGCTTTCGACAGCCGGCGTACTTCATCGGCAACCACGGCAAATCCCCGCCCCGATTCCCCGGCACGGGCTGCTTCGATGGCGGCGTTGAGCGCGAGCAGATTGGTTTGTTCAGCGATAGTACGGATGTCGGCCAGCAGCCGGAACATCTGATCCAGTTCGGTCACCATGTCGCCGATGTGATGCACGGCCTGTATGCTCTTTTCGCTGACGTCGATCAGCAGCGAGACATATTGCATGAGAACATCGCTGACTTCACCGGCGAATTTTCCAACGGTGACGGGAGCGTCCGCAGCGGTCTGGCTGGACGTCTGGTTCTGTTCGGTGACCCTGTGCATGATGCTGGCAATCAGCGTGTTGGTCTGGTTGGACTTGCTGACAAGGCCGGAAAAACTGGATGATAATTGCGCTGAACTTTCGCGCACGGTGTTGCCCAGTGTGTCGACGCTACGGTTGATGCGGGCGCAGCCGGAAAGATTGTCGTTCAACGCGGTTTGCAGGGTGGGATGTTGCGCCAGTGCAATTAACTCTGCGCTTGCAGGTTGCGCGGCAGCCCGTGTTTTCCATTTCTGCAGTACAACAACCGCAATGGCAAACAGCACGATGGCCACCGCGTCAATAAATGGATTCTGATTCAGCAGGATGACGACGGTGGCCACCGCTGCCAGCACTCCAGTGATCAGTTTGTAATTTGCCAAGGGGAATGATCCTGCTGACAGACAAACGACGGACAATAAATGTATTGCCTGTTTTGTCATCAGTTTAGATCAGCCCGCCCCTTTTTCCACTCAATGCAGCGGGGTTTGGGGCGGGTTGTTACTGGGAATCCAGCTCGGCCCAGCGTGCGAATGCCGCTTCCAGCTCCTGTTCTGCCGCGGCAAGTCGGGACTGCAGGTCGCCAGCCTTGGTGTTGCCCGGTTGATACAGGTTCGGGTCGGACAGTTGTGCGGTCAGTGCAGCAATTTCCTGCTCAAGTTTTTCAATGGTTTGGGGCAGGGTTTCCAATTCCCGCTGTTCCTTGTAGCTGAGTTTTTTGCGGGGTTTTGCCGCAGCAGCGGGAGTGGCTGTGGCTTTCGGTGCTGGCGCGGACTCTTTCGGTTTGCCCTGCAGAGTGGGCGTTTCTTTCGCAGCGGATTGAGCGGATTGCACCGGTTTGCGTTGACGCAGCCAGTCGTCGTAGCCGCCCACGTATTCGTTGATCACGCCGTTGCCTTCAAACACAAACGAGCTGGTGACGATGTTGTTCAGGAACTGGCGGTCGTGACTGACCAGCAAAATGGTGCCCTGGTACTGGCTGACCATTTCTTCCAGCAGTTCGAGCGTTTCGATATCCAGGTCGTTGGTCGGTTCGTCCAGCACCAGCAGGTTGGACGGCTTGGTGAACAGCTTCGCCAGCAGCAGGCGGTTGCGTTCGCCGCCAGACAGCGAGCGGATTGGCGTGTGGGCGCGATCGGGGCTGAACAGGAAATCCTGCAGATAGCCCATGATGTGACGCTGCTGGCCGTTGATGGTGACGGTGTCGCGGCCGCCGCCCACGTTGTCGCGCACGTTCATGTTTTCATCTAGCTGTGCGCGCAGCTGATCGAAATAGGCGACTTCGACGTTGGTGCCGACAGTAACCTTGCCGCTGTCCGGCTTGCGCTGGCCCAGCAGGGTTTGAATCAGGGTGGATTTGCCGACGCCGTTGGGACCGATGATGCCGATGCGGTCGCCGCGCAGGATCACGGTGGAAAAATCCGTGAAGATGGCTTTGCCGTTGAAAGCCACGCTGATATTTTCCGCTTCGATGACTTTCTGCCCGCTGGATTCTGCCTGCTGGATGCTGGCTTTCACATTGCCCTGGCGCTCGCGGCGCTGGGAGCGTTCATTGCGCATGGCTTCCAGTGCGCGCACGCGGCCTTCGTTGCGGGTGCGGCGGGCTTTTATGCCCTGGCGAATCCAGACTTCTTCCTGCGACAGTTTTTTATCGAAGCGTTCCCACTCCAGCGATTCGGCGTGCAGCACTTCGGCCTTGCGGCGCAGATAGTTGTCGTAATCGCCGGGCCAGTCCGACAGGCGGCCGCGATCAAGATCGACGATGCGGGTGGCCAGTTTGCGCAGGAATTCGCGGTCGTGGGTGATGAACAGAACGCCATTGCGGTATTGCAGCAGAAATTCTTCCAGCCATTGAATGGATTCGATATCCAGATGGTTGGTCGGTTCGTCCAGCAGCAGAATGTCGGGTTCCTGCACCAGCGCACGGGCCAGCAACACGCGGCGCTTCACTCCGCCGGATTGCGCCAGAAATTCCACGTCACCTTTCAGATCGAGTTTGGACAGCGCGGTTTCCACCCGCTGTTCCATCTGCCAGCCGTCGTGGGCTTCCAGCTGTTTTTGTACCTGTTCCAGTTCAGCAAAGGCTTTTTCATCGCCGTGGGCCACGTCGTCGAGCAGATGGTGATAACGCTGGATGTATTCGCCGACGCGGCCGAGGCCGGAGGCCACCACGTCGAACACGGTACCGCGCGCGTCCTGCGGCACTTCCTGTTCCAGCCACGCGATCTTGATGCCCGGTTGCACTTCCACCACGCCTTCGTCGGGCTTGATCTGGCCGCTGATGATTTTCAGCAGGGTGGATTTGCCGGTGCCGTTGCGGCCTACCAGACAGATGCGTTCGCCCTTGTCGAGGGTGAGGGAGGCGCCCGACAGCAGTTGCGGGCCGCCAAAGGCCAGGTGCAGGTCGCGCAGTCGGATCAGGGACATGTCAGGAATCTCGCAGCAGGATAAGGGGGCTCTGGCCCAGGATTTTGCGGCTGCTCCAGTGGCCGGCGAGGCCGATCAGCACGCCAAACAGGGGCGGCATTATTATCCAGATCCAGAGCGCCGGGGTATAGGGCAGGTTGAAAATCTTCCAGTACACGCCGAAACGTGCCAGTTCGCAGCCGCCCGCTGCCACAATTCCCGCCAGAAAACCGATGGCGAAGAACTCGCTCCACTGCTGTAACCGCAGTTGCCGGCCTGTGGCGCCCAGGGTGCGCATCAGGGCGCCTTCGCGGTAACGGTCCGGCATGGTGGTGATCAGGGTGGCCAGGGTGATGGTGAGCCCCGCCGCCAGCACGAACAGCAGGATGAATTCCACTGCCGCGCTGACCTGCGCCAGAATGCCTTTCACCCGCGCCAGGATGGCATCCACTTCCAGCACGCTCACGGCGGGGAACTGCTGCACCAGATCCTTCAGCAGAATTTTCTGCTTCGCGCTCAGGTAAAAGCTGGTGAGATAGGTGGTGGGCATCTCATCCAGATCGCCGGGGTGGAAGATGATGTAGAAATTCGGCTGGAAACTTTCCCATTTCACCGTGCGGATGCTGGCGACGCGGGCGCTGAACGTCTGGTTGGCGACGAAGAAAGTGAGCTTGTCGCCCAGCTGCACGTTCAGCTTCTGCGCCAGTTTCTGTTCGATGGAAATCTGTTTTTCTGCGCTCGCGACGATGGTATCCCACCAGCCGCCTTCCACGATTACGTTGTCGCTGGGAATGTCCGGTGCAAACGTCAGGTTCAGTTCACGGTTGAGAGCTTCCGGCGCGTCGAATTCGCCCTCGGCCTGCTTTTCCTTGCTGACGGCCTGTATCACTGCACCTTCGTTGATATGGGTGAGGCGACCGCGAATCACCGGATACAACGGTTGCGAAACGATGCTGTTCGCGTGCAGGAATTGCGTAAATGCGGATGCCTGT
>JABLXQ010000039.1 GCA_013178375.1 Gammaproteobacteria bacterium
CACCAGCATGGAATTCTGGATGCGTTCGGAAATAAAGCCGATGGTGGCGTGAGTGGACACTGCTACCAGCAATGCCATCGCCAGCACATTGAGATGACCGGATTGCCAGTCGCGCTTCAGCATGCGCAATGCCAGCAGGAAATGATTTCGTTGCGCAGCGGACAGCATCAGGACGCACTTCCCGCAGTGGATTCCAGCTGGCCTGCGTTCATCACCAGCTTGCGCGCGCAGCGTTGTGCCAGGGTGTGATCGTGGGTCACCAGCACCAGTGTGGTGTTGCGGGTTTCATTCAGGCCGAACAGCAGATCGGCGATACGGGCGCCGGTCTGCGTATCCAGATTGCCGGTCGGTTCGTCGGCGAACAGAATGTCCGGTTCGCACACAAACGCACGGGCCAGGGCCACCCGCTGTTGCTCGCCGCCGGACAACTGGTTGGGATAGTGCAGCATGCGCTCGCCCAGTCCCACCGCGCTCAACATATCCGCCGCCCGTTCGCGCACGCGGCCGGCATTGCTGATTTCCAGCGGCAGCATCACGTTTTCCAGCGCAGTGAGATTGGGTAGCAACTGGAACGACTGAAACACAAAGCCCACATGTTTTGCCCGCACCCGTGCGCGTTCATCTTCCGACAGTTTTTCCAGCGCGTGTCCCAGCATGCGAATCGACCCGCTGCTGGGCTGGTCCAGCCCCGCCAGCAATCCCAGCAACGTGGATTTACCAGAACCCGATGCCCCCACAATGGCCAGGGATTCACCCGCATGCACGCTTAAACTCACGGATTTCAGTATGTGCAGCGGCTGTTCCGCCATGAACACGGTTTTTTCAAGGGCTTCCGCCAACAAGATGGGCCCGGAAGCTCGTTGCGTCTGCGCATCCTGAGCCGGTGAACTTTGCGCCCGGTTGTCCTGTCCCATACACTATTCCACTCCAACACAGTCAGGGAGCCATCCTACCCAATGCTGAAGCGAATGTGCACTCTTGGCTGCATTCTCCTGCTGGCTGTCGCCAGCAACCTGACGCATGCCCAAGCCCATGCGCAGCAAAATGACATTCTGTTATTGCTGGGTGACAGCCTGGGCGCCGGCTACGGAGTGCAACGGGAACACTCTTGGTCCTACCTGCTGAATGAAAAATTCCGCCAGAAGAATAAGAACGTGCAGATTGTGAACGCCAGCATCAGCGGTGAGACCACGGCTGGTGGCCTGGCACGGCTGGAAGCATTGCTGAAGCAGGAAAAACCGCGCTGGGTGATGATTGAGCTGGGTGGCAATGACGGGTTGCGCGGCATGGATATCAACGCCATGCAACGTAACCTGGAAGCCATGGTGCAGATGGCGCGGCAGCATCAGGCGCAACCAATTTTGGTGGGAATCAAAATCCCGCCCAATTATGGCCGCAAATACCGCGAACGGTTCGAACTGGCATTCGTGGAGGTGAGTCAGCAGCAGAACGTACCGTTCCTGCCGTTCCTGCTGGATGGCGTGGGCGGCGTCGATCAGTACATGCAGGATGACCGTATCCATCCCAACGCCACCGCACAGCCGGTGATTGCCGATACGGTGTGGAAATTCCTGACGCCGGTGCTCTCGGCCAAAGCACCGGCGCCATAAGCGCGTTCAATCCCGCGACAGCTACTCTCTCGACAATAGATCGCGCGCAATGTGGGTGATCTGGATTTCGTCGGTACCGCCGTAGATCTGCAGGATCTTCGCGTCCCGTGCCAGCTGCTCCACCTGATACTCCGCCATGTAGCCATTGCCGCCGTGGATCTGCACGGCTTCCAGCGCCACCTCCATCGCCGCCTGGGCAGCATAGAGTTTCATCGCCGAGGCTTCCGCCAGCGTGGGCGAACGTCCTTTTGCCACCAGCTCGATATTGCGGAACACCAGATTCTGCAGGTTCACCCGCGCCACTTCCATTTTTGCCAGCTTCAGCTGGATCAACTGGAATTCCCCAATCGGCTTGCCGAACTGCACGCGTTCCTTTGCATATTTCAGCGACAGCTGCAAACAGCGCTCCACGATGCCCAGCGCCATGGCTGCCACGCCCGTCCGCTCGCGAGTGAATGTATCTTTCACGCCGCTGCGGTATGATATTTCCTCGGTTTCACCCAGCAAACGATCCGGCCCCACTTTCACATCCTGCAGAAATAATTCGCCGGTGGGGGACGAGTGAATGCCCATCTTGCGGAACGGTTTGCTTTGCACCAGTCCGGGTGTGCCTTTGTCCAGAATGAAGCTCAGCACCTTGCGATCCTTCGGCGCCACGCCCGCTTCATCCAGCTTGCAGATGAAGACGATGGTATCGGCATAGGGGCCGTTGGTGATGAAGGTTTTGTTGCCATTGAGGATGTAGCCGCCGTTGCCGTCGCGGCGGCAGCTGGCTTTCATGCTGCCGAAGGCATCGGAACCGGAGTTGGGTTCAGTAATGGCCCAGGCGCCGATTTTTTCCAGCGTCAGCAGTTGTGGCACAAAACGTTCTTTCTGCGCGATGGTGCCTTTCGACATGATGGTGCCGGCCGTCAGGCCCATGCTCACGCCCAGCGCCGTCACCATACCGGGGCAGAACCGGCACAGCTCGATCGACGGCAGCATGCTCATGGCCGCTTCCTCGCCGCGCATCATATCGGCCATCGCCTGTTCTTCCGGGGTTTTCTCTTTCTTTTCGCGCACAACGCCGGCCAGTTCGTCTTTTTCCCGGGCAATCTGCTGTTCGAAGCGCTGTTTGGCCATCTGGTCGATGCCAAAGGTGCGCAGCATTTTCCGCAACACGTCATAGGGCGGGGTGTCGCCGTGTTCCAGCTGGTCCAGGTTGGGGGCGATTTCCTTCTCGATGAAATTGCGCAAGGCATCCCGCAGCATGCGTTGCGGTTCGCTCCATTCGATCATGATTTTTTTCCTCTGGCTGGGTTGGTATTGTTGTTATGACCTGGCAGTCAGATTAAACCGGTTCAGCGCGCGGGGGTAATGACCAAAGGTGATAATGGTGGCGATTGTTTCGGTCACCCAGGTTGGCGGGGTGATGCTGCCGGCTCTTTCAATTCCTTCTCCATGCTCGACGCCATGCTCTGGTAGCGCTCCGACAGATCGCGCTCGCCCTTGCCACCAACCCCCCGGGCCAGCAGCCGCAGCACCTTTACCAGCATCGGATGCCGCAGCTGGCGGCGGCTCACTTCCTTCATCGCCTCGCGCAGGGTCTCCCAGGCTTCGATCTGGCTGAAGCTCAGCATCAGTTTCAGCAGCATGTCGTCGGAAATACGCGGCAATCCGTCGTGCTGCATGTAATCGCGGAAAACGTCGTGCTGTATGTGGACCAGCCAGGGATCGGTGGCGGTGCGGCCGAGCAGATTCAGCGCGCACTGGTGGAACGCCTCCGATTTCGGCTGCAGTTTTTCCAGGTAATAGCGGTGTTCCATCACGGCGGGCTTGCCCGGGTATTGCGTCTCCAGATCCGCCAGCTTGCGCCGGGCCGCGTCGAAATTGAACGCGCCCAGCTGCTTCAGGAAATCATCCAGCGCCTTGCGGTACTGCTCGTCCTCGTCGGGTCCGGTGTCCAGATAGGTTTCTTCCACCTGCAGCAAATATTTCCGGCCCAGCGCCATGCCCGCACCACCCGCCAGCAGGCCGCCGGCATGGGCCCAGTAGGCAATGCCCACGGTTTCACCCCAGATCGCGTTGATGATCTCCCACAGAATCCACACCGGCAGCACCACCAGCGCCGGCGCCGTGAAATAGCCGAAATAGAAAATCGCGCTGTAAAAAAAACGGATCTTGCGCATGCCATACAGAACCGCGTACATGCCCAGCACACCGGAAATCGATCCCGATGCGCCCACCAGCGGCACATAGCCACCCAGATTGATCAGCGTGAAGAAAATCCCGGCAAACAAACCGCAGAACAGGTAACACAGCAGAAAATTGAACGAACCGATAGCTGCTTCCACGCCCGCCGCCACGATCGCCAGCACCACCATATTGCCGATCAGGTGCAGCGTGTCGCCGTGCAGAAACTGGTAGGTGAGGAAGGTGATGGGCCGGTGCTCCGCCGGAATCAGCCCCATATGAAAGGCGCTGATGCGGCCCAGCATCTCGTTTAACTGTTTGCGCTTTTCCTGCCAGTGGAAATACACATCCTCGCCCCAGAAGTCAGCATCGGTGTCTTCCAGATCCCGGGTAAAGCCGTGGTCCGACAGAATGTGCAGTGCCACCGTCTGCTGGTCACCGTCCGCCCAGATTTCTTCCATCCGGCTGGCGGCCTCCTTGCGCCCGGACTGGCTCAGGTAACTGATAAACACCGGATATTCCAGCTTCAGCAGATCTTCCTGCAGATAAAAGGTGGCGGCCGCCTCCAGCCGGTCATCGTCATGCCACTGCCAGCTGAAGTAAATCATGCAGCACAGCAGAATGATGGCGCCCGTGGCCACCGGTGCCCGACGCCAGTCGATACCCCGGTCGGCAGGAATGATCAGCATGTGGAAGAACCCCCTTGTCCCTTCGGCTTCTTAATTAAAGCAAACTTTTTTCCCGTGGAGCGTCAAAAATCATAGGAAAAACAGATTTTTATAGGGAAAGGTTCTAAACGGGGACAGAATCGGCCCATAAACGCAGCGCAGGTGGGTCGGATATTGCCAATTTGTATAAATCATGAACTTGCCCTTCGCCAGAGTTTGCTATATTTAAAACTTGAGTTATCTTAATAAATATAGTTTTCTCAACGAGTTAAGCCCGATTGTTCTTGCCAGGGTGCCTGCACCCCGGATCATGATCGATATCCATTCAAGCGCGGTTTCAGGGAAACGTGGTGCGGAGGTACTACAAAAATGGAAGATAACGGGGATCAGAACAAATTGCGGAGTACAGTTTTGACGAAGTCAGAATTGATCGAGCGGGTCGCCCAGCGACAATCACAGCTTTCCCAGAAAGATGTGGAACTGGCGGTAAAAACCATGCTGGAGGAAATGTCCCAGGCACTGGCCACCGGCGGGCGCATCGAGATTCGTGGCTTCGGCAGTTTCAGCCTGCATTACCGCGCGCCGCGTCTGGGGCGTAATCCCAAGACAGGCGAATCGGTGGATCTCACCGGCAAGTACGTACCTCACTTCAAACCGGGCAAGGAACTGCGGGACAGGGTCAACGGCGAGGAATCCGAAGGCGGCGCCGAACCTCCCTCCGCATAAGCATTTTCCTTGAATTCCTTGATAAAAACGGCATGATGGGCGTCATGCCGTTTTTTGTGCCTGCGACATGGCACCCAGTCAGAGCGCTCCAATGGGAAAAATCAAAGTCATTCTGATCGTCAGCTTCTGCGCGCTGTTTGCCGTTCTGTTCGGAATCTTCCTGATCCAGAACCAGCACGACATCATGGTGGACCTGCTGATCCGGGTCGAACCGGTGCAGACCAGCGTGGGGCGGTTCGCGCTGTCTTTTTTCATGGCTGGCCTCGGATTCGGATTGTTGCTGTGTTTCGGGCTCACCCTCATGCAGGGGCTGGAATTGCGCGCCTCCCGCCGGGAGATCCGCAAGCTCTCTGCCCAGCTGGACAAACTGAGGGAGCTGTCACTCAAAGATGCCGCTTGATCTGGCGGATCTGCTGTTCGGGATACTGCTGTTTGTCGCCATCATCATCGGCTGGCTGTTGGGAAAAGCCGAACGCAGGAAGCCCGCCGTTGCAGAATCCTCACCCCTCAGCAAAGAATACTTTCATGGCCTCAACCTGCTGCTCAATGAAAAGCAGGACGAAGCGATGGAACTGCTGCTGAAAACCCTCGACGTCAACCGCGACACCTTCGAAACCTACCTGGTGATGGGCAATCTGTACCGCCGGCGCGGCGAAGTGGACCGCTCCATCCGCATCCACCAGGATCTACTGGCCAAACCCGATCTGGGCAAACTGCAACAGGCCACTGTGCGGCTGGAACTGGCGCGGGATTATCTCAAGGCGGGCCTGCTGGACCGGTCCGAACGTCTGCTGAAAGAACTGGCGGACGAGGCGGGCCCCAATCAACTGGTCGCGCTGGAATACCTGCTGTCCATCTACGAACTGGAAAAGGAATGGCGTTCAGCCGTGGAAACGGCGGAAAAGCTTGGTGAAAAGGGGCGGCAGGTGACGGTCAACCTGTCCCACTACCACTGCGAGCAGGCCGAGCAGGCGGTGAAACTGAATGATCTCACCGAAGCCCGGCGGGAACTCAAGCAGGCCCTGGCCACCGATCGCAACTGCGTGCGGGCCAGCCTGCTGCAGGCGAAGCTGGAAACCCACGCAGGCAACGACAAGGAATCCATCAAGTCCCTGCGTCGCGTGCTGGAGCAGGACCCCCAATTCATACCGGAAACCCTCGATCTGCTGCGGCAGAACTACACCACAACAGAACAGCTCAATGAACTGGTGAAATACCTGTTCACCTGCCTGGAGCAGCACCCCTCGATCTCCACGGTGCTGGTGCTGTCGGATCTGGTGCGGGAACTTGAAGGCGACAAGGAAGGCGCCTACGTGCTGGCGGAATATCTGAAAAACCGGCCCACCGTAAAGGGGCTGGACCGCCTGATCCGCTACCAGATGGACGTGACCGACGCAGGGCCGGTGAAAGAAAATCTCGCGCTGCTGCAGGTCTTCACCCAGCGCCTGATTCAGGACAAGCCGGTCTACCGCTGTGAAAAGTGCGGTTTCAACGGCAAAACGCTGCACTGGCAATGTCCCGGCTGTAAAAGCTGGGGCACCGTCAAACCCATTCATGGCATCGAAGGCGAATAACCATGATCCCTACATCCCCCGTCATCGTCGCGCTCGACTTCCCCTACCAGGAAGCCGCGCTGGAACTGGCCGACCAACTCGATCCTGCCAAATGCCGCCTGAAAGTAGGCAAGGAACTGTTCACCCGGGAAGGGCCTGCCATCCTGAAGGCCCTGCACCAGCGGGATTTCCAGGTGTTCCTCGATCTGAAATTCCATGACATTCCCACCACGGTGGCCAAGGCCTGTGCGGTGGCGGCGGACCAGGGTGTGTGGATGCTGAACGTCCATGCCAGTGGTGGTCGCCGGATGATGGAAGCTGCGCAGGAAGCGGTAGAGCAGGCTGGCAGTGGCACTCTGTTGATCGCGGTCACCGTGCTGACCAGCATGGAACGCGGCGATCTGAAGGAGATCGGGCTGGATCTGGAACCGGCGGAGCAGGTGCTGCGGCTGGCGGCCCTGGCCCAGTCCTGCGGCTTGCAGGGCGTGGTCTGTTCGGCCCAGGAGGCGCCGGTATTGCGCCAGAAGCTGGGGGCGGAATTCCAGCTGGTCACCCCGGGCATTCGACCGGCCGACGCACCGGCAGATGATCAGCGCCGCACCCTGACGCCGGCCCAGGCGCTGGCGGCCGGTGTAAATTACCTGGTTGTCGGCCGCCCCATCACCCAGGCCGCCAGTCCGGCCCAGGCACTGGACGGCATCCTGGCCAGCCTGAAGATCTGAATCGCACCGGCCGGTTTCTTTCCTGCTGACTGTCTATCGGGTAGCCGATCCCATGGTTCGGCCCCGTTGTCAGCTACCAGAGAGCCAGCCCATGCGCCACGTCTTCATCCTTTTATTGTGCCTGCTGCCCGGTATACCGTCCGTTTCACTTGCGGAAAAGCCCGGCACCGACAAGAATTTCGTCATCCTCCTGCCGATCAATATCAACACGGCCACTGAGAAAATGCTGATGCAGGCACTGGATGGCATCGGCCAGAAGAAGGCCCAGGCTATCATCGCCTACCGTGAAGAGCGGGGGCCGTTCACGTCGGTGGAGGAACTGGCCAATGTCAAGGGCATTGGTCCCGGAACACTGGACCGCAACGCCGGTCGAATGACTGTGAAATAGTACAGTTGCCTATTTGGGTTGAATGTCGATAATCCGGCGTGCAGAGTTTCGCACAACCGCGTAGTTGTTTTTATAATGCGCGCTATCAACCGTTTAATTGGAGTCACCGGTGAGAACACGCCTTTCGCAAGTTATGTCCATGGGCCATGCCATCGTACTGGCGCTGCTGGCCGCGCTGGCCTTTTCAGTGCCGGCTGACGCTGCAGGCACTATCATTCCTCCTGACCAACTGATCACCAACCTTTTCAACGAGGTGACCAACCGCGTTCAGAAGGACGAAGCCAAGGTGGTCGCAGACAAAACCTACCTGATCAACATCGGCAACGAAATACTGGTGCCCTATGTCAGCTTCCAGACCATGGCCAAGCAGATCCTGGGCAAGAACTGGCGCAAAATCAGTGCCGAACAGCAGAATCGCTACACCGAAGCGTTCCGGGAGCGGGTGAGTACCTCCATCGTCAACCAGTATGATCCGGCCAAGAAATACGACCTGAAGGTCACCGGCTCGCGGATGAACGAAGCAGGTGACCGGGCGGCGGTGAACAGCGAGGTGTTCGAGCGTCAGACCGGCAAGAAATACCTGATCAGTTACAAACTGTTCCTGGAGAAGAAGACCAACCGCTGGCAGGTCTACGACGTGGCGGTGGAGGGTGTCAGCGTGCTGCAAAGCTTCAAGACAGCCAGCGCCGAAGACTTCAAGCGAAATGGTATCGAATACATGATTGCCCAGCTGCAGAACGGGCCGGCCACACCCCCTGCCGCTGGCGCAGGGAACGGTAAATAAACCCTGCGTGGGGAAACCAACGGGCGGCTCAGGTCGCCCGTTTTGTTTTGTCCGAATTACGTACAGGTCAGGTAAAAACTTCTTGTGCCTCTATACATAAAGTTGAATACTGCTACTACAATCTATTGTTATAAACTGCTTAGTTATCAATATCTAATTTCATCCAGCCCATGGATGCCATGTTCACGGAAGCGGATCTGAACGGGACTCAGGAAGCCTGCGGGCTGGGGGTATGTTGCAAATGTCATGGTATGTCCTCAAGACCAGGCCGCGCCAGGAAGACCGCGCCGTTACCCATCTTGAAAACCAGTCTTTCACTGTGTACTGCCCTTGGCTGATCCGCAAGGATGGCAGTCGCGAACCCCTTTTTACCGGCTACATGTTCATCCAGCTGGACCAGTTTGCCGAAGCCTTCCATAAAGTGCGTAGCACCCGGGGGGTGCAAAACATCATCCGTTACGGCGAATGGTGGGCCACCGCCGAAGACCAATTCATTGATTACCTGAAATTCAAGGAAAACGGCTACCGCAACGTGCCCTTGTTCACCCCGAATCAACCGGTGGTGTTCACGGATGGCCCCTTCAGGGGGTTTGAGGCCATCTATGTGTGTGCCAACGGCGAGCAGCGTGCCATGGTTCTGCTCACCATTCTGAACCGGCGCCAGACAATCGTAGTGGAAGAGAATTTACTGCGGGCGGTGTGAGCCGCCTGTCAGACTGAACCCGGCCGAGCCAATGGGATGCTGAATTCCAGGCGGTAGGCTGTGCCCGCAGCAACATCTTCAATAAGAAAAAGCAGACCACGGGATGGCAACGGATCGAACTGCACGGGTTTTCTTATCAATTGTTTGCGCTTGCGCGCTGACCGGTAACGCGGGGGCGGCGCCCTGGATCGACCCGGGGGACGAACAGCTGCGTCATCATATCGAAGTGCTGGCGGATGCCGGCGTCATTCGATCCCCCATCACCACCTGGCCCATCATGTGGGGTGCGGTATCGCGCGATCTTGAGCACGCGAAGGACCAGTCCTTCGACGATGCCACGCTCTGGTCCCTGGCTTATGTCCGCTTTGCCCTTAATCGTGCTTCTGAAACGCTGAATCTGACCGCCTACGCTGGCGGACGCAGCGATGCAGCCGCCATTGCCGATTTCGGCAACGACCAGCGCGAACAGAATGAAGCGCGGGGCGAGGCAGACTGGGTGGGTGAACAACTGGCGGCGCGGCTGCGACTGGCCTGGGTGCCGGATGCCACCGACGGCAAGGATTACCGCTATGACGGCAGTTACGTGGCCGGCCTGCTGGGGAACTGGTCGCTCAGTGCGGGCGCCATCGACCGCTGGTGGGGGCCGGGCTGGCAGAGCAGCCTCAATCTGTCCACCAGTGCGCGCCCGGTTAATTCCGTGCAACTGCAACGCAATTTTTCCGATCCGTTCGAAACTCCCTGGCTGAGCTGGATCGGCCCCTGGACGCTCACCCTGTTCGCCGGCCAGCTGGAAAGCGAGCGCGCCGTGCCGGACGCAAAATTGTTGGGTGCGCGGCTGGCTTTTAAACCTTTTTCATCGCTGGAGCTGGGCTTTGCACGCAATGCGCAATGGGGGGGCGAAGGCAGGCCGCAGGATCTGGACAGTTTGTGGGACATGATGGTCGGCAACGACAACGCGGGTGACGATGATATTGATCGTGAAACCAACGAACCGGGCAACCAATTGGGCGCGGTCGACTTGCGCTGGAGTTTTCCGCTGCTGCAAACCCGCTCGGCATTTTATCTGCAATACACTGGCGAGGACGAAAGTAACGGTTTTCCTTCGCGCGGCATGGATCTGGCCGGCATCGAAACCGCTTTTGCGTCGCGCGATCTGTTTCACCGCTTCGCGCTGGAATATGTGAATTCGACGGCCGGCGCCCATAACGATCCACGGCCCAACATGGCCTATGAACATGGAATTTATCTGTCAGGCTATCGCTATCGCTCGCGTCCCATTGGTGCATCTTTCGACAACGACACACGCGCACTCACGCTCATGGGTGATCATTATTTCACCGATGGCGATCAGATTTCCTGGCGCATTATTCAGATCGCGCTGAACCGCGATGGCACCAATCGCGAAAACGGTTGGGGTGGCAGTGTGTTTGCTGCCGAGGCTGTCGACACGCTCCTGCTTCAGGCGTCGTATTCTATCGTTATAAAAAACTTCAAAATTTCCACATCCGTCTATAATGTTGGAAAAGAAATTATTTGGAACGATGAATCGATCAATGGAACAGGGGCGGGGCTGGCAGTTGAATACAGATTCCAATAACTCCAAAAATAAATCTGCTCGAATTTTACTCGTTGTTGCGCTGCTGTTGTGGGGATTGATCGGGGGAGCGCATGCGTTCACGCCCACGCCCGAGCAGATCGAACAGTTCCAACAGCTGCCACGGGAAGAGCAGGAGCGGCTGGCGCGGCAGTATGGTGTCGATCTTAATCAGTTGATGCCGGCTGGTGCTGCGCAAGCGCCTGCGATGCCTGCCGATACGCCGAACCAGCGTAAAATGCTGGGTCAGCCGGATGTCGTCACGTTTCCCACCGAAAATGTGCAGCCACCCGAACCTGCCACTGCCGACACAGATACTCAGCTCAAGCCTTACGGCTACGATCTCTTCAGCAACAACGCCACTGCCTTTCAGCCCAACGTCGATATCCCTGTGCCAGCCGATTACGTGGTGGGGCCGGGCGATACTTTTGTGGTGCAGTTGTATGGCAAGGAAAACGCCAGCTATTCACTCAGCGTCAGCCGCGAGGGCGTAATTCAGCTCCCGGAAATCGGCCCCATCGCATTGGCAGGGCTGAAGTTCAGCGAAGCGCAGGGTGTTATTGAACGCACCATTTCCGAACAAATGATCGGCGTGAAATGCTCCGTCACCATGGGCACGCTGCGCACCATTCGCGTATTCGTGCTGGGCGAGGCGGTGCAACCCGGCTCCTACATCGTGGGCTCGCTGTCCACCATGACCAACGCACTGTTCGCCAGCGGCGGCATCACGCCGATCGGTTCGCTGCGCTCCATTCAGCTGAAGCGCCAGGGCGAAATTGTCACCACGCTGGATTTGTATGACTTGCTGCTGAACGGCGACACCCGCGACGACGCGCGCCTTCTGCCGGGCGACGTGATTTTCATTCCGCCCGTGGGTACTACAGTGGGGGTCAGCGGCGAAGTGCGGCGCCCTGCACTGTATGAAGTCCGGGGTGAAAAAAGTGCGGCGGACCTGATCCGTTTGGCGGGCGGGTTCTTGCCAACTGCGTATCCGTCGGCGTCGCGGATCGAGCGCATCAGTACCCAGGGCGAGCGCACCGTGGTGAACATCGATCTGGCGCGGGCTGAAGGCAAGAATCTGGCGGTGAAAACTGGCGACGTCATTCGCATTTTCTCGGTGCTGGACACGATGGAAAACATCGTGACAGTGGCAGGGCACGTCAAACGTCCGGGCATCAACGCCTGGAAACCAGGGGCGCGGGTGAGCACTGTGCTGGGCAGTATTCGTGAACTGCTGCCGAATCCTGATTTGAACGCGGCCATTATCGAACGTGAACTGCCGCCTACGGGTCGCCTGAAAATCATCAGCTTTAATTTAGGCGAAGCCCTCACCAAGCCTGGCAGCGCTGCGGATATCAGCCTGCAGCCACGGGATAAAATCACCGTCTTTGATCTGGAAAAAGATCGCAGCAAATTGCTGGAACCGGTGATTGCCAATCTGCGCGTGCAGGCCAGCCGCGAAAACCGGCAGAAAGTGGTCAGCATCAGCGGCAATGTGCGTTTTCCCGGCAGCTATCCGCTCACCGACAACATGTCGGCCCAGCAATTGATTGCGCTCGCCGGCGGCTTGAGCGAGAACGCCTATAATCTGGAAGGGGAAATCACCCGCTATTCGTTGGACGCCGAACAGCGCCAGCAGATTGAGTATGTCGATCTGAAGCTGGCGTCTGCTGCGCAGTACCCATTGCGGGAAGAAGACCGGCTCAGTATCCGTCGTCTGCCGGACTGGTCTCCGGAAGAGACAATTGAACTGAGCGGTGAAATTCGGTTTCCAGGCAAATACACCATTCGCCGTGGCGAGACCTTGTCGCAGATTCTGCAGCGGGCTGGTGGCCTGACTAATGAGGCTTATCCGGAAGGGGCTGTCTTTACCCGCAAGGATCTACAGGTGCTGGAGTCGCAACGGCTGCAGGAACTGAAGCGGCAACTGGAAAGCGATATTGCTGCAGCTAATATCGAACAGCAGGACGACAAGGAAAAAGTGAATGTGCAGGATGCCCAGCAGTTGCTGAAGAATATTGAAGATGTACGCCCGCTGGGCCGCATGGTGATTGATCTGCCTCTGCTGGTCAGCAAGCCGGAACAGCAGGATGTTCGCATCCTGAGTGGTGACACTTTGCATGTGCCGCGCCACAAGCAGTCCGTTACTGTTGTGGGCGAGGTGCAGTTTCCAACGTCGCATTTGTTCGAGGCGAAGCTGGATGTGCAGGATTACATCGAGCGTTCCGGTGGTACCAATCTGAAGGCCGACAAGTCACGTGTATATGTCGTAAAGGCCAACGGCCGTGTTTTCCTGCCGCAGAAATCTGGCTGGTTCTCGCGCGATATGGTGAGCGTGGAGCCGGGCGACACAGTAGTAGTGCCGCTGGATGCAGACCGTATCAAGTCGCTTACGTTGTGGACCAGTGTTTCGCAGATTGTTTACCAGGTTGCCTTGGGCGCCGCGGCAGTGGCGAGTTTCTAACAAACGATTCAATATCAGGGTCTACACATGTCGCATCCTAATCCTGGCTTCGCTCCCAGTATTGCGGTTATTGGCTTGGGCTATGTCGGCCTGCCGTTGGCGGTTGAATTTGGCAAGCTGTATCCCGTTACGGGCTTTGACATTAAGGAGCCGCGCATTGCTGAATTACGGGAAGGCCATGATTCGACTCTGGAGGTAAGCGCTGAAGAGCTTAAAGAGTCCAGGCACCTGTCGTTCAGCAGCTCAGCCGTTGACCTTGCGCACTGCAATACCTTCATTGTCACCGTTCCCACCCCCATCGACGTGCACAAACGCCCTGATCTGACCCCGCTGATCAAAGCCTCGGAAACTATCGGCAAGGTGCTGAAGCGGGGTGATATCGTGATTTACGAATCCACTGTTTACCCCGGTGCTACCGAGGAAGACTGCGTGCCGGTGCTTGAGAAAATATCGGGGCTGAAATTAAATCGCGATTTTTTTGCGGGCTACAGCCCCGAACGGATCAATCCGGGCGACAAGGAACACCGTTTACCCAGCATCAAGAAGGTTACATCGGGATCGACTCCGGAAGCTGCCGAGAAAATAGATCAACTATATAAGTCAATTATTCGTGCCGGAACCCACAAGGCCAGCAGCATCAGGGTTGCTGAAGCCGCCAAGGTCATTGAAAACACCCAGCGTGATTTGAACATTGCATTGGTCAATGAATTGTCGAAACTGTTTTCGCGCCTGGGAATCGACACATTGGAGGTACTGGAAGCAGCGGGCACCAAGTGGAATTTTCTGCCATTTCGCCCCGGGCTTGTTGGTGGCCATTGCATTGGTGTTGATCCGTACTATCTGACTCACAAGGCCCAGGCTGTAGGCTATCACCCTGAAGTGATTCTGGCGGGCCGTCGCATCAATGATGGCATGGGGCGGTTTGTGGCCAGTGAAATGATCAAGGCCATGCTGAATAAATGCATTCAGATCAAGGGTGCGCGGGTTTTGATCATGGGATTGGCATTCAAAGAGAACTGTCCTGATCTGCGCAATACCCGAGTAGTGGATGTTATCAATGAGCTTAAGGAATATCAGGTCGCCGCGGAGGTGTTTGACCCGTGGGTAAACGCTGAAGATGCGCAGCGTGAGTATGGGATTTCCATGGTTGCCAATCCAGAAAATGCAGCTTATGACGGCATTATCATTGCGGTAGCTCATAAGCAGTATAAGGAAATGAGTGAACATAAAATTCATGCGTTTGGAAAGTCGCCACACGTTCTTTTTGATCTGAAATATGTGTTGGGCAAAGAATTTGTTGACCTGCGCCTGTGATGGAGACTGAAAATATAATGTCTGATGTTGTTGCTACAACTGCAGTGCTTGATGACGAAATTAATTTGCGGGAGATGTTTTCGGCGATATGGCGCGGAAAATGGCTGGTCGTGATTGTTACTGCGTTTTTCACCATCTTGGCAATGGTGTACGCTTTGTCGCAGCCAAATATCTATCGTTCGGAAATTGTGCTCGTTCCGGCTATGACGGAAGATGGCAGTAAGCTGGCAAGTATTGCCGGTAAGTTTGGTGGTATTGCGAATTTGGCTGGTATAGGACTTAATGCCACTGAAGTAGACAAAACTTCCTATGCTATTGAAGTTTTGAAGTCCAGGGCTTTTCTGACGAGTTTTATAAACCGACATAATTTGGCTGCTCCATTGGTAGCCGCCAAAGGTTGGGATATGGAAGGTGGACACTGGATACTGGATGGAGAAATATTTAATGAGCAGTCCGGTGAATGGGTTCGCAAAGTAACCCCGCCGAAAGTGGCGGCTCCCACGGATTGGGAGCTATTTAATGTGTTTTCCAAAAAATCTCTTGAAGTCAATAAGGACAATAAGACCCTCTTTGTGAGGGTAGGCGTAAATTCATTGTCTCCGGTAGCTGCACAGCAGTGGGCCACTTGGTTGGTCGACGATCTTAATCAACATGTGCGTATGCTGGATATAGCGGAAGCCGAAAGGAGTATTGACTATCTGAAGAAGCAAATTGACCAAACATCAAATACCTCCATGCATAAAATATTTTATCAGCTTATTGAGCAACAAACCAAGGTGGCGATGTTGGCTCAAATCCGTTCTGAGTACGTGTTTAAGGTTGTTGATCCAGCCGTAATCCCCGAAGTCAAAGTTGGCCCGATGCGAGCGCAGATCTCAATTCTTGGTGCGTTAGTGGGATTGATGATATCTCTCGCAGTGGTTTTGATACTGCATTATCAAAAAAATAATAGTTAGCATGCGCATTTAATGTTGTCTCCAGTGCGCTATTTAAAACATCCCGTGATTAAAGAGACTGCTTGGCTGGGGTTGGTTCAGGGCTTGGTGATTGTAATAGGCTTTGCTAATAGTGTTGTTCTCGCTCGCTTTTTGGGGGTGCAAAAGTTAGGGGATTATCAATTGCTTCTGGCTTGGCTTGCAGTAGCAAGCGTGTGTGGCCTACCAGGACTAAATATGGTTGTCCTGAAAAGCACGCTAAAAGATTACGACAGATTTTATTGGGTGGCCCTGCGAAAAAGCCTGATATTTTCAGGAATTGGAACTTCTATCGTTTCTGCGCTGGGTGCAGTGTTGTACCTGAAGCAGGGCCAGAGTGAGCTGGCGATTTTTTTGCTATTGGTGGCCGCCAGCATTCCGTTGTCTGGATTTCAGAGCTATGAGAGTGCGCTGGTTGGGAAGAGAGATTTTAGATCAAGCAGACTGCTAGCGTTGGCAGGTAGTTTGTTGTCATTTGTCTTGACTTGCATTGCTGCGGTAGCTACGCAAGAAGTAGGTTTGGTGTACGGTGCATTCCTGTTAAGTCGGTTGATTGTAGTGGTCGCGGGACTGCTTTTGGTCAGGAAGAAGCTTGCCGACGGCGAGAAGAATTCCCAGTTTGAGTCTGAGCTGATTAGTCAGGGATGGAGACAGACTGCGTTGGCGGTGTTTTCGTTGTTGGCCATGCGGCTTGACAGGATTGTGTTGGGTGGGATGGATCCGGTATTGCTGAGTTATTACCATGTTGGAACGTTAATACCCACGCAGGTAAAGAATAACGCCAAGATTGTGCTCGGCATTCTGAGTTCTTATTGGGGAAGAAAGAACGAAAATCAAAATTTGCGCGCTCTAAAAACTCATGGTGCAAAGCTATGGCTGATTGGATTGTTGTCTGTATTCGTTATGTGGGTGGGTTTACCAATTTTAATCCCTTTGTTTTTCGGTGCTGAGTACCGCGAATCCGTTCTTATTGGGGTCATATATTCCGTCGGTCTTTTGTCTGCTTTTTGGACAAATATGATAGGCATGGAAAGTCAATTGCAAGGTGATGGTGTTTTCAATCAGCGATCGCAAATTATCAAATATGCAGTCTTTGCGTTTTGTGTGCTGACGGTTGGGCGATTAGGCATTTGCTGGATGGCGGTATCGAATGTGATCGCAGAAATTTTTTTGACGCTTTGGTCATATTTGTACTTGAAAAGAAAATTGCATATGAACAAGTAAGATTTGTCTTCGAGCTGTTCTTTTTTGTGTTTAATGCTGGAGATTGACGTGAAATCATTAAGACTTGGACGATTTCTTGTTCGCCTGTATAGGAAATTTAATAATGAGAATTTTGACGCGAGAACGTGGTCGAACAATGTTTTGAAATCCATTGCACCATTGGTCAAGGGGAATGTTGTTAATGTTTCGGGAGGAGAGGATGGCGATAAGAACGGCTCCACCTATCGTCAATATTTCGCGCAAGCTGCATCTTATGCCATATCAAATTACGGTGATGCTAGTGACAGTGGAGATATAAATCTCGATCTCGAAACTTCATCTCTGCCGCAAGATCTGCAAGAAAAGTTTGATGCTGTTTTTACGCATACGGTTTTGGAGCACGTATTTGATGTCGATCGTGCAGTAACCAATCTTTGTGCGATGAGCAAGGATCTGGTTGTAACAGTGGTTCCATTTATTCAATCGTTTCACCATGGCCCCTGGTATAGCGACTACTGGCGATTTACGCCACCTGCGTTGATCCGTCTTTTTGAAAAGCATAGTTTCAAGACGGTGTTTATGGATTGGAATGATGACCCTCTTGGCAATGTCTATATCATTCATGTGGCAACGAAATATCCCGAGAGGTGGTGGAGCATTATTGGGGAACGGTGCGTTGTAGATAACGGGCCAGGATGGGCAAGAACTCAGATTACTTCTGCGGACTCAAAGGCCACTAGAATGGCTTCTGCTCTTGGTGTTCGGAGCTCGAACGGCTATTTTGAGCTAATTACCAAATGAATACATTTCGGAGAGAGTTGCTTGACAGCTTTCTGAATGAGCATAAGCACCTGATGGCGGGCGACGTGCTGGACATCGGTGGAAAGAAAGAGAACAAGCGAGGTAGATTTCAACCTCCCAAGGAAAATGTCAGCTCTTGGAAGTACGTAAATATAGATGAGAGCACGAAGCCAGACTGTTTATGTAGCGCTGAAAATATACCGATTATAGATAGTTCGATTGATGTTTTTCTGATGTGCGAGGTTTTAGAGCATCTGGAAAAACCAGAAATTGTGCTAGCTGAAGCATATCGGCTATTGCGCCCTGGTGGCCATGGAATATTGACGATCCCGTTTTTATATCCTGTCCATGGCGATCCCTTTGATTTTCAACGCTGGACCGACATAAAGCTAAGGCTCGTTTTAGAGCAGAAAGGGTTTGAAATAATGGCTGTTTCGCCTATGGGTGGTACCGTTGCCGTTGTTATGGATTTAATACAAATTCGATGTAATGAGCTCTATAGCAAGAGGAGGCTTGTAGGAAGGGTTGCATTCATTTTGCTGAAGTCGCTGAAAATTCTAACGGCTGGCAAGGCTCGGCGTGCGCATTCGAAAATTACCACAGGTTATTCGATAATTGTAAAAAAACCTGTTGTGTAAGTGAAAGAACTGTTTCGAGTTCGGTTCAGTCGTGTAGTCTGGATTTGCATAAGTTTCTATTTGGGAATGTGGCCTAATGAATTTTTCTGTTTTTTTTGAAAGATATGGCGTTTTGGTCCGGGTGTTGAAGCAGGTATTAGTTAGCGGTTCCGATTTTATTAAAGTCAGGAATATTGATTGGGCTTTTGTTGGTGAAGGGGCTGACTGGGTAATTAATAGTGAGGGCCGCCGAATATTGGGCGAGCTACACAAGTTTGGGATTCGGGTGGCATTTTTTAGTTATCCTTTTTTTGTCCGTGGAAGAGTTGTCCATTTTGGCTCGCTGCACTCTTTTCGTCCTAGGAGAAGTAGGAAATTTTATGAAAATGGCTGCATCATTCTTAACTGTTACCACGGTGATTTTGGGATCAGCGAAGGCATGGATAGCAAGCTTCGAGAAGTCTTGGCAGATATTGATAATATTTCGTGCATTGTCGTTTCCAACAGCACTATGAGAGATAGATTCGTTGCTTGGGGTGTCCACCCGGAAAAATTGTGCATTATACCTGTTGGTGTAGATACAAATTATTTTTCACCTGTTGATGAGGTCCGGCGATTGGCCGTTAGGCAGCAGCTAAAGCTTCCAGAAGATCGTTTTATTATTGGTTCCTTTCAAAAAGATGGGAACGGTTGGGCGGATGGAAATGAGCCGAAATTAATTAAAGGCCCAGATGTTTTTTGTGATGTTGTGGAAGAAATTGCAAAAAAATACAAAATTCATGTTTTGCTCACCGGGCCAGCAAGGGGGTATGTCAAGAATCGTCTGGCTAAGGCGGGAATAGGATTTACTCATCGTTATCTGAAATCTATGGACGACTTACCAAGTTATTACCATGCGATTGACTGCTATCTGATGTGTTCCCGTGAGGAAGGAGGGCCAAAATCAATACCGGAGTGCCTTGCGACAGGAATCCCTTTTGTCGCAACCAGGACGGGAATGGTCTCTGATGTTGAAGCTGGCTTTAAATTGGGATGGTATTGTGATGTGGATGATAAATTCGAACTTGTTGCGAATACAATTGACGCGTTAACTAACAAGCAAAAACGCATCGGTTTCGCCATGGCCGCGCCTCAATATGCTTCCAATTTTAGTTGGAAGCATATTGGTCAAGCTTATTTCGAATTGTACAGGCATCTGGTGTAATGAAGCTGCATATTCTTTTTCCTATAAAGAATGAGCCCTCTGGTGGTGGTAACCAGTTTTTGGCAGCGCTCCGTGCGCAATTATACCGTCAAGATGTGTACGTTGATAATCCCGAGAAAGCAGATGTCCTGCTTTTCAACAGTTTTCCATTTGGCTCGGCAGCTTCTCTATATAAGCAGGTCTCCAGGCTTAAGAATAATAAAGGAAATAAAATCGCGATAATCCATCGTGTCGACGGCCCGATTTCGGTGGTCCGTGGCAATCTTCGGGATTCGGCAGTGGACCGTTCGATTGCACTTTTTAACGAAAAAATTGCAGATGCCACTATTTACCAGTCTTGTTGGAGTCGAGATGTATGTCTGGCATATGGTATTGGTTCAAGCAATACTGCCACAGTGATTTCGAATGCCCCCGATCCAGGCCATTTTTATCCGATATTAGATAAAGTCGAATCTTGCAGCCCACTAATAAAGATTGCAATCAGTAGTTGGTCATCCAATTGGCGGAAGGGGTTCGATGTTTATCGTTATATTGATCGACATCTTGATTTTGATCGTTACGAAGTGACTTTCGTCGGCAATAGTCCAATTAATTTTTCCAACATCAGAATGGTACCTCCGCTTCCAAGTGCGGAGCTGGGCGATCTGCTGCGCCAGCAAGACATGTACCTCACCGCAAGTGTCGATGATCCATGTTCGAATGCAGTGATGGAGGCTTTGAATTGCGGGCTTCCTGTGATTGCACGAAACAGTGGTGGACATCCTGAAATAATAGGAAAAGGCGGTGTTTTGTTTGAAGGCCAAAGCGACGTTTTAACCGCGATCAATAGGTGTTCTGATAATCTTGAGCAGTACCGCGTTAATATCCATCCCACGAAAATAGAAGAAATTGGTGATCGATATGTGAAGTTTGCTAGAAAAGTGTGGGAAGAGAAGCAAGCACCAATGTCCGCGATATCCGCGATTGATATGACAGATCGGTATAGCCTTCTTTCTACGGTTGTGTTCCAGCGATATGCTTCCGCTGTTACCCGTCGCATTTGTTCAACGCTTCCTCTGCGTGAAGATAAGTTTTACCGAAATTCGGATTTTTTTCGCAAGGCAACCTGGGAGCCGGCGCTCACGCTTCCATGGACTGAGCCTTTGGCACGCGACTGGCTGTATGGAGTGCTACAACGACTTCCACTGTTTTTAGATAGCATGCGTCATGCTCGGGATTCCAGGCTTTATCGCTTCAGCCTTAGCGGAGATCTTCAGAGTGAGCCTGGATTGGTGTCGAGCGTGTTTGCGGCCAAAATTCGTTATATGGCTGGTTTGATTGACGTAGAAGATCGTGAAGCGTTGTCTTTACACATCAAGTCATTTCAGCGTCCAGATGGAGCGATCACCGATCCCTGGCTTGCACGAAATAATAAATGGGGACGTCTAAAAATGGCTTTTCTCAGCCGAAATGTGAATAATCTGAGAAGCCTTGAAATCGTTAGAGCGGAGTCCAGGCAGTCGTTTGCTGCATTACACGGCCTTGGTAGCAGGCCAGATCGATCGTTTGACGATATACCATTGAATCAGAATGACGCAGAACAGTACGTGCTGCGCTTGGATTGGTCAAAGCCATGGGGTGCCGCCTCGCATATTAGCCATTTGGTATTTTTTCTTCACTACAATTCATTGTGGTTTGACGTGCGATCTCAGTGGACCATCACTGAGCTATTGGCGTTTGTGGAGTCTAAATTTCGACAAAAAGATGGTGCTTGGTATTTAGGTGGGGCAATCGTTTCACCTTCAGAAAGAGTCAATGGCGCCATGAAAATGATCACTGCATTGGACTCGGTGGGATTTGAGTTGGCAGCTAACCCGGAAGGTTTGATTGATTTGTGTCTGGGTGTTGTGAACGATGGGCATGCGTGCAATCACTTTAATGTTATTTGTGTTTTACATCATTGTCAGAGACTAACCGATTATAGGAAAGCAGAAATCAGGCGCTATTGCCTTGATCGATTGAGGCGTTATCGAGGGCACTACTGGCCTTGGCAGGGAGGATTTTCTTTTTTTTCAACGGGAGCGAATGACTCTTACTATAATGCACGTGTTAGCACCGGTATGGCTGAGCCAGACTTGCATGGCACTGTATTGATCTTGTGGGGGATAGTGTTGATTGTTGACATTTTGGGTTGGAATGAGATGTTTGAACTTCAGAGACCAATTACATGATTCGAGCTCTTCTGATTCTGATTCTACATATCCACAATCTGAGCTACCGGTATGCCGGTTCCCTGGCAATTAGATATGAGGGAAGTCACCCGAAGCACCGACTAATGCGATACAAGGAATGGTTTCTGGATCATATTCAGGACGATGACGTTGTGTTAGATGTTGGCTGTAATACCGGTGGAATGCCGTCCCTTTTTTCTGAAAAAGCAAGATATGTATATGGGATAGAGATTGATGGACGGCTGATAGCCAAAGCACGAGAGATAAATTCAAGGCCCAATGTGGAATATATACATGCAGATGCAACTGAGCTTGATTTATCAAAGCTCCAGCAGATATCGGTCGTAACGTTGTCAAATGTGCTTGAGCACATTGATGATCGCATTTCATTCCTGACAAAGCTTACTTCCAACCTGAATTGGCGTGCTGGTGAAAGTCGTAAACTTCTTATTCGCGTTCCCATGATTGATCGTGATTGGATAACACTTTATAAGAAGGAAGTGGGAGTGGATTGGAGATTGGATCCTACTCACTATACCGAATATACGTTGTCCCAGTTCCGAGAAGAACTTTCATCTGTTGGAATATCCATAAAAGAAGTTGATATACGATTTGGCGAAATATACGCCGTTTGTAGTGTGAGCTAGTTTATGAAGCTGGCGCTTTTTTTTACCCGTGGTGTTTCTCTAAAAAATTGGTTAGAAAGCGGTCTTTTCGATCGCGAAAAACTAATTTATGAGAAACATTTGGCAGATGGAACCCTGACCCAGGTCTTTTGGTTCACGTACGGTAGCCATGATGCCGATGTTGCAGAAAAGCTGTATTCAGAAAATAGATTGGACAGGCGAATAGTCGTTTGGCCTATGCCGAGGATATTCTCATTGCCAAAGTTGGGTAGTTGGGTGTATTCGCTTTTAGCGCCTTGGATATATCGGAATAAGATTTCAGAAGTCGATGTTTTGAAGACCAATCAATTGGATGGCTGCTGGGCAGCGGTGATTTCCAAATGGCTGTTTAGCAAACCGCTGGTGTTGCGTTGTGGTTATGTGCAGTCGAAGCTTGAAACGACTCTGAAGCGGGTATCAAATTCGCGGCTGATTTTAATGATGCGTGCCGAAAAATGGGCGTATCAGATAGCAGATGCTGCGATTGTTGCGAGCTATCACAACGAGCGATATGTTCGCGAGACCTATGGAATTTCTTCGAGCCACTTGTGTGTCATTCCAAACTATCTTGATGTGGACAGGTTTACGCCTTTGCAAGGAACGGACATATCTGTAGACAACAGGAGGCTGTTGTTTGTTGGGCGTCTGTCGCATGAAAAGAATCTTATTAATCTGGCGTGGGCCGCTCATCGTGCAGGCATTGGATTGGACCTCGTCGGAAATGGACCCCAGTTTGAGGAATTAAAGTCGCTCGCTGTAAGCAGCGGCATGGATGTCCGTTTATTGGGCAGCGTATCGAATAACGAATTGCCATCCGTGATTGCGAGATACAGATATTTTGCATTGCCATCGCTTTTTGAGGGGATGCCGAAAACGCTGCTTGAAGCAATGGCGTGTGGCCTGGTTTGTATTGGTACAGATGTAGATGGAATAAATGAAATTGTTGTCGATGGAATAAATGGATACCTGGCCAAAAGTACTGATGCGGATTCTATTTGTGAGGCGATCATTAGGGCTACTAGTAATCATAGCGAGGAAATGTCTCGCGCAGCTCGCGAGACAGTGCTGGGACGCTACACCTTGAGTGCATGCGCCGAATTGGAAAGGGATCTGTTGCTGTCGATTTGGCACCAGAATAGTGATCAAGTTCAGGCAGGAAATACTAAGCTATGACCGGTGAAAGCATTTCAGACGAGACGGAAACGAAGAGGTTCTATCAATCTTGTAGCGGTCGTTTGATAGATGTTCATGTAGTCGGTGGCCGAAGTGATTATTGGGATAAACATTGGAAAGCGACGGCAGGAGAGAAGCGATTAGCCGCCATTCATTCTCCTAATAGCATGGTATTGCGGATAACGGAGCGTTATTTGCGACCTGGCGCATCTGTATTGGAAGGTGGATGTGGTCTTGGACAGAATGTTTGGGGGTTGGAGAAAAAGGGTTTTAAAGTATGGGGCATCGATAATGCCGAAGAAACGGTTGAGAGCGTGCGAAATTGTGCCCCAGATTTAAAGATTTCGTTGGGAGATGTACAGAAATTGGAATTCGCCGATGCTTATTTTGATGGATATTGGTCGTTAGGTGTAATTGAACATTTCTGGCATGGTTACGATGAAATATTGGCAGAGATGGCGCGGGTGATCAAGCCGGGTGGGTATCTGTTTCTAACGTTTCCTGCAATGAATGCAGCTCGGAAGTCGAAAGCGAAGAGGGGTGGGTATCCTGAATGGACCAGCACAACAGAGGCACAGTTTCGAGACGGTTTTTATCAGTTTCTATTGCCTGTTGACGCGGTTGAAAAGGACTTGCAAAAATTCGGATTCAAAACTGTTGAGTGTAGATTTCTTGATGGTTTTAAAGGTGTTAAGGATGAAACTTCGATTGGGCGGGCATTTATTCGAGCGCTTTCTGTAGCAGGTTTAAAACGAATTGCCCAGAAGGTGATGAACTTGTTGCTCAGTCATAGATACGGACACGTTGTGCTATTGGTCTTGCGGCGGGAGTAGGATGCCGACATCTGAAAGATTCCAGATCCGTTTTTTTGAATGGGGCGTTCTATTGACACTCTATGGAGTGTATATCGTCTTCAATTTGCTCGTCTCCGAAATGAATTTTGGCGGGTTGGCAGTAAATTCGGCTGCAATCGGAATTTTACTGGTTCTTTTTTGGACGCGGGATTTTGCATTTGTCGGACTTTTCTTCGCTTTAAATTTTCTACTTGGTCCATTTTTAATCATAAATCTGGTTGATATTGATTTGCCGAACGTTGGCAGAATGGATTATTTTCTTGCTGTATTGATAGCATTTTTTGGTATCTTAAATCGAGGATATATATCAAAAGTGAGCTTGACTTCACTTTCTATAATTGCTGGATTGATCGTTTGGGGGGGGCTAATAAAATCTCAGCAAGTTTTTTCGATTCTTGAATATTTTGATACATGGTATGGAATATTGGGCAAGTTGTCCTCTGGAATTTTGCTCTTCCTTCTTCTGAAGCGCCGAGAAGTTACCAATTGCGAAAATGCAGTAGGTCAGATGATATTTTTTCTGCTTTCTGCGCATTTGGTGGTCGCATGGATCCAATTTTTTATTCCAGTTTCGTTTCGTTCCGGCACAATAGAAGCGGGTTTAAGTATTGCTGGATTCAAATTAAATAGGCCTGTTGGCCTGCTCGAGGCGAGCTACGTTTTCGGTGTCGTGACAATAGGGGTATGGTATTTGGGGTATAGGCTTTCCAATGTCTTATGGCGTAAATACTATTTGATACTTTTGATTGCAATTTTGCCAGTTGCGCTAGTGTCTGTAAGAAGCGCTGCTATTGGTGTTGCACTGTTTATGCTTTTGTTTCTATGGCCTCGTGTTAATCGGGTTGTGCGTTCCATTGTGTTGGTTTCAGGCTTTTCGCTCGGGGTTTGGCTTGCTGTTCAAGGGATGTCGATCATTGCTTTTGCCGATCAATCCAATGCTACTAAACTTCTTTTGTGGTGGACTGCAATCTATAAATGGATTTCTGATTTTCCGTCTTGGGCGTCGTTTTTTGGCTATGGCAGTGACAGTGCATCATATTTGGTACAAGGTGGTGGTTTCTTCGATATTGCATCAGATTTGGGTGCGAATTATGACAATAGAATTGATGGCGAGGCTGTTCAGGAGGGCTTTCCAATACATAATGTGTTTGTGCAGTTTTTCTTTGAGTATGGATTATTCCCTACCATCCTCGCCACAATTCTAATGTGGCGAGGATTCAAAAATACTGCGGCAGCTCGAATCGAGCTGCCTGCGGTTTTTGCGTGGTGCATTGTTGTGACTAATTTTTTCTTTCACAATGGAATTTTTTCACCCTGGCTTACTGCCTTGATTCTTTTGGTTGCGTTCTCGCCCGGTTTGACAGTTTTCGCTCGTGGCGCTAGTTTTTCTGAGCGAAATATGGCTAAACAGGTTATGAATTTGTGAAAGGGCGTATAGCGTTTTCAGCGGTAAACCCAGTCGTTTCTGTGCTTCTTGCCGTGCGCGATGGCGGCACTGTTTTGGGTGATGCTGTTCAATCTGTACTGGACCAAAGCTATCGTGAGTTTGAGATTGTTGTTGTTGATGATGGCTCTAGTGATGGTACTTCAGCGTTCCTGGATGAGCTAAACACGAAAGGCTTCAAGCTTAAGGTGTTGCGAAACTGCGCGTCAATTGGGTTGACTCGCTCGCTGAATTTGGGGTTGCAGTATGCTACCGGAAAATATATTGCCAGGATCGATCATGACGATGTCTGGAGTCCTGAGAAGCTAAAGAAACAGTTGGCATTTCTTGAGGCCCACCCGGAAGTTGGGCTTTTGGGTACGGCGTACAAGGAAATGAGCATTGATGGGCTTTCCGTACGCGATGCGTTGTTGCCATTTTGCCAATCAGATTCTGAAATTCGTCGTGCTTTGTACCAATATAATCCTTTTTTTCATTCTTCCATCGTTGTTCGCCGGGATCTTCTACAGTCGGCGGGTGGATACAACGAGCGATTTATATACGCGCAGGATTATGAACTTTGGGTGCGGCTGTTGTGTCATTCGCAGGCGGCAAATTTGCCGGAGGTGCTCTGTTTTCGTCGCACAGGAGAGTTGAATATTTCCTTCCGCAAGAATAGAGAGCAGCGATTAAACGCATTGAGAGCAAAACTATTGTGGGCAAGATTGAATGGGTTCAGTCTTGATGTTCTTGGTCCGGCGTTGCGTGATCTTGCCGTTGTATTTTTTCCTGAATTTCTTACGAGAATCGTACGCAGGAAGCTGCATGGTTTGGGGCGTCAATGCTAAAGGTTTTGGAGATAACAGCTAGCGCCGGGTATGGTGGCGGGCCTCAACATTTATTTGAATTGATTTCCCATCTTTCAGGTAAGGTGTTGGTGGATGTTGCGTGTCCAAGGCAGGAGCCGTATTGGCGCCGTTATGAAAAGGCAATTAAGGGGAAGCTGGTTGAGATTCCCGAGCGTCGCTTTGAATTAAGGGCTGTATTGAAGCTTATCAGGCATGTCCGTGAGCGCGAAATTGATCTGTTGCACAGTCACGGCAAAGGGGCGGGTGTGTATGGTCGCGTTGTCTCAATGCTAACCGGTGTTCCTTTGGTTCACACACCGCATGGCATTCATTTGGACCACTATGGCGTTGTTTTGCAGAAAATTTACTTGGCCTATGAACGAATGGCTGAGAAATTGGCTGCGTATACTATATTTGTATCAGATTCAGAAAAGAGGCGCGCAGACGAACTGGGTTTGTGGAGGAGCGTTCCCTTCAGGGTCATTGCGAATGGTGTGCGTCAGTGGCCGCCGGATTTGGTTGACGGTTGGCGGCAGGATATGCGCAGGGCGCAGAATGTCGGCGATGACGAGATCGTTGTAGTTACCTTGAGCCGCTTTGACTACCCAAAAAACATGGAGGAAATGGCAAGGATAGCCCAGAAAAGCAGTGGTTTGAGATATTGGTTCGTGGGAGATGGTGTAGATCGCATTCCCGTGGAATCAATGTGTGTCAAGAATGGGTTGCGTGATGTTTGGTTTCCCGGATTTGTTCCAGATCCTTTAAGGTATATTGCGGCTGCCGATATATATCTATCGACTTCTCGCTGGGAGGGATTGCCATTGTCTGTATTGGAAGCCATGGCACTCGGAAAGCCTGTTGTCGCTAGTAATGTTACTGGGAATCAGGATGCGGTTCGACATGGTGTCACGGGGTTTTTGTATTCGCTGGGGAATATTGAGCAGGCATCAGATTTTCTTCATTGTCTTTCCAGGGATCAGCGCTTGCTGCATGCCATGGGTGAAGCGGGGCGCGATTTGCAGCGAAACGAATTTTCAGTTGAGATCATGGCCGCTCAGACTCTCGATGTTTATAAAAATGTTCTTGAAGGGAGCTTGTCCGATTTTTGAATGGATGGCTATTTTGTTTCAGTGTCTTCGTCGTGGTTTCGTGTCTGGCGTATGTGGGTGTGAGAGCACAATAAGGTTTTCAGAATGAGCAATGTTGAAATTGTACATCTCGCAAAATACTACAAACCATATAGCGGTGGAATGGAGTCTGTAGTTGCAAGCATTTCTGAAAATATAAAAAATAGAAGTGTATCTGTTCTGGCTTCAGATCCGGATAACCAGCAATCAAACGAAGTCATCAATGGTGTCAAAGTCATTCGGTCCAAAGAGTATTTTTCTTTGTTCTCTACGCCGATGTCTCCAGGCTATATTTTCAACTCTCTAAGGCAGTTAAAGAACTCTGCGGTAATATTTCATGTGCATTTGCCGAATCCGCTGCCTAATATAGCCCTATTTTTGGCGTCTTTTTTTCGGGTGAGATTGCCGCCAATAGTGATTCATTGGCATAGCGATATTGTTAAGCAAAAACGAATGATTTATTTGTATCGCCCGTTAATGAATTGGCTCTTGAGTAAGGCCAATGTCATCATTGTGACCAGTAAAGATTATCTTGATGGATCTGAGCAATTAAGAAGATTCAGAAGCAAGTGTATCGTTGTTCCTATTGGTGTTGATGCAATTGATGGTCAAGTAAATGCTGCGAAAGTTTCTGAATTTAAGGCGCGATATGGAGGAAAAAAAATCATATTTGCCTTGGGGCGGCATGTTTACTATAAGGGATTTGAAGTGTTGATCAATGCAGCCAAGCATGTTGATGGCGCCGTTTTTTTGATTGGTGGAAAGGGACCTGATACCAAGATCTACGAAAACATGATCAGTGAACTCGGGCTTCGTGACAAAGTTGTTTTGGTAGGACGTATATCTGATGAAGACGTGGCCTCTTATTATGCGGCTGCAGATGTTTTTTGTATGCCTTCCATTGAGAAATCTGAAGCATTTGGTGTGGCGCAGTTGGAGGCGATGTCGGTTGGTACCCCGGTCGTTTCTACTCGTATTGTTGGCAGTGGTGTGCCTTGGGTTAACAAGGATGGTGAGAGTGGGATTGTTTGTGAGCCAAAATCGGTAGAGTCCTTGAGTAATGCTCTCAGATTGATACTGGAAAATGATGGCTTAAGAGAAGAGCTGGGAGTTGGTGCTCGTTGCAGGTTTTCTGCAATGTTCACAACAGAAAACATGACAACTAAAATTGAGGAAATATACGCATCGCTGGAGTCTGAATGCAGTGCGTTTGAAGGTTGCATCAGATAGTTAAATAGTGGCACACGACTGCTGTGTTGAGGTTATGCGATTGCTTGTATATGTTTGTGAGTGATGGTGGCTTGATGTCTGAGTCCGTCCTGGTTACTGGGGCTAACGGCTTTTTAGGCGGCGCGCTTCTACGTGTGCTTTCTACGCGAAACGGAACACTGTTTGCTGGCGTCAGGGATGAGCGTCAATGTAGTGAAGTTAAAGGCGTAAAAAAGGTAGTTCTTGGTGATCTTTCTAGGATGGACGGCGAAGCTGTAATGCTGTCCAATTTGGACGTTGTGATTCACTGCGCGGCCCGTGTCCACATTATGAATGATTCTTCCTCCTCCCCCCTCGCAGATTTTAGGTCTGTCAATGTTGAAGGTACACTAAGTTTGGCGCGTATAGCGGCACAGGCGGGGGTTAAGCGCTTTGTTTTTATCAGTTCAGTTAAAGTGAATGGCGAACGCACTGATCCGGACATGCCATTTATAGAAGACGATTTGCCGTTTCCAGAAGATCCCTATGGAGTGTCGAAATGCGAGGCAGAGCAGGGGCTGCGCACACTGGCCGAGACAACCGGCATGGCAGTGGTAATTATTCGCCCACCGCTGGTTTATGGTCCAGGCGTGAAAGGTAACTTTCTGAACTTGCTCAAGCTGGCAAAATCCGGGCTGCCACTGCCATTGGGTTCAATTCACAACCAGCGCAGCATGATTTATCTTGGCAATCTGGTCGATTTGATTATC
>JABLXQ010000004.1 GCA_013178375.1 Gammaproteobacteria bacterium
GCCGCAGGCCCGCCGCTCGCTGGCCCTGCTGGGGGAAAAGGATCGCCAACTGCAGGACTGGCGCTACTGGATCGCCCGGGCGGATCAGCATGTCGGCCCGCTGGACCCCGCCAATCAGCCCCGCATCCGCACCCGCGACAACCGCCGCGACGTAATGGGCTTTCATCAGCGCTACCTGAATGCGTTGTACAACCCCTACTCCACCTTCGCCCTGCTGCCGGAATCCGTCCTGCGCAAAGTGTTCCCGGTCCAGAAGCCCGAAGACACATTCAAAACCATTTCCCGCGAACGCAGCTTCTACGGCTTTCTCGCCAGTGAACGCCTCAAGCAGCCACTGCAGCTGAACCAGATCACCAGCCAGGTGACGGAAGAGGAGCTGCTTAAACTTACGCGCAAGGCCGGCATCCGCCGGGCGCGGGAGCTGTATCTGCTGGGGGAAACCTTTCAGTCGCGGCTGGAATGGCATCACATGATCAACCGTATGAGCCCCAAGGAACGGGGCGCGGCGGCGCATCTGGCCTACATCTGGGGCTGGCACAATCCGGCGCTGCTGGCGGCGGTACAGTCCACCGCCTTCGACAACCTGGAAATCCGCTTCCCCACCCTGTACAAGGATGAAGTGCTCAAACACGCGGAAAGCCGCGGCCTGGACCCTGACTGGGTGTACTCGGTGATCCGGCAGGAAAGCGCTTTCATGCCAGCGGCCAAATCGCCGGTGGGCGCGCTGGGGATCATGCAGATCATGCCGGCCACCGCAAAACTGCTGTCACGTTCGATGCGGACTCGCGCCCCCAGCCTGCAACAGCTGCTGGAGCCGGACCGCAACATCGACATGGGCACCTACTTCCTGAAACAGCTGTCGGACCAGTTTGATGGCAACATCGTGCTGGCGACGGCGGCCTACAACGCCGGACCGGGACGGGCGCGGGCCTGGCAACCGGACGTCACCCCGGCGCCGGGCGACATCTGGATAGAAACCATTCCGTTCAAGGAAACCCGCGACTACGTGAAGAACATCGTCACCTACCAGGCGATCTACCGTCACCTGCTGGGACGTAACGTGGCACTGTCGCGTTCGGTGGCGGCGATTCCGCCCAAGTACGGCAGTGAAACCGCGGCACGCTGAGCGGCCTGGTTGTCAGCTGAGGGATCAGTTCAGCACTGACTCTTAATTCAACACCGACTCTTTAATTCAATACTGAATAGCCGCGATTGCGCATGCAGTTCTTCACCACCTGATCTTTCTCCTGCTGGGTGGCGCCCACACCGCTGGCGCCACCCACCACGGCGCCGGCGCCGGCCATGCGTCCGGCCGTGCCGCTGTTACCCAGCGCCGCACCCACCAGACCGCCCACCACCGCACCCGCCACCGCGCCACCGGCAGCTTTCTGTTCCACCTGCTCGGAAATCTGCTGACACTCCGTCAGATCCTGCTGGTACTTGCCCATGTCGACGCCGGCCGGATCGATGATCACCTGCTGCTTGCTGGCGCAGGCGGCCGTGGCCAAGAACAAAAAACAAACAAGGGGTTTGGAAAAAGACGACATGGATTCAATTCCTCAGTGCACTGGGATGAGGGATTCTAACAGGCCGGCGAAAACCAGCGCGAGCCCGGCACGCTCGTCTGCTGATAGCTCGTGTTACTGCATATCATCCATTACACTCAATGCCAGCATCGATTAGGTAGTTCGATCTCCCCAAAAAAAATAACAGGAGCCACCCACAATGAACTGCCTGCGTGTTCATTCCCGCCGGGGAATGCCATTTTTCATTCTGCTGACGACACTGCTGTTGTCATCCTGCAAACCTGTCGTCACCTTCACCGGACAATCCCTGCTGGACGCCGGCGGCAACGAATATGGCCAGCTGACCTGGAGCATCACCGGCGAGACCGACGATGAATTCCAGCTCACCGGCGTCATCATCGAACCCGATATCGGCGCGGTGGAACCGCAAGGCAGCCTGAAAGTGTATCCGGCGGAGACCACCACCTACCGCCTCACTGCCTTTGCCAGCGGCCCCAACAACACTGTCTTCAACACCGTGCGCACCGTCACCATCCACATCGGCCCCCGGGCGAACTTAAGCCTGGTGAAAGACACAGCCCTGCGCGCCTGCCTGAAAGAAACCGGCTTCACCCACCTGGAACAGTTCGATGTTATTTACTGCCTGGATCGCAGTATCCGCAGTGTCGCCGGGCTGGAGCAGTTTGCGCTGACACAATCCGTATCGCTGGACAACAACGCCGTGGCCAATCTGGCGCCGCTGGCGCAGATGCCGATGCTGCATACCGTGAGCCTGTCCAACAACGGGCTGACGTCGCTGGATGCGCTGGCGGCGTCGGATTCGATCCGCAATATCGCGGCGTATAACAACAGCATCAGCGATCCTTCAGCGCTGGCAGCCATGCCGCAACTGCTGTCGCTGGCACTGGACCAGAACCTGATTGCCGATGCCACCACGCTGACGGGCCTGCAGCAACTGCAGGGCCTGTCGCTGGCGCGCAACCAGATTACCAATGTGACGCCGCTGGGTGCGTTGAACGGACTACTGGCGCTGGATATTTCCCGCAATGGCGTCACCACTGGCATTACCGCACTGAAGCCCCTGACCAAGGCCAGTGTGATCCGCAGCGAAGGCAATGGTGGCGTGCGCTGCGTCGATTACGCGAATCTGATACTGGCACTGGGACCAGTCGTAATCTTCGACAAGTGCAAACTGTTCTGAGCCGTTAATCGGGCAATCGAAAAACAAAAACGGGAACCTCGGTTCCCGTTTTTGTTGGTACAACTGAAACACGTTCAATCAGGCACGAAACACCTTTTTGCAGCGCCGCGAAATCGCCGTGAGCAACATCGCCAGGCGCGGAATATGTGAACCCAGCACCGGGTTGCCGGACGTCAGCAGCGACACCGCAATCATCCGCTCCGGATCGGCCCAGCAGAAATTGTTGGTAAGCCCGATATGCCCGTAAGCCGAAGGCGTGGCCGGACCGAACAGCCCAATCGGATAATTGCCCAGCATCATGCCGGCGCTGTAACGCATGGGCGCCAACAAAGTGCTGTCGAATTGCGTTGCACTCACTTCCCGCACCGCGCGCTCAATCGTCACCGGCTGGAAGATGCGCTTGCCATCGTACTCGCCGCCATTGAGCAGACACTGGAAAAAGCGCGAACATTCCTCTGCCGTAGCGGTAATGTTCCCCGCCGGAATGATCTGCTGGTAAAAACGCGGATCGTTCGACAGATCGATCGCCGTCTGCAGATCCGCCCCCAGAATACGCCTGATGAACTGCTTCACCGGAAACACCACGGGAAAACCGGTCAGATAATTGCGCGCCACTTCCGGGTACACATCATCCGGCACACCGTAATTGAAATTGCGGAAGCCCATCGGCACCTGCACATTCTCCCGCAGGTATTCCTTGATGCTCGCGCCGGTGACGCGCTGCACCAGCTCACCCAGCACATAGCCGCCGGTCAAAGCGTGATAGGCCAGCTCGCGTCCGTGCAGATTGGTGGGTTTGGCGGAATAAATCAGGTTCATGATGGCGTGGTGGTCGAACAGCATTTCCGGATCGATATTATCGAACGACGCAATGCCCGCCCGGTGCGCCAGAATCTGCTGCACCGTGATCCGCTTCTTGCCGTTGGCGGCGAACTCGGGAATGTAATAGCTGACCGGATTCAGCTGGTTGATCCTGCCCTGCTCTTCCAGCAGGTGCACCAGCATGGCGGTGATCGCTTTGGACGCGGAGAACAGGCAGTACGGGGTGTCCGGCGTGGCAACCACTTTGGTGTCTCTGTCGCCGGGGCCATTGCCGCGCACATGGCCGATGGAACGGTTCAGCAGAATCTCGCCATGACGGCGGATGCAGATCGAAAGCGCCGGATAGGCGCCGGTACGGTAAAGGGCTTCCACCGCGCCCCAGATCCGGTCCCGGTCACGTTCGGTCAAACCGAGCCATTCGGGATTCACTTCATTGTCCGCGATGCGCACCAGGCCGCGCAGGGAATCGGGAACGTCGATGTTGTGTTCAATACGGGCCAGGGGGTTCAAGGATACTGCCATCATCACTTTGTCGTCGCCGCGGCGACCACCTCTGAAAAGCCAACAGATTCGGCAAAAATGTCTACAAAATCAGGCAATAACAGCCTGATTGACGTCCAAGCCTACGCAAATTTATACAGAGTGTCACCTTTAAGCTTGGACGATTTTAAGGGCTTTGCTCTATATCAAAACAATCCGTGTAGAATAGGCCCGGTCGGCCACAGCCCGTCTGTGGCGTGGCCTTTGGGACCTTTCACGGAAGATTTATCCTGTTATCAAGGCGTTAAACTCATGGCATCCGATACTTCTGGCTTCAACAGACTGGTGGCCGGCGTCAAGGGCGCGCTGCGCATCGCCCAGACCACCCGCGTACTGGCACAAACCGGCATTGAATGGCTCAAGGGCGACCGCCCGCCCACCCCGAAACTGCTGCGGCAGACCTTCGAACGCCTGGGCACCACCTACATCAAACTGGGCCAGTTCATCGCCAGCTCGCCCTCCATCTTCCCCGATAGCTACGTCGAGGAATTCCAGCTCTGCCTGGACAGGACCACCCCCATCCCCTTCCACATCATGAAACGCGTGATGGAAAAGGAAATGGGCAAATCCCTGGAAACCATCTTCGCCGAAATCGACCCGGTGCCCCTGGCCTCCGCCTCCATCGCCCAGGTGTACGCCGCCAAGCTGGTGACCGGCGAAGACGTGGTGGTGAAAGTGCAGAAGCCCGGCGTGGAAGACGTGCTGCTCACCGACCTGAACTTCCTGTTCGTGGGCGCGAAAGTGCTGGAGTACTTCGTGCCGAATCTGTCGATGGCGTCGCTGTCGGCCATCGTCGAGGAAATCCAGAAAGGCATGCTGGCGGAGTGCGATTTCTACCAGGAAGCGGCCAACATCGAAGCCTTCCAGAAATTCCTGCGCGAAACCGGCAACGATCAGGCCGTAGCACCGAAAGTATTCAAGCAGGCGTCCACCATGCGCGTGCTGACCATGGAGCGTTTCTACGGCGTACCCTTCACCGACCTGGAAAGCATCCAGCACATCGTGGAAGACCCGGAAGCCGTACTGATCACCGCCATGAACACCTGGTTCGCCAGCCTGATGTTCTGCGATTCCTTCCACGCCGACGTGCACGCCGGCAACCTGCTGGTACTGCGCGACGGCCGCGTCGGCTTCATCGACTTCGGCATCGTCGGCCGCATCCGCCCGCAGACCTGGGAATCCATGTCGAAATTCATCTGGGCCATTGGCCAGAACAACTACCCCGAAATGGCGGAAGCCATGGTCGGCATCGGCATGACGGATCAGGAAGTGGACGTGAAACGCCTGACCCGCGACATTGAAAACCTGTACTCGTCAATGGACAAGATGATGCCGGACATGGATATCCACAATCCGGATTTCGTGTCGATCAACGAGCATGAAGTGAACCGCGTGATGATGGATCTGGTGGGCGTGGGCAAGCGCCACGGGATTCATTTTCCGCGGGAGTTTGCGTTGTTGCTGAAGCAGTTGCTGTACTTTGATCGGTATGTGAGGCTGCTGGCGATCGATGCGAATATTTATATGGATGACCGGTTGAATATTACGCCGGAGATGGGGTGGACTTCGATTCATTGATGTGGGCAGCTCCTGGATTCTGTCAATGCCAGGGATTGAAGCAGAAATTTGCTATATTGAGCCAAGGCTGAACACAAGAAGCGAGGTGACCACCATGCAACCCCATAACGCGAAACAGGAAGCACTGGAAGCCATTCAGCGTTTGCCGGATAACGTGGACTTTGAAGAAATCATGTATCGCCTGTATGTACTAGAGAGAGTTCGCAAAGGCCGTGAGGACGTGTCCAATGGCCGCGTGATCAGCGCGGAGGATTTACGGAATGAAATCCAGTCATGGTGATCTGGTCATTCGATGCCAAACGGCATCTGCTGGAAATCCACAATTTCATTGCTCGGGATTCCAAGATCTACGCCCAGCGGGTGGCTGATGAGATCGTCACCCGTTCCCTGCAACTGGACAACTTGCCCCAACGTCACCACATGATGGCGGAGCTGGGGACGAAGCGGTCAGGGAGTTTTCGATTTATTCTTATCGGATTATTTTTGAGATCATGCCCGACCATGTCGCCGTGCTGGCAGTTGTACATAAACGGCGTGATATTGGGCCGGAGGATATTCAGCGGACTTAACGATCAAGGAGTCTGACCCCCTTGATCCGCGATCCGCCAGGGGTGTAGGTGCTAGCTCTCTGATTAGCCAGCAATTCACAACAATTTGGCCCCTGAATCCGACAAAATTTAGCCATGGCAATATTTAGCGTGAGCCGGGCAACATGCGAGCCTAACAAAGATCAAGAAAACTGACCCCTTGACCTCGGCCTTTAGCGCAAAAAAGAAGCCGCAGGACAAACAAACACTCGCCAACCACAAATAAAAATAACGTATTGCTGAGAAGCAGGAAGCTTCGAATCCCTATCAGGGTTATTCGAAAACACTATCCTTGAATTTATTTCAAGCCTGTGATCATTTTTATAAATTACTGGGCAATCTAACGATCCCCTTACTTCACTTACTTGCCCAAATCGAAAACCATAGGCTACTGCAAAAAAAACAACCCCAAGAAACATAAAACCAAGAAAACAGAGCACACCAACGAGCGACACATCAAAGCTGGCCGCAAGGTTCGCAACACGAGCAAAATGGTATGCAAAACCTAGCGAAAAAATCCCAGCCAATAAATAGACAACCCACCGCATATATTTATTTCCTGCTATAGCAACATAGTTTATCGGCCAAATGCCGTCCCAAGCGCTGTTGTTGAGGATGACAACGTTGCCCCAGGAATACCTGCAACTGCTCTAGTTGCAACCCGGCTCAGCAAAAGCTACAGAGATCCAATTCATTCTAAAGCAGGGATCTGTAATATTTTGCGTTTGTCCCCATACTTTCCTGCCACCCCAACGCCTGCAGGAATTAGCATGTGCGACGGAATTAGCATGTGCGACGGAATTAGCATGCGACCTACTGTGGAGCCAACCAACACTGTCCAATGGCCGCGCGGTCAGCGCGGAGGATTTGTGGAATGAAATCCAGTCATGGTGATATGACTGGAAGATAAAGTCAGGGTACTAACTGCCCCTTGATCTGGGGGCTAGGGGATGCTTTTAGCTGCCTAAGAATTTCTTTGAAAAAATCAGATAGTCCTGAAGACCAAAGTCTTTTACTTCTCGAAGAAAAGCAGCGCTGTCCTCAACCATCCTAGCCACAAGCTCTTTATGACCAAGTAAGACGGCCAAACCAAGCGCCCGCTTAGATCGCGCCCCATGAAGTGGGCTATGCATCCAGGCCGCCCGATCATTGCCTGATAGAAGCTCAAAGGCAGCCGACATCACGGAATACTTATCGAAGTATGGAAATGCATACCGCTTAAAATCAGCCAATAAGTCATCTGCAACATTGGGAATGTCCGCATCAGAAGCAACACACCATCTTTTCTGTTCATCATTAGCGAGGTTCCCGATATCAATACCAAATGAATAAGTCAAATCCTTCTCTTTTTTTGTTAACAGTCTATTGTCCGCATTAATCAGATTTTCCAAGTCATCGAATCGGATGGCGATATCGACTGTGATATCAAAGTCGGCTTCATGCTCAATGAAAGACAAATGAAAGGAAACTCGCCCACCAGAAATCGCCTTCAAAAAAGATTGCCCTACGGGCTTCTTTTGAAACCCATAGGCAGAAATCTTTTCACCAACCAATGTGAGTAATTTTTTCTGCAGATCCTTCATCACCAACCCTCAGTAGCGACGCTCGATGGTATCAAGAATCACTTGTTGTCCCCTCAAGGCATCTGGCGCATTCTTACCAACTACCACCCCACCCTGTGTTGCCATGGCATTATCTTTTGCTAGCTGGGCAGAATCACGAACTGCACCACCAGACTTGACCTCAACCGCGACAATCCGACCATCTGGAGTTTGAACAAGATGGTCGACCACGCGACGTCCTTCAGAAGTTCTTACAGAGACTTGGCTACCAAGGATTGCGTTGCCCTCTGCAACCAAATCTTTGGCAGCCCGAGCTTCAACCGCCATACCGAACAATCAGCCGTACGAAACATATAAATGGATGGCGCCAACCACGGATTAAAATCTCGCCCGTTGGATCTATATAGCTTATCGGGTTCCCACCAACATAGGCGTACGTATTAGGGCCATCTTCCAATCCAATAGGATCGGATTGAACATATCCCTCTATTGCTCAATGCCATGGAACTCTAAGACTATTTTTGCCGTCGGTGCAACCAAACCCTTTGGATTGGCCGCTAACTCTCGTAGAACTGCAATAGATTGTTCACGCAACCCCCATTTCACCAAATGAGCCGCAGCTGAGAATCTAACGTAATCGGATTCATGCTCTAGCAATCGAGCAAGACATCCTACTACTTCATCACATTCAACCAACCTTTGAACTATTTTTTCATTTTCTTTGATTTTCTTGTTTGCCGCCTTCGAATTTCCACCTTTAATATCGAGCCAATAGCTCTCTGCGTTTCTAATAAAGTCTAATGTCATTTTTTCTTGAATATTTCCATCCATTACAAACTTCCATTACGTGCTCTGTTAATAACGTCCATTCCAAAATTAATTGCTCATGGAATCAAAAAGCCAAAAATTAAAATCTAAACACACCAGTGACTGATGACTGTGAGTGATTCAACGCCAATGCCGCTCTCAAAAGCCAAAGCGCACTTTGGCTGGTCGTACTTTTTCGTTAAGACCCCGATCACATCTTCTTTTTTCTGAGAACCAAACTACTTCGACAGGGTTGCAAGCCCTTTGCTTGCAACCTAACGACAACGAATTTCTCTTTTTACAGCTCTAATTTTTCCAAGATCGGCTTTATCGAATCCTCAGTTAGCTCCACTTTTTTAAGGAGAGCACGAACCTTCTCAGTGTCTTTCTTCTCAACTGCTTCATAAAATTCGTCCATCAATACACTTGCGCAAAGACGCTCATTCACCGTCATGCCTGCGTATTTTTTTTCCATCGGTTAAACCTACGGCTTGAGTACTGAAAAATCAATTATGTTTACATTTTTCGGATCAATTATAAGCTCCAGAAGACCTCCCTTGTTTCCATCTAACGGGAGCGCTGGCCTTGATTTAATAATATCCGCAGCATTCGCTTTCCCGCTGATTGGAAAATCAGCCGTATTTGTTGCTCCACTTGCTCCGCCTGACGGTAAGCCTGCAGCATCCCTGAAATTACTCACAGTTCGAGGGTCTTTAGTTGTCCACGAAAATCCTTGTGCTCGTGCGTCTCCAGCATAATCTGGATTTCGTGTCGATCAACGAGCACGAGGTGAACCGGGTGATGATGGATCTGGTGGGCGTGGGGTAAGCAGCATGGGATTCATTTTCCGAGGGAGTTTGCGTTGTTGCTGAAAGCAGTTGCTGTATTTTGACCGGTATGTGCGATTGCTGGCGATGGATGCGAATATCTATATGGATGATCGATTGAATATTACGCCGGAGATGAGTTGGACTTCGATTCATTGAGATGGATCAATGCTATGCAATCCTCGGGGACGGATTTCCAAATTCTCACTGGATGCACTAGTGAATATCACGGCGGCTTTGAGCAAGCGAGTGAATATTGAAATTGAGGCGGCTTAAGCCGCCTCAATTCGTTTTGAAAAAATAATTGCTACTCTTTTCTACTGATTTCAGCCGCCAATATTCTTAAACCATCTTTAACGAAGCCCTTCTCTTCATCAGGCTTATTGGCTTCTATAACTTCCAGCTTACGAAATATGGCCTTAGCATCCACCTCTGAATAGTTCCGAGCAATAAAATCACAAACAGCCAAACAAAGATCAGCATTTTTATAGTTCGCATAATTGCCAACAATACAATCCGCCAGCTCTTCGTAATGAAGCGACTCTAGTTTATGACCTTCCGTACCTAAAACCAGCAAGAAATTCCACAAGCCAGGCTTAGAATAAAAATCATAATCGGACAACAGCTTCAACAAAAAATAAAAATAATCTCTCGGAAAGTCCTGATACTCCAACAGATCATCTTCAAAATTGTCTGCGATCCTTTGATAAACGCCTTCGCTTTTCGATTCACTAGCATTACGCAATTCAAATTCATATTTTTTCAAAGACATTTAAGATCCCACACGGATTTTCACACAACAAAAGCCCACATCAGCAGCTAGGGACGCATTCTTCATCATATCTATCCTCCAGCTCCCTCAATCTTCTTAACTGGCGATTAAGAAGCTTCTCATGGCCACGCACTGTATCTCTAAGCTGTTCACCAGGGCCAATCCTTTGCGGCAAATTACCTAGGTTACTCTCCAGATCGGGAATCCGCTTCTCGTATATCTCTTTCTTTAAGTTCGATATTTTCTTTTGAAGACTTAAACATTTCTGACTACGAGGATCTTTTCCATTTGGGTCACTTGGCGATACATCTGATGGATTATGAGTATTAGGATAAACCAGTGGATCAACAGGACTCATTGGAACCGGAACAGGACGGATAACACCGCCTCCTGCGGCGCCCTCGCCCAACACACCAACAATTCCGGAAAGCCCCAACGGATCTATAATGGAAAGAGGATTCCCGTCAGCGTAAGCATACGTGTTTGGTCCACCCTCTAGCCCAATCGGATCGGATTGAACAAATCGTCCCCATGCCGGATTGTAATATCGAGCCCGGTAATAGTATAACCCGTTACCGTCATTTTCCCTGCCCGTATACTGATACGGATTCTCTACGCTCGCACTCGCGCTCGTCCCACCATACGGATCATACGTGTAGTCCACCAAGGTATTCTGACTGGCATCCGTCAGTCGAACTGTCGACCCCAAACCATCACGCAAGAAGTTGAGTTGCTGACTGCCGGTGTAACGAACTAAAAATTCATCCAGCCCAAATCCCGTCAGGTTGTTGGCAAGTACAGTGGTTCCACGCCGCTCCTGAATCGGATTGTTCCCATCGTGCAAGTAGGATGTGGACACGCCGCTGATGGTCTTTCCACGGCGACGCCCAACGCCGTCATAGGCAAAGCTCGCGACAGTCGTAGTACCACGCTTGATAGTGATCAATTGCTGACGATCATTCCAGACATAGGTCAGGCCGCCGGCTGTAAGCACATTTCCATTTTTGTCGTACGTGATGGTAGAACCATTGTGATTGACCAACCGGTTGTTGGCGTCATGCTGGTTGCCGCTGGAAGCATTGGGCAGGCCAGTACGGGCGAAGCTGCCAGTGACCCCCGTGCGCAAGCCCGCATCGTCATGTGTATAGGCCAGATCGCCCATCAGAGAACCGTCGGCGCGGCGGTACGCAATACCTCGCAGCTGCCCCGCATCATCCAGATCGTATTCCATACGCATGCCGTTTGGCAGGCTCAAGGAGAGGGGCCGGTTGGCCTCATCAAACTGGTAGGTCACCGTCTGGGCGGAAGCCGGCAGCGCACTGCCAGTACCTGCCGCCTGAGTCAGGGTCTGCAAGCGGTTGGCAGCGTCATAGGTGTAGCTGATTTTGCTGCCACCAGTACCGGGGGTCAGGCTTTGGCGCAGGCCATTGGCATAATAGGTGTAGGTGACACTGCCTTGGGGAGTGGTTTCCTTCAACATCGTGTCAAACCGATCGTCGTAAGTGCGGCTGATCGTGCCATTACGGGAATCGACTATTTTGGTGACACGATTGGCATTGTCGTAGCTGTAGGTAAGCTTGCTGCTGTATACCGGACTTGCAATACTGGTCGCACCAAAACCAATCGTACTCAACCGATCGAGCACGTCGTAGGTGAACCCGGTAATGCGACCTGCACGGTCGGTAGCAAAACTGAGATTGCCGTTAGTATCGTATACGCGGCTTTCGGTCTGGCCCAGCGCGTCTTCGGTGCCGAGCAGGCGGTTTATTGGATCGTAGCTAAACCGCGTGCTTTTCTGACCGGCATCGGTGAAGGTCAGCAGATTGCCATTACCGTCATAGTCAAACTCCACCCGGTTGCCCTGGCCATCGACTTGTGCCGCTACACGGCTCAGACGATCGTATTCAGTGTGGGAAAAATCTCCCAAAGGATCGACCACCGTCACTACGCGGCCAATGCCATCACTGAAAAAATTGGTCGTACGGTTGAGCTGATCAGTGATCGCAGCCAGATCACCCTGTTGGTAAGTAAAAGAAGCTGTCAGAGGTCGCCCTCTGGCAGTTTGGGTAATGCTGGCCACCTGACCATCGCTGTTAAATACATAACGCAGCGTATTACCCAAGTCGTCCTCAACGTGCGTAAGCAGACCGCGATCGTCGTAGTGATTGGTTCGCTTGCGCTGCAAAGGATCAGTAATGGTGCGCACCTGACTGTATTGAGGCTCGTAGGTATAACGCCAGGTTGTAGCGTTGCTGGTACCGTACATGCGAGTCAGAGAGGTAACGTTGCCCACCGCATCATACTCGTAGCGAGTTACACGACCTCTAGAATCAGTATCCCTCTCGATCTGATTATCCGCGCGGCGCACGAAGGTGCGGGTTTGCTGCACGCTTGTACCATAGGCCTGAGTGTCCGTCAGGATGTAGCCATCAGTGTTGTACGTGATGCGGCGTACATCACCCCGTCCGTGGGTTACCCGGGTTTCTACTGCTTTGCCATTAGAGCCCAGCACATATTCAAAAACATTGGTTGTGTCATCTGCATAGGTCTGGCGATAGATGCGTCCAGTCGCATCGTATTCGTTTTGTACCTTGAAGCGACCTGTGGTTTGTCCCACTGGATCGCGCACATTGCGCATGCGGTGTGTACTGTCGTATGTGTAATCGGTAACGCCTCCTTCTGGATCGATTACCTTAACCAATCGACCCTGCGTATCGTATTTATATTGGACCTCGCGTCCGAGGTTATCTGTCACAGAGTTGGTGCAGGAAAAACAAGCAGAGTTGTCATGTTTGAAATGCAGGTAACGACCATTGGGACTGACAACATAGGCAAGGTGACCCGCGTCGTAAACATAGCTGGTGTGATTCCCAAAGCGATCCTTGGCCCATTTGATCCCGCCACCGTAGTATCCAAACCCAAGACGTGAGCCGTCCCGCTTGCGAATCTGAAAATCAGGCTGAAAACTTCCAGTTGGAACCAGCGTGATCTGCGCCTTGAAAAATGGCCCTGGCTGATTGGATTCAAAAATGGATCCTGGTTGATGATATTCTTTGGGGCCTATTGGCAGGAACTTAACGCGTGCTCCGGTGGGTAAAATCAGCGATATCTCATCTGCAGCAAACTTAACACTGCTGACAATATGCAAGTAGAGTGCGTGATTGTGGGTAGCTCCCACACCAAAATTTCGCTGTACGTTATCGTTATGTCGGTAGACACGGTTGAGTGATACGGGCACAACATCGCTCAAGGACAGATCCGTACCAGCCTCAACGAACAGCCCCGTATGACAGCTTACCGGGTCACCATCATAGTCATTGCCTTCACAGGGTACCGGACCATCTGCGGGAGGCACATTTACGGAATAAGCAGATGAACTGGCTGTAAACTGATATATGGTGAATGGCGCATCCGTTTCGACACGAGCACCATCATCGCTGATGCGCCCAACAGCATACTGATACCAGCCACGGCCGTAAGGATCATAGTCAAACAACGGAACCGGCGCGCCTGGAGGTTGCGTCGTGTAATTGGGGTAAACCAGCTGAGCACCCTGAGGCGTACCACGTGTTGACTGTAAAATTGCCCCTCCGGGTTGAATTGTGTAGAACAACGGAACATCTGCATAGGGCATGGGGAACGGCAATTGATCGGCAGGCAATGGCGTTATGCTCACCTTGCGCACAATTTTACCCTCTGCATCACGGATTACGGTACCTGCGGGAATACGCAGTTCTAAGCCTGGCAACTTTGGGTTGGTAACGACAACATCGCGAACCGTTGGCGATGCCAGTGACACTGCATTAGCCATGTCGAGACGTGGCATCCACAGCGTGAAATCGAGAGCATTAATCCCCTTGTTAACCAGAAGCCGATAATCGAAGCGCCCATAAACACGATTAGCTTTATTCGCGGTGGTACCGTCAATCACCAACACCTGTTCGCCTTCCGGCACATCGTCGAGTACAAATTTACCGACTCCATCTGTAACCGTGCTGCGAGATCCTATCTTTAATGTCACATTGGCCAGAGGTTTGCCGTTCAAACGCAATACCTGACCTGTGACGGCATTTCCTTGAATTGACGGTTCAACTTGCGCAGATGCAGTCTGAGCGCGAATATTTTTAGAGGAAAATTCCTTTAACATACCCGTCTCGCGCCATTTTGTGCGAACGAATTGACGCGATCTCTCCGGCAACCGCTTTATCAACTCCTCCTGTTCAGAAACCTGCTTTTTGAAATCATGACTGTGTTCAAATGTTCGCCCACTACGCCATCCAGCACCTTGATAGTTTTCCCGACCAGGAATCCAGAACTCGTCATCCATATCAATCACTTCAAGCTTTGAAATGGACGCAGAATTGCTTTCTTCAACCGATTCTTCATTTGAACCAATCGCGCGACCTGCAACTGATGCGACCACCCCTTGCAGCGCATCCAGGATACGTGACCCCGTTTTTTGCGCTGACAAAGATTCAGCAGAGGAGGACGCATCAGCCCCACCGTCTTCCATCAACTTACCAGATTCACTACCAGGTTCATTCTTGTCTTGAGCCGATCCGGTGGAGAACAACAAAAACGCAAGCGCCAAGCGATTGCCTTTCAGGTCTTCAGCGCCGTTGATAACCAGCGTGTAAGTACTGTAGGGGGTAAGTTCCTGATGCGGCATCACAAATAGCAACCGTCCTTTCTCAAGCACGGTCAGACGATGCGAAACATGCCCATGAGGACCAATAAGGGCAACAGAGAGGTCCGACAAGGTTCGCGCATTCATATATTTTGAAAACAGCACACCAATGGGCCGGTTTACCGGCACTTCCAACGCATTGCTGGGTGGAACGGTTGAAACAATTTCCGGTGACTGATCGCCATCCCAGGCAGTCAGGATGTCTGCGACCTGGCTATCATTCACAGTAACCGTCGATCCGGTAACTGGATCCAATGCAAAGGCGCCCTCAGTCTTGTGTGCAACCAGGATGTGACCATTATCGAGAATGCTGGCAATTGCATCCGGAGACACGACCATTTCAGCATCAATCTTGCTGATGAGCGAAAACGAAGGGACGTCAATTAATTCGATGGCGGAGACAGATCTGCCCTTTCTGGACTGCCCACCCATGACCAATACATTGCCATCCAACAATGTGACTGCCCGATGACCCCTTCTTGGAAAAAGCTCCAATCCTTTAACTACCGTTTTTGCGTTAGAACCCGGTTGAACGCGCTCAACAGCACTCAACAACTGGCCATTAGCCCCAACACCCCCAGCAATGAAAACGCTACCATCCGGTAGCCGTGCTGTCGCTGACCCTTCCGGCGCCTTATCCAACTTTTCAGACTGGATTGCGGGCACATCTCCGGCGCCATCCACCTTTTCCGCTGAGTATGCATGCAGTGCCGTTGTAAACAGAACCAAAGCTGAACACACAATTGCAGCCATGCGTCCAATGCGACTTCCATGTTGCCGTTGACTAATCATGAGAACTCCAAAAAAGCAGGCAAAATTGTCGAAATTAAATTTTTTCATTGCCATAAACCCGCTACGGCTGCGTCAAGCGAACGCCAACTTGCCCGGTTCTAGCTTCTTGAGGGCTAACCAGCAAGGTGTATGTTCCCGTTACAGGCAAATTGTTAAGAGACAATGTTCCGTTTGGATAGGATGGACCGAAGTAAACCGCCGTTTGCTGGCTTCCGTTGGGCCGATAGACGTAGAGATAACACCAGGTTCCTGTACCCTGGAATGCAGCAGCCAACCACGCGAGCGAATAGTTCTGCCCGGCTGTCCCACTAAACGTATATCGTGCGTTCTGGCCAGCTCTGTTGAAAGTGATGGTTTGTGCTGCCGCATTTAAATTCAGAGCACCCAAGAGGTCTGACGAAGCCGTCAGGGTCAAAGTCGCTGCCTCCATTCCGATGGGAATGACGGCAACCCGATAGTTGCCAGTTAAAGGCAACAGCGCGTAACAGCTAGCTGAAGCTGCAGACACATAGACACCCCGGCAGCTTTCCAGCAGCACGCCGTCCGGACCATAAAGCGAAAAATAGATTTGGCCACCCGCAGGACTGGTCAATGCGCCACTGACTGCCAGTCCGATACCCTGCCCCACGACGCCATTGAACATGTAGCTTCCGTTCTGTCCAGACAAAAGACTGATGGCAGTGGAGACGCCATCCATATTCAGAGTGCTGGAATCATCCTGCCTCACTCCAATACTGACCTGTCCTGTCGATACCTGGTACGGACTCACCAGCACCGAATAGATGCCAGTCACTGGCAAATTAGTGACATCCAGCGTGCCGTTTGCTGTCTGTGAAGCATTGGAAAAAGTTGTTGTCGCCACCTGCGTGCCATCGGGGCGGTAGACATAGATCGTGCTTAAACCACCCGCAAAAGTCGCACCAGACCACAACACTGAGTAGCTCTGTCCCGCTACACCGCTGAAGGTAAACCGCGCGTTTTGGCCAGCACGGACAGTGTTGAACACCTGGAGCGCGCCATTGGGAGTAAGCGAACCCAACACGTCTGGCGACACAGTCAGCGTCAAAGACGAAGAGGGCACTCCGACCGGATCCACATAAATCTGATAAGTACCCGTTGCTGGCAAAATCATGTCGCAGCTGGCAGCTCGATTCGAGCTCGCAGCAGCAGTACTCACTTTCAACCAATTGTCGCTACATCTGCTTATTGCCAAGCCATTTGGGTCAAAGATAGTTGTACCTATTTCTCCTCCAGCAGGGAGTGTGGATGCCCCGCCTATCCCCACGCCAACGGCTTGACCTGCAGTACCAGCAAACATGTAGCTCCCATTCTGGCCTGCCAGCAGGTTGATGGTTGTTGGCTCACCACCCAGATTCAGCACGCCAGATAATTCCTGCGTCACTCCCAGTTTGATCTGTCCTGATGCTGTGGCTGGCGGAATCACAACAACATCATACACGCCAGTTACTGGCAAACTCTTCACATCAAGAGTGCCCGCTCCCCCTCTGAACTGGGATTCTGAAAGGATCGCACCACCAGGCTGAACCACCTTGATGTGCGAAAACATGGCGTCTCCGAATGTGGTGTATTCCCAAACAAGTGAATACTTCTGGCCAGCAATTCCAGCAAAGCTGTATCTAGCGTTCTGTCCAACATTGGGAATATTGATGATCTGCATCGGATTGTTGACAAGAAGCGTTCCAGCGACATCTTGATGGATCGATAACAATCCGGAAAATTGATAACTGCCTCCTGCGGAAAGCACGATGGAATAGGTGCCCGACCGCGCCAGCGGCGTAATCTGACCTTGCCCCAAACCAAACAACGGGCATTTTCCTCCAGGCGCAGCAATGTTGCTGCATCTTGCTATTGCCGCTCCCAAAGGATCTATTACAGAGATCGTTACCACGCCTCCCGTCTGCGAAAACGCTAACCCTGACAGCGCAATACTCAGGTTCTGTCCTATTTCACCATCGAACAGATACACCCCAACCTTGCCTGCTTCCGAATTGGTAACACTGACTTGCGATACACCTAAATCAACCCGCCCAGAAGCTCCAATCTGTGTAGCAGTGTAGTCAACGGGCGGTGTAACAGTGTAGTTAACGGGAGGCACAATAAAATCTTCATTACTAAACGCAATACCAAACGGCGTGCTTACCTGGATCTTGCCAGATACCGCATTGGCAGGAACCGTTACGGAAATATTGGATGCTGTGCTCTGGAGAATCGTCGCATAGCCTTGCCCCCCGAAACGAACTGCATTCCGATTTGATTCCGGATCAAAATTCCGGCCCAAAATATTTACCGCTGTGCCCTCAGCGCCAATCATGGGAGAAAAACCGGTAATCTGTGGCGCGGAATTTACAGCGTAATCAGTAACGATAAAATTGCTGTCGCTTTGCGCCTGCTGCCCATTCACTGCAACCGATATCAATCCCGTTGCAGCACCAGCTGGCACTGTAACTACCAGCTTGTCCTGCACGGCTGAGACCACAGTTGCCTGATGTCCATCAATATGGACCGTATTTGCGCCCGCTGCTGCTGCAAACCCGCGGCCGATCACGGTAACCTTAGATCCAACAGGTCCACTCAGTGGTGAGAAGGATGTAATGTGAAGCTGACCGGCATTTATGCGTCTTATGGATGTGATGTTTCCTGCGGGGTCATAATCATAGCGCGCAACCTGCCCTTCATCATTCACCACCTGAATCAGGCGACCAGCCTTGTCGTATCGATAGTCAACGCCCGCCATACCATTAAGGCTTACCAAAACTGACGCCAGGCCAATCATTAAAAGCGAAATTATCGACAGACAACGATGCATCGACACATGCATCAACCTATTGACTCCTGTCATCAGGACTACTCCCAAAAGTGAGTTTAATTAGCGTGATTCTGGTGATTCTTGTCCGGAACAAAACCTGTCAACGCCTTCAGAAAATCGACCAGCGCAAGCTTCTCTTCCAATGTCAAAATCAGCGGCCTGCCATCCACTAAACCACGATAGTAGATTTCCTGCTCTACGGCCGATTCAAGACTGCCAATACTGCCGTCGTGCATATAAGGTGCAGTAATGGCAACATTTCGCAAAGAAGGCGTTCTGAACGCGCCTATATGCGCAGGCACTTTAGTTACAGCAAAGCGCCCAAGCGCCGCGATTTCCAGATCGGTCTGAATCATCAAGGCCAGCTCGACCTCGGACGCATTTGATATTCTTTCAATAACACCGGGCAATTTATCTGCAAACCGCGCAAACGAAACAGGCAGCGCATGGAACTGATTGTCCGTATATAACGCGGCTTCTGTATCCACTTTATGACAGGTTGCACATCCCGCACGCCCCACGAACAAATTCAATCCTTCAATCTCGGTCTTTGTCAGCGCGGAACTATCAGCACCGTACATATATCTATCGGCCCTGGAGTCCGCAGAAACCAGCCCCCTGAGATAAGTTGCCAGCGCACTTGCGACATGGTGTTGCGAAATCTGCTGCGGCAACACGGAAAAAGCCGCTGAAAATCCATCTTCGTAGCTTTTGTACTGTCTGATTCTGTTGAGCAGGTCCTCTGCCCCAGAGAGACCATGCTCGACCGGACTGAACAGTGGCCCAAGCACTTGGGACTCCAAGGTTGACGCGCGCCCATCCCAAAAAAATGAACCCTGCCAGGCCAAATTTAGCAATGAAGGCGCATTGCGTGTTCCTTCAACAGAATCATTAATACCTATGGAGCGCGCTCGGCCATCCGTAAAAGCAAACTCAGGTACATGACACGAAGCGCAACTGACCCGCCCATTAGCACTTAAACGCTGATCAAAAAACAGCATCCTACCCAGTTCAGCCTTTGCTGGAATATCTTCAGCATCCACAAAAGGCGCCGAGGGTAAACCAAGATGTGTTCCCGCCGCCGAGCCCAGCGACACGAACAGCCACAATGACAACAAGCAAACAATCAGCTGCTTAACTGCGCCGCATTTCATGAAATTGTCGCCATCCTGCCGACATCTGATTACTTGCTAAAACTCATGACATATACAGATAGACAGATCGCACGCAAAAAAAAGTGCAGTCGACCTGAAAATTAATGGGCATGCTATCGCCAATTTCGAACCAACGTCAATGTGAGATACAAATCTACACGATATGGCGCCCCTCAAGGTCGCCATATCTGCACCGCGCTTGACACACAAAGCCCTACAAAATCCCCATCTCCTTCTTCTCCCGATAATACGTAAAAATATCATCGAGCGATTTCTTCGGCCTGAATCCAAAAGTCTTGTTGAACAGCGTCCCGTCGATGATCACCGGGAACTTGTAGTAATTCACCAGATACGGCGGCCAGCCCTTCCAGTCCGCCCGTTTGCTGATGGCTTTCGGCAGCCACTCCGGCAGCGACGGAATCGGCACGCGGTTGCAGCCGCACAGTTGCAGCGCTTCCTGATAACTGATCCAGTCCTCGGTTGTCACGTTGTACACACCGGGCTTGTTCTTGCGGAAGGCCAGCGCCACGGCGTGGCCCATGTCGTCCACATGGATGAACTGCATCATAGGGGAAAAGCCCATCAGTACCGGCGAGAACTTGCTCGACAGCAACAGACTCATGGAATTCAGCACACCCGGGCCGGCGATGTTGCAGGGCCGCAGTATCGTGATATTCAGCTCCGGGTATTTCCACAAATAGATGTTGGCCAGGTTTTCCAGCTCCACTGAATCCACCAGGTCCATGGTGAGTTCCGATGCCTTCAGCGGTGCTTCTTCCGTCAGCAGCGCCGGATTGTAGGGGCTGGCGCCGTACACAAAGAAAGTCGACAGCACCACCACCTTGTGCACGCCGTATTTGTGGCTCAGATCCAGCAGGCGCTGGGTACCCAGTACGTTGTGGTTGTAACGGTTGCGGTGGGTGGATTCGTACAAACCCATCCGGCCGAGATGAATCACGCCTTCGATTTTGTGCTTGCGGAAAATATCCTCGAAGCCGCGTTTGTTGTATTCCACGCGGTAACTGGACATGCCCTCTTCCAACGGCACGCGACGGCGAAAATCCACCAGCACCACGTGGTAGTCGCGCTTGAGCTGCTGGATCACCTGCTGGGCCAGGGCGCCGCCAGCTCCCGTGATCAGGATTTCCGGTTTCTGTTTATGAATCATTTGAACCACCCTTCCCGTTCCTTCAGGCCCCGCGCAATCAGTTTGTTGATTTCGTCCTTCACCTGCTCCACCTTGATCGCCACGTCGTCCTCGGTGGTGACGGGGCCTTCAAACAGCATCGGTTTGCCAAAATAAATGCGCACCTTGGCCGGCAATGGTACTGGTGTGGTCACCGGCAGGTAGGGCACGCCCAGCATGCGTCCCAGTGTTTTCAGGTGGAACGGCGTGGGCATGGTTTCCTCGCAGCCCACCACGCCCACCGGCAGAATCGGTGTGCGCTCGGTGATCGCCAGGTGCATGAAGCCCAGGCCAAAGCGCTGCAGTTTGTAGCGCTTGTCCCAGGTTTTGCCGGCGCCGCGCACGCCTTCCGGGAACACGATGATGGCTTCCTCGCTGCGCAGCATCTTCTCGCAGTTTTCCGGATCGCCCACGACGCCGCCCATTTCATTCATGATGTTGCCGATAAAGGGCATGGTGGGGAACCAGCGCTCGATCATCACGCGCAGGGACCGGGGTCCGTGGGGATTGGTGGCCATGGCGTAGCCCACCAATGTGCCGTCGATAGGCAGTTGTCCGCTGTGATTGGCGATCACCAGCAGACGGCCCGACGTGGGCACGTTCTCCAGCCCGAAGGCTTCGACGCGGAAGTATTTTTCATAGAAGGGTTTCAGCGCTGCCGTTGCGATCTTGGCGGTGTCGCTGTTGTAGCCCCAGGGATCGTAACCGAATGAACCGACCGGCTTGGGGATCCGGTTGATGATCGCTTCCGTTTCAGCAGAAACGAAATGACGCTTCAGAAAGTCTCTGATACTCATGTTGACGCAACCTCATAAATTCCCTTGAAAGCGCGACTGCCCTGCTCCCTCAGCACGGCAGGCACGCCAATCCTGAGCCACAAACGGGCTCACCCAAACGTAAAAAAACTGCAACACACGGCCCTATGCAATGACAATGCCCTAAATGGAACATTGCCATGATCTGGCGCACTGGAATGACAAATGGCGGGGAAAGGTTCTTGTTGTTGTGGGCGGGTTTCGTCCATCCCGGACGATACAGCACCTGCGAGCGAACCCCTTTGCGGCGCGCATTATATCGAAAGAAATGCGCGTGCACAGTAACGGCGCAACGGATTTCGACGAACAGCCTGAAACGGTGCCGGCTTAGTGATCGGCAAAGAACCGGTCCAGTTCACGCTGCGCCGCGCTATGGTCCTTCGCCGCTGCCAGTTGCAAATAACGCTGCGCCAGTGCCGGATCAGGATCGATGGTTTCGTAACCGAACACGTACAGCGTGCCAATGCCGTACTGGGCACACACCTCGCCGGAGTCTGCCAGTTCACGCAGCGCCGCCACCCGCGGTTCCAGTTGCGGTTGCTGACTGGCCACCGCAGCGCAAGGTTCCATCGCGGCTTCAGTATCAGCAAAAGATGGGGTGGCGCTGCGGCTGGCGGCACCGTCGCCCTGGGCGCTGTCATCGGCGCCGCAACCGGACAGGCACAGGATCAAAAACAGACTGGTCAGAATGTGGTTCATGGCGCGCTCTCCGGCTGGCGGTCGCGGGGATTTTTCTGGATGAAGGTGTCGGTCCAGGCGCCTTCATAAGCCGCTCCGGCGTCCGTGCGGAAAGCACCGTGAGCAGCCAGGCTGCCGGTGGACCAGCCGTTGAGATAAGGCGACACCAGGTTGATCACCCAGGGATCGCGGGCGTCGGGGTCCCTGGGTGATTCCAGCGGCATGGCGCCGTAGCCGCCGTCGAACCAGACATCGTCCGGCAGCTTGGGTACCGGCGATGCGTCGTAGTGACCGGCAATCGCCGGATTGTGGGGATTGGCCAGTGGCATGCCCGCGATTTCCATCATGGCCACGCTGCTGTTGTTGAACACCACGCCGTCGCCCACACCGTATTCGATGCTCACCGGCTTGGGATTCACCGGGTACGGCAGCAGATCGGTGCCGGTGCGGTAGTACCCCGCGAAATTGATGCCGTCGCCATAATCCAGACCCTGCTGCACCATGCCCAGGTAGGCTGCAACCTCTGCACCCACAGTGCCATTCGGCACCGCCCGGCCGAACAGGGCCCAGACCACGGAATGGCTGACGATGTTCGCCACCCCCACGCCAGGGACATGAATGAAGGCGCCGTCCAGCCGGGGTGCGGCGCCGATAAAGGCCGACCCCAGCACGCCACCCATCGACGTGCCTTTATAGAAGATGCGCTCCAGATTCAGGTCGTTTTGCTGGTCCTGCCCGCGCAGGGCCAGCCAGGGGAAAACGTTGGCCTGGGCGTTGCGCGGATACACATCCAGCTGGCGGAATTCATGTTCCAGCGCCGCCAGCAGCGACACCTGATCGATGCTGGACTGGATCACCATGCCCAGCACCCGGCCCAGATCCTGCGGCTGCAGAATATCGAGCAGGCCGCCGCCCTCGAATTCACCCCGGTAGCCGTGGTTGGGCTGGTCGATAGACAGGGTGGCAATGTTGCGCAGGGCGTTGAGCTTTTCGGTGTAGCCGGCATCTTCCTTCTTGCTGGCCAGGCCGTGCCCGTAAATCACCACCGGCGCCGACTCCAGCCGCACGTCACGGGGAATGGCGAAGCGGAATTCCACCCAGTTTTCGGTACCGGGGTAATCCGGGTCGCGCACCAGATTGCCGTCCTCGGCGCGAAAATCCGTCATCCGGACCAGACCGGTCACTACTGCGGCAATGGTCTGGTAGGGAAAATATTCCACCGACAGGCGCTTCAGCGGATGGGCATCGGCATAGGCGCGCTGCATGAAACGGCCGATAGGTTGTACCACTTCGGCTTCGTCGCGCACGGTGAAGAAGGTCAGGTCGAGAATATCGGCGCGGCTCAGGCCCCGGCTGGCCAGACGGGCATCCAGCGTGGTCAGTGCGGACGCGTAGGCTTCGGCCAGCGGCGATGGTTGTGCCGCCAGAATGCCCGCCACCACCGGCGCCGGAGCGAAGTCAGTACCCAGCAGAGGTTTAACGGCTCGCGTCAGGGCCGCGACATAGGATTTGCCGAAGGTGAAGCGCGCACGAGGCCAGGCTTCGATCACCACATCCTTGCGCGCCGCGCGCTGGCCCCGGGCCGCTTCCATCACCCGCACATTCACGGGGACCGGAACATCATCGCCACCGATTTCAAACACCAGCAGAGCCAGCCCACCATCAAAAGGCAGGGTGGATTCATTCACGGCCCGGTCGAGTTCGAACAGCACCGGCGCACCGGCGGAAAATCCGCTGGCGTCCTGGAACAGACTCTCGGGGCGCACGGATTGAGGTAGCAGCACCGGCTTGTCCGGGGTTTCGTTGCGCAACAGTGTCAGGGCGGAGTTGGGAATGATCACCCGCTTGCCGGTGGGCGACTGGACGTCTTCCTCGGCAAACAGATCGCTGGGGAATGGCAGGGTGCAGGTGAAACGGCGGGCGGGATGGCAGTCTCCCGCCAGCGTGGCAGTGTGTGCTGGTGAAGCGAGCAGGCCACCTGCTATAAATAACAGCAAGGCCAGTGCGATCGGGCGGTGTTGAAAACGGCGGCTTTTCATGGGCTTCCCCTGCTTGTGACTTCTCGGGCTTGTTCTTGTTTTTATGGAGGCTCCGGCCAGCGCAATCCCTGCTTCCAGCACCGACGACGGGCTCGTCATTCTATATCGCATGCACAAAATCAGGCAACAAACTGGTACGAAGGTGCGAACTCTGGCAGTACAGGCAACTGCCATTTACGCCAGCCAGTGAACAGATCGAATATTAGCGACTCCAAGGTCATGCTATGTTTACTGGCAGCAGCTGACTGTTGTCAGACCCCCGCCCCACCACGCAGAGGTACCCCGTGGCGAACGACAAGAAGGACGACAAGCGCTTCAAGGCCACCACGCCCGGCAAGCGCTTCCTGAAACTGGCCGGCATGTCCGCCACCATTACCAAGAACCTCACCACGCACAAGCTCAAGGGCCTGTTTGCTGACGAGGAAACCCAGCAGAAAAACCAGGAAAAACTGTACGCCGACATCGGCCAACAAATCGCCCAGACCCTGGGTGAAATGAAAGGCGCGGTGATGAAGGTGGGCCAGATTGCGTCGCAGCTGAAAGACATGCTGCCCAAGGAAGTCGCCAGCGCGCTGGAAGTATTGCAGAAAGAATCCCCGCCCATGCCCTTCCCCATGATCCGCCGCCAGCTGATCAAGGCCCTGGGCGACACGCCGGAAAACCTGTTCGCCCGTTTCGATGAAGTTCCGTTTGCCGCTGCATCCATCGGCCAGGTGCACCGTGCCCTGACCAAGGAAGGCGTCGAATGCGTGGTGAAGATCCAGTACCCCGGCGTGAAGGAATCCTGCGATTCCGACCTGAAGCATTTGAAGCGGTTGCTGAAACTGGCAGGGCTGGTGAAAGTGAGCGCCGAGGTGATGGACAAAACGTTCGACGAAATCCGCACCATGCTGTACGAAGAACTGGATTACAAACACGAAGCGGAAAACCTGAAACTGTTCGGCGACTACTACCGCGATCACCCTTACATCCGCGTGCCGGAGCTGATTGAAAACCTGTCGGCGGAAACCGTGCTGACACTGACGCTGGTGGAAGGCGACCGCCTGCAGGACGTGAAGTCGCAGCGCTATTCGCAGGAGACGATCAACCTGATCGGCTACCACATTTTCGAAACCTTCGGCAAACAGATCTACGAACTGCGCGCCGTGCATTCCGATCCACACCCGGGCAATTTCGCCTTCCGCCCGGACGGCACCATCATCATTTACGATTTTGGCGCGGTGAAAAAAATTCCCGAGGAAACCATCGCCAAACTGCGCAGCCTGGTGGCGGATGCGGTGGCCGGCAATGTGGACACCATCGACCAGCACATGATCAATATCGGCGTGCGCCAGCCCAACGGCGAGGCGCCGTCGCCGGAGTATTATCACGAGTGGATGGATATCGTGATGCAGCCTTTCCAGAGTTACGAAAGCTTCGATTTCGCCCACACCAACCTGCATCGCCGCGCCATCGGCAAGGTGAAGCGCGATGGGCTGAAATACATGGGATCATTTCAGCCGTCGGCGGAAACCCTGGCGGTGAACCGGGTGCTAACCGGACACTACTGGACGATGGTGGACCTGGGTGTGAAGGCGTCGTTCCGGCCGCTGATCGATGAGATTGTGTTGAAGAAGACGGCGTAATCGCAGAGCAGAAAGGAAGCCGCGTGGATTAATTGAATATGGACGCTTTGCGGCATGGGTGAGCAGGAGAAGGAAAAGCACTGCTTTTCCCCTGCGAACGCCACGAACCTGTAGGTGAGTGGCCGGCCCCGAAGGGCCGCGGAGCAGCCCCCAGGGATGGGTTAACGGGGGGACGCCCAGTCCGTGTCCAGATTCAATTAATCCACGCGGCTTTCTTTCTGCAACCACCACTACTGGTACGTCACCATCTCATCACTGATCACCTGACCCCGATACCAGGTCATCGGCCGCAGGGTAACCTTCATCTGCTCCCGCGTCAGTCCATGACGCGGCAGCGAATGCTGCATTGCCACCTGACACTTCCCGTTCAGAACCGGAAAAACCTGCCGCTCCGCCGCCTCGTAGGCAATGCCGTCCACCGTCACCGACAGCATCACATCCACATAAAATGCCGGCGGCAGATTGTCGCCCTGCACATCCAGCTCCGCCTGGGCCACCAGCAACGGCGTGAAGGTTTTTTCCTCGATAAGAATCTGCTCGTTGCGCACGGAAAAATCCAGGCGCGGTTTGATTTCCAGCGCCAGCAAGCGGGATTCCATCCGATCCAGTTTTTCCTGCAGGGGTGGCTGCAAGTCCTCTATGCCCACCCGGCAACCCTGCAGCGCGCCCAACGACGCCGCCAGCAGGCAAGCCGGTAACAGCCGTGCATACATCATAATCGGGTATAGAAATTACGCCGTTTGAGAACCTTTTCCACGTAAAGCCGGGTTTCCTCGCGGGGCGAGTTGCGCACCAGCCGCTCCAGCACCTGTTCGGGCTGCAAACGGTTGATGGCATCCACGGCGTCCTGAAAACTGGGATTGTCGACAAAGGCCCGCGCCGCACTGGACGCACCGCCGTTATAAGCCGCGATGGTGAAATACAGGCGGCTGTCGGGATTCTTGATGTCTTTCAGGTATTCGTAATAGAGCACGCTCAGGTAAGCCGCGCCCACTTCGATATTCTGTTTGGGATTGAACAGATACTCCGGCGCCAGCAGACGTTCTTCCTGATACAGCTTGATGGTGGCGTCGCGCCCGGCAGTGGACGGCACGATCTGCATCAACCCGAAGGCCGGCGCATGAGAACGCGCCAGTGGATTGAAATGGCTCTCGGTGTGGATGATCGCCATGATGATGTCTTCCGACAGGGCGAAGCGCTGCGCGTTGCGGCTCACCAGCGGCTTGTATTCCAGTACTTTCTTGCGGATGCGATTGTCGGGCAGCGGGATCACGTAAGTGAGTTTCTTGCCGGTATTCACCGGCACACTGGCCAGGCTGGCAGACAGGGCCTGGTAGCGGATGCTCGCGTTGCGCATCAGGGCGGCGGCCCGGGCGCGCACATCCGATTCGGTGGGGCGCAGGCTGGTGAACAGTTCCTTCAGCACCAGTTCGGCACCGGTTTCGGCACCCGCATCGCGGGCATTGCGGGACTTGAACGCCTGGTTCACGGCCACCTGGATCGGATCCTGCCGCAGGGCTTTCTGCAGACTGGTGCCCAGGGTGTCTTCCAGTTCGCCTTGCACCTTGCGGGCCATGGCAGCGAAATCGAGCCGGCCTCCGTTGTGGATGCCGTCGATGCTGATTTCCACCTGGTTATGTTCGAAGTCCACCGCCTTCTTGGCGCTGTAATCGGCGGAATAGGAGATCCAGCGGGTCTGGCTGCTGGTTTCGGGAATGGACCAGTGTTCGCGGATACGCTGCTGTTCGGCCTGCAGGGCCTGTTCATAGGCCGCCGCCAGTTGCTGCTGTTCCTGCTGGGCCGGGCTCAGGGCGATGGACTTGCGGTCTTTCAGCAGCGGGCTGTCCGGGCGCTCTTCGCGCTCGATCACCCAGCCGCCAGTGGCGTGGGACATGGGGCTCAACAACAGCATTGCACACAGCAATGCCGGCGCGGTGCCCTTCCGTCCTGTCCAGATCCGTTTCACTCCAGCCACGACAACCCTCTCAGCTGAACACTGCCCAATTTAATTGGCCTGCGTTGGTCCGTCTTTCCAGTGTAGCCCTCACCCGCTGCGAGCGGCGGACGAGGCATGCCGGGGACATCACAAACCTGGATAAAATCTATTAAGGGAGGATTGCGGCGAGCACCCTCGTTCGAACCAGTATGGCAAAGCAGCTCAGGCCCCGGGTGGGCCACTTAGACTTTATCGACCATTTTTCACGCAGTTTTATAACGTCTCACCCGGGCAAAGCCTTCTAAACGTTAGGAACCGCTAACCTTTTCGTTGGGTTTTTGTAACCAGGCCCCGTCTGCCCCTCCCCCTACCCCCTCATCGAATTGCTTGCCCGGGTGAAATTTGAAATCATTCCGGATTCGACAAAAAAGAATCGGCGACGCGCCTGGAATCCTGTCCGGCCGATCACCGGCAACCGCATGGGTGTGGGGAAACATGCAACGACAACTGCTCAAATCCGCTTTTTATGGACTCCTGCTGGGAATCAGTCTTTCTGCGATCGCTGAACCCATAGACCAGACCCGCTACATGGACGACGCCAGCTATCACCTGGAGCGGCGCCAGAAGACCTGGCCCGACGGCGCCCAGTACGATGGCGAGTGGCTGGGGGAGCAACCCCACGGCCAGGGCATGTACACCTACACCGATGGCGGCCAGTACTGGGGCCGCTTCCGCCAGGGCAAACGCCAGGGCGACGGCATGATGAAATATGCCAACGGTGACGAGTACGAAGGCACCTGGTTCGACGACCAGCCGCAAGGCAAGGGCACCCTGCGCTACGCCACCGGCGTGATCTACGCGGGGGAATTCAAGGCCGGCGCCCAGGACGGTCAGGGCCGCCAGACCTATGTGGATGGCACCTATTACGACGGCCAGTGGCACAACAACGTGCCCCACGGTTATGGCCGCCTCACCTTCGTGTCCGGTGGCGCCTATGAAGGCCAGTTCGACGCCGGCAAACCCCACGGCACCGGACAGTATTTCTACGCCAACGGCGACCTGTACGATGGCCAGTGGAAGAATGGCCAGCCCCACGGCACCGGCCGCATCGACTACGGTACTGGCGGCTATTACGAAGGCCAGTTCGTCAACGGCGACAAGCAGGGCAAGGGCATCTGGCTGTCCGCCCTCGGCAAGCGCTTCGAAGGCCCCTTCGTCGGCAACCAGCCGGATGGCAAGGGCCGCTGCAGCAGTGGCGAAAAAGTGGAGGCCTGCACCTACCGGAAGGGACAACTGGTCAGCAGCGAATCCGTTCTGGCGGCGAAATCGCCTGAGCCGGTTGCCACGGCCGCACCCGCAAGCGCTCCGCTGGCGGCGGCCATGGCAACCACCGCCCTGGTAGCCAGCAGCGCGTCAGCGCCGGCAACCAGCATCGAAACTGCCAGCGCTGTCGCTACAAAACCTGCTGTCACCGCGAAAGCAACCATCAGCACACCAACGGCCGTCGCACCCGAAAAACCGGTGGTGGCGCACGCCCCGGCTACCGCTTCCAGCCAGATCAAATCCGCCATTCCGGCATCAACGTCTACGACTGAACCCAGCTTTGCCAGCAAACTGGAACAGGAAAAACAGAACCTGAAAAAAAACTCGGTGGCGGAACTGAACCAGACCCGCAGCGACATCTACTTCACCGACAACTGGCGCAACCAGGATCTGATGGCATTGCCGGAAAAAGCCTGGTGGAACAAGAAATCCTCGCTGTTCAAGGATGAACTGGAAATCGTGTCCCAGCATGGCGACGTGCGCATCCGCATGCTGGTCAGCAATTACAAAGGGCCGGGCCAGTACCGTCTCGACAACGTGATCATCGAGACACCCGGCCAGCACTTTGAAAAAGCCGGCAATGGCGGCACCCTGGTGATACTCGACGACCAGCAGGGCTGGCTGAGTGGCTCCTTCAATTTCGAAGTGAACGGGCAGAACGGAGAAATCCTGGCGTTCAACGACGGCCTGTTCCGGGTGAAAGACCAGAGTCAGCTGCTGTCGATTCTGAAATAACCCCGCGTTGAAAGTAAAAAGGGCGCCACTCTGAAGGGCGCCCTTTTTTTTGACAATGAAGCTTTTTGACAGTGCAGATTTTACCAATACACCCTTTACCAATGTACTCCGCGCATGATGTAGGCAAATGCCATCTGCTCCGGCGACACCACTGACGGCTGGGAATCGTCCTTCTTGCCCTGGGCCGCCGCCGAATCCGGGAACATGCGGAAGCCGGTGTTGATGATGATCTCGGCGAACTTCGGCGCCACCGCATGCACCACCTGACCGAACACACCCAACTTGGTAGCAATGCGCTTGCTGCGGTAAATCAGCGCCTCGCCGACCATGTCCGCCGCCTCTTCCGGGCTGATGGTGGGCACGTTGTCGTAAATCTTGGTGGGCGCGATCATCGGCGTGCGCACCAGCGGCATGTTGATGGTGGTGAAGTGCACGTTGCAGTCGGAATATTCCGACGCCGCGCAGCGCGAGAACGCATCCAGCGCCGACTTCGATGCAACGTAGGCACTGAACCGCGCCGGATACGTCAGCGCACCGATCGATGAAATATTGATGACATGCCCGCTGCGATTCTTTTCCATCACCGGCAGAAAATTCATCATCAGCCGCAGCGCGCCGAAGTAATTCAGCTGCATGGTGCGTTCGAAATCGTGGAAGCGGTCGTAAGACAGCGAGATCGAACGGCGAATCGAACGGCCCGCGTTATTGATCAGCACATCGACGCGGCCGAAATCCGCCAGCACCTGCTGGGCGAAACGGTCGCAGTCTTCCATGTTGGCGATGTCCACACTGTAGGTGAACGCCTCACCTCCGGCCGCTGCGATTTCCTCCTTGGTCTCTTCCAATTTCTCCGGCGTGCGAGCTGCCAGGATCACTTTGGCGCCTGCCGCTGCCAGCTTCAGCGCCGACGCCTTGCCAATACCGGACGAAGCACCAGTCACCACCACCACCTTGCCTTTTACCCGGCCTTCCAGCGTGCGGTCGATGAACAGTTCCGGGTCCAGATTGCGTTCCCAGTAATCCCACAGACGCCAGGCGTAAGTATCCAGGCGCGGGCAGCTGATGCCGGAACCGTCCAGCGCGGCGCGGGCATCTCGGTTGTCAAACTTGGTGTGGTACTGGGTGAATTTCAGCAGCGAACGGGGAATGCCCAGGTCTTCCAGCACCGTGTTGGTGATGCGTTTCACCGGCGGCAGCGTGCCCAGAGTCTGGCGCAGGAACGGCGGCATGAAGCTGAACATGCGGGTGTCGATGCGCATCGTCATCTGCGGCGCGTGGCCAGCGCGGGCGAAAATGTTGATCACTTCACCGATCTTGTAATGATCCACATCGGTGAGGTGGAAGCACTTGCCGTCCAGCCCGTCCTTGTGCGCCAGATAATCCATGGCATCCACCACGAAATCCACCGGCACAATGTTGAAGCGCCCACCTTCGATGCCAATTACCGGCATCCAGGGCGGCAGCAGTTTGCGCAGTTTCTTGATCAGGCCGAAGAAATAATAGGGGCCGTCGATCTTGTCGATCTCGCCGGTTTTCGAATGCCCCACCACCATGCCCGGGCGATAAATACGGAACGGAATCTTGCAGTCCTTGCGCACGATGGCTTCAGAATCATGCTTGGTGCGCAGGTAGGGATTGTTGAGATTTTCCGCTTCCTCGAACATGTCCTCGCGGAAAATACCGGGGTACATGCCGGCCGCCGCGATGGAACTGGTGTGATGGAAACAGCCGGCGGCCATTTCCTTTGCCACCTTCACCGCATTGCGGGTGCCTTCAATATTGGCGCTGACCTGCACCGCTTCCGGCGCCGACAGATCATAAATCGCCGCCAGGTGGAAAAAATGTTTCACTTTGCCTTTCAGCTTCGCCATGTCGTCGGCACTGATCCCCAGCTTCGGCTGGGTGATGTCGCCAATTACCGGAATGATCCGGCCTTCGGTATCACCCACCAGGGATTTCAGCGTATCCAGTTTGCCGAGGGATGCCTCGCGCATCAGCACATAAATGGTGCCCTGCCGCTTGAGCAGCTTTTCCAGTAAAAACCGTCCGATAAAGCCGCTGGCGCCCGTGACGAAATAAGTCATGTTGGTATCCTCATCCTACCCTTGAAAATGAAAACTGCGATTCACGAAAATTCACACGTGCGACAACTGGCCCTGGAACGACGGGACTCCCAATACCGCGTTCTTGATCGAGGCGAATTCATCCACGAAATCGTCGATCATGGCCTGGGGATCGGGAATCAGCGCGGCGTCCGCGACAAAACCGAATTCCACCTTGTTGTCGTAACTCAGAATGCTCACGCCGATGCCGATGCCGCCGGACTGCGGCACCCAGAACATGGGCTTGGCCAATTTCTTACCCTTCAGGTATACCGGCTCTGCGGGACCCGGCACATTGGTCATCACCGCCGACGCCTTGCTGGAAAAGAAATCGAGAAAGAATTTTTCCACCGCGCGCGGAAAGAAACCGAGGATGCCCAGCACGTTGTAGCTCATCTGCGCCTGCACGCCGCTCTTGAGCTGGCGCATGGCCTGGCGCACGGCCTGAATGCGGCGCTCGATGGTGGGCTCGCCCACCGGCAGATTCAGGTACACCAGGCCAAAGCGGTTGCCCAGCTGCAGGGCGTCTTCGATGGGCCGCAGGTTCACCGGCACAGTGGCCCGCAGCTGCACACCATTGACCGGCTCGCCGATCCGCTCCAGGTAGCGGCGCAGACTGCCGGCCACACAACCCAGAATCACATCATTGATGGTGCAGCCCATGGCCTTGCTGACCTGCTTCACCTCGTTGATATCCAGCGACGGCGCCCAGCCCACCCGTTTGTGCGGAGTCAGCTTACGTTTGTACGCTGTTTTGGAATCCGGCCGGGCCAGGATCACCCGCATGGCCTCGTACAGCCAGGCCAGGGAAAAGCCGGTATAGAAGACGGTGGACGTGAGCGCGAACTCTGCCCGGTGCAGCAGGGCATCAGAGCGAGGTTTGCGCTGGGGAAACTTGATATTGGCGGCCGGAGAACTGTGCAAAACAGATTTGTCGGCAATGGAATCCAGCACTGAAATCAAGGCGATACCGTCAGCATAGCTGTGGTGCACCTTCACCATCACCGCTGTGCCGTCCTTGTATTTCGGTACGAAAAAGAAGCGCCACAACGGCTTGTCCGGGTCCAGCGGTGCCGGAATCTGCCGGCTCACCGCCGCCCGGATCTCCGCCTCATTACAGCCTTCCTGCATCCCTTCCAGGGCAGACAGGTGGTATTCCATGTCCACCTGAGGCAACTCTTCCCACAGATACTGGTTGCCAAGCTGTACCGGCCGCTGCCGGAAACGCTTGTGCTGCCGGATCAGACGGTCTTCCAGGATCTCCTTGAAATCCGCGTAGCTCATCGGCTCGTCAAACATCAGCAAGCCATTGATCACCATCAGATTATCCGCTGAATCCATGCGCAGCCATGCGGTATCGACAACGCTCATGGGCTCCAGCGCCCGATTATTGGATGTCCTCATAATTTTTTCCCTTAGCCCCGAGACCGCTTTTCAGCGTACAAGTGTTTGCCATAATAATGATCGCGCGCCGAAATGCAACACCCTCTTAAGGACAAATGTCGCAATAAGCCAGGCTTTTGGCGCGAACGGCTTTACAAAACAAAAAGATGCAAAAACGAAATTGAAAAACCAGCTAACAAATGTACACTTCCATTACTTGATCAATTAGCCAGTACTGCGCAATCTGCGCGGTAGGCAGTCCCCAGCGGCGGTTTCAACACCGACGCGACTCCATTCCAGGACTGGACACGCAACCCCAAGGATAGTGCAGCCAACCCGCTTTCGCCTTTGAGCCCATGACCGAACCACTGACCCGAGCCGAACAGAAACAACAGACCCGCGAAACCATCATGACGGCGGCCGTCCGCAAGATGAATGACGACCGTGGCTTCTCCAGCCTGAGCCTGCGCGAAGTGGCGAAAGAGGCCGGCATCGCGCCCGCCTCGTTCTATCGTCATTTTGAAAACATGGAGGATCTGGCGCTGGCGCTGGTGAAGGAGGCCGGCGATGCGCTGCTCAAGATCATGAGCATCACGCGGGAATCGGAAGAGAAAGGCGAAAACATTCTGGAAAACGCAGTGGCAATGTGCATGGCGCACTTTCGCGAAAACGGCCCGCTGTTTCGCGTATTGGCGCGAGAGTCCACTGGCAATTCACCCATTATCCGCCGCGCCATTCAGCGGGTGCTGAACGAACTGAACAAACAGCTGGCAGCAGTAATCGAACTGGAGATGAAAAAACGCGGCCGCGCCATCACTGACGCAGCCTGGATTGCGGAAGCCATCATCACCATCATTTTTTACATTGGCGTTTCCAATATCGACCTTTCCTATGCCCGGCAGAAGGAAGCAGAGAAACGCCTGGTGCATCACGTTCGCGCCATTTACTGGGGTGCTGAGGCCATGGCCAGCTCGCAGCATCTGGAACGGCAGCTGATGCTGTCCTGAGCGTGCAGCTCAAGGCTTGAAAGCAACACCCGCAATCACCGGCGCCACCAGCGCCGGTACCTTCGGATGAATGAAATCGTCAATTGACTCATAACGAAAGCCTGCCGCCTCGAACAGCGCGCGGGTGTCACGATTGATTTCGCAACCACAGGCCATTTTCCGCCACAAGGGATTCAAGCGGTTCTGCCAGGCGCGCGTGGTGCCATGGGGCGACACCACGTGCTCGAAAAACACCAGTCGGCCACCGGGCTTCAATACACGAAACGCTTCCTGCGCGGCTTTTTCCGGTTCGGGAATCGTGCAGAACACCAGGCAGGCCACCACGGTATCGAAATCCGCATCGGCAAACGGCAACGCACGGGCATCGCCGGTGGTCAGTGAAATCGGCACACCGTGACCGGTCGAGCGCGCCACACCGCGCGCTTTTTCCAGCATGGTTTCCACCGGTTCAATGCCCACTATCTCGCGCACAGAGGATTGATAGAATCCCAGGTTCGCACCGGTGCCGGCGCCGATTTCCAGCACCCGCCCTTCCGCCTGCCCGATCAGATCGGCGATCTGGCGGCGAAATCCCCGCGTAGCCCACTCCATGACCGGCGGAAAAATATGACTTTCGTAAAAACTCATAACGCCCTCTGTTTCAAATGATGCGAAGAATGATGCGCGGCGATTGCCACCAACACATCAGGTTGCCCGCTGCGGGGACAAGCGCGCCAGCCAGTGATCGCCCCAATAATACAGCAGCAGCCCGCTGCCAATAATGATCGCACCGGTAACCAGCGTCGGCGTAATGGGCTCCCCGTTCAATACCGATCCCAGTGTAATCGCCAGCACCGGCGTGACCAGCGTGGTCAGCGCCACCGTGCTGGCCGGCAGATGTTTCAACACATAGAAATAACAGAAAAAGCCGATGAAAGATCCAAACAGTGCCAGGTACAGGATCGCACCCACGGTGCGCGGCTCCAGCGACTGGATATGCAATCCCATCACCGCCGCCACCGCGCCGTACAGCGGCGTTGCCATCATCAGCGTGCCCACCGTCTGCGCCAGCGGATGCAGTACCGGCCCTTCCCGCTTGATCAGCACGCCACTCAGGCAAAAACAGAACACACTGAACAACACCAGCGCGAATCCCAGCAGATTGCCATTCAGCAGCAGGATTTCGTGACGAAACACCACCACCAGCCCTGTCAGACCCAGCGCCATCGCCAGCCACTTGCTCGGTGAAAACGGCGGCTCGTTCAGCAGGAAACGCGACAGCACCGCCGAAATCACCGGCGACAGCCCGTACAGAATCGAAATCAATCCCGACGGCATGAACTGCGCGCCAAAATACACGCACAGCAGCCCCAGAAACACACCGATATTGGAAAACGCATACACCCGCACCGCCTGACGATGCCACGGCACCACCACACCCCACAGTCGCGCCAGCGCCCAGCCCAGCATCGCAGCCAGCAACACGCGCCCAAAGGCGCCAGCCACCGGCGACATTCCCTGGGAACTCCACTTCACACCCAGCGGCGTGGTGGACCATACAAAAATCACAACGATATAGGCGGCGGGCACCGACATGTCTTCACTCCTTATTACCTCCTCTGTGATGCAGCATTTGCCTTTTGCCTGCGCCGGAAACGAAAAAGGCCGCAGGTTCCTGGAACGCTGCGGCCTCTTTGAAACGGTGGATGTGCTCTGTTACAAATCCGTTTCCCTCACCACAGCCGTTCCATTTGCACGCCAGACGCGGACTCGCGCACGGGTCATCGCACGGCATTTAATGGCCGCAGGCGATAGGGACGGTGCTGGAATGAGTGCTGTGATTTGGTATGTCATAGTTCTACACTATAGGCGGCCGCTAAAAACAGGGTCAAACCCTTTTTTGTAATTTCAGAAAAAATTCACGCAAACAATTTCGAAGTGCATATGAACATTTATCTGGTGGGTGGCGCCGTGCGCGATGAACTGCTGGGCATTCCCGGCAAGGACCGCGACTGGGTGGTAGTCGGCGCCACAGAACAAGCAATGCGGGATCAGGGCTTTACGCCGGTGGGCAAGGATTTTCCTGTTTTCCTGCATCCGGTCACCCATGAGGAATACGCACTGGCCCGCACCGAGCGCAAGAGCGGCCGTGGTTACACCGGCTTCGAATGCTACAGCGGCAGCGAAGTCACGCTGGAACAGGATCTGTCGCGGCGCGATCTCACCATCAACGCCATTGCCCGGCAGGACGATGGCACCCTCGTCGATCCCTTTCATGGCCAGCAGGATCTGCAGAACCGCTTGCTGCGCCACGTGTCTCCTGCCTTCGTGGAAGATCCCCTGCGGGTGTTGCGCGTCGCACGCTTTCTGGCGCGCTTTCACGATCGCGGCTTTCAAATTGCAGACGAAACGCTGGCGCTGATGCGCGACATCGCCGCCAGCGGCGAACTGCAAACGCTGACGCCGGAACGGGTCTGGACCGAAACCGAAAAGGCCCTGCTGGAACCCTCGCCCTGGCGCTATTTCGAAGCCCTGCGCGACTGCGGCGCACTGGCAGTGGTATTTCCCGAGCTGGACAAACTGTTTGGCGTGCCGCAACCGCCCAAACACCACCCGGAAATCGACACCGGCATTCATATGCTGCTGACATTGCAGGCAGCGCTGAAACTGATGCAGACTCACCCGCTGGAAAAAGCGGATCGCGTCGCCGTGCTGTTTTCGCTGATCTGTCACGACCTGGGCAAAAGCATGACCCCGGAATACAAATGGCCGAGTCATCCGGGACACGAGCCCATCAGCGCGCATCTGGCGGAAAAACTGTGTATACGTTTGCGTGCACCCAATCCGGTAAAAAGACTGAGCCTGCTGGTGTCTGAGTTCCACACCCACTGCCACCGTGCCTTCGAACTGAAACCAGCCACGGTGATGCGCCTGCTGGAAGCGCTGGACGCCTTGCGCCGGCCGGAAACATTGCCGCTGTTTCTGCTGGCCTGCGAAGCCGACGCCCGCGGCCGCACCGGCCTGGAAGATCGCGACTATCCGCAAGCCGACTATATTCGGGATTGCGCCGCCGCCGCGCGACTGGTGGAAGCCAAACCGCTGGTGGAACTGGGTTTCAAGGGCGAAACCCTCGGCATTGAATTGCGCAAGCGCCGCATAGTTGCGATTCGCGACGTCAAAAACTGCTATGTGAAAGAACAGTGAAGGAATAACAATGACAATCGATTCTTCCCGCAAGGTGGCCTTGATCACCGGCTCTGCCCGCCGCATCGGCGCTCACACCGCAGATTATTTCCATCAGCGCGACTACGACATCGTGCTGCATTATCGCAGTTCCGGCGACGGCGCGAAAAACCTGCGCGACCGGCTCAATGCGGTACGCCCCCATTCCTGCATTGCGCTGCATGCGGATCTGTCCGACCCCGCCGCCTGGGAACAGCTGGCAGAACAGGTACGCAGCTGGAAACACCGGCTCGATCTGCTGGTGAATAATGCTTCTTCGTATTACGCAACGGAATTTGGCAACACCACGCTCAGCCAGTGGAACGACCTGTTCGCCAGCAATGCCATGGCGCCATTTTTTCTCACCCAGTATTTATTGCCGCTGCTGAAACAGAGTCGTGGCTGTGTGGTGAACATCGTCGATATCAATGCTGACAAGCCGCTGCCGGATTTCACGCCCTACTGCATGGCGAAGGCCGCGCTGAAAGCCATGACACTGTCGCTGGCCCGCGCGCTGGCGCCGGAGGTGCGGGTGAATGGTGTATCCCCCGGCACCATTCTCTGGCCCGCCGACGGCAATATGCCTGACTCCGTACAGCAAGCCATTCTGACCAACACGCCCATGCAAACCATCGGCTCGCCGGATGACATTGCCAAAGCGATTTATTTTCTTGCGGAGCAGGCACCCTTCGTCACCGGCCAGATCATTGCGGTGGATGGCGGATATTCACTGCGCTGACAGAAACGGCTCCACCAGTTTCAATTCCCATCTGGATTTGCCGAAGCCACGCCACAACTCGGCAAAAGTCTGTTGCAGTTGCGGATGACGGCCGGAAGGCACCAGCAGAGACAGCGGATAGAGGACATAGGCGCGCCGGAGCACATCCGGATGCGGCAGCACGACACCGTCCACATCGCCAACAGCATCGCCATACAGCAGCAGATCAATATCCAGTGGACACACCGGATTTTTCTGGAGGCACTCACCGGTGGTATGTACGCGCCCGCACTGCTCCTCAATCTGGCGCAACTGCTGCTTCAGTTCTCCCGCCGGTACGTTGCAGACCGCGGACACCACCAGATTGAAATACAGCTCGGCATCGGGCGCTGTGGCCACCGCTGCCGTCGCCAGCGGCGCATTGGCAAATACCGGTGAAACCTGCAGGGTTCCGAAGCGCTCCTGCAACAGATCCAGAGCCAGGCGGATATTCCTCCGCGGCTGATCGTTACTGCCCAGGCCCAGGAAAACGGTGGTACTCAACCAGCCCCACCCCGCTCGATCAGCACGCCCACATCCTTCGATCCGTGGATCGCGCCAGGTTTGCTCACCCGCAACCGCAGCCAGGGCACGCCGAACTCGTCCCGCAGGATGGTGGCAATCGATTCCGCCAGGGTTTCCACCAGCTGGAAACTGCTGTCCTCCACGAACTGGATCAGACGGGTGGCCACCGCCTTGTAGTTCAGGGCATCCTCCAGCTGATCAGTCGCGGCCGCGCGCGCCACATCCGAGGCCATTTCCAGATCCAGCACCACCGTCTGCCGGATCGCCCGCTCCCACTCGAACACGCCGATCACGGTCTGGATTTTCAGCTCGCGTATGAAAACAATATCCATCTGCCCTGCCTGTTTCTGATTGCGCTTGAGCAACCGGCAGCGAAGTGAAACAATTCTTTCATCATTGTTTAACCACCCGCGTGGAGTTGCTTCTGTACAGCCTGCTGGCCGTCGTGCTCTGGACATTTTCCTATCTGCTGGGATCGGTTTCCACCGCGATCCTGGTGTGCCGTCTGTTCGGCTATCCCGATCCCCGCTCAACCGGCTCCCACAACCCGGGCGCCACCAATGTGTTGCGGGTGGGCGGGAAGGCGGCGGCCATTGTCACATTGATTGGCGATGTTGCCAAAGGCGTGGTGCCGGTGTTGATCGCGCGCCAGCTCGGGCTGCCCGACAGCATCGCCGCCTTCTGCGGGTTCTGTGCCTTTCTGGGCCATCTGTATCCGGTGTATTTCGATTTCCAGGGCGGCAAGGGCGTGGCCACGGCGATGGGTGCGGTGGCGGCGCTGCACTGGCCGTCGGCACTGGCCGTCGGGCTGGTCTGGCTGGTGGTTGCTGCCACCACCCGCATCAGCTCGCTCGCCGCCATCGTCAGCTTTTTCACCGCGCCCATGCTGGTCCTGCTGATCCGGGCCGACCTGTTCTATCCGATCCTAGTGCTGTCCCTGATGCTGCTGTTTCGCCATCGCGTGAATATCGTGCAGCTGATCCGGGGCGAGGAACTGGCCTTCGGCAGCAAGGAATCCGGCGACGGAAGCTCGCCGCAGGAATGACCGGCGCAAGCTGCACCGTATTTCCTCACCCGATGCTCGCAGAACACTCCACCGCAATCCCGCCGGTTCAAGCCGGTCTGGAATCCTGATCGACCCGGGAAGAATCCGCCTGATCCTGCCCATTCAACTCCGACAACGGCCAGCGCGCCCGCGCCCGCACCGCCAGATCCGTTTTGGCTCCCGCCAGCAGACGCTGATACCCGGCAAACGCGATCATGGCGCCGTTATCGGTGCAGTATTTCAGCTGGGGATAAAACACCTGGGCCCGCAGCTTGGCGGCCACTTCCTGCAGCCGCGCCCGCAGATGCAGGTTGGCACTGACACCACCGGCCACCACCAGCTGTTTCACGCCGGTGTGCTGCAGCGCCCGCCGGCACTTGATCGCCAGCGTCTCCACCACCGCATCCTGGAACGCCCAGCAGATATCGCTGACATCCTGTTCGCTCAAGCCAGTTGGCGAACGCTCACACTCGTCACGAGTATTGAGACAAAAGGTTTTCAGGCCGCTGAAACTAAAGTCCAGGCCGGGGCGATCGGTCATCGGGCGGGGGAAACGGAAGCGCTGCGGATTGCCCTGTTCCGCCCGGGCCGCCAGCCGGGGGCCACCGGGATAGCCCAGTCCCAGCATCTTGGCGGTCTTGTCAAAGGCTTCGCCCGCAGCGTCATCGAGGGATTCCCCCAGGATTTCGTAGTCGCCGATGGCCTTTACGCTCACCAGCATGGTGTGGCCGCCACTCACCAGCAGAGCGACGAACGGCGCCGTCGGAGCCGGGTCTTCCAGCATGGGCGCCAGCAGATGCCCTTCCATGTGGTGCACGGGAAAACTGGGCACACCCCAGGCATACGCCAGACTTTTCGCCACCGCAGCCCCCACCAGCAAAGCCCCCACCAGGCCGGGGCCAGCGGTATAAACCACCGCATCCAGGTCCCCTGGCTGGCAGCCGGCCCGGGACATCACTTCCTTTATAAGAGGAATGACCTTGCGCACATGGTCGCGCGACGCCAGTTCCGGCACCACTCCACCGTATTCGGCGTGCAGTTCCACCTGGCTGTACAGCGCATCCGCCAGAATCCCGGCCTGGCTGTCATAGATGGCGATGCCGGTTTCATCGCAGGAGGTTTCGATTCCCAATACCCGCACGAACGTTCACCTTGTGGCTGGAAAGGGCGCGATATTAACGGAATCAGGAGGCTTTGCAATTGCCGGGCAATCCCTTTAAAATGCACCACCCCTGTGGTCCAGGACTAAACATGCTGTATCCCGACCACACAGAATCGGTAATCGAATCAGGTTTTATGGCCCGCGCCCGGCGTGGTCATAAATGAATTTGCCACAGCATGCATACAGTAAGGTGATGAGTTAAATGCCTCAGGTCAAGGTCAAAGAAAACGAGCCGTTCGACGTTGCACTGCGTCGTTTCAAGCGTTCCTGCGAAAAAGCGGGTGTTCTGGCAGAAGTTCGCCGTCGCGAGTTCTACGAAAAGCCCACCCAGATCCGCAAGCGCAAGCAAGCTGCCGCAGTGAAGCGCCACGCCAAGAAAGTGGCCCGCGACGTCGTCCGTCGCAAGCGCCTGTTCTAAGCGCACACCGCACCAGACTACCTTACGCGATTACGCCGGCGGGGCTACCCGATCCGGCGTATTTGTGTTTTCCTAACTGCCAACTTATTTGGAAGGAACCCAGCATGTCAGAGATCCAAGCCAGAATAAATGAAGCCGTTAAAGATGCCATGCGCGCCAAGGACAAAGATCGCCTGGGCACCCTGCGCCTGGCTACGTCGGAATTCAAGAAAATCGAAGTGGATGAGCGCGTTACGCTGGACGACGCCCGCGTCATCGCCGTCCTCGACAAGATGATCAAGCAGCGCAAGGATTCCGTCACCCAGTTCAACGCCGGCGGCCGCGCCGATCTGGCGGACAAAGAGCAGGCAGAAATCAGCGTGCTGCAGGAATTCTTGCCCGCCGCCCTCAGCGACGCGGAACTGGAAGCCCTGATGAAGAAAGCCATTGCCGAATCCGGCGCCGAAGGCATGAAGGACATGGGCAAGGTCATGGCGATCCTGAAGCCGCAGGTCCAGGGCCGCACCGACATGGGCGCCGTGAGCCAGAAGATCAAGGCGCTGCTAGGCTAAGAAAATCCGGCATGACGGCGGGCCCGCACGACGCCCGCCGCGCGGTGTTCCCAAAACAAGGTGTTTCATGGCAGGCCGCATTCCCGACGACTTTATCGATGACGTGCTCACCCGCACCGATCTGGTGGAACTCATCGACAGCTATGTTCCCCTGAAGCGCACCGGGAAGAACTACGCGGCCTGCTGCCCGTTCCACCAGGAAAAAACACCATCCTTCACCGTTTCCCCCGACAAGCAGTTCTATTACTGCTTTGGCTGCGGCGCCAGCGGCAATGCCGTCGGCTTCCTGATGGATTACACCCGCCTCAGTTTTGTCGAGGCACTGGAAGTGCTGGCCCGCAATCAGGGCCTGGAAATTCCCCGCGACGAAAACGCCAACCAGCAGCGGGAAGACCACCAGCCATTGTTCCGCATACTGGAACAGGCCACCGATTTCTTCGAACAGCAGCTGCGCAATCCCAAGGTGAAGGAACGCCCCGTCGGCTACCTGAAAAAACGCGGCCTCAGCGGCCAGACCGCCAAGCATTTTCGCGTCGGCTACGCACCACCGGGCTGGGACAATCTGCTGACGGCCCTGGGCGGCGACGACAAGAAACGCGCCCTGCTGCTGAAAGCCGGCCTGCTGATCGAAAACGAACAGGGCCGCAATTACGACCGTTTCCGCGACCGCGTCATGTTCCCCATCCGCGACAACCGGGGCCGGGTCATCGCCTTCGGCGGCCGGGTACTGGGGGATGACAAACCCAAATACCTGAACTCGCCGGAAACACCGGTGTTCCATAAAGGAAGGGAGTTGTACGGCCTGTGGGAAGCGCGCCAGGCCAGCAACAAGATCAGCCGGTTCGTGATCGTGGAAGGCTACATGGACGTCATCGCGCTGGCGCAGTTCGGCATCACCTACGCCGTGGCCACCCTCGGCACCGCCACCAGCCAGGAGCATGTTGAAAAGCTGTTCCGCCACAGCGATGAACTGATCTTCTGTTTCGATGGCGACGAAGCCGGCCGCCGCGCCGCCTGGCGGGCCCTGGAAAACACGCTGGCCACCGTGAAAGATGGGCGCCAGGTGAAATTCCTGCTGCTGCCGGAAGGCGAAGATCCCGACACCCTGGTGCGCAAGGACGGCAAAACCTATTTCGAAGGCCTGCTGGACGAGGCCACCGCCCTGTCGGAATTCTTCTTCCAGCATCTGGCGGATGAAGTGGACACTCGCACCATGGACGGCCGCGCCCGCCTCGCCAGCCTGGCCAAACCCTATCTGGAAAAGCTGCCGCAAGGCGTGTTCCAGCAATTGATGGTGCAACGGCTGGGGGAAATCACCCAGCTGAAGGACATCCGGCTGGACCCGCCCAAACCGGCCAATCCGCCACAACAGGCTCATCAACCAGCAGCGCAGAACGCGGCGGCGGCAACAGGCACTGCCCACGCCGAACACGAATACTTCGGTGACCCGGGCCCGGGTCCGGAGCATTCACCTTCGTTTCCCCAGAATGACAACCCGGCCGGCCATCCCGCCCCCCGGCCACGCCAGCGCCAGCCCTTGAGCCGGGGCGACAAACCGGCCGGCGCCAAAACCGAACTGTCGCTGGTGGACAGCACCATCCGCATCCTGCTGAACGCCCCGCGCCAGGCAGCAGGCACTCCCCTGCCAGACGAGCTGCAACAGCTGGATCTGCCACGCATGCCGCTGCTGCTGGAACTGCTGCAATACCTGAAGCAGAAGCCCGACGCTTCCACCGCCGCCATCCTGGGGCACTGGCAAAACCAGGACGGCGGCGATGCCCTGTTCAACCTGGCGGCACGGGAATTCCTGCTGCCGAATGAAGAGCAATTTCCGGAACTGGAAGACGCCCTGCGCCGGCTGCGGCTCCAAAAAGTGGAGCAGGATCTGGATCAAATAATCGCCGGGGGAGTCAAAGACAAAGACCGTTTAAAACAGCTACTACACTTACAGAAAGAACTGTCCAAACAGCCAAATAAATCACCTTAATTCATTAGTCAAAGCCCAGTGCGGGACCCGGGGATTTTATGGCAAGGCCATCCCGATGCCTGTATAATGCCGCGTTCTTCGCGCACTGGACGGAAATGGGCACCTCATGACGACTGATAAAGAACAGCAAAAGTCTCAGCTCAAGCAGTTGATTACACGCGGCAAGGAACAAGGTTACCTGACCTATGCGGAAGTGAATGATCACCTGCCCGCCGACATTACCGACCCGGACCAGATCGAAGACATCATCGGCATGATCAACGACATGGGTATTCCCGTGCACGAGATTGCACCGGAAACCGATGAGCTGCTGCTGAACGACAATACCGCCACCACCGACGAAGACGCTGCCGAAGAAGCCGCCGCTGCGCTGGCCTCCGTGGAAAGCGAACCCGGCCGCACCACCGACCCCGTCCGCATGTACATGCGCGAAATGGGCACCGTCGAACTGCTGACCCGCGAAGGCGAAATCGTCATCGCCAAACGCATCGAGGAAGGCATCCGCCAGGTCATGCACTCACTGGCCTACTGGCCCGGCTGCATCCAGACCATTTTGGGCGAATACGAACGCATCCAGGCCAGCGAGGAAAAACGCCTGTCTGAGGTGATCAGCGGCTTTATCGATCCGAACATGTCGGATGTTCCGGCTGCGGCAGTAGTGGAAGTGGAGCTGGAACTGCCGGAACCGGAAGCCAAAGTGGCCGGTGCCGAGGACGAAGAGGAAGGCGAAGAAGGCGAAGGCACCACCGACACGGCCGAGGACAGCAATATCGACCCGGAACTGGCCCGCGCCAATTTCGAGGAACTGGCCAAGCTGCAACAGAAAGCCAACCAGGCCATCAACAAGCATGGACGTGAATCCAAGAAAGCCGAAGCCGCTCTGCAGGCCATGGCTGACCTGTTTGTTACCTTCAAGATCGTACCGCGCATGTTCGAAGAAATGGTGCGGCAGATCCGTGGCACCCTGGACAGCATTCGCACCAACGAACGCCAGATCATGAACCAGTGCATTCGCCTAGCGAAAATGCCGCGCAAGAATTTCATCAAGAGCTTCCCCGGCAACGAAGTGAATCTGGAGTGGATCGACAGCCACATCAAGTCGAACAAGCCCTATTCCGCCGCGCTGGAAAACGTCAAGCCGGAAGTGTTGCGCGCGCAGCGCCGGATCATGGCACTGGAAGAACAGATCGGCCTGAGCATCCCGGACATCAAGGAAGTGAACCGCCGTCTGTCCATCGGTGAAGCGAAAGCCCGCCGCGCCAAGAAAGAAATGGTGGAAGCCAACCTGCGTCTGGTTATTTCCATCGCGAAAAAATATACCAACCGTGGCCTGCAGTTCCTCGACCTGATCCAGGAAGGCAACATCGGCCTGATGAAAGCGGTCGATAAATTCGAATACCGCCGCGGCTACAAGTTCTCGACCTACGCCACTTGGTGGATTCGGCAGGCCATCACCCGCTCCATCGCGGATCAGGCACGCACCATCCGTATTCCGGTGCACATGATCGAGACCATCAACAAGCTGAACCGCGTGTCGCGGCAGATGCTGCAGGAGATGGGCCGCGAGCCGACGCCGGAAGAACTGGGCGTACGCCTGGAAATGCCGGAAGACAAGGTGCGCAAGGTGCTGAAAATCGCCAAGGAACCCATCTCGATGGAAACCCCGATCGGCGACGACGAAGATTCGCATCTGGGGGATTTCATCGAGGACAACACCATCGAGTCCCCGATCGAATCCGCCACCATCGAAGGTCTGCGTGAAGCGACCCGCGCCGTATTGGCGGGCCTGACTGCACGGGAAGCAAAGGTGCTGAGCATGCGCTTCGGTATCGACATGAATACCGACCACACGCTGGAAGAAGTGGGCAAGCAGTTCGATGTGACCCGGGAACGGATTCGTCAGATAGAAGCCAAGGCACTGCGCAAACTGCGCCACCCCAGCCGTTCCGAACACCTGCGCAGTTTCCTAGACAGCGAAACCTGATCAGGCACTCCTCTCCTGCAAGTGGCGCCGGTTACCCAAGCACTTTATAATCGGCGCCACTCTCCAGTTTTCATTTCAGGGCCTTTAGCTCAGTTGGTTAGAGCGCGCGACTCATAATCGCTCGGTCCCCGGTTCAAGTCCGGGAAGGCCCACCATCTTCCGCTCCCGCGCACCGTTTTTACTCATCCCGCCCTTTCTCGGCGCGTTTGATACGCCAGACCACCTGCCCCTCCCCAAAAAAAATTTGCCCACGATTTTCTGGATTGAAAATTGCTTTGCAAAAGTAGCAGCTCATTTTTTTGCGCCGACTCACACGCTGATTGGTGCGTTCTTCCATCAGGGGCGTCACGGGAATTCAGCACGAAGCCGGCATCTGCAGATGCTGGAACCACACGATAAAGTCTGAACAAAATGAGCAGGTTATTGCGGAATGAATTGTTTGTCTGCGACTGGCGGACGATGCGCGGCGAAATAGCCATTGCACGGCGATAACGCCACTGGCAATGGATTCTTTTAGCGGCATTCAGACAATCAACGCCAGCAAACAGATGTGTTTTGATGCACTGCCTGCACTTTTTTGTTGCTGCGAATAGTCAACAAATTCTTGGGACTGTTTTTTCACAACAACTGTTGGGACGACTAGCCGCCATGCGTGTATTGCGTGTATGTAGTCAGCTGCGATTCTCGATCTGTCTGGTATTCTGCTGCGTTGCACCACTTGCGACGGCCTTGCCGACAGGATTCCAGAACGAACTGGTGGTTTCTGGTATCGATCAACCTGTCTATCTGGCGCAACTGCCGGATGGACGCATGCTGGTGCTTTCCAAACTGGGCACCATTTATATTTTCAATCCCGCCCAGGTTCCGGCACAGCTTTCGACGTATCTGACATTGACCAGTGTGGACACCGCCGGCGAGCGCGGCTTGACGTCCATCGCGATTGATCCCGATTTCGCTATTTCCGGCGCGGTCTACATCTATTACACCAATCTGGCGGCCAAGCGAAACCGGATTTCCCGGTTCATTCAAACCGGCAACACGGCAGATCCGTCGAGTGAGGTGGTCATATGGCAGAACAGCGAAGAGGTTTCTGACTGCTGCCACTATGGCGGCGGGCTTCAGTTTGGTCCGGACGGCAAATTGTATCTCACCACCGGCGAGGAATTTGACGGCGATCAGGCGCAGGATATGACGCGCGCCGGTGGCAAAATCATTCGCATCAACAAGGATGGCTCGATTCCAACGGACAACCCCTTTATCGATGGCCCGGGCGGAAACCTGGACGAGATCTGGGCCTTCGGATTGCGCAATCCCTATCGCGCGCATTGGGATCTGGTGAGAAACCGGATGTACATCAGTGAAGTGGGCGGCAACGTCCAGTCCACTGCGCGGGAAGATATTCATCTGGGGCGTGCCGGCGCCAATTTCGGCTGGCCTTTTTGCGAAGGGATTTGCGGCAATCCCGCATGGGATGATCCGATCTTCAGTTACGGACATACCGGCGGCACACCCAACGGCGGCGCGGTAACGGCAGGCACTGTTTATCGCGGCAACCTGTTTCCCGCTGTCTACAATGAAGCATTTTTCTTTGCCGACTACGTGCTCGGCTTCATCCGTTATCTGACATTCGACGCCAGCGGCAATCTGACCGGCAACTACGACTTCGCCACGGCCAGTGATGATCTGGGAGCGCCGGTGCATGTCATCAGCGGAGCCGATGGCGCCCTGTATTACGCCAATTACTACGGCTCTGTGCACCGGATTGTGTACAGCTCCGGCAACCAGGCTCCGTCGATTACCGCAGTAAACGCCAGTGCGACAGAAGGCGGCGTGCCCCTGTCAGTGAATTTCACCGCTTCGGCCTTCGACCTGGAAGGCGATCCCCTCACCTACTCCTGGTCGTTTGGCAATGGCGATACCGGGCAGGGTCAGTCGGTCAACTACATCTATGGCACCGAAGGATCGTTCAATGCCTATGTGCAGGTTTCCGATGGCGATCGTTCGGTGATTTCACCGCTGTTGAACATACAGGCGGGCCAGCGCCCCATCATCAATATTGTCAGCCCCGCCGACGGCGATAAATTCAGGGCGGGCGAGGTGATCGATTTTATCGGCACGGCCACCGATCCCGATGGAAATCTGAGTGAGAGCTCATATGAATGGAGCATTGATTTCATCCACAACGCACACACACATCCCACGCTGGCCGGATACAGCGGCAGCACCGGACAATTCCCCATTAATACCGCCGGGCATGATTATCACGACAATACGGCTTACCGACTGACGCTCAAGGTCACGGATGCTGACGGCCTGGTGTCCACCGACACGGTCACTGTCTATCCGGACAAGGTCAATTTGAATATCACCGCATCACCCGCAGGCATTCCCGTTTATATCGATGGCATTCCACTGACGACGCCCTTTGTGTACGACACGCTGATCGGCTTCAGTCATGTTATTTCCGTACCGCAATCCTACTGTCTGAATGGCCAGAGTTATGCCTTTACCGGTTGGGCCAGTGGCGGCGCGGCTACGCATCCCATCACGGTGCCGGCGTCGGATTATGCCGATACTGCGCTTTATCAGGATCAGGGTGCCTGTCTGGACGTTCCCGCCAGCGGTCTGGTATTCCGGGTGGAAGGCACCACGGGCGTGCAGGCATCGGGCGGAATTGTGTCCGGCTGGCTGGATCAATCCGGGCGTGGCAATCACCTGACGGCGGTTGGCAATCCGACGGTGATTTCCGGTGGCCTGAATGGCAAGAACGTGATCGATTTCGATGGGTCGGTGGACTACCTGTACCGCACCACAACGCTGAACGGCCTGCCGGTCGGCAGCCAGAACCGGACCATGATCCTGCTGGCGAACTACCGGGGTGTGGGTTGGGGCGGCGTGGCCTATGGCGATACCAGCTGCAACCACGCCTTTGGATTGGGCGTGGACTCGCAAGGCCGTATGGGTGTGGAGAACTGGTGTAACTTTGCCAACACCACGCAGAACGTGGTGGGCGGCGGCTGGATTCTGCAAACGGCCGTGCTGTCCAATAATCAGGTGAAGCACTACAAAAATGCGGACCAGGTGGGAACGTTCAGCCGCACCTTCGACACTCAACTGACACGGCTGGCGCTAGGCGCCAATCTGGATACCGTGCGCAAGATGAACATGCAGATTGCCGCCATGTTCATTTATGACCGGGCTCTGTCCACAAGTGAACTGACAGCGGTGCGCCAATATATCCAGCAAACCTATTCCGTCAATGTTGGCGGCGGTAACAACATCGCTCCGATCACTCAGAACGACGCTGCCAGTGTGCAACAAGGCGGCTCAACCACCATCGACATCCTGGCGAACGACAGCGATTCCGATGGCACGTTGGTGGCAAGCACCGTGTCGATACTCACGCAACCTGCCCACGGCACGATCAGCGTCGATCCTGGTACTGGCGTGGTGAACTATCTGCACGATGGCAACGGGTCTGCTCCGGACAGTTTCACCTACAACGTCAGGGACAACGGCAACCTGCTCTCGAACACGGCCACCGTAAACCTCTCGGTGATCAGCACCGACCCAGTGGCGCCGGTGGCCGGCAACGATGCTGACACGGTGTTCAAGGGCGCCTACAAGATCATCAACGTTCTGGCCAACGATGGCGACATCAACAGCAATCTGAATCCGGGCAGCGTGCAGATCGTCGGCAATCCCAGCGCGGGCAGCGTCAGCGTAAATACCACCACCGGGGCGGTAACCTACACCCACAACGGCAGCAGCGGCAGCAGCGACAGCTTCACCTACCAGGTATCCGATCAGAGCGGCCTGGTATCGAACGTTGCCACCGTGACGCTGACGATCCTGGATTCCAGCAGTGTGGTGCCGAGCGCGGGGCTGGTATTGCGGCTGGAGGCGGACCAGGGTGTATCCACTTCCGGCGGCATCGTCACCGGCTGGAGCGATCTATCGGGCATGGGGAATGATCTGCATCAGGTGACGGGCGATCCTGCCCTGCTGTCATCCAGCCTGAACGGCCACGCGGTGGTGGATTTCGACGGCGGCGGTGACGAATTGCGTCGCACCCAGACACTGAACGGCCTGCGCGCCGGCAGTGCCGACCGCACCCTGCTGCTGGTGGTCAACTACCGCGGCAACGGTTACGGCGGCTTTGCCTATGGCAATCCTTCCTGCCATCAGACGTTCGGTCTGGGTGTCACGCCCACCGGCAAGCTGATGGGGCAGATGTGGTGCAGCAGCGACATGATCAGCACCATCACCGGTACCGGCGCCGGCTGGATGGTGCAGGCCCTGGTGGTGTCGGGTGGCGCGGTAACGCATTACAAGGATGGCACTGCCATCGGCACAGACCAGAAGGTGCTCAACACGGTACTGAATCGCATCGTCATGGGCGCCGAACTCGACGGCACTCCGCAAGTGAATATGCAGGTGGCGGCGGCCTATATTTATGACCGCGCCCTGTCACCCACGGAGCTGGCCAACGCCCAGACCCAGCTGCATGCCTACTACCTTGCAGCCGCAACCCCGCAAGCACCGATCACACAGAACGACACTGCCAGTGTGGTGCAGGGTGGCACGGTGCTGGTCAACGTCCTGGCCAATGACAGCGACGCCGATGACGATCTGGATGCCGGCAGCGTCACCATTGCCACGCTTCCGGCCCACGGCAGTGTCAGTGTCGATTCCGTCACGGGGGCGGTGACCTACCTGCACGACGGCAGCTCCAGCGCCACGGACAGCTTTACCTACCAGGTATCGGACCTGGGCGGCCGGACATCCAGTGTGGCAACGGTATCCATCGCGGTGAGCAGCAGCGGCATGCCAAGCGCCGGACTGGTGATGCGGCTGGAGGCCGACCAGGGTGTCAGCGCCACCGAAGGCTATGTGACCGGCTGGAACGACCTTTCCGGCAGCGGCAACCACCTCACCCAGGTGACAGGCAATCCGCGCTGGCTGGTGAACGCACTCAACGGCCACGCCGTGGTGGATTTCGACGGCAGCGGCGATGAACTGCGCCGCGCGGCGAATCTGACCGCTCTGCCGGCAGGCAGCGCCAACCGCACCATGCTGCTAGTCGCAAATTATCGTGGCACCGGCTACGGCGGATTCACCTATGGCCAGTCGGCCTGCAATCAAACGTTCGGACTGGGAGTGACACCCGCCGGCAACCTGATGGTGCAGGGCTGGTGCAACGACTATCCGAGCACCACGCTGGGCACTGGCACTGGCTGGATAGTGCAGGCCGTTGTGGTGTCCGGCGGCGCCATCACCCACTACAGGGACGGCACTGTCATCGGCACGGCCCAGAAAAATTTCAACACGGTGCTGAACCGCATTGTGCTGGGCGCGGAAATCGATGGAGCGCCACAAGTGAACATGCAGGTGGCGGCGGCGTATATCTATGATCGCGCGTTGACGTCCACCGAAATTGCAAGCGCCCAGACGCAGCTGCGTTCCTACTATCTGGAGGCGGCCAGCTCGCAGCCACCGCAGGCACAAAATGACACCGTGGATGTGGTTCAAGGCAACACAGTGGCAATCAATGTGCTGGCCAATGACAGCGACGCCGACGGCACGCTGGCGGCCAGCACCGTCACCATCGTGCAAGCACCCGTCAACGGCGTGGCCACGGTGGACGCTGCCACCGGCATCATTTCCTACAGCCATGGAGGCGCCTCCACGATTCCCGATTCTTTCACCTACAGCGTGCAGGATAATGCGGGCCTGACCTCCAACACCGCCACCGTCAGTGTCGGTGTGTTGATTCCCAACGCGGTGGTGAACATCACATCGCCCTACTCGGGGCAGACCATCAGCGGCCCCACTGTGGTGGTGACCTACCAGCTTTCCGGCACCGATTATGATCACCTGCATCTGAGCATTGATGGGCTGGGCCACAATACCATTCGGGATCTCACCGGCACCTTTACCTTTACGGATGTGGCACCGGGAACACACACCATCACAGCGCAGCTGGTGAATTCGGCGCATCAACCGCTGGTTACCGACGCTGCGGTGGACGACGTGACGTTCAACGTTGTCTATGCCGCCGCGGCGCCTGTCGCGGTCAATGATGCGGCAGCGGTGGCGCAGTCCGGCAGCACACTGATTGATGTTCTTGCCAATGACAGCGACATCAACGCCAACCTGGATCCTGCCAGCGTGGAAATTGTCAGCTCACCAGGTTCAGGCAGTGTCAGCGTCGATCCAGTGACGGGAGCGGTAACCTACCAGCACAACGGCAGCGCCGGCGCGACGGACAGTTTCACCTATCGGGTCCATGATCTGGATGCGCTGATATCCAATATCGCGACGGTTTCGATTACGGTGGCGAGTGACGATGCTGTTCCTGCTGCAGGACTGGTGATGCGGCTTGAGGCCGACCAGGGTGTCAGCGTCACGTCGGGCATCGTCACTGGCTGGAGCGATTTGTCGGGCAAGGGCAATGGTCTGAATCTGGTGTCTGGCGCGCCGCTGCTGCTGGCGAACGGCCCCAACGGTCACGCGGCAGTGGATTTCGACGGCGTGGGTGACATGCTGCAGCGCACCGCAGACTTCACCGATCTGCCCGCCGGCAACGCCAACCGGACCATGCTGGTGGTGGTGAATTATCGCGGCAGAGGTTACGGCGGATTTACCTACGGCAATACGGAGTGCAGCCAGGCATTTGGCCTGGGCGTTTCCAAGTATGGCAAGTTGACGCTGCAAGGCTGGTGTCAGTCCGACATCGTTTCCTCGGTAACAGGCACCAACGCCGGCTGGATGATCCATGCTGTCGTGATGTCCAACGGCGCTGTCAGGCAGTATAAAAACAGCACGGCCTTCGCGCCGGTCAATCGCACCTTCAACACGGCGGCGAACCGCATTGTTCTTGGTGCTGAGCTGGATGGAGATCCCCAGGTGAAAATGCAGGTGGCGGCAGCCTATATTTATGATCGCGCACTGTCAGACCAGGAAATGAGCGATCTGATTACAACGCTGGGTGAACGGTTTGGAATTGCGCCCTGAGGACGGGCGAACCACGATGGCAGTAAAAAAGTGCGGGGAATTAAAAAACATGAGAACAAAAAAGGGGCGGAATTACCGCCCCGCCAACTGATCTCAGCCCGGTCCGCCATCACGTCGGTGCAAAAGATCCATCCACCAAGCAGGATTCTGCAGAAACCAGAGCACGGTTTTTTCCAGCCCTTCCCTGAAACTGACGCCGGGCGTGTAACCCAGTTCGCGCCGGATTTTGGTGATGTCAATTGCATAACGCCGGTCATGCCCTGCCCTGTCCTTCACAAACCGGATCAGCTCCTTGCTGGAGCAACCCTTTGCCATGGGACTGTCACTGTAACACTCCGACCATTCGGGGTTCGCAGCAAACATGCCGTCCACGGTTTCGCAAAGCAGATTGATCAGGGCAAGATTGTCCCATTCATTTTCGCAGCCGATATTGTAGGTTTCACCCACCTTGCCGTTGCGCAGGATCAGGTCGATGCCGGCACAATGGTCCGCCACGAACAGCCAGTCGCGAACATTCTTGCCATCACCGTAAATGGGCAAGGTTTTACCCTGAAGAATATTGGTGATGCACAGTGGAATCAGTTTTTCCGGAAAATGAAACGGGCCGTAGTTATTGGAACAGTTACTGGTGGTGACTTTCAGCCCATAGGTGTGATGGTAGGCCCGCACCAGATGATCCGAAGCGGCCTTCGACGCTGAATAGGGGGAATTGGGCGCGTACTGCGAACACTCCGTAAAGGCCGGGTCCGTGGTCGAGAGCGAACCGAACACCTCATCAGTCGATATGTGATGAAAGCGGTGGTCGTCAGTGGGGTTTTGCGGGTCCAGCCACACGCTGCGCGCCGCCTTGAGCAAGGCATGGGTTCCGGTGACATTGGTATCCAAAAAAGCATCGGGCCCGGTAATGGAGCGGTCCACATGACTCTCGGCAGCAAAATGCACGAGGGTATCCAGCTCAAAGCGCTGCAGCAGATCTTCGGCCAGATCCTGATTACGGATATCGCCCTCGACGAAATCAACCCGGCCTGTGGACAAAGCAGCATCCAGGCTGGCTTTGTTGGCAGCGTAGGTCAAGGAATCGAGCACCACGATCCGCCCATCAGGATAGCGTTGCAACCAGTAATACACGAAGTTGACGCCAATAAAACCGGCCCCACCCGTTACCAACAGCCTGCGCAAATCGACCTCCACTCTTTCAGATTCCGTTAATTCACCGGTGTAACATCCAGCATCCGATCCAGCACCAACCGTAGTTCCTGGCGCCAGTGTTGCGGCTGCACCTGCAACGCTTCACAGGTTTGGGATTTGTCCAGCACGCTGAAATCCGGCCGCCTTGCCGGCGTCGGATACTGCCAGCTAGAAATGGGAAGAATTTCCACACCAGGGGGAACCAGATCCCGCACCAACGCCTCTTCGTAAATGGCGACAGCAAAATCGTACCAGCTGGCAACGCCTGCATCCGTCCAATGGTAGATTCCTTCCGCCGATGTTGGCAAAAAACGCGCGATGACGTCGGCAAGACTGTAGGCAGATGTCGGTGTGCCCGTCTGATCGCTGATAATCTTCAGTTGCGTGCGCTCGCGCATCAGCCGCAGCATCGTCAGCAAAAAATTCGAGCCACAGTCCGAATAGAGCCAGGCTGTTCGCAAAATAATGCTGCGATGAGGTTTGTGCTGCAGAATGGCCTGCTCACCGCCGCGCTTGCTCTGCCCATACCGGTTCAATGGCAGACAGGGGTCGATCGGTTTGTACGGTGTCGACTTGGACCCGGAAAAAACAAAGTCCGTCGAGATGTGCAGCAGGGGCAATTCCAGTTCGGCACAACGCCTGGCAATTTCAATCACCGCCAGATGATTGATGGCCTCCGCCAGTTCCGGTTCAGATTCCGCCTTGTCCACCGCAGTGTACGCCGCCAGATTGATCACATAGTCCGCCTGGGACGCATCAATCGTGGGCGCAATACTGTCCGCACGGAAAAAATCAACATCCTGCTGGGACGGAACAACCAGTTCGTACCCGTTCAGTCTTGGCAGCAGGCACCGCCCCAATTGTCCCTCGGAACCAAATATCAACAGCTTCATAGCGACAACTCGCTGCAGTGTTCACCGTAATATTCTGCATCCCGGAACCCTATGCCGCGTTGGTCGCGGGCTGAAAGCAGTGGGCTCTCTCCCGCCGCCAGGGGCCACTGAATCGCCAGTTCAGGATCATCCCACGCCAGACTGCGTTCATGCTCCGGAGAGTAGTACTCCGTGCATTTGTAGAGAAACTCCGCCGTTTCCGACAGCACCAGAAAGCCGTGTGCGAATCCAGGTGGCACCCAAAGCTGACGCTGATTCTCCCCGGACAATTCGATGCCAACCCATTTCCCGAAATGGTCGGAGGAAACGCGCAGATCCACCGCCACATCAAACACCCGCCCCTGAATAACCCGCACCAGCTTGCCCTGCGGGTGCTGCACCTGATAATGCAGACCACGCAGGGAATACTTGCGCGACTTGCTGTGGTTGTCCTGCACGAACCTGCCCTGGATGCCCAGTTCAGGAATCCAGGAATCGCGCCAGCTCTCCAGAAAAAAACCGCGCTCGTCGCCAAATATTCTGGGCTCAAGGACCTTCACATCGGGAATTCGGGTAGCTGTAATTTTCATGACGGCAGATACCGGTGACTTTCACTCAGAATTTTTTCCAGATACTGGCCATAGCCGCTCTTCTTCAATGGCTGGATCAGTTTGTAAACCTGGTCCGCATCGATATAGTTCATCTTGAACGCGACCTCTTCAGGACAACCCACCTTGAGACCCTGCCTGTCTTCGAGCAGCTTCATGAAATTGGCGGCCTCCAGCAGGGAATCATGCGTACCGGTATCAAGCCATGCATGCCCACGCCCCAGCACCTCGACCATCAGTTCGTTCTGCTCCAGATAAACTGAATTGACGTCGGTGATTTCGAGTTCGCCTCGGGGAGAGGGCCGGATGGATTTGGCAATATCCACAACCTGGTTATCGTAGAAATACAACCCGGTAACGGCGATGGACGATTTTGGATTTTTGGGCTTTTCCTCGATATCGCACACCTTGCCGTCGGACGAATAGCTGACGACGCCGTAGCGCTGCGGGTCTTTTACGTAGTAACCAAATACCGTGGCGCCCGCGGGCCGGGTCGCGACGTCCTGCAGCTTGCGCGAGAGGCCGTCGCCGAAAAACAGATTGTCACCCAGGATAAGCGACACCCTGTCCTGCCCGATAAAGGATTCGCCAATAATGAAGGCCTGCGCCAGACCGTCGGGATGGGCCTGTTCGGCATACTGGATATCAATACCCCACTGCTCACCATTTCCCAGCAGGCTGCAGAACGCTTCGGTGTCGCGGGGTGTTGTGATGATCAGAACATCGCGAATGCCCGCCAGCATCAGCGTCGTAAGCGGATAGTAAATCATGGGCTTGTCATAGATCGGCATCAGCTGCTTGCTGACACTGAGGGTCAGGGGATGCAACCGCGTACCGCTACCCCCCGCCAATATAATTCCCTTGAGCGCCATAACGCCTCCGCAAAAAATTCGCCCCCAAATCCACGCAGATTCCAGACAACAGGTCGGTCTGGATCCGGTGGAGCGCATGCGCAGTACACTGCCCGGCTCTGATAGAAAGGCAAATTCCAGGCCAGCATCGAAAATGCCTGCGTTATCACTGCGTCTACACCCAAAAAGATTCTGTGCACGACCTAAAAACGCGCGCAACGAACAAAAGTGGTTCACACATCGGAACAATGCGCCAATCGCGACAACAGGTTTCACATGTCCAGCGGGCCAGCATGTCCGTATGCGGGAACAAACCATTTTCTGCTTTCATTGAAAATTGCCGCTGAATCCGGCCATTTCCTTGCTGAATCTGCAACCATTTCCCCGCCATGCAATTGCCATAAGAAATGAACCCTGCAAACAGGCATGTTTGTTGCCTGATTTTTCAATCAACAAGGAATTTCGCTGAAATCGAATGTGTGGGCCTGCTTCATTTGCACGTTCTGAGCTTGCGGACCGTTGAAAGTCGCATTTCTCAGTAGCATTCAACAAGTTGTATTGGGGAAGTTCTGGTTATGGGTAACAACGGATTTGTCAGGAATAACATCAATCAATTTGCTTTCGTCTACCGTCTGGCCGATCTACTGATAATACAGGGCGCCCTGCTCGGGGTGGCGGTCTTGCGCGACGTACAATACGATTTCATGTACTTCGTGCTGGCGCTCATCGCCAACGTTTCCTTCTCCTTTTTCGCGGAATTGTTCTGGCTGTACCGATCCTGGCGCGCAGCGGCCTTTCAGGAGATGATCTTCAACACCCTGCTCAGCTGGGTTCTTGCCCTCCTCCCCATTCTGACTTTCATCCTGTTCAACGGTGAAACCAGCCACTTTCCAAGAGCCGTTCTCGGCATCTGGATACTGGTGACGCTGGCGGGCCTGTGCGGCTGGCGCACGATGTTCCGTTACTTTCTTTATTATTTGCGACGCAAAGGACGCAATTCGCGCTCGGTAGGCATCATTGGTTTGTCGGAACCAGGCTGCAAACTGGCGCAGGAAATCCTGGAACATCCCGAAATCGGCTACCGGCTGAAAGGTGTGTTCGATGACCGCTCCAAAAGCAGCGGGGCGGAACGCATGGACCTGGCGTTTGCGGACCATATTGAAGGCAACGTCAGCGAAGGCGTGCGGCGCGCGCAGGCAGGCCAGTTTGACGTGCTGTTTATCGGGCTGCCCTTGACCGCCAAGCAACGGATAGAAGGCATTCTGCGTCTGCTGGGCGATACCACGGCAGACGTTCATCTTATTCCTGATTTCTTTATCTACAACCTGTTGCATGCACGGATCGGCCAGGTTGGCGATTTGCAGACCCTGAGCATTTACGATACGCCCATGCGGGGATCCTGGTCGATCCTGAAGCGGCTGGAGGATATCGTGCTGTCGTCGATCATCCTGATCATCATCGCCATTCCCATGCTGTTGATCGCCATCGGGGTCAAGCTTTCCTCGCGGGGCCCGATCATTTTCGCCCAGGATCGCTACGGGTTGGACGGACGCCGCATCAGGGTTTGGAAATTCCGCAGCATGCGGGTCACCGAAAATGGCGAAAAAGTCACGCAGGCATCACGCAACGACAGCAGAGTGACTCCGTTTGGATCGTTCCTGCGCAGGACTTCCCTCGATGAGCTGCCGCAATTTCTCAATGTGCTCGGTGGCTCCATGTCCATTGTGGGCCCACGTCCTCACGCGGTTACTCACAACGAAGAGTACCGCAAGCAGGTTGCCTACTACATGCTGCGCCACAAGATGAAACCGGGCATCACCGGCTGGGCACAAATCAATGGCTGGCGCGGCGAAACCGATACACTGGACAAGATGCGCATGCGCATACAGTACGATCTGGAATACATCCGCAATTGGTCACTGTGGATGGATTTCAGGATAATCGTTGCCACGCTGGTGAAAGGTTTTGTCGGGAATAATGCCTACTGATTCCTGCGACACACTGATTCATTCGACACAGGGACGTGTCGCTGACCATCCTCGCCCGATCCTGCCCGCCCTTCCTGCCCTTTCTCATCAAGAAAACCGGCACTCACAGCACCGACCACTGCCCCGAATACAGCACAACGAACAGGAACAGCAGCAGATTTGCCAGCCCGTGGGCAATGATCGCATCCAGAATATGCTGACTGCGATACCGAACCAGGGCAAACAGCAGGCCCGCCACTGTCCCCGCCAGCCAGGCGCCATGCAGCAAACCAAATGCAATCGAGCTGGTGAGAAATGCAAACACTGAAAATTGAATACGTCCGCGCGTTGCCACCGGTTGCGAATTCAGGCGACATAACAAGTACGCCCTGAAGCCCAGCTCTTCCGCAATGGGAACAGTGATGACGGCGCCGACGAACCGAAACACCAGCCAGATGGCGGCCAGCACGACATGCTGCTGTTCCAGCGCGCTGCGATGGCCGCTATCGACGTTGGTATTCAGTGGCACCAGCAACATCCACAGAAGGGCCACCAGTGCGCCGATCACCAGGGGAAAATAGCCGACACGAAAATTGCGTCCAAGATCCAGATGTGGAAGGCAGCGGGCAATCACCCAGCCTACGACCACAACCTGGAGTGGATACAGCCAGTTGAAGGGACCGGAAACCAGTTTGGCCAACAAGGTGGACGCCAGCAGCACCACCAGGGGCAACAGGGTGGCCACCGAAAGATTGAGAGAACCCAACAGTGCTGGCGGCGGGACATGCTGGCGGCTGGAAAACAGTGCGCTGTGCTGGGCCAGATACAGGATACCTACCGAGGTCATGATCAGGGCCAGCCAGCCCGCCTGGGAGTGAAATCCCCACACGGCAACTTCCGGCGACCAATAGCTGCCAATCAGGATCAGCGCGACAATTCGCACCACGTTGAAGATCCACATGGCCGCAATCCCGATCGGAAACAGCAGGAGTGCTCTCGGAAAACGGAATTCATCGCGGAAGCTGTACAGGAATATCGCAACAAATGCGACAATCAGACCGATGCCTTCATAGCCGGAACATTGGGTGTCAATGAAGACCAGAAACTCGCCGGCGCCGATGATGCGCTCATCGAAATCGTGGTAGACGTCCGCATCCAGCCAGACCAGCACCGCCTGAACGGAATTGAACGTCAACTCCGCGAGATAAATCCAAAGATTCTGGGTAAATTTGCCCAGGAACCAGATTCCGGCACTGATCGCCAGCGCCGCCGCAATCGCCGATTTTTGTTCACTCAGCAGGGTCAGCCAGAATCGGTAGGGTGCCAGAGCCAGCGCAGTCAGCAAGGCCGTGACTAGCACCATCAGAATCCAGCCGATGGCGGGCAGGGAAAAAATTTCGGCAGAATGGAGAACACTTTCGGCACTGGCAAACACCAGGAAAAAGCCAATCACCTGTGCAATCAGGAAATAGAGAGACGCCGGTTTGTAGAGCTCTATATAGAGCACGCGGTAGCGGCCAACGGAGCGATGTACCAAGACCGCGAACACCACCAGCGCCAGCACCAGAATTCTCGAAATCGGCCCACCGGACTGATAGAGAAAGCCCGACAACGGTGTCTCACTGGATTCCTTTGCCATCGCAAAGACCATCGCATAGACATGCGCGCTGATGGCAAATTTTTCCAGTACGACAACCAACGCCACCAGCAACAAATTGCCAAGCAGCATGACAGGCGGAGAGAGATTGAGGGCTACCTTCGCCATGGCTAAGACACCTGACAGATCATATAAAACAATACAAAACCAACTAGCCATGACACCACAAGTGACGCCATAACTAGCTGGCCATTTGCTATCGCATCATGCGCACTGGAGAATTGCAGGTTGCGAGGATCGGGCTTCAGGGCGACGACGTTCCCGGACAATCATGACGATGCCCCCCAAAAGAGCCACAGCGAGCGCTGCCCCGGCACCGTCAATTTCCGGTACCTTGGCAACGTACTTGGGCTTTTTGGGCTTGAGAACACACTTCTTACCCTTTACGCCTTTTACCTTGTAGCAAATGTAGACGTCTTTACCTTTCCCGGGCTTAGACCCTGTAGCGAATGCACCGGTAGAGACTAACGACAGACACATAACGACTATCAACAACTTGATCTTGTCCATTACCTTGCTCCCCCCAACATTGGTTAACACACAAGTAACTGGATGATCAGATCAACAGCTGAATTGAAAAATCCCACATCAGGAGAAGCCGGCGGAAAGCACCATCGCTCCAGACCCGGAATCCTGCAACGCAGCCATCATCAAGGGCCGCAAGCAATTAGCGAGCCATTTGCCAAACATCGTGAAAATGCCGGTAAATCAGCGGCGAAACCGGCTCCAACCGGACCGCGACATTCCCCCCGCTGACGAAACGCCGAAAACTATCGGGTACGAAATATTCAGACAAACAGCAAGATACCGGATTGTGTCCGTCGCAATCCGATTCGCGTCTGTCGCGATTTCGACATCAGGACGCAGCAGCATCAATTAAAACCTTACCCCGCTGCGCCACCACCCGGCGCCCAGAAATGGCCATGCGGTCGGCAGCGTTGCCCGCGGCAGGTGCATCGCTACCACAGAACTCCAATTGAAATCCAGCGTTCAACGCTCAAATCAGCCGCTCAAACAATCTGGTGCAAATCTTTGCAAAGCCTGTGGAAAGCCTCAGGCGCTGGCCCTGCCACCAACCAAACTTTGTTGCATGCAAACCGCTGTCAGTGAAATTGGTTTGAAACATGCATCCCAATTCGCAATTGGGGTTGTAGATGGAAACTGGCTGTGTTGAGCGTAGTAATTCCAGCCCATAACGAAGGGAACGTGATTGAGCGTTGCTTATCCGCCCTTCTCGATGGTTTGCAGAATACAGACCACGAAATCATTGTTGTGTGCAATGGGTGCACGGATGACACCGCCAACAGGGCGCGTGCGTTTCCCTCCGTACTGGTTATCGAACTGGTGCAGGCATCCAAAATTGCAGCTTTGAATACAGGCATGCGAGCGGCATCGGGCTTTCCGCTCGCCTTTGTCGATGCCGACGTCGAATTGCGTGGCCGTGATTTACTCACCGCAGCCAGACATCTTGAGACACCCGGCATCAAAATAGTGGCGCCCGGTTTGCATGTCGATCTGGCCAGGTCCAGTTGGCCAGTCCGATGTTTCTATCGCGTGTGGACGCAGCTGCCCTACTTTGCCGATCGCCGCATGGTGGGATCGGGGGTATTCATCCTCGCGGAATCCGGGCGCGCACGATTTTCTGAATTTCCATCCGTGATTGCGGATGACGGCTTTATTAGGGCGATTTTTGCAAGGGACGAGCGGCTAACAGCAACGGAGTGCCAATTCCGTGTATTCGCTCCGAAGACCCTGGGGGATCTGATCCGAATCAAGACCCGTGTCCGGTTGGGCAACATCGAACTCAATCAGAAGTACCCGAACCTGACCGCAGGCAAAGAGAACACTCCCGGCGCCATGGCCTCGCTACTGCTCAGGCAGCCATGGTTGATTGGCGCCGTCATCGTTTACATTTTCGTGCAATGGCGTACCAGACAGGAGGCGGAAAAGCGCCGCGTCATTGCCGACTTCAGCACTTGGGAAAGAGACGAGTCGTCACGCATATAAACATAATTGTTCGTAACCATTGCAAGCGCAGCTGCGTAGCTGGACGGAGTTCATATGATGCGGGGTACAGCCACTACTGGCAACACAGGCAAGAAAAGGATTCTTCTGATTTCGTCGTGCGGCGGTCATTGGGTGCAGATGAACAGGATTGTGCCGGCGTTCCAGAATCACGATCTCTACTTTTCCAGCACCGATTTTGACTACATGTCATTGGTGCCCGAGGGACGCTTCTATTGCGTGCCCGACGGATCCCGCAATAGCAACCCTTTTCATATAGTGCACCTGGCCCTGGCGGTTCTCAGAATGATGCTGCAGATAAGGCCGCATGTGGTGGTCACAACAGGCGCAGCACCCGGCTTTTTTGCGTTGTTCATCGGCAAGCTGTTGCGGAAGAAAACCATCTGGATCGACAGCATTGCCAATGTAAACGAGCTGTCGATGAGTGGCCGCAAAGCCGCCTGGTTCGCCGATCTCTACATCACTCAGTGGCCACATCTGGCGCAGGAAAATGGGCCTCACTATTACGGATCGGTTGTATGATATTCGTAACGGTAGGAACACAGCTGCCTTTCGAACGGCTTATAAAAGCCGTTGATGAATGGGCAGAAAAGTGGCCTGAGATCTACATTTTCGCGCAAGTGGGGGATACCGAATACATCCCCCAGCATATGACCTTTGTGAGGAAACTGACGCCGCAGGAGTACTCGCAAAAATTCAATGATGCCCAGGTCGTGGTATCGCATGCCGGCATGGGCACCATCATTTCAGCACTGGAAAATGGCAAGTATCTGGTGCTGGTGCCTCGCCTGGCGGCATTGGGGGAACACAGAAATGACCATCAGCTGGGAACCGCCGAAAAATTTGCACACTACCAACAAATCCGGATCGCAAAGTCCACGACGGAATTGCATGACGCACTGTCGAACTCAGTACACGGGGTAATGGTGTCAGGTAGCAATTGTCCGCCGGCATCGGTGAGCCTGCTCGAACGGCTGAAGTCGTTTATCGATGAAGCCTAGATCCGGCGACGCACAATGGGGCATCGCATATGCGACATTCATCGGCAAAACTGCCAGCCGCAAACCATTCACGCCAAGAGTAGCCTGCTAAGGGTGAGGTAGGCAGTAATGTACGAATCCTTTTTCGGCCTGACAAAGAAGCCTTTTTCGCTGATCTCGGACGCCGAGTTTCTGTACATGGGCAAAACTCACAGTACCGCCTTTGCCATGCTGGAATATGGCGTGTTGAGCAAAGCCGGTTTTACCGTCATAACCGGGGAGGTTGGCAGCGGGAAGACGACCCTGATCCAGCATCTGCTGAAAGAGCTGCCGCCCCAGATTTCCGTCGGCCTGATTACCAATACCCGCAAGAACATGGGCGAGTTGTTGCCGTGGGTATTACATGCCTTCAAGCTGGACTACCGGGAACAGCACCCGGTTGCACTTTACGAAAGCTTTTCACAATTTCTGGCCAGGCAATTCGAGCACGGCAAACGCACGGTTCTCATCATCGACGAGGCACAAAATCTGGGCGAGGACGTGCTGGAAGAGTTGCGGATGCTGTCGAACCTGAATGCTACGCCCGATCAATTCCTTCAGGTCATCCTGGTCGGCCAGCCCGAATTACGCGACCTGTTGAGCACACCACAAATGATGCAATTCTCGCAGCGGGTGATGGTGGATTATCACATCGCCCCACTAACGGTGAAAGGGACCGAGTCCTACATAAAATGGCGCCTGTTCCAGGCCAGTGCCGACCGCGACCTGTTTACGCCAACAGCCTATCAGCTCATCTACGCCGCCAGCCGGGGCGTGCCGCGCCTGATCAACATTCTGTGCGATACGGCGCTCTGTTTCGCATTCGGTGATCGCATAAAATTCATCGACGGTGTCTACCTGATGGGAGTTCTGCAGGAACGGGCAGAAGGTGGTCTGCTCGCCCTGGGCCAGACTCCCTTGCGCCGACTGGGCACGGTCGCGTATCAGCCGCAGGACTTCGAGCAGCTTTTTCACAATGTCGTTACCAACATCAATAGCCGGAAAAAATAGTGCCCATCGAATGAGATACCTGCGCGCATGCTGGAAGTCGAACTGAAAACACATAGAGCGTCCAGCCTCATCGTATTCCTTTACCGCCTTCTGAAAGGTGGTAAACGGCGCAGTGTTGCCAAAATCTGCTATTCGCTTCTGTGCCGGTTGGAAGGGGGGCAGTACAGATCCGCCACGACAAGAAAGCTCCTGCAGCAGGATTATGGCGTCGAAATCGGCGCCCACAGCTACGGCGACGCATTTCTTCCAGGGCTATTCGCTCCCAGCGTCATCGTGGGCAAATATGTTTCGGTCGGCAAAGGCGTGCGTGTTGTTACGCAGAATCATCCCATTGACCACCTTTCAACGCATCCGTACTTCTATGAAAAGGCGCTGGGCGTAATCGACCGTGACATATTGGTGCCAGCAACCACGGTGATCGGTAATGATGTATGGATTGGCCACAACGCACTGATTCTGCCTGGCTGCAATCGCATAGGACATGGTGCCATCGTGGGCGCCGGCTCCGTGGTGACGAAACCAGTGCCCGATTACGCCATTGCGGCCGGCAACCCCGCCAAGGTCATTCGCTACCGGTTTCCTCCGGACATGATTGAGGCGCTTCTGAAAAATCCGTGGTGGGAAAAGCCGCTGGATTCCAGCAGGAAACACCCCGACAGGATGACCCGCCCGATTACGATGGATGAGATTACCCGAACTTGAGGAAATACCGGGTTCTACGCACACCTCACTCCTTCCACCACGGCTTCCCGTTTACCAAAAACGCCAGATACCGGTTCCTGCTGATCACCTGTCTGTGCAACGCAACCGTGACTAGCAGCGTTAGTGCTCCTGCACAGAATGCCAGCACGTAATTGTTGGAAACATACTGGGCCAGCAGCAGTGCAAACACATAGATAAACAGGTAGTGCAACATGTACACACTATAGGACGCATCGGACATGAACCTGAAAAATGGGCTGCCGGACGCAAGATAGCGTTTTGCCAGAAAGAACAGAAGATTTGACAGTGTCATGGCAGCAAGCGCCCTGACCGCCAGCAGACCGAACTTGACTGCCGCACCATCTTGAATGGTTGCGATATATTCCACGCCACCCAGCAAAAGCAGGCTGGCCAATAGTGCCGCCCACTTCGGCGACTGAAAGTCATCCAGCAGATTCTGATACCGGTACAGCACTATGCCAAACAGAAAGAATGGCAGGTGGTAAAAGGTTTCCCTTCCAATGAACCCGGGTTCAATATCGACTAATTTGCAGAGTATTTGCGTATAGAAGACACGAAGGCTGGCGGCGCAGACGGCGATTACCAGAAAAATGACATAAATTGCATAGGCACCGAATAGCCTGCGCCATGACGCGGTGACTCTTTCCGCATTCTCCAACGCCTTGTGGGCAGACGGTGTGACAAGCGCATAGGCGAGCAATGGAAACAGGAACCACAGTTGCAGGTGCCAAACCATGGGACCCTCGGCGCCTGCCGGCGTCGGATTGGCAAAATATTCGAGCAATGACTCGCCTGTCCCGTTGTGAAATGAATACACCAGATAATTGGTGATGGGATTTAGAAGCACTAGCCCACAACAGAGTGGAACCCCGATGCGAACGATCCGCTTCTGGAGCATCTTGCTGCTACCGTACCTGGCGAACGTGAGCGCCGATACGAAGCCTGAAATGATAAAGAACGCCTCCATGCGAACCAGACCGGACACATACTGGATGCCGGCATAAATGATCGAGGATCCAAGCGTGGTGGAGTGAATGATGATGCCGTACATCATCAGGAAGGATCTGAGCGAATCCAGGTGAAAATAGCGCATACAGCATGGGATCCATTTTTCAGCGCGAACAGGCTACGCGGGATTGAAAAGCGGTGCTTTCCGGCGCTGCTTCGCTGCCGTAGACTCCGGACTGCGACCCATCTCCATCAGCCGCTTTTTTCTCTGAATCAGAAAGGCACACATTGCAAAGCTCATTGTCATGAGCATGGTGATCTGACCAAAATACGACACTGACAGGAACGACACCACATGCGTCAGGAATGAACAGAAGAAGCCCCAAAGCAACCACTGCAGCGCCAGGTCCAGCCGCAACAGCGAGCAGCGCCAGCTGAATCGCAGGCAAAGCGCGACCATCCAGATAAACAGCAGCAACGTCAACAGCCCACCAAACACGGCCTGGGCCACGTACATGGAGGTAATGTCGCCTGCCCACACGTTCCAGTGCGCCACGCCTTTCACGCCAATCAGCGCCCACTCACTGAAGTTATTCACAGTTTGATCGTAAAGATGGTAGCGGTGATACCCCGTGGAACCACCGGCCACATCGATTCGGGAAAACAGATGCCAGACCGGCGCCTTCATGGTCAGATGCAGAAAAATGACCAGGCCGAACAACCCATAGGCCGCTATGCCCGCGTATTTTCGATACCGGAAGCAAAGCACAGCCCCTATCCCGGCCATCAGCGCAAGAATAGGCCCGCTGGATGCAGAGGCAATCGTCACATAGATGGAACAGACAACCCCAAGCAGACAAAACAGTTTCGTTGCCATATTTTTGCGGCTGCTGGCGCGCAGCAATGCTATCGACATCGGCATAATGCTGGCGGCAAACGAACCCAGCAGAATGGCATGACTGAATGCGGCACTGCAGCGAATCCGGCCATCCCGGTGCGACGTATAATCCCGCCCGAGGATATAGAACGGATTTACGCCATAAAACTGCTCGAACATGACAAACGGTGTCATCACGATGATCGATCCCACCAGAACCATCATGGCACGCACGATGTCCGCAATGTCGGTTATATACGACCGGAACACGTAGTAAAGCATGAAGGTATCAACCAGCACGCCGAGTTTGTAGATAAAGGCTTTGCCCGACCCCCACACCAACAGATAAGCAAGTGTTCCGGCCACCACCCAAAAAATGTAAAGCCAGTCCATAATATTCAACCGGCCCCGGTAATGCTCCCCCTTCATGACGATTCGAAGACAACCCACAAACGCAAAGATACGCAGAACTTTGAAATCCAGACCACTGATCACCATGGCCTGGTCCGCCGGCACGAAACACATTCCAATCACATAGATTGAAATGACGTGCTTGCGCGGCACATTGAGAATCGCCACACAGAGCAGCAAGGTAAGCACTAAAGTTGCCGGTGCAATCATCGCCTGATTCCGGTGCTGAATTCGCGAACCCGCGACATCGTCAGTTGTGTCGCTTCTTTCACGGCCATAAACGCCTTCTCACTCGACAACAGGCACGCACTAGTAGCCTTTTGACCACTCGTGGCGCCTGATCCAGATTTCCTGCCATATTCTTTGTGCATCCACATAGCGGGATTGCCTGCCTTTCAGCGCCAGCACCGAGTAGGCAATCATCCGGGTCACCACCCAGGATTTGAACAGGAACACACCCACCCGCTGGCTGACCTCACTCCAGTGTACTTTCTGCAGTTCAATCTTCGCCGACAGCAATCGCACCATTTTGTCGGCCCTGACTTTTTCCGAACCGCCACCGTAGTGGACGATCTGAGCAGCCCCGGTAATCATCGGCGCGTAACCCAGTTTTTTCGCCCGCAGGCACAGGTCTGCCTCTTCCGCATACATGAAAAAGCGCCGGTCGAATCCTTGCAGCTGATTCCACAGGGTCCGCTTGATCATCAGAAAACAGCCGCACACGATATCAACCTGCCGGATCGAGTTCCGGCTCCAGCCACCATATTCCTCGGCATTGAACAGTTCGCTGTTTCTGAAGATAGCCGCCAGACCGAACGCGCGGCAGAACTGATTCCAGATACTCATTTTCCGGAAACAGGAACCGGGATTCAGCGCGCCATTGCCAAACACCGTGCGCCCTCCCCAGATTCCGGCTTCAGGATGTTTCCCGGCAAAATCCAGCAGGCGGCCAATTGCATTGTCCAGCACGACTGTATCCGGATTCAGCAGCAGCAGATATTCTCCGCTTGCCTGTTCGATCGCGAGATTGTTTGCCATCGCAAAGCCATAATTTTTTTCCGATCTGATCAGCCTGACCTGTGGAAACTGTTGTTCAACGGCGTCGGCCGATCCATCACTGGAATTGTTGTCGATCAGAATGACCTCGATGGAATCGGAATTGGTTTCCCGATAGACCGATGCCAGACATTCCAATGTCATTTGCCGGGTGTTGAAGCTGACAATCACTATGGATAATTTCATCAGAAAGCCCTGTCGGAACGCCCTGGAAGAACGCCTTGCCGAAGCCTGGCTGTCACGGCGAGTGGAAACAACGCATACACCAATGGCTTCAGGAACTTGATATCGCCGGACCGGAAAAGCCACTTGAGCGCGATGAGCGCCGTTTTTCCGGACTCGGATCGACGCCCTTCAACGACAGACCAATAAGCACTGTCAACAAAGTGGCCACTCAGATTGTTCAGCCTGTCTCTGGCTTGATACGGATTGCTGCGCAGATAGTCCGGCATGGACAAAGCCGCCTGCCCCCGGCGCACCCGCGCCTTGTTGATGGTTTTCAGCAAATACTGTGCCTTTTCAGCGGCCCTGGTTTTGGTAATCGAGTTGAAGTGAACCCGGTAGTGATACAGCGGCTCCGGCGATACCCGGATTTCACTCACTTCGCCAACCTTCAGGATGAAATCCAGGCCTTGGCCAATTCTGAGTTCCTCATCGAATTTGAAACGTTTTGCCAGTTCCATCCGCACCATCATGGTCGGGTCCAGTGCCGGCATCTGAAAACTGTCGATTCGGCTTTTGCAGTGCATTTCGTCATAACGCGTTCTTCGGGGCGCGCAAATGTCCTGGTCCAGAATGAGCGCATAGCCGGACTGAACCAGACCAAGATGCGGATTGTCGTCCAGCAGCGCGGCGAGCACTTTCAGCCGATCCCTGTCACAGGCGTCGTCGGCATCCAGAATGGTCAGGTACAGACCTGTAGCCTTGTCGATCAACGCATTGAGCGCGGCAGACTTGCCGGCGTTTTCCTGTCGGAACACGGCGACCCTGGAATCGGTGATTGCCTGCAGGCGGTCATAGGTACCATCACGGCTGCCATCGTCCATGACCAGCAGCTCGAAGTTTTCCAATGATTGGGCGAGCACGGAATTCACTGCTCCCTCAATGTAGTCCTCCGCGTTATAGGCACTGATCAGAACGGAAACTTTGGGCGCTGCAGGCTTCATGGCGATTTTGGTATCAAGGCATCATTGAGTGGTGGTCGGGGATTAGCGCAACGTGCAATCCCGCTTTCTCCGCAACCCATGCAATATCCCATCCAGTTATCAAAAGAACCTTGATAATGAAAAGGCTTTTTCCGATTCAGATCGATGCGTGATTTCGGTGCACTGGCGGGATTTGCATGTACGGTCAGGTGACAAATCAAATCAGGGACATAATGAGAAAAGCAACTCCCGATCAGAAGAACAATTCCCGCCATTGCGCGATCTGCCCGATTCAATCGATGACGGATAAGATTCAAATTTCTGCGGTTTTTACGCTGTTTTGAGCCATTTTAGTGCGCACCAAATTCGGGCATATCAACGACAACTGTGTTAACTGCTAGCGGTTTCCGAGCATTTGACTGCCAGCAATTGCCGGTTATGCGACCCATATCACGCGTACACTCCGACCTGAAATATGCAGCCGCGTCCAATTAACCTATCATTCCTTCTCGCCCAGCTATCGCTCCACTTCACCGTGGTTTCCAACATTATGACTATTTACTCCATGCTCCGAAGAAATCTGAAGCCGGTTTTCGCCACTATTCTCCTCGCATTCTGCATTCATCCCGAAACTCAAGCCGCAACCAGCGTGACGCGCGGACAAATTACCTGGTATTTCAGCAGCGACGTTCAGACGGGAACCTATGCGAATGGAGATCCCTGGGTACTCGGTCCCGTCACCATTTCGTCCATCAGCCCAAAACCCACCACGAGCGGCCGTTACATGAACGGCAGCATGTTGAATCCAACCATCACCAGCACACATGGCCTGGACAGCAACATCAGCTATCTGGACTATGACGGTGCACTCAATGTCGGAACCAAATTGCCCTTGTCGCTGAAAGCGGGAGACATGCTGCTGTCGTCCAAAAGCAACGCTACCGACGAAGGCGCGGGCTGGCTGGAGCAGATCCAGATTCTGACTGTCGTATCCAGCGCGCCGGCAGCGGGTACTTTCCGTCCGCCCTATATCGGCCGCACCGGCAAGACCAGCTGGAATGCAGCCAACATCGATTACGCCAAACTGCATTCGCTGGCCATGCCCGCGGGTGGTGCCAATGTGCCGAATCTGGCGCGTCTTGAATCCAATTTCCAGTATCCCTGGATCTATGTGAATAACGGCGCTGGCAACCTGCATTTCAGGGCTCGTTTGAACCACCCCTGGCGGGATGACACCCGCGCGTCGGCCAACTATGGGCGCGAACTTTCACACATGGGCGCTGAAGCCCTGCTGTCACTGCAACTGAACTACACCAACAAGCAAAAGGAAAAACTGGCGATCAGCCTGATTCAAATCGGTATCGATGTGTATGGAGCAGCCAAATACGCCGGCGCCAACTTCTACGCTGACGGTGGCCACAATATCGGTCACAAATTGCCGGTCCTGCTGGCCGGTACGCTGCTGAACGACAGCGACCTGCTGCTGATCGGAGCGGGTCACAAATTCCAGGAAGACCAGCAGACGTTTTATGTGGACGCGACCACCGTCTCCATCACCAATGGTTCCAGCTGGGCGCCCGACTCACGCGACGTTTCCGACGGAGCCGTCACACCCTATACCAGCGGCGACATCGGCATGCCGGAATGGGGAATTCGCCACAGCAGCACACCCACCGCCGACAACAAACACTGGGATGCCAAGTACAGACACGTTGCCGGCCCTGCCATGGTGGGCCATGCATTGGCAGCCCAGCTGATGGGGCTGAAAGAGGAGTGGAACTGGCCGGCGTTTTTTGATTACGCGGATAGAATGTATGGCCTGCAGAAAAGCCAGGCGTCAGGCGGCGTAAATTCCATTCAGCTGTTCGTACGGGATATGTGGGAAAGCTATCGAAAAACGGCGCCACCCAGCGGCACCGCTACTCTTTCGCCACCGCTTCCGCCATCTTCGCCACGGGCAGTACAGCAATAATATCCAATGGCTACAGGCCTGGATGGCCAACACGGACAGGGATGTCCCACGCCGCGCCCGATCCCCTAAATTCCCGCAATCCGCTCAACCAGTTCAATATCCTTTGCAACCGTGAAATGGGCCCCCGCAAATGATCGGGCATTGGCAACGGTTTCCGCCATCTGCTGTTTGCTGCTTAATGCCGCTCTCACGATCAGCGCAGCCTTTTCAATATTAGCCAGGTCCAGTTCAATCAGATTCCGGCCACCCTCGAAATAATCCACCACACCCGGCAACCGGTTTACAAACAGCAAGGTGTTGAAGGACATGGCCTGCACGATGGCAATCTGTCCGTTGGCAATGACGTCTTTCTGGATGGGCAGCACAAACGCCTGGGCGTTGGCGATGATCTGGCAGTACTCCAGTTCCTCAATGCCGCTGACTATCGTCACATTGTCCGGCTTGACCAGATCCTTAATCGCATTTGGCAGCGTCACCACGACAAATGCAGTGTCAGGCATTGCTGCTGCCAGTTTGAAAAGGCTCTTGTAATCGCGGCCCGAGTAGCCTGCGGACACGATATAGTTTTTCTTTTCGATCGAAATGCGGGTATAGCGTGGATCATCCAGATAGGGGCCTGAGTACAATTTGAAATGGATGCGCCTTTTGTCCAGTCTGAACAGATCGGAATAAACGTCTTTTTCATACTGGGAAAACACCACGATATGGGTGTTTCCCGTCAGGGCAATCCGGCTCAGCAGCAATTTCAATCCAGTGTATTTTCTCGCTATATTGAAATTCCAGATAACATGCCGCACCTTGCTCCATGACATCCTGATCATGAACGCCATGATCAGGCCGATCCTCGGATTGTCGCTGATCACCAGATCGACCGCATTTTCGGTGACAAATTTTCTTAACCGGGCGGCTCCGGACGCCAGGCCCGGCAATTTCCCCTTACCGAAGCCCTGAAAGAAAGCCGAAGGCTCCACTATAAAGTACTGGTTATTTTTGTCCGTTCTGGAAAATATGACACGGTCGCGATCTCCGCTGGCATAGGGGCAGACATGCAGTATCTTCAATCCAGACATGGGCAATTCCTCACAACACTGCGCGCCGGCGCCTTTTTCTGCGCATAAAACTGAAAAATTTCTCAAACACCTGTAGATCCACGCGGGTGACATACAGATACAGCGGCATCAATGCGACGATCCCGAAGAAATAGAACACCAGCATGGGAACGCCTTTCAGATCGCGAAGCAGATGAATATCAATACCGTACAAACAGGCGACGGTCAGGATAGAAGAGAGATAGACCTTTGCCACCGCCAGCAGAAAGGTCGAATGGGAAAGCCCCATGTAGGTTGCATGCAGCCGGGTGAAGAACACCAGATAGATTACTGAATTCAGCGCATAACAAAAGGCAATGCCCACACCGCCCCACGGCAATCCTGCGACATATCCTACTGCTGTGTTGATGGTTGAATAGATGGAAAGCCTGGCCATTTTCCCGGCCTGGCCATCAGCATGCAAAGCCCAGTTCATCGGATACAGGAAAATGAGGTTAGCACCGGCAATCGCCAGAAAAGAAAAAACAGGTGCGCTCGGCAACCACTTCTCGCCGAATATCAGCGTGATCAGTGCGCCTGATTTGGCAGCGGCGAACACCATGAACGGAACGGTGACACTGCCCAGAACTACGATAACTTCATTGATTTCCTTTTCAAAGGCCTCCCTGGAATCCCGCAGCATCGAGAAGTACGGCACCACCGCACCCGCAATCGGCGTCAACACCTGCAGCAGCGGGAACATCAAAATCATGTGCGCGATGGCGTAGTAGCCGAGCTCCTCGGCCGAATAGAAAATCCCCAGCAATATTTTGTCCGAGTCCCGACACAGGGAGCCCAGGGCCGAACTGAACGTGAACAAGCCACCGAATTTCAGGATCTCGCGACCCTGTTCACTGTCCCACACCGGCAGAGACGGCACCCACCTGGTCAGCGCCCAGACCACGACGACCTGACCAATACCCCTGGCCAGGATGACCACCACCAACGACCAGCAACCATAGCCCTCCAGTGCGGCCCAGATTCCCAACACACAACCCGCCACCGCACCCACGATCTCACTGAACGCCAGGATACCCTGCTTGAGACAGCGCTTCAGCAGCGCCACGTGCTGCGCATGGAATATCGAAATCAGGATGGACAAGCCCGCCACGGACATCAGCAGCGTAATGTCGGGCTCCCGATACAGCAGACTCAGCAAGGGAGCAGACAATAGAACCGCCAGAAATGCCAGAACACAAAATCCGGCACCGATCCAGAACGTCAGCGACATTGCCTGCTGCGTAATGTTTCTGGACTGCAAGGTATACTGGCTGACACCACCATCCGAGAACACGGTGATAAACGTGATTATCGGCGTGATCATGCCAACCAGACCATAATCCTCCGGCGTCAATAGCCGCCCCAGCACCACCACCGTGATTATCCGGGTGACCATACGCACGATTCCGGAACTCACAGAAATCAGGGCACCCCAATTCGCCCTGGACTTCAGGTTGGTGCCGATGTCTCCCTCAAACCTGGTCCAACTCGGCAGATCCATTCGGCATCAATCCTCAGGCAACCAAACCCTTGACCACACTGAACAAGGCCCGCGCAGCGTCTTCATGCATTTCCGGGGAGGGATAGTATGGATCGTGCGTCCACAATTCCCCGCCGAGATCCTGCCGATCCAGCGACGGATTGACCATTACAGGCTTGCCGTCAAAGCGGCTGATCAAGCGCTGTGGGCTACCCCGATCCGACACACATTCCACATAGTAGTCGCAGAACGGCTTGATCTGCTCCAGCGTGGCCCGGTCAATCATTTGCGGGAACTCACCAAAAATGCCGCTGACTTTCAGAAAATTTTCCGGGTAGTCCGGCGTGCGTTTGGAGAACCACAACAGGATCTTGGGCACTTCAATCCGGCTGAGAAAAGAACGATAGCTCTCAACCCAGTTGGCCCGCGTTTCACCGACAATTTTTCTGGTAGCGGGCACTGCCAGTCGCCTGGCAACGGCATCCATCAGCCGCCTGGGAGGCAAGGACCGGATCGATCTGGCACCATCCACCAGGTCTGCATAGGCGGTTTGCGCAGATACCTTTTGCCCGTCGCGGCGACGGGTGAGATATTCCAGGCCACCGCTTTCATACAGACTGTTGCTCTGGCTGCGCCCGGACATCACCTGAACCACCAGGAAGCGTGAGCGATTGATAAAATCATCGAGCTGCGGGTGCCGGTCATAAAATTCCGGACCCGCCCCGCCGTAGCCGAGATTGAGCGCCTGCAGACTGAATTGCCGCTCGATGATGCCGGGATAAGGGTTGTCACAGAAACAGCCAAAGGTTTGTGCCGCCCCGACGCAGGTAAAATAGCGGCCGGCCTCAAGCCCGCCTGGTTCCGGCCCGCGAAAACGCAGGCCGGTGCCGGCCAGTTCATACATCTGATAATCCGTTACTTCGTAGTCCCTGGCCTGGTAGCCTGATAGATGCACGCTTTCAGAACTGTTCACGGTGTTTTCTCTCTGAGATCCTGGACTTCTGTGACATCTCCGGCACCCCTTGTCCCCGGAACTGAATTCATGATGTGCCGGCTGCAGCAGCGCATCAGCTCAAGGCACCGCCGTCACCCCACGGAATTTTTCGTCCCAACAGGGCTTCGAGCTCGTCAATGTCATCCTTGAAGCGCGGCGCAATCTGCTTCCTCAATCGCTCATCCAGTTTGGCAATCGGCTGTGAGTTGAGGCGATCGAGATACGAAAAGAAGCGCCCGCAGTATCTATATGGCACGCACCGCTGCATCAGAGAGCGGGAGCGGTTGGGCCAGTGCAACCAGCGATCCAGCGCCAGATTTTTCGGCCGGCTGCCTACTTTGCCCCGCTTTGCCATATCGGGCACGAAGCTGTCGTCTACCCTGATATGGCGGCAAATGGCTTGGTAGACGCCCAGTGGATCCGCGACAAAATCGTCATACAGAAACACCTTGATTTGCTCACGGTCAAACAGCTCAAAGTATCGCTTGATCTGCCCGGAATACTGGCTGACGCCTGCGTAGTGCCAATCCCATCCCCATCCCGCCGCCTTGCGCTCCGCTTCTGCGTCGAGCGCCGGGAGGATCTCAAGCGGTTCGATCTGATACTGGATGTTCATGCAGTAATGCGAGTACAACCGGCTGACCGGCTCCCGGAGTATGGCCACCAGCCGCACGTCGGGAATTTTTTCGCGGATTCTCTGGGCCGCCCGGGGGTAATACAGGTAGCGGACAGAGGCATCGCCGATGGCTTTCTCATCTGTGACGCCAGCATAGGAGGCAACATAGGCGTCATAGTCCGTCAGCGACTTCCGGTAAAAAAGATAGCGCTGAACTTGCGTCGAAACCGGGCCAGGGTGATTGAGACTTTCGCCCACCAGCGCAAAATAATTGGGCTCTTTATAGTCGGAAAAATACACGTCCGGATGCTGCTTCAGATAGTCGGCCAACGACGTCGTACCCGATTTTGCCGCGCCAATTACAATAAAGTTTGGAAGATTTTCCATCGATTTGAAACCTGCCACTCAATCGGATGCGGTTAAATTGACGTAAGCCTCAGAACGCATTGCGAACCAGTGCGCTGTCCGGCCACTTGTTTTGCAATCCTGGCTGCAACAGGAAATAGCAGTACGCCAGCAGAAAGCTCCTGATCGAAGTACGTCTGTCATCCGACAAACGCAGCGCTTCCCTGGCCAGGCATCGCCCCAGGCCGTGGTCACCCATCGCATGGGCGATTTCAGCCCGGCGGCTGATGAAATAGGCCAGCCGGTTCCGGATGACGCGCATTGCGCGAACACTGTGTACCGAAGGCGATCGCCTGCCCGCAACATGCGTAAGCGCCCTCGCCTGCACCTGGATATAGCAGTCGTACCGGCTGGCGGCTCTGGTGGCGTCCACAGAATCGCTTAACCCCGCAACGCTGCGCTCACGGGTCAATTCCACCAGGGGGGCATTGATCAGGGACACGGCCTGGTTGGCAACCAGATCGTAAAAAAGCGCCGTATCTTCCGCGACACACAAGGATTCATCAAACCCGCCCGCGTGAACAAAGACATCCTTCCTGACCAGAAGCGACTGAATCATCGGATGCTGTTCCGACTTGAAAATAAATTCGACCGGTGACCGGTAAGAACCATACTGGCCGGCGCCCAGGGCCGGATCAAGATTCTGGATGCCATCATGCCGCTTTCCATTTTCCAGCACAGTGCCGGTGAAGCAGGCCACGGTGTTCGTCGCGCGCAGGCAATTGACCTGTTCTTCCAGCTTGGTTGGCTTCCAGACATCATCCGAGTCGAGAAACGCAATCCAGGTACCACGCGCCAGCGACACACCCAGATTGCGTGCCGAACTGACACCACCGTTGCTTTTCCTGACATACTGAACGCAGGCTGGCGCGTCCAGAAACAGCTCTTCAGTGCTATCCACCGATCCGTCATCGATCACCAGAATTTCCAGCGCTGGAAAAGACTGGTTCAACACACTGTCAACCGCACGCAGGATACAATGCGCGCGGTTGTAGGTTGGAATCACGACACTGACGGCATAGCTGGCCATATCCAGTTCATCTCCACATGTTCTCAACCCGTTGTTGCCCGCAACAGCCCGACTGCCTGTTCAACCCGTGGCGCAATCGCCTGCCAGCTCCACTCGCGATCGAAACGCTGCCACGCCTTTGCCGTCATCTGTTCGCCATATTCCGGCGAACCCAGAATCTTGATGCAGGCGCTGGCAAAATCGTCCGCGCTGTCCGCCAGCAGAATTTCCTCGCCCTGGCTGAGCGCATAGCCAAACGAACCCAGCCGGGTTGACACTACAGGGCAGCGCCGGCTGAAGGCTTCGGCAATTTTGATGCGGGTGCCACCACCCGCCAGAATCGGTACGATCATCAGCGACCAGCCCGCAATTTCCGTGGCGGCGTCTTTCACCCAACCCAGGCCATCCACTCCTGTTTTCTCTGACGTCAGTTTTTCCGTTCCCTTGCCTACCAACCGCAGCCGGGCACCGGGAAAGCGCAGCCGGATTTTTTCCCAGACTTCATCGATGAACCAACTGACACCCTGCTGATTGGGCATGTATTCCAGCGTTCCAATGAATCCTATGTGGGGCGGATCGGCCTTTTGCACACCTGCCGGCAGTTCGCAGTGATCAAATCCGTTGGGGACCAGGCAGATTCTGTTGCCACCACCCAGCAATTTTCGATCGGCCTCACTGCATACGGCAACCACACTGAAGCGATCCAGCAACACGCTTTCCCGCCGCTTCCACTGCATCACCTTGCGGTACTCCAGGATTTTTCTGAACAGCCCCTTGGCATTCCTGAACAACGATTCAAAAAACTGACTGGGAATATCGTCGATATCCAGTATCGCGTTGTCCCACACCCGCCGCCCCAGGCTGTTTGGTATTTTGATTCCGTGAAACCAGACCACATCATATTGCGCCAGAATTCTTTCGAAGCTGGCCGCATCTGCGTCGCTTACCCGCAGGCCATGGGTATTGGTGTAATAAGGATCGAGTTCACAGCGGATACGATCCCACATGCCCGTTTTGGGACGCGACATGAACTTGAAAACTCCGCGTACATCAAACTCTTCCTCTGTGGCACGCAGGAATGTTTCTTCCACGTCCGCCAGCAGGAACATGACTATGCCAACCTCACCCACTTCACAGAGATAGCGGGCGACATTCAGGGTTCGCAGCTGTGAACCGTACGTCGGCCCCGCAGGACAGTGCGATGTGCACAACAGAATTCTGGGTTTCGATTCAGACATGCAGCACTACACCCCACAAACCAATGACCCCAATGGAAGCCGCTTGCGCTGATAAATGAACAGCAAATTCCGGACCAGCTCAGTCCGGTTGCGAACGCTGTTGCCGCGAATGCGTCGCGCCCCGACGCTGATGTCAGTCCCGTCAGCCACTTATGCAACACCGGAGGCAGGTCGATTGCGCTAAATGCTGGGTATCAGCGCGTGATTGGGCGGAACGACGTCTGCGAGCAAGCTATTGGTGCAAGCTGAGTAGAGGGGAATGCGATTATGGGGCACTTGGAACCCAGATCAGACTTGAAAGGCTGGCATTTGCCGATATTCCTGCTAACCCGACTCTGAACGAATCTGGTACGACTGCTGCATGTTGTATGTTGAAAGCTGAAGTTGAAAGCCGAATACGCGAGGAAAGAGAGTGCATGGAAACCTATGAGGAAGACGATCGCTCGCCTTCCAATATTCTGGCCGCCGTCATGCGTTACCGGTTGCATCTGGCATTGGCCATTCCCACCCTGCTCGTTATCGCCGTGGGTATCGTGCTGTTGATCCCGCCTGTGTACCGGTCCACTGGCACCATCATGGTTGAGACGCAGCAGATACCGGCCAGCCTGGTACAGTCGACCGTTACCAACGCTGCATCCGAGCAGATCGATATCATCACGCAACGGGTTCTGACCCGAGAAAAGATCCTGGATATCATCAAGGCCCATGCTTTTTTCAATTTCAATGAAGACAGCCTGATAGAGCAGAGCAACGTACTGGACGACTTCAGAAACAACGTGGAAATAGAAGTCACCAGCGCCAATTCCGGACGGGAGCAGGTCGCCATTGGCTTCAGCGTATCCTATGATTCCGACAGCCCCTCCGTTGCCAAAATCATTGCGTCCGAACTGACCGAACTGTTCCTGAGCGAAAACGTCAAGGCGCGAACAGAGCGCGCATCGGAAACCACCGAATTCCTGAGCACCGAAGCGGACAAGATGCGCCTCATGCTGGAACAGATTGAAGGTCAGGTGGCGGATTTCAAGCGCATCAACAAGGACGCGCTGCCCGAACACCTGAACCTGTATGTCGGCATGCGGGAGGACACCCGTCGAATCCTGAGCGGAATCAACGAATCCCTGGCCTCCACTGATGACCAGAGGAAATTGCTGCAGAACCAGTTGGCGCTTGCCCGGGAAGGCGGTTCCTCCGGTTCGGGTTCACAGGATGAGTTGCTGGCGCTGCGCGAAGAATACCGACGCCTGTCACTGCAGTACCAGCCAAACTATCCTGATCTTGTGAATCTGAAACAGAAAATCGCGCTTCTGGAAAGCGGCGTCACCATCGGCGAAATCGCAGCGGCCGAAACCGAGGCGCAGCGCAACATCCGCAACCAGATCACGGCGCTGACGGACAAGCGCAGGTTCCTGATGGAAGAACAGAAATCTGCATTCACCAAGCTGGAAGATCTGGAGCAACGCATCATCAGGATTCCACAGGTAGAACGCGAATTCACTGAAATCAATCGCAACTACCTGACCATTCAGGAGCAATACACTTCCCTGCAGATCAAGGCGCAGAGCGCCGCCATGGCGGAAAGTCTTGAGCAGCAGGAAAAAGCCGAGCGCTTTACGTTGCTCGAACCACCGGTGCTGCCGGCCATCGCATACAAACCTGATCGAAAAAAGCTGCTGATCGTGGCAATCGTTTTATCCATCGGCCTGCCTGCGGGGATCGTGATACTGATTGGGATACTGGACAAAACCATTCGCAGCAGCGAGGCGCTGGCGGCTGTGGTAGGCATCCAACCCCTGGCGGAAATTCCGTTTATTCATACGCAGGCCGAACTTGCCACCAAACGCAAGTACATGGTGTATGGGGCGGCGTCATTGATCGGCGTGGCAGTGTTTGGAATGGTTGCGGTCAATTTTCTCGTCATGCCGCTCGATGTATTCGCCGGCAAGGTCGTGACCCGGTTCGGGGTGTGAGAGCAGGCTTTGTCGAAAGGGGAACGACGTGGAACGGATGAAGAAGATTGTAGCGCAAGGCAAAAAAGAGATGGGGTTAAATCCCGGCTCTGTTGTCAGGCCGCTGGCCGCTGAACTGGTTTCACCGGGCAGGGCGGTGTATGAATACTCGGCCACAAAATCCGTCGCCATTCCTCCAGACCGCTTGCAATCAAACCGGATCATTGCGCAGGACAATGGCGACTATCGCGCCAGAAATTTCCAGGTGTTGCGCACGAAAGTCCTGCAGCAGATGCGCAAGAAGAACTGGAACACACTGGCGATAACTGCACCGACAGAGGGCGCCGGCAAGTCACTGGTGGCCGCCAATCTGGCAGTCAGCATGGCGATGGAAGGCAATCAGAGTGTGCTGCTGGTGGACATGGATCTGCGCAAACCCAGCATTCACCGCTACTTTGGATTCGAGCCGGAATGCAGCATTCACGACTATCTTGACGGTACCGCAGGCGTGGCGGAGATGCTGGTCCATCCGGGTATTCCCCGACTGGTGCTGCTGCCCGGGCGCAGGAACATCCTCAATTCATCCGAGCAACTGTCGTCGCCGCTGGTGCGGAATCTGGTGAAGGAACTGAAGGTCCGCTACGAGTCGCGGATTGTCATATTCGATCTTCCGCCGGCGCTGATATCGGACGAAGTGATGGTGTTCCTGCCCTATGTCGATTGTTCGTTGCTGGTCATCGAGTCTGGAAAGAATACTCCCAGGGAAGTGGAAAAAGCGATTGAGGTGATGGGAAACAGTCCCTTGCTTGGCACGGTACTGAACAAGTCCGACCACACCAGGCGCACATTCAACTATGGTTAAAATTATTTGACGCCGGCACAGGATACTGCACAGGAACATCCCACATTTTCACCCACGGTCATTGTCTGCCAAAGGAGTACGCCATGACGTCGCCCTATGAGCTCAAGAACCACCAAAGCGCCGCGAATGTGGTCTGGCACCACACCCATTGCACCGCCGTCGACCGGGCCCGGATCAAACAGCAACGACCGGTGTGCATCTGGCTGACGGGATTGTCTGCATCCGGCAAATCCACGCTCGCCAATGCACTGGAAGCCCAGCTGCTGGATCTGGGCCGTCACACGTATCTTCTGGATGGTGACAATGTGCGTCATGGCCTCAACAAGGATCTGGGCATGTCAGATGCTGACCGGGCCGAAAATATCCGTCGTGTGGGCGAGGTGGCCCGTCTGATGAACGACGCCGGTCTGATTGCCATCACCGCATTCATTTCACCGTTCCGCGAAGACCGCGACAAGGTGCGCGCACTTTTTGCGCCGGGGGATTTTTTCGAGGTGTTCGTGGATACACCACTGGCGGTGTGTGAACAGCGCGACCCCAAAGGCATGTATAGAAAGGCGCGCGCCGGTCAGATCAGTGGCTTCACCGGCATTGATTCCCCCTATGATGCGCCGCTGAACGCGGAGCTGCGCATTGATACCCAGGACAAATCCGTGGCGCAATGCGTTGAAGAAATGCTCGCGTTTCTCACACCACGCATTCAGGGTTGACTGATTGTACCGACGAACACCTGACCACGATTACTGCGCGCCGGACCGATTCCGTGCACGCAGCATTTTGAACATCAGCAGGCAGTACAGGATGAACGAACTCATGCTGCCACCGCCGCCACCACCACCAGAACCGTTGGCGCTGCGGGGCGGCGTGGTTGCGCCGCCTGCAGTATCGGCGGTCTCCATGGCATAACCCAGCACAGTCGTCTTGCCAGCGCCCTGCTTGGCGATTACCGCCAACTGCACTTCACCCGCTGGAATGGAAATACCCGTTGCGATGAGCGAATTGTCGGAAGGGTCGATGCTGAACTGCGCCAGCTGGGAATCGCCCTGTGCCAATAGCACGATGGCTTCCTCAGTCAATGCGTCTGGCAAATTGAAGTTGCGCGCACGCAGGGAACCTGTGGTGGCGTTTGGCACAGTAAAGCGGGTGCTTTCAATCAAGCCGCCGCCCAGCGCTCCCCACCATTGCGTAGTGGCGCCGCCCTGCGTCCGGACATGAACCCGGTAATAGCCATCGCTGCTGACCGCGCCGGATCTGATCCACACCGAATAATCGCCAGCGGGCATACTGACGCTGGTCTGTGTCATGCTGGCAAGGCTCAACGCCAGCGGTGCCGATTGGCCATTGGCAACCAGTACATCCATTCCGCTCAGGCCCGAAGGCAGCAGAAAAAAATGTAGACCCGCATCGACGCTGGCGGCTGCAGCCAGCTTGAGTTCACCCAGCGGCTTGTAATCACCAAGTGACACAGGTGTTGCCAGCAACGTTGCCGAACCGGACTTTATTTCAATGCCGACAAGCCCGCTGCTGTTGTCGCCCTTGAGCAGCAGAACCTTGTAACGACCCGCCGCCAGACTGCTGGTGACTTGCAGCTCCTGCCTGCTCAATTCCACCACGTCGCCGTTACTGGCGGAGGCGATCGCAACTGAAAAATCGCTGGCCTGCTGTGACAAAATCGCCGCAGCAGCATCAATGACTGCAGGCTCGGCAAGATCGAACTCTCCAACCACTACGCCCGGTTCAATTGCATTGTCATCGATCTGGATGACATCACCCGCCAGTTCGACCGCATCCTGTTTCAGCGACCAACCCAGCTGCGAAATACCGGCGTCCGGCGCAAGCGCAACCATCTGAACGAACAGCTTGCCGGGCGACAGTGTGATCGAGTGAGTGAGCTCTGGCCCACCTTCCAGCGACGCAACGTCAGAGTAGTAGTTCGTGAAGCGACCATCATCGCCACGGTGCGTCATCAGAACCAGTATGCTGCTGAAAGGTTCCAGCGGCAGCTGACCGGAGGCGCTGAAGTCGGTCAGTTCCAGCGTGACGAGCGCGGTCCTGTCGATTGTGTAGGTTTGCTCGAAATCATAGGAGCGTAAAGAGACGGCCACGTTGCTGAACAGGAAAGGCTCATCCAGCAACAACTCTGCTGCGCCGGTACGCTCCAGCCGCGTCAGTAACAATCCGTGGGTGGCAACGGGCTTGCCCGCGACATACAAGGTGGCGTCGGTGTCGGCTGTCAGGTTGAAACTGGCATTCAGGCGTGAGAGATCGACGCTGGCAAGCAAACGGTCGCCACTCACCAGAAACGCCTGCGCCGACGCCATCTTCTGGCCGGAACCAGCGAAAGCATCCGCGATACTGAACTTGTGTGATCCCGCCTTCAATGCGAAATGACGCTCCGCGATATCGGCCCTGTCACCGATCTTCAGTTCGTCAATAAAGGTCGCGGCATTCACTTGCTGAATCATCAGCAACCCCAGAATCACCACCCATATTGCCTGGAACGCTGCGGTTCCCGCTTTGATTCCCGTATTCATTTGCAACCCCCAACTACTCAGCTCTGCTGTTTCAATTGTGCAAGGATTTTTTCTGCTTCTTCCCGACCGTGGAATTTCTTGTCGCTCTCAAGCGCTCTTTCCAGATAGCGTTCTGCATTAGCCTTGTCACTGGCACCCAGATAGGTCATGGCCAGGTGGTATTGGATGGCCGGATCATCCGGCGCCGCCCGCAGCGCCTGCTGGATCATGGGCAGCGCGCGCTGGTAATCACCGGCAACCGACTGCACCCAGCCCGCTGTATCCAGGAAAGAAGGGTTGTCGGACGCCGACAGACTATCCGCCAGCTGCTTGGCACGGTTCAGGCTCTCCGCATCTTTCTTGTAGGTCACGATCAGCATCGCCAGATTGTTGGCGATGACCTGATTGTCGGCACTTTTTGCCAGTACCGCTTCATATTGCTGGATGGCGCTGTCGTACTTGCCACTGCGTTCTGCATAGTTGGCCATCTCGATCCGCAAAGGTGCGCTATCCACGGCGTCGACAACACCTGCGAGATACTGGTGGGCGCTGTCAGCATTTTTCTCGGCACTCTCCACCATCGCGCGGTTGCGATAGGGAATCCACCAGCCAGGTTTGACGTCGGCGCAACGCTGGAAGTACTGCTTTGCCTTGTCCCAGGATTTCTTGGCCATATGCAGTTCGCCCTGCAGATTGAGTGCGACCGGATTGGGCTGGTCGCTGCCTTCCATGCTCGCCAGCCAGGCTATCGCTTCATCGATCTGCTTCAGTGCGATATAACTCTTCACCTTGGCAGCCATGGGTTCGGTAGCCCCGGCTTTCAGCGCCATCGATTTGTCGAACTCAGCCAGCGCTGCCTGGTGTTTGTTTCTGCCCTGGTAAATAACGCCCTGATAGTAGGCATTGCGCGGGCTTTGCGGATCCAGCTTCCGCAGGTCTTTCAGCACATTTTCTGCATCGTCGAGGTACTGCGAATCGATATAAACGCGCACCATCTTTTCCATGATCACCGCATTGTTCGGCGCAATTCTGGCGGATGCTTCCAGCTGTTTGGCGGCCTCATTTTTCTCGCCGATGGCGGCATACACGTCAGCCAGCTGGAGGCGCAACTCAACATCACCTGGTTGCAGGTTCAGCGCAGCCTTGTACAGATCGATCGCCTGCTGGTTTTCCCGATTGAGCAGATGGGCCCGACCCAGCATCTTCATCACATCCGGGGCATCCGGTGTTGCACTCATCACCGCACGCAGGTCATTGATCGCATCCACCGGCTTGTTACGGGCAAGGTTGATCGCACCACGCAGTTTGAGGGCCTCGACATCTGCAGAATTTTCCTTCAGCACCTCTTCCAGCGTTGCCAGCGCTGCATCCACATCGCCTTCCAGATTGGACAGGTAGGCAAGGCGGGTCTTGGCCTTGAGCACGGTGACATCATCCTTTTCCAGCAGCGCGGTGTAGATTTCCCGTGCCTTATCGATATTCTTCTGCGACAGGAAGTAGCTGGCCAGGTTAAGTTGCAGATCGAAATTTTCAGGCGCAACGGCGATTGCATCGCGCAACACACGCTCGGCCTTTTCCTGATCGTTGCGTTGCAGATAGAAACGGTGAAGCGCGACGACACTGTCGACACTCCCGGGATCGCTGGCCACGGCGGCTTTCAGAATGGATTCGGCTTCATCCTTGCGTCCGCTGATTTCATAAAAACGCGCCAGCTGGGATTTATAGCCGACCACCGCCGGATTCAGCTCGATCAGCTTTTTCATGGTGCCTTCCGCCAGTGCCGTGCGCTGGGTTGCCAGATAGATCTGGTTCAGCATGGTATAGATGCTGGAACTGTTGGGGTGATTTGCGGTTTCTGCTTCCAGCAGTGCGATGGCATCGTCTGGACGCTTCATGCCGGCATAGAGGGAAGCCAGCAGGATGATGTTATCGAGACTTGATTTGTTCAGCTTGTAGGCCTGCTCGGCATTGACCAGCGCTTCAGCGCCTTTACCCATCTGGCTCTGCGCGCCAGCCTTGAGCGCCAGTGCCGCATCATTGGTGGCATCCACAGCCAGTATTTCTTCTGCCAGCGTCATTGCCAGGTCGGACGCCTTGGCCAGCAGATACAGCTGACCCAGTTTTACTTTCGCTGCGTTGTTGTTTGGATCGTCTTCAATGATGGCACGGTACTGGCCAACAGCGCCCCGCCAATCCTTCAGGCGTTCCAGTGTTCTGGCATAGCCTTCGCGGCCTTTTACGTCCTTTGGATCAATCTGGAGCACATTCTTGTAGTTGATGCGGGCCTTTTCGTAATCCTGTTTTGCAAAGCTCGCATCCGCCTGGTCCAGGTATTTCTGCTTGCGGCCTTCAGCGCCACCACAGGCGGTCATTCCCGCAGACAGCAGCACAACCAGAAGAAGGTGATAAAAACGAATACGCATAAATGACAGGTTTCCGGTAGTTGCAGACGAAGCCGGCAAACTATGTCACAGCAATGCTGCAAAAAGGTTACAGTTTCGAGATGGCAGGGTTCATATGACGGCCCCCATCCCGATCACCCCGAGGCAAACCATCAGCACCGTTCTTATCATGTTGATATTGATCAGCCGGTCGCCGTGGCGGATGTACTCAAAGGCATACAGCAGGACAATGAATTTGACCACAGCCAGCAGAATTTCATTGTGGCGTTCGAACTGGCCAAACAGCAGAGGCACCAGGATGGTAAGCAGAATGACCAGAAAATCCAGCGGACTGGTTTCGAACATTCGGTGGCTCGTCGCCATCACGGACAGCCACACCGCGAGGCCGAGCAGCAGCACCAGGAACCAGTCCAGCGCAAGCAGCCAGAACGCCGGCCGCTCTGGCTGGTAGCCAAGATAGGCAATCAGGGCGCAGGCCGTGTACATGCCAATGGCATCCAGCCAGCCCCGCTTGGAAGGTGCAACAATATTCACCGCCATCATCAGCGCCAGCATCACCGCCAGCACGCCAATATCGGGCGACAGCTGATCCGAGCTGAAAACGGCATAAAACGAATACAGCGGAATCACCAGAGCCAGCGCAATCTGCAGCAGGTTGTTCAGGCGTGACTGTTGTGAAATGCGCCTGAATGGACTTACCAGCAAGGCACCCATATTTCCCATGTTGACAGCGTGACGCCGCACCCGGTCACCCTGCAGTGCCAGCTGGATTACAGCGAGGAGCATCAGCGAGTACAGCGCAAATGCTGCCAGTACCACCGCATCCACATGAAAGCGCAACAGATAGGCGAGGAATATGAAAGCGCACTGAATGAAATACAGCACCACCACGGTTTCATAGTGGGAGAGCCCCATCTGCAGCAAGCGATGATGAATGTGATTCTTGTCAGGCGAAAACGGCGAGCGTCCCATGACAATGCGCCGGATCATGACCGATGCGGTATCAATCACCGGCAGCCCCAGAATCAGTAACGGCAGGGCGGAACTCATGGCCGTGTTCACTTTCTGCGTCAGCAGGATAACCTGAACACCCAGAATGAATCCCAAAAACTGGCTGCCGGTGTCGCCCATGAAAATGCGCGCCGGGTGCGAATTGAAACGCAAAAAGCCCAGGATGCTGCCGGCGACGGCGCACGTCGTCAGCACCAGCGGATAGGAGCCGGACTGGTAGGACAACAATCCCACCAGGCCAAAGCTCAGAATCGACGCACCACCGGCAAGTCCATCCAGCCCGTCCGCCAGATTCATGGCATTGGTAATGGCAAGCAGGCAAAAGATGGTGAGCGCCCAGCTGATCCAGACCGATTCCAGTGGCTGCGAATAAAATGGAATCCATTCGATGCGGATGTCACCCACCGCCACGACAGCCACTGCCGCCAGCAACTGTCCGCCAAATTTCAGCCGATAGCTGATATCCCTGCGATCATCCCAGACGCCAAAAACAAACAGCAGCACAACACCAGCAATAATGCCGGCGAATTCCTGGGTTTTGGGAAACCAGATAACGAAGGGAACCAGAAACGCAATGACGATGGCCACCCCGCCAATACGCGGAACGGAATGTAAATGCACCTTGCGTTCATTGGGCAAGTCCACCAGACCGAGCGAACCCGCATACCGCATCAAATACGGAATCATGACCACCGTAATAAACAATGCTGTAATCAGTGTGGCGATCAGTGGCATTTGGGTCCCGTAGTGCAGGTGCCATTCAATGGATTCATGGCTGGACCGACACTGGCTGGTGGCCAACCAGTGTTGCGTTGAGGGCATCGGCAAACCGTTGCGCCAGCACGTCGCGGTCAAAGTGGCGCATCACATATTCCTTGCCGCAGGATGCCATGGCCGCGTAGACCGCACGCTCATCGGCCAGCCGGACAACCGCCGCCGCCAACGCATCCGCATTTTCCGGCTCTATGCACAGACCTGCCTGGGATTCCTCCACGATACGCGCGCTCTCCCCTTCCACGCCGAGAATGATGGGCTTGTTCATGGCGAAGCTTTCAAACAGTTTGGATGGAATGACGGACTTGAACGTGTCGCTCTTCTTCAGCAGGATCAGCGAGACCTGCACCCTGGACCAGAGTGCCGGCATTTTGCGCTTGGGCATCTGGTCCAGCATGACCAGATTGGGTAGCTGCATGTCGCGCGCATATTGCAGCAGGCGATCACGCTCGGCACCATCGCCTACCAGCAGAAAGGCGATGTCGGTCCGGTGGCGGATTTTCTGGGCGGCCAGCAGAACGGTGTCAAGGTGGTGCGCCATGCCATGGGTACCGACATAGGCCGCAATGAATTTTCCATCCAGACCATGCTGTGCAAACAGTGCATCCACTTCACTGTCCTTTTCCACGGCCGACGCAGAAAACAGGTCAAGATCGACGCCATTCTTGATGACCCGTATTTTTTCACTGCTGATGCCTTTCGCCACCATGTAATCCCGGAAAGAATCAGTCACCGGCACAATCAGATCGCAGGCGCGATAGCAGAACAGCTCCAGCCGGTACAGCAGGGCGGTTACCACGCCTTCCTTCATCGCACCGACAGCGATGATGGATTCCGGCCAGAGATCGCGGATTTCCAGTACCCAGCGCGTCCGTCGCAAGCGCGCCACGCAGTAACCGGCCAGCCCGTTGAAAAACTGTGGCGAGGTTGAAATCACCACGTCCGGACGGCTGAAGCGCCAGCACAGCAACACGCACATCAGCATGAACCAGATATAATTCAACGTTCGCAGACCAAAGCCCTTGTTGGCCGACAGCAATGTCAACAGGCGAATAACCTGGATTCCGTTGTGATCTTCCACGCTCCACAAGCGGTTTCGGTAGCCGGGATACAGGACACCGCGGGGATGATTGGGATTGCAGGTGACAACCGTAACCTCATGCCCCTGCCGAACCCAGCGCACGCAGTGTTCGTACGTACGGGTGGCCGGCGCATTCACCTCCGGTGGAAAGTAATGGGACAGGAACAGGATTTTCATGCATCAACTCCGCCTTTGGCCGGGTCCAGTTCGATTCTGACAGCCATCCTCGTGGTGGTGGAACCGTGTCTCTGCAGGCAAATGCGCTGTCCGTTCAGAACAACGCCAAAATCAGGACAGTAATAGGAATGCTCGATCGTGGTATTGGCAACGTCCGAAACCGCTATCCTGGCAGCAAGATCGCCCGCGACCCGCAAATTGAAACCGTCACCCTCCGGCTGGATATCGACATCCGGATGCAAATGAAAATTGGATTCGATGCTGGCGTTGCTGCTGGACTGCACGATATCCACAATGTCGATCTGATGTTCACCGAGATGATAGGCCCGCGTCTGCCGCCACGGCGTACCACACGCCGAATGGGATGAGATGCGCAGGATGATTTCTGCTTCATCCCCGCAATCCGTCGGCACCATCGCCAGCTTCAATAGTTCTATGGTAGCGCGCGAGCCAACCCTGAACTCGCCCCAGAGCTCATGCTGATTGTCACCGTTAACCATCACAACATTGTGGGCCAGCGACGACCGCGAATAGCGCCGCAGTTCACCCTGCGCATACTGACTGACGCCACTGTCCACCACCAGTCGTCCATGTTGGGTACAGAGTTCAAAACTACCCATGTCACAGTGCGTGTGGCCCGGCTGATAGCCAGGGCTGACGCCGCCGGATGAGATGATAATCTTGTAGTGACTGGTTTCCCGGATGACAAAACCGGAATCCCGGCAATGCACCAGCGGCTTCCCTTCGGCTTCGTCGATGTCGTCAACCGTGCCGCTCAATTGCTTCCAATAGGCCGACAGCATTTTCCAGTCATGGCATGCATGCAGGGTGGAATCGCCAAACAGCGCCACTTTGTCGTCAGAAAAACTTAACAGACGCAAAAACGCCAGCCCGCGCTGAATGACAGAAGCCAGACTGCCTACGCAGGGATGGTCCACACCGGCCTTGTGCAGAAGATTGAACAGATCCAGACAATCTTCCAGGCAAATGGCATGGTACATGGGCGAGCGTTCATAGTGGCCTCCGTCCTCGTTGAACTGTTCGTCCAGTTCGCGCAGGAGCAGATCGCAATAGCGTTTCAGCCAGGTGCGATAGGTTGGCTCGGACTGCATGAATGCGCAGAACCAGATCATCGCAACTATGTTCTTGAACAGATGATTGGCGCGGATATGGTACTCAATATTGCGTTTGAGCCACTCACCCTGTTGCACCAGGCTGAACAGCCACTCTTCGCTGAGACTGCCTGCGGCCTGCTCGCGGGCACAGAAATATTTGATCCAGTTCACCAGCCGCAGGGACACCGGATAGGGTTCCCAGGCATCGCTGCAACCGGCTGGATTATGAATAATCCAGCTGTAAATACTGTGCGCGGCCCAGTGATCATCAGGCTCCGCATCTTTCAGCCAGTCGAAGTAATGCAGGTGATAGCGCCACAGCTTCGGATATTCCTGCGCACGCCAGTCAATCTTGTCGATACCGAAACTGGAAGTCTGCGAGAGGAACTCGAATCTGCCATCCTGCAGACAGGGCTTCACGGCAGGCAACGGCTTTGCCAGCTTAAAAAATTGCGCCGGCATTGGTGTGCCCGCTTCAACCGGCGTTGCTGCCAACCTGTTCTGTGGCAATATGCGACGCCATACGAAATACCAAAGCTGCGACAGCGGTATATGTTTTGCGGTTCTCAGGTACAGTCCAGCACGCGCCAGCATGGCTCAGTTTTCCAGCATGGCGGTCAGATCGATGGCACAGCGACTGACCTGCAGCATTTCATCGAACGCAATGGGTGACGGAGCGCCGTTGCGCAGCGCCTCAACAAAAGCGGCGACACAGGCGTCATTACCCTTGTCCTGGCGCCACAGCGAGCGCGACGAAACACGTCCACCGTAAGCACGCAATTTACGAAAATTGTCGATCTGGAATACATTGCCGGCCCAGAATACGTCGATGCGTTCCTTGGGAAACGACGAATGGCCGTTGGCGCAGTACTGGATCGACGCGATGCTGCCATTGGCAAACTTCAGTTGCACACTGCACTTGTCGCTGGCGATGCCGCTATAGCGGTTGTTGCCCACTGCAATGATGTTGTATTGCACGATCGCACTGCCCGCCAGGTACAGTGCCAGATCAATGAAGTGACACATTTCCCCGACGATCCGGCCACCACCTACCTTGACGTCCTGAATCCAGCTGGAGGCTGGAATTTCACCGGCGTTGATCGTCATGTTGATGCAGGCAGGATCACGGTCTGTATCCAGCACTTGTTTGAGTGGTCGCACCAGCGATGAGAAGCGGCGATTGAAGCCGATCATGACCTGCGGCGGATTGGCACGACTGCGCGTGGAAGCATAGGCGTGTTCAATGCTGATCAGTTCGCTTTGCGTAATGGCCAACGGCTTTTCTACAAACACGTGCTTGCCCGCCATCAGGGCCGCGTTGACATAGCGCGCGTGGGTGTCATGCCGGGTTGCCACTGTCACCAGATCAATCTGGCGATCAGCAATCACGGAATCGCTGTCCGTCGTAATTTTCTGAAAGCCGAATTTCTTCGCTGCATGGGTGCCGCTGGTGCCGCCATTGCAGGCCACCGTAACCAGATTGACATTGGCCTTGCGGAACGCAGGTATCAGTACCCGGCTGGCATAGTTGCCCGAACCGATGCAGCCAACCCGGATGGAAGTCAGGTCTACCGGCTGCGCAGAATCCGGTTGCATCGCTGGCCCTGGATTGGCCTGAATCGTCGAAGCCTGCACCTGCCCGGCGGGTTGCTGGCGGTCACACTCCAGCACCACACCCAGCGCTCCGCCCTGCATGATTGCAGCGTACGCATCGCCCGCAGCGTCCAGCCGGAAACGCGAGGTTATCATGCCTTCCGGATGCACCGCTCCGCTCGCCATCGCAGCCAGCACTGCCTCAAAATTGCGTTGCTCTGTCCAGCGCACGTAACCGATGGGATAATCGATACCCTTCTGCTCATAGTCGCGATCATAGCGACCGGGACCATAGGAGCATGACACCTGGAAACTCAATTCCTTTTCGTAAAAATCCGCCCGCGATAACTCAAGCCCCACCACGCCCACCAACACGATACGACCGCGCTTGCGACACATGGTGGCCGCCTGGTGCACCGGATCATTGCTGCGGGTGGATGCTGTAATCAGCACACCATCTACACCCACGCCTTTTGTGCAGGTATGAGCGAATGCAACAGGATCGGCACCGTCGCGCAACACGATTGACTCGGCACCAAATTGACGGGCCATGGAAACACGCCCGGCGTCAAAATCGATGCCGATGACACGGCAGCCATTGGCCTTGAGCAACTGCACGGTGAGCAATCCCACCAGACCCAGCCCGATGACCGCGAACGTCTCGCCCAACTCGGGCTGAACCAAACGGATACCCTGCAGGGCAATCGCCGCCATGACGGTGAAACTGGCCTGGTCATCACTCACAGAGGGAGGAATGCGGGCACACAGATGCTTCGGCACCGTCACCATTTCCGCATGATGACCATTGGAAACCACACGATCACCCGGCTGAAAGCCATCCACATGGGCGCCGCATTGAACCACCACGCCCACATTGCAGTAACCCATCGGAATCGGCTGATCCAGTTTGGCGCGCACCGCTTCCACCGTCGGCAGCAGGCCATCGGTCCTGATCTTGTCCAGCACCATGCGCACTTTGTCCGGCTGCTGGCGCGCCTTCTGCACCAGGCTGGCCTTGCCAAAATCCACCAGCATTTTTTCGGTGCCTGCCGATACCAGCGTTTGCGTGGTACGAATCAGCAAATGCCCGCTTTGAACCATAGGGCATGGCACATTTTCAATGTAGGTCGCGCCCGTACGCAGATCTTGCAGAACTTGCTTCATTCGATCCCCCAACTGCAGTGGGGCGATGATATGTATGAAAAATGACAGTTGGATAACAAAAAAGCCCTTCGAAAAACTTTCGAAGGGCTTTTTGCATCTCGGACCGTGACAGCGCCCTGACGCACGCTATCACTTCCGCAGTTTCGAATACTGGCGTTACAGTTTCATGAAAGCGCATGTAAATCCCGGGATTTGCGCCGAACCCATATCAGACATTCGTCAATCGGGAATAAAACGCGGCAACTCCGGAGCAATGGAGCGAACGAATTGCTGCATCTGCTGGTCAGCAACAGCAACATCCTGGAACGGCCCGACTTCCATCATGACGCGAACCAGCGCGCCGTCAGAGCGCCCCAGCGTAAGACGATCCCAGAAGATCCACCACTTCGCCATCAGCTCGCTGGTGATGATGCGGCCTCGCTGCTGCATCCAGTAATAAACCAGTACCTGCTGGTTATCCTTGGCGATAAGGGCGCGACTGATTTCCAGCGGCTTACCCGCAATGTGAATATCCGGCAATTCCTGCTGATCGATGGTCTTGATGCGCCAGCCCGAGCCGGGCAGACAGGACCGGGGCGAGTGAATCGTGCCAGCGCCTTCCGCCTGCACATCGTAATAGGCAATATACAGATTGATCGGCGTTCGGGTCGCGGATTTGTAATCCGCCACCATGTAATCATCCAGCTGCAACTCACCCAGGAAGGCGGCATCCAGCGTGCCAGGCGTCGCCAGCCGGTCATCAACCAGCCCCGGAAAGCGGTTCAGCTTTTCACGCGCCGGATAAACCGTTTCCACCACCGACATGGACTGGTTAACCAGCAGGAAGCCCAGCAACATCGCGGTGGCAACATAAAACTGCAGCGGGACCGTGCGCACCTTGCTCGGCATCCGCGGGTCGGTTGGCGCCGGCAATTCCAGTGACAAAACTTCCTGCAATGGGCGCTTTTCGCCGCGCAGTTTATTCAGCACGATGATTTCCAGAAACAGAACCATAAACGCGGCCATGAACACGACCCAGCCTTCGAAGTCGTGCAGGAAACCTTCGGCCATCTGCTTGCCCCAGTACTCCACGGTAATGCCGATGGCACCAATGCGAAAGCTGTTCATCAGTACCGTAATGGGCATGCTGGACAGAAAAACCAGCACCCGCATCCACAGAGGCGCCTTGTAGAAGATGGCCAGGATCAGGCTCAGCGCCATCAGCGGAAACAGGTAACGCAAACCGCTACAGGCTTCCACCACCTGCAATTTCATCGCGCCCAGATCGATTACGTTGCCTTCCAGATAAACACTGATATCGAACAGACGGATCAGCCAGACGCCGATCTGCGACGAGATCAACTGCAGCTGGCTGGAAAGGTTGTTATAGAAAAATGTGGGCAGCTTGACCATGAAGATCAGCATGAACATGGCCACCCAGATCAGCTTGAATGCACGCCAGCCCATCAAGGCCAGGAAAAGACCGGTAATGCAGATGACGAGGGCATATTGACCCATCGTAGAGACAACAGCGAGGCGGCCAGCCAGATGGAGCAACGCACCGAACACCACAATGGCAACACCGATCCACGATCCGGAGAAGGGGATTTTTTCGAGCTGATCCTTTTTCTGGTAGATCAGGAACAGGGCGATGAAAGGGATGAGGAAGCCGTGGCTGTATTCTTCCTGGGTTTGCCAGGCGTTGTAGAGAGAGCCCGCTTCAGATGCAAATGCAATCCCGACAAGTACACTTGCCAGCAGCAACAGGGCCCACATCAGGCTGGGCTCACGCCAGTTGACACTGGCTCCGGTCAAATCAATTGAAGTACCCAAAACAGCGCCCCACCACAACCATGCACGAATCAAAAGGACATATCCTGCGCCATAGTATTACCGGAACGTTAAACATTTATTAACGGCAAGCCTCGCGCCGTCGTCACACAGGCGTCACAAACTGTTGTTAACGTGCGCTGCCTTTCGCAGGCATTGCGCACCCACTGGTGTTTCAGGTCATGGCTATGTCCGGTAAACCGCTGCCAAGCGGCGGCGACAAGGTGTTCCTCGCTGCTACCACCGTGGCGGTGGCAGTGGTCTGTGTGAGCGCACTGTTTGTCACCGGAGAGGCCGGCAAGGGCTCGGGCGCGGAAATGTCCACCATCGCGGAACATCTGGTGAATGGTCGTGGCTACGCCTCGCCCTATCTTCCACCCGAACAGGCCACGCCAACTACCGTGTCGCCACCGCTGTATGTGTGGCTGATGGCCGGAACCTACGAGCTCTTTGGCATCAAGAGCTTCACATCGCGACTGTTGCTACAATTGCTCAATATTGCATTCCACTGCAGCACACTCATCGTGCTGTTTCATTTCTGCCGGCGCACTTTGTCCCTGCAGGCTGCACGGGCGTTCGCGGTTCTATACTGCCTGCATCCCCATCTGATCTATCTGCCGTCCAATATCTGGGAAACCAGCCTGACCACCTTTTTGCTGTCGCTTATTTTGTACATCGCCACATTTCACCTGGCGCAGTACAAGACCAGGGGACTGATACTGTTCGGGGTATTGCTGGGCATAACGTCATTGAGCAATCCTGCCTGGACCATCAGCTATCCATTCATTTGTCTGCTGCCATTCCTGCTGCAACGGAACAGGCCGCTGATTGCGCCATTGCTGAAGGCACTGCCACTAATAACGCTCGCCTTCACGCTGGTGGTTTCGCCCTGGGTGTACCGCAATTATCTGGTGACGGGTGAATTCATTTTTGTACGGGGGATGACCGGCCCCGAATGGTTCAAGGGCAACAATGAGATTTCTGGTGGCGGGCATGGCGACGGCTTTGTCCGTTATTACCTGCTGGCGAACGTGGCGGAAGACGAACGGCAAAAACTCGCCACGCTGGGAGAGCAGGGCTACAACGATCACACCATGCAGGCTGCACTGGATTTCATTCGCGAGCATCCACAGGACTTTGCTCTGCTGACCGCAAAGCGCATTCTAATGTGGTGGACTGGCGATCTGGATGCCACTCATTGGTATTACCAGCAGCGCAACTCCAGCTTCCTGACAGGGTCCGGTTCCAGCCACTATTTTTTGCTGGGGCTGCTGCTGACTCTGTCCGGCGCCGTCACCAGCCTGTTTGCTTTCGCCGGGCTTTATCACATCAATCGGCCACGGCAACGGTTATGGGCACTCTATGTCTACCTGATCCTGTTGCCGTTACCGTTTTATTTGATTATTGCCGGTTTCCGCTACCAGTCCGCGCTGATGCCCTTTCTGCTCATCCCGGCGTCCCATGCCGTGACCTTGCTGCTGGCGCGAATTCAGAGTCGCAACACCATGACTTGGGCGGCATCCGCACACTGACATCTGACGACTCCACGCCGGAATTCGTAGCCGGCCCGTCAAATCAATCCGGCACCAGTTCCCGCACGATGGCCACCAGCGTCGTGGCATTCTGCTGCCAGGACACCGAGTTGCTGGCAAACACCTGGCGCCCGCTTTCAACCAGCCGCGCAGCCAGCACCGGATCACCCCGCAATGTCTGAATGGATTGCAACAGGGAATTCACGCTCCAGGGGTCAAAATACAGCGCCGCGTCGCCACAGACTTCATGGGCAAAATCCAGATCGCTGGTCAACACCGGACATCCGAACGCCATCGCTTCCAGATAGGTTCCGCTAAAGGATTCCAGCGTGCTCGGCATCACCAGCGCATGCATGGAACGGAACAGGCCGGCGATGTCCGGTTGCTGCACCGGGCCAAGGTTGATGATCCTGTCCTGCAGGCCAGCTTTTTCAACTGCCGCCAGAAACCGGCGCGCCTTGCGACCATGGCTCGCACAGAGCGTCAGATAGACTTTCACACCGGTCAGCGCAGGGCCATGTTGCATAAACAGGTCGAGAAAAATTTCGATGTTCTTGTGCGGATAATAGCGGGTCAGATAGAACAATCTGAAGTCACCGTTGATCCGCGCGTCGGTTGCGCTGCCATCGGCGCCCGCCAGGCTGTCCACCGAGATAGCGTTAGGCAGCAAATGAATGGGGCCGTCAAAACCATACCACTGCCGCAATCGGTGCGAGGCGGAGCGGGTTTGGCACAGCAACACGCGCGTGCGCTTGAGATCTCGGGCTAGACGGTAGCGCTGCGCGCGGTACTTGAGCATGTCCAGCGGCGACGCCTGCACGTAGTGCCGTGGCGGATAAAAATAGTGGGAATCCTGCACCAGCAGAATCTGCGGTGCCACATCCGTCCTCACGCCCACATTGCCCAGACAGAGAATCACATCCGGAGCAAATGCTTCCAGCAGGCTCGGCAGCACCTGCTCATCGAACCGGATGCGACCGAACTTGCCGAAGCGTGCCGAATAATAACAGGGCTCTACTGCAACGCCCGGCACCAGACAATACTCATAACCAATGCCGGCAGGCACTATCACCTGAAAACACGCATCTGGCATGGCAGTCATCAGGCTACGGATACAATTTTTTCCCACCGAGATTCCGCCGCCGGCCCTGAGCCCGTGAGCAACGATGCTGATGCGCCTGCACCGTGACATCAGGAAGGAACTCCAATGATATTACCTTGCCAGCCGCTGATGCAGGTCAGCATGCGTTGCGCCATGCGGTCGCAGGTAAACGCTTCCTGCAGCATGCGCGACTGCTCGCCATGCACGCCAGCCAGCGCCCGGCCACCCCGAATGTAATGACGCATGGCGCCCACCAGTGACTCCGCGCTTCCCGGCGCCACCAGATAGCCATTCACACCCGGATTGATCAGGTGCCAGGCTGCGCCACAAGCAGTCGACATGATCAGCGCCTTGCCCGATGCTGCGGCCTCATTCGCCACCGCACCCCAGCCTTCATAACGGCTAGGCAGCAGCAGAACATCACCGGCCTGATGGATTGCCGCAATCCGTTCCCAGGGTACGGGCGGCAGAAACAGCACCTGGTCAGCGACACCGAGACCAGCCGCAAGCGTGCGGTAAGGTTGGGCGTCACCACTGCCCACCAGCACTAGGCACCAAGTTGCGGCTTCTCCGCGCAAACGTGCCAATGCTTTCAACTGCACATCAATCGCCTTGCCATGATCCAGCCGGCCAACAAACAGAAACACACCACGACCAGCGGCAAAATCGGTAATGCATTTTTCCGGCACAACTGCTGACGCATCAAAGTCGACTGAATAGGTAAGGTCGGCAATTTTCTCGGGCGCAATGCCCCAGCGCATGAAGTCCTGCCGCGCCAGTACGCCCTGCGCGAATGCGCCCAGCGCATGCCGATTGACCTTGCGCGCGTGGCGCATCTTGGTGAGCAGCCTTGCCCACCAGCGCCAACCCGGACGTGCCGCCTCACTCCAATGGCACCAGGCAATATCCTTTCGACACGCAGCCACCACCAATTCACGCAACAGCGGCGAACCGTAACCGGGAATGATCTGCACGTAATCACGCAATTGTGTCAGACGGTCACATGGCGTTACGCCAGAGTGGGAGAGAAAAAATTCCCAGGGCGCCGCACTGTCTGTGGCTGACCAGCCCAGCGCGAGCCGCTGCGCGCTGACCTGTTCATAGTAGGTCACCTGCAGATCGACACCGCATCGCAACAGACTGGCAAACAGCCCGCTCTGATGGTGGGACGGGAAGTTCATCCAGACATGAATTTTGAGCGCGTTTGCAGCGATCATGGCACAGCCGTCTCAAGAGTGAATTATTCGGATTAGCATTTTACGGCGAGGGGATGGAATCAAAAGAATCCTGCAGCCGTCCATCACAAATTCAGGTCGCATCACCCACATCCTTTCTGCCAAAAACCCAGGCAACAGCAATGGATGCCTGGACAGCATTGGCCACCAGATACGCAACGGCGACATCAACCGGCAGCAGGTTCTCACCGGCGGTTCTTGCCAGTGTCGTAAAGAATGACGCACACCAGATCAGGGTAATCAGCAGCAACGTGACTGCCCGGCCGTGGCTGGCAATTTTCTGTATCAGCATGGACACACTGCCTGCGATGCAGGCTGCCAGCGCCAGCACCATGAAAGCTTCGGCAAATGCAGGATAGTGGTCGCCATACAGCGCCAGAATAAGATAGCGACCGGATACAGCTGCGGTCGCCATGACGACCGCAGCGACAACATTCACACCCAGCCCAAGCCGGAAAATCCGGCGTGATGTGCCAGGGTCACGCTCTGTTCGCGAAAGCATCGGCAACATGGAATTGGCGATCACGCCCGGAACAAATTGCACAATTGCATACCACTGCAATGCAATGCTGAGACCCGCCATATTCTGCAGCCCACCGCTGGCGGACGCCACTTCCACATTGGCATGCCATTGCGACTGGGTAACGATTACGCCGCCCAGCAATGCGGGCAAACCAAAGCGCAGTACGGGTCCCAGATAGGCCGCATCAACCAGCCGGGTTCCCGGTTGATACAGTGTCTTCACCCGCACCAGCAGCAACCCGCCAGACAGCAGCAATGTCAACACATTGCCGGCAAGCAATGATCCCAGCACCCAGCGCGGATTTGTGGCCGGCCCGGCAAATACCAGCAGCACCACCAGCAGCCCGCAACCCAAACCAATCAGCGCGTTCTGGCGAAAGGCTTCAAAGCCCGAAAGCGCACCCTGCACCACCGTGACCAGTGCCAGCAGGAATGTCCAAATGCCCACCAAAACGATCTCGTGACGTTGCAGACTGCCGGCAAAAAAATGGCGGGAAAGCGGCTCCGCAAACGTCATCAGGGAACCGGCAACCAGCACCGTCAGCAGCAGCGCTGTCAACAACAACGTCACCACCAGCCCGGGCGTGCGCGAGGCTTCGTTTGCCCGGTAGCTGGCCACGAAGCGCGACAGTGTCAGACTGAAACCGGCCCCGATCAGCAACGACCACGCCTGCGCCGAATTCAGCATCAGCGCGAGTGATCCATATTCGCCCGCCGTCAACGCACGCGCGGCCAACAGCATGGTCAGCAGATTCAGCAACCGTGACGACAGGGCATTCACCAGGGCCCAGAAACTGGTAGTGATCACATCGCGGAACGTACGGCTTCTCATCATCGCTCAGACAAAATTCATCAGCGCTTGCGGCGGCTGCGTTGCAACAACGGCATGCTCCCGCACCGGTTTACGCAGCGCTGAAGCGCAGACGACACCGGCAAACGCCCACCACATTACCGAGATTTGGAAAGTGCCGAGCAGAATGCGTGGTTCCACCATCGTCATGAACAATCCGCCCGCGATAACACCCAGGCACACGTTGCTGCGGAAACGCTGCCGCCGATCGAAACCCGCTTGTCGCACCATCATCAATGCACGTCGGCTGATGCCGGCAACTATGAAAAGCAGCACCAGCGGCGCGAACAGGCCAGATTCATTGGCCAGCCTGATCCAGAGGTTATGAATTTCACCGTCACCGACAATGGCATTCCGCAAGCCATGACCAATCAGCGGGCTTTCCATAGCCCGCTGAATGCCGACGATATCGCCCTGCAGGCGTCCGGCACTGATGGTGTCGATGTCATCAGCGCCCTGCTGCGTGGCGGGATCACGGGTGATACGCAAGTGGGAAGCCACGGTATCCGGATTCAGCGCGACGAACACAACACCAGCCATTGCGATCACCAGCAGCGCCGTGCGATATCCCCGGGTGGAGAACGCAAACAACAACACCAGAAACGAAGCAACCATGCCAGCTCTGCCCGCCACCGTGATCTGCGCCAGGATAATGGCAGACACCGCCAATCCACATAGCACCTTGAACAGAAATCCATTCCGCATGGGCCGGACCAGCGCAAGCAGCAGTGGCGCAACATACAATGCAATTCCATTGGACCAGCCGGTGCGCACGCTGCTGAAACCACTGATCCAGAGGTGGTCCGCAACAAACTGCGAGGGCCCTGCGAAGTCCGGTCCGCCCAGATACTTGCTGGCAAATACCGGCACGCAGGCAATCGCGACCAGAAGACTGGCACCCAGCAGGATTTTTTCGACATCCATCTGCATCTGCGCCAACAAGTAGAACATCCACAATGTGGAAAACACCAACAGGTAATCCTTGACGGCTGTCACCGCGGGCGCGACTTCGGACTGAAATATACCGCCCGTAATTGCCAGCAGCGAAAGCCCAAGGCCCCCAGGACCAAACAGACCGGAAGGAAATTTTGCCCTTTCGCCAACAAAACCCGTCAGGAATAGCAGGCCTGCAGCGAGCACGAATAATCCGGTCTTGACCTGGCCCAGTGACTCAAACGGAATACCGGGCAGCCAGTAAATCGGCGCCAGCCCCAGGTACAGCATCAACACGAACGGCACAACCGCTTTCATGGGCTACTGCATTCCGGAAGCGCCGCCAGCATGCAACGGCTTGACGGAGCGGGTCTTCTCGCTCACCAGGTAATAGTCACCCGCAGCAGAGAGCGTCACTTCAATCATTCCAAAATCCGGCAGCATCAGGCGGGCACTGGTTCCGGCACTGCCAACGCCGTAGCCATACACCAGCCAGGACCGGTCAGGTACCCTACCCTTGCGCAAGGCAATGGCAGCCGCATAGCGATCAGGGTTGGCACGGGCAGGACTTGCCGATGCGGGCTCGACATCAAGAAAATACCAGCGCGACTCCGCCTGATATTTTGCCGGCACCGAATGCTGATACGGATGCGCCACGCGGGCATTCTTTACCAGCTCACCTTTACACCAGAAAGACTTCAAGACTGGATCCGACGACACTGCGTCAATGCGTGCCATGATTCCCTGGGTGTATTCGCGGTTGTTGCGGTAGCTCTCGTCGTAAAAACGGAATTCGCGAACCACTTCAGGTTTCAGCAACCACATGCCCAGCGTACCCAGCGCTACGAAAGCACTCAGGCTTGATCCTGGTTGCCTTTTCTCCTGACGCTGTCGCCAGTCCTTGCGGTCGTAGGTATGGCCATCCCAAATGGAAAGTTCCGCGTAATAGTCGCGCTTTGTCCTGCGGTTTTCCTCGACCATGAATACCGAATTCATCGCCCGGAATGGCGCCGACCGCAGCAGCGTTTCCTCGCTGTTGTAGTAAATGTCATAACTCGAACCATCCCAGAACCGGGAATAGGGATCGATGCGATCAGGAGTGTGCAGCCGCTCGAACATCCAGCCACTATCACGGCCCATGTTCATGCTGCCGTTGGCCAGAAACCCCACCAGCCGTACCCGGTCTTTCCACGGTGTTCCCGCCAGACCATCCCGCATCCCCCGATGCAGTGCCTGATAAAGCGTCTCCCACAAGGACACGGCAAGCTCGCGCTTCTGATCATCCGTCAGCTTGCTGCCATAACGGCTGACGAAACGGCGGTCGCGTTCGAGTTCGCGCCAACCCAGAAGCGGATGCTCGTTGTTGGAAAGCAGAATAACCTGCGGCGGGTCGGGATAAATGGTTGCCAACTGCCGGAACATCTCGCGATCAGTCCAGCTCTTGCCAACCTCATACCAGTATTTTTCACTGCCAAATGGCGACAGACGCCGTTCATTGATGCCGCTGCGGCCAAGCACATTGGGATTAGTATCATCCTTGATACGGAGATAGGGTTGTTCGCTGAGCAGGAATTCCCACTGGGTGCCGGTGAAGGTGATGGGCAGACGACGGGCTCGGTATTCACGCAGGGCGCTTTCATAGCGGGAAACCTGCAACGTCTGGTGCGGCAGTGGCAGCGGAAGCCAGGGTGCAATCCGGTGACCTTGCTTTACCCACTCCAGCTGCAACTCCACACCGTAACCATCGGGCTTCATTCCATTGTTCCAGTTACCATAGGCCGGCAAGTCGCAGGTCTGCGGCACCAGACTGACCGCTGCTACAGGCCCCGAACTCACCATCAGGCTGATGAAGATGAACCACAGTACCAGGCCCAGATTGCCTGGCGGGTAAATCCAGCCCGCACAGGTTTGCCGGCTAGATTGCATTGTTGAAAACCGAACCGAGCATCGGTTTGCGGCCAACCAGACTTGCAGTCCGCTCGATGTCGGCCCTGGACGTGATGCCGTCTGCGATGACAAGCAGGCCGGCGTCATAATATTCGGCAAAGGAAATGCTGTCTTCCGCCTCCAGCACCGGGGGCAGATCAAACACGATGATTCTGGATGCGTAGCGCTGCTTGAGCTCCAGTATCAGCCGGTGCATCTCGGGACCACTGAGCAATTCAGACGAATTCAGGCACGGCGCACGCGCTGGCAATACGAGCAACCCTTCAACACCGGGATTGAACAGCACGCTTTCCACACTGGCTGATCCGAGCAGAATGTCTTCGACACCCAGTGCAGGCTCATAACCGAAATAACGATGAACAGCGGGATTTCTGAGATTCAGGTCTACCAGCAGCGCTGTGTGGCGCGGATCCATGGCGATGGCCATCGCAAGATTGATTGCTGTCAGCGTGGCACCCTGCTGCGCACGCGCCCCGATCAACCCGACGCTGTTCCAACCATTGTCGCGCAGTTTCTTCAGCACTTGGGTGCGCAACATTTTGTAGGCATACACCACATCCTTGTCGCTGCCTTCGTGCAGGATACGATTGCACTCAAGCAGGGCCGCAGACGGCTGATGAACCTGCGTGCGCGAATACCGGATCGGGTACTGGATTTCTGTGCTGCGCTCCGGCAGGCCCGTGCGCAGTCTGGCTTGCGTGTTGCCACTGCCGCCGGGCATCGGTTCAATGTAATCGACTTTCCGCTCCACCTGCGCTCTCCTAACCCAACTTCCGTAGCGTCACAAACCACAGGATATCCAGTGGCGCGATGGCAAAATGCGTCACCGCCATTGCCACCAGAATCAACCCAAAGCCGGCAACCGAGGCCAGCAGCCGCTTTCTTTTCCTGATACTTGTCTCTGCCACCGTTACGATATGGGGAATGGCCACCAGTGGCTCCACTCCGGTGACTTTCAGCACATCCTGCGCAGACCGAACGGTGCCATCGATCTTGCCCAGTAACCACACCAGAACCGCCGCGACACCCAACGCCAGTACTATCCCGAAACCAAAAATAAGAGGTCGGTTGGGGCTCACGGGACGCTGCGGCACCAGCGGGGGTTCAATCAGGGTGAAGCGTTCAGCCTTGCGTTCCGTTTCCAGCGTCCGCGCCATCTGGGCTTCCATCTGTTTGGCCTTTACTTCCTGATATTTTCTGGACGTGTTGTCGAGATCGCGCAACAGGTCGCGATACTCCTTTTCTACCCTGGGTGCGTTTTGAAGCGCGGCTTCGTGGCTTTCCAGCTTCCGCTGCAGGCGCGACTTGCTCTCTTTCAAATGGGAAAGTTCTATCCTGGCGGACTCCAGGCTGGCCTGCAGCTGAAGGTACGCCGGATTATCAGCATTCTGATTACTGCCTCGCTGCGATGCCAATGGCAGCGTGCCCAGCAGCGAATCGAATTCGGCAATCTTCCGTGCCAGCTTTCTGGCTTCGGGATGATCGGCCGAATACTTCAGCTTCATCGCATCCTGTTCGTGCCGGAGTATTTTCAGCTGTTGTTCGACCACGCTGCGATCCAGATCCCTGGTTCCGGACTGCAGTGATTCCTCCAGTTCGCGCCGTGTTCTGACAACATCCGGATGACTGTCGGAATAGGTTGCGGACAAGGTCAGGTATTGGTTCTGCAGGAAACGAATCCTGCCCTCGGCGGTCATGACCGCTTCCCGGCCATCGCCTACCATTCGCTGGTAGGGCTCCACCTGTGCCAACTGCGTTTCCAGGTACACCTTGCGCTCTTCCACGCTCTGGATCTGACGCCGGATTTCGTCATATTCCCGTTCAGCACGCTCAATCACATTCAGATTGTTGGTGGTCTGTTCCGGCAAGCTAGACAGATTTTTCTCCTTGAACTCCGCCAACGCGCTTTCCAGCTGGCGCATCCGGGTTTCCAGCCGCTTCAACTCATCGCCCAGAAAAGTTTCGGCCTGCTCCGCCAGTTCAGCGCGGTTACGCAAATTCTCCTCCAGGAACAACGACACTATCTCGCTGGTAACCTGCTGCGCCGTGGTGGCATTTGGATTGACATAGGAGATGGCGAAGGCGATAGTCGCCTCAACCGGGCGACCACTGCGCGGGTCAACCACTTCGGCGCTGATCATCCGGTGCTCGATGTCCTCCCGCATTTTTTCGACCACCTGCTCCAGCGGATCGCTTTCCCGCAGATCGGCATAAAGATCATATTTTTTGATGACTTCACTCAGATTGGAAAACGTCATGGCGCGCTGAATCAGCACCTGGATACGCTGGGCGGCAAAACTGCTGACAGTGGTCCGCACCAGATCCTGTGGTATTTCCTGCTGTTCGATCAGAACTGTGGCCGAAGAACGATAAAGCGCCGGCAACTTCAGCGCCAGTGCGGCAAAAACCACGATCACCGCCAGAAATGCAATCAGCGCCGGCTTGATCCTTCTGCGTACTTCTTTCATGACCAGGCCAATATCCAGCCGGTGATCTGCTTCTACTATATGGGTGTTCATAAAAACGTTTGCGTCGCCTTATGTGTTCTACATTGATAATGGATCTTCAATCCAGGCAATCTCGATTTCGACGAAATCCGAGTCGGCCCTGGCATCGGTGGCAAGCAGCAGTCGATCAAACCTCGAATAGCGGAATACCAGATTCATCTTCCGCAACAGGCGCCAGTTATGTTCCAGAGTCAGTTGCAGGGAATCCAGATCTTCCCCGGATTTGATCGCCAAATCGCTGCGCTGCTCCCAATACCGCATGCTCAACAATGTATTCTGGACGGCAGACCAAGACTGCAGCATAGTCGCTCCTGCGCTTCTACGCGCCACCAGATTGCCGCCGCTGCTTGGCACCAGGTCGTACGCACCGAACAGCTTCACCCGCGCCGTCTCACCGTCATAGGTCAGTTCAAAATCCGATACCCGGCTTCTGTCAGTACCTTCAAAATCATCAGCGGAACCCGGCAGCATTTCCCACTCATAGCGGGATTCCCGGCGACCCAGTCCAGCCTTCCAGTGCCACACAGGAGAAATCTGCTGCTCCAGATTTACGATAAAACCAACGGTGTCACTGATCAGGCCGGATTCATCGTTGTCAAGCACGCTTTCATACAGTGAAAACTGCAGCCGTGTTGTCTCGTTCAGACTTCTGGAGTAACCGGCATCGACACCATAAAACAGATACTCGGCCAGCTGGGCCGATCGAATATCGTCGTAATCGACTTTTTCCGCCGAAACACCGATATTCAGCTGGTCGCGCTCGGTGACCAGGTAGCCATATCCACCTGCCAACGTACTCAGCAATCGATCCTTGTTTTCATTGATCACGCCGGCAGCCTGCACTTCGGTGGACAACGTTGTATCGCGCTGCACACTCAGGCTGGAATTCAGGTTGGAGCGCTCGAACTTACCATTGCCGGCTAAACTGATACCAAGTCTGTCGTTTTCCAGATATTCATATCCCGGCAGCTGCTGTTCCAGCGCGTTGAAGGCACCCTCGATACTGCTGGATTCCGTCGCTGCCTGGTAGCGCACCCGGGCCCGCTGATGGGTACCATTCACTTCATTGCCATCGCCCTCAACCAGAGTGCGGTTGGAATCATAAAAAGCCCCGGCGGATGCGTTCAATAGCACCTCCTCGCGCGCGGCCACAACGTCTCCGGCAGCCACCATCAACGCCGCTGCCAGCAGGCAGCCGAAGCGGCTCTGGTTTTTTGCATTACAGTTGCTCACGGCACTACAACAACGTCACCGCTTTGCAACTGGATACTCTGCTCCAGCTGCTCACCATCCTCGATGTCGCCATAGCGGAACCCGATGGCTTTATTAATACCGTTCTCGCTACGAATGATGCGAATGCCGTTGTAATCGGCGAAGGTGGAAGTGCCACCTGCAACGCTCAGCGCCTGCAATACGCTGGTCGGTGCCAGCAACGGAAATTCACCGGGCCTGTTCACCTTGCCAATGACGTAGAATTTGCTGCCCGATGCGGCCTTGAGTATGACCGCGATGCTGGGATCTGGAATGAAAGTGGAAATTCGTTTGGCCAGTTCCGCTTCGAGGCCCGCCACGGTCAACCCCTTTGCGGCAATCTGGCCGACAAGCGGAAATGAAATATAGCCATCAGGCGCAATCATGGTTTCCCGCGCCAAACCATCTTCCTTCCAGACCGAGATTTCCAGCATGTCACCCGGCTGCAACAGATAACGGGATTCGCTGCTGGATGCGTCTGCCAGCGCTGAGGTCACCGCGAGCAGCAGAACAACAACCAGCTTCGACAAGGATGTGCATAATGACATGTAGGGCTATTCCGTGAATGAACGCAGGCCGGTGCTGCCAATTTGAAGTGGCCAGATGAGAACAGGATATGAATTTAATATGACGAACAAATGTCAGAAGACCGGAAAAACGGCAGGTGGTGCTGACTAATGCGCTATGCCACCGCCGTACTGGCCAGAGTGACAACCGGCTGCGGGATGGGCAGAGCATCCACCATTACGGCCTGAATACGCTGTGCCGCCAGCCCATCCCCATAAGGATTGTGATTGCGTGACATGGCGTGATAATAATCCCGGTCACCCAGCAAGCGGCTCAGCTCCCGCGCCAGCAGGCCCGGATCTGTCCCCACCAGCTTCACAGTACCCGCCTCCACCGCTTCCGGCCGCTCAGTAATTTCCCGGGTAACCAAAACCGGTTTACCCAGCGACGGCGCTTCTTCCTGAATTCCACCGGAATCAGTCACGATCACATCCGCCCGCTCCATCATCCAGACGAAGGCATCGTATTCCAGTGGCTCGATCAGATGGATGTTGTGTTGCGCGCCCAGAATGGCATTGACCGGGCCACTGACATTGGGATTCATGTGCACCGGATACACCAGTAACCAGTCCGGATTTCTCCGGGCCAGATCAACCAATGTTTCGCAGATCTGCTTCAGGCCGTCACCGAAATTTTCCCGTCGATGCCCGGTTATCAGGATGCGCTTCAGTTTGTCATTGACCAGATTTCTGAACAGCCGGTCGCCAAACCGTTGGCGCCAGTAGTCAACACCATAATCCCGCTGCACTTTTTCCCGCGCGTACAGCAGTGCGTCGATCACCGTATTGCCGGTCACATGCACGGTTGAAGCCGAAACACCTTCTGCCAGCAGATTCTGCGCAGCACGCTCGGTCGGAGCGAAATGAATACTGGCCATGCGCGCCGCCAGGCAACGGTTCATTTCTTCCGGGAACGGCGCGGCGAAATCACCGGTCCGCAATCCCGCCTCCACATGCACGATTCTGGTCCGCTCATAAAAAGCAGCCAGGCTCGCAGCAAAGCAGGTGGTGGTATCGCCATGCACAAATACATAGTCCGGCTGGCATTGCCGAATGACTGCACGCATACCCAGCATGACATTGCTGGTGACATCAAACAGATCCTGTCCTGGCTTCATGATATCCAGATCGAAATCCGGCTTGATTTCAAAAAAATCCAGCACCTGATCCAGCATCTGCCGATGTTGCGCCGTTACGCAGACCAGCGTTTCAAAACGGGGATTGCGTTTCAGTTCGTGCACCACCGGCGCCATTTTGATGGCTTCCGGACGGGTACCAAACACCACCAGCAGGCGCTGTTTCATGACAGCATGCCACGGGTGTCGATAACGATTTTTTCTTTGAGCGCGGCGGCACTCAACTTGCGGTAGGGCTTATGATCCACCAGCACCAGCACGATATCCGCGCGCTTGAGCACTTCCGTGATCGGCAGCAGATCAAAGTCCGGCAGCGGCGCCGCGAAAGGATCTGTCACCAGCACTTCCATGTCGGTCTCGCGCAGCAGGGTCTTGACGATTTCCAGCGCTGGCGATTCGCGCACGTCATCGATATCTGCCTTGAAACTGATACCAAGGCAACCTACCACAGGATGTTTGAAGCGACCGGCCCGCTGCCGCACCTTGTCAATGACCCATTCCGGTTTGAAGTCATTGACTTCACGGGCGGTTCTGATCAAACGGGCGGTCTCAGGCGCTGACGACACGATAAACCAGGGATCAACCGCAATGCAGTGACCGCCCACACCAGGACCGGGATTCAGAATATTCACCCGCGGATGGCGATTGGCGAGACGGATCAGCTCCCACACATTGATCTGCAGTTCATCACAGATCATCGACAGCTCGTTGGCAAACGCGATATTCACGTCGCGATAGGAATTCTCGGTCAGCTTGGCCATTTCCGCTGTCGCGGCATCCGTCACCAACACTTCACCATTGACAAACTGCAGGTAAAAATCAGCCGCAGCCTCGGTGGACTGCGAATCGATTCCACCCACAACGCGATCATTCTCGATCAGCTCACGCAGGATCTGGCCGGGCAACACCCGCTCCGGACAGTGGGCAATGGCGATCTGGCCTTTCAGCTCCGGACGCTGCGCAAATATCGTATCCGCCACCACATTTTGCGTGGTGCCAACCGGAACCGTAGATTCCAGAATAACCAGATTTCCTTCCGCCAGATGCGGCACCAGAGCGCTGGTAGCCGCTTCAACGTAACGGGTGTCCGGCTTTTTGTGTTCACCAAACGGTGTTGGCACTGCAATGATGAAAATGTCGGATGGCTGCGGCTGCAACGACGCCGACAGATTGCCGGAGTGCACCGCCGATTTCACCAGTACATCGAGGTCTGGCTCGACAATATGGACCTGACCCCGGTTGATGCTGTCCACCACTTTTGGATTGACATCAACGCCAGTGACCTTGAAACCCTTGGTGGCCAGCAGTGACGAAGTGGGTAGACCGATGTAGCCCAAACCAATGACACAAATCGTCTTTTTCATTATGACAGCGAGAGTGATTGAATGAGGTTGCCACTCTAATCACCCCGCGTTGCATCCGTATGACAACAAACCGTCACAATTCTTTCACAGAGCGCGCTTTCGTTTGGCTGACGAGACGCCCCAGGCAAACAAACCGCTCAGCAGCAGTAGCGCCGATGCAGGCAGCGGTACCGGCGAGTATTGCGCCAGCTTGATTCCGTACAGGCCATAGGATGATGGCGACGCAGTGGTGCCGAATACCGACAGGTAATAGCTTTCATTTGCCGCCAGCTCGACAACTTCCGACCATGAGGTGATGCCGCTCTCCAGGCTGATGATCGAAACAATATTTGTCGCAGTGGTCAGTGCTACTTTCAGCTCATCGAACATGGCCGGAAAAACGAAGTCGGTAAGGGTCAGTTCGTACTCACCGGCGGCGACCTTGCCAATCCTGCTGACATTGCCATCGGTGCCGGACATCATGCGCACGTCTTCGTAAATAGTTTCGTTTTGCGCCAACTCCAAACCACTCTGGATGACGGTCGAAGCCACGGCTGACTCGGAGTCAAGGCTGACCATGGAAGCCTGCGCCCCCACTGAAACACAGGAAAGGGCCAGGCACGAGCTGATGATGAACTTACGCATATTGATTCTCCTTGACTTGCGGACTGTTGATAGCGGTTCCGGGTTTGATGGAAGGTTCTTTTTTCAGGTCTTCAATAAGCTTGAATGCGTGCATATATTTGGCAGTGAGATAATCCTTCATCACGGTAAGCAGGTTTTCCTTCTCGATGGGCTGGCGGGTTATGGCAGACAGTTTGATCAGCGCACAGTGATCAGACGATCCGGCCATGATCAGAATGTCCAGATCAGCCTTGTCCACCTTTCTTTCTGACTCCAGCACGCCTTCATTCACGATATGGTCCAGTTGCTCGGAATCCAGATCCAGGTAGCGCACCAGATCCTGTCCACATTCCATCAACGCCGGAATCAGATCGGCCCCCTTGATGTCCTCGTCCTGGAATGGCAGCAGTTTGTTCAGTGACTTCTTGACAATGAAACGGAACAGGTCCGACTCCTTGACCCCCAACCGGCGCGAGATGTCCTTTATCTTGCGGTGATCGGATTCGGTCAGCCGAATCGACAAATGCTGTGTTTTAGCCATTTTTCTATTCCCCCCCAATCTGGTTTCAGTTATCGCTGACAATCCGTTGCCATAACGTGAGCGCAAATGTACCAGCTTTGTGCACTGATTTGGGTTAACTTTGTGATACAAATCGGTGACATATTCGCGCCAGTAAATGACAGTTTTCTGAATCGGGGCAGCATCGGAAATTGCGGCCACAAAAAAGGGCGCCAATCGGCGCCCTGAGGTGGATTACAAATTTCTTCTTTAATTCGGAGGCATCACTCGGCGGTAGCAGATCCCAGCAATGCTTCATCCAGCTTCAGATCATCATTTCTGTACTGGTAGTCCTGGATCAGATTTTCCACCTTTACCGCCTTGAAACCGGTAAAGGGTTCGCTTTCCTGCATTACCTCCCACATTCCCTTGTTCTGGTAGTTCCCCAGGATCTCCTGGTTGATGTCATAGAGCTTGCGATTGTTTTCGAGACACAGCTGAAAATTGTCCTGGTGATTCTTCAGCTTCTGATCCACTTCCTTGCCCGAACGCGTACTGCTGACATAACGCTGGTTCAGTTCCGCATACTTGCCCTGCAATTCGACATAGCGTTCCTTAAGCGCATCCACCGTACCGGCAAGCTTAGTACTGCCCTGCTCCTTCGCCTGCAATTTTCCTTCCGTGGTTTTCCGGTAGCGTTCAAATTCCTGCTTGCTGCGCTCCAGCTCTGCCCTGGCTTCCGCCAGCTGCTTTTCCGCCACGATCTTGTCAGCCGCCGCCTGCTTCAGCATCAGCTGGGTTTTCGTCAGTGCTGCCTGCAATGCGCGCTCATCTGCATGGGCATGCAGGCACACGCCACAGGCCAGCAACAAGGCCAATCCGTATTTGTGTATCAACATGAGGCTACCTCCTCTCCGTCAAAAATCGTTTGTCGCCATACCGGACCGGCATCAGAATCGCGCATTGATATCGACTTGCAGGATATCGACGCCCAGGGTCGGTAAATCGATCTGATCCGAACTCATCCACTTCACCGTCATCCAGGTTTCGTGGAACAGCCCATAGCTGCCTTCAATGATATAGCCGCGGCCATCAGTACCGCCCTGATGGAAATCGGAATCGGCGAAACCATCCACGACCGCATTCGCACCCAGACTACGGTAGGTAACGGCCACCTGCCAGTCATCCGGCTTTGCCACGATCGGCCAGCCGAAAGTTGCCTTCAGCAGGAAACCGTCAAATCCTTCAATATCCACGGGCTCACCGGCCAGCGCTTCCGCTTCAGCCTTGTCACCTGCAATGTTCTGAATGTACTCCGCCGTCAATATCACATGGTGTGGCGAAAACGCCGCAATGTCGTACTCCAACAGCACATCGACAATGCTGTAGTCATACACCAGTGCGTACAACTGGTTCTCCGGCGAATAGGGCTCCACATTGGAAATGTTGTAATAGGTGTTGCCCTTCTGGATGTAATCCGGCGCGGTGTAGTCGAAGTCGTTGCGATTCAACTCATTTTTGACGCCCGGCATATTCTCATACTGGTAATAGCCCAGGCCGAAACGCAATTCATTCTGGCTCCAGGATTGATAGGTAAAGCCGGTCTGCGCTCCCAGCAGCCACTTGTCGTCGCCGGTCAGCTCAAATTCGTCGACCGGGAACAGACCGAATGTGACATACGGGTCCCACTGCCGGTCATCGCTCTCCCAGCTGGTGGACCGCAGCCAGTACCAGGAACCAGCGACGCCATCAAACTGCAAATCGTTATCCCAGATCAGATCGGTACGATAGAACGGATTTTCAAACCGGCCGCCAATCAACACCACGTCTTCTGCATGGCTGTCGTATTTCAGATAGCCGCGATCAATCTGCGCATCGAATGACTTGCCATAGTCACCCAGCGTTTCATTGGTGGAGACCGGATTGGAACTGATACCGGTTGCTACCCGCACGCCGGCTTCCACTCCCTGGGTAACCTTGGCTTTCATGCCGAAACGAAAGCGGCTGCGCAGGCGCTGGCGATCCTCGGTCACATTGAGACGATCATACTGGCCGGTTTCCGTCTGTGATTTGTTGATCTTCATGTAATCGGGATACAGAAGCTGCTCGTTGCCATCCGCAAACTTGATGGATTCAGCCCGCAGCCGCACATCACCGGAGAACTTGATGCGCTGGGTCCAGTCCGGCGCCGTACCGGGAATTCCCCAGCGTTCATCCTCCGCTTTCTTCATCACGTCCGCCACGACTTCCTCGCGCAGCTCGGTTCTGACCTTGTCACGAATATCGTCCTGGATGTATTGCGGAACGTAGGGCACGCGCACAACCGAACCATCCTGTACTGGCTGGGAATCGGCCTTGCCTGCCGGCACCGTTTCCACGCCGGATTGATACTGCTGGCGGGTTTTTTCCTGCGCCTTTTTTACCACTTCATTGACTTTCTTCTCGTCGACAACGCCTTCCTGGATCAGGATATTCAGCAGATCTTCCGAACTGATTTTGGCCGGCTCCGCCGCCACGACTGAATTCACGCCGCCCGCCAGCAAACAGGCTGCTGCAACGCGTGTCATATTGAATTTTTTCATTACTGATCCCCAAACACTACAATTGTGAGCGTATCCGCAACTTGATGGGTTGCGGCAATTCCAGCGGCGGCGGATTCTCGAACCGGTCAACACTGGCTAACGCATTCTTCAACAGCGCTTCAACTTCAGGTTTGCCTTCCCGTTGCTGCACTTCATACCGTTTCAACTTGCCGCTTTCGTCTATCCATAGTTTCAGCACCGCGACATAACCCATGTGACGCAGCCGGTCATCTGCTGACAGCACATCCGTGATGGAGGTCTGTACTTCCGTCGCATACGGGCTACCTCCACCCAGCATGCTGCGCCCCCCCTTGCGGGCCACCAGACCAAAACCGTCACTGCCAGCGGAGGCATCACCCTCAACACCCAGATCCGCAGCCGGTGCTTCATCCATTGGCTCATCGGGCATGGCTTCTTCCATCGGCTGTTCCTCGATGGGTTCCTCCACTTCCGGTTCGGGCTCTTCCGGTGGTGGTGGAGGCGGCGGTGGTGGCGGCGCAATGATCGTCACCTGCTGCACCATTTTTTTCTGTTGCACCGGCTTGTCACCCAGTTTCTGGCGAATGAAATACGCAAACACCAGCGCCAGAATCACAACGGCTACCACCAGGACGGCCGGCAATGCCTTGGCCAATGCTGTTCGTGTCGTCATGCTTACTTGACCAGCTTCTGCGTAACCAGGCCGATCTGGCGGATTTCAAGCCGGCCCATCAGATCCAGCACTTCAACCACCCGCTGGTACTGGATGGCCGCATCAGCCTTGATCACCACGGGCAACTCCGGATTCACTGCCTTGTATTGAGTCAGCAGCGATTCCAGATCCGGCAATGACACCGGAAACGTATCCAGATAAATGGTGCCATCCTGCGTAATGGTGATCGCCTTGGTTTTCGGTTTCGCCAGACTGGGTGCAGTGCTGGCTTTCGGCAAATTCACCGTAATGCCCTGCACCGTTGCCGTCGTCATGATGATGAAAATGATCAGCAGCACATACGCCAGATCCAGCATGGGCGTAACGTTGATATCGTCGAACGCTTTCGATTCGTCCTGCACTTGCATGGCGTTACCTCACTGACCGTAATATTCAGCAATGCGCGTGATGAATTCGTCGATGAAAACGCGCATATCGGCGGTCACATCCTTGATCCGCAACACCAGGTAGTTGTAGGCAAACAGCGCCGGGATCGCGACCAGCAGGCCCGCCACCGTCGCCGCCAGCGCCGCCGCAACACCTGGCGCGATCGCACCGATATTCACGTCACCGCTGGCGGCAATCGCCGCGAACGTAATCATGACGCCGATAACGGTTCCAAGCAGACCCAGAAAAGGCCCGCCGCTCACCGCGATGGTTAACACGACCATCTTGCCGTTGAGCACCTGCATTTCCCGCGTCATGTCGGCATCCAGTGAAGCGCGAATGGCGTCGATTGCCTGCGGCGACAATCCGGCTGCACGAGCGCCTACACTGTTTCCCATGCGGCCACGGACTTCTTTTATGCCGCGATGATAGAGGTGATAAAGGGAAGAACTCTGGAAGTGATCGTGCTTGCCGAAGATGGCCTGCGCGATCGGTGAGTGCGCCAGCTTGGCGTCTTCAGTGGATTCATCCATATCCAGAATCGCTGGGTCCTGCCCCGCCAGTTTCTTGTACTGCTCCAGAAATGCTGCGTTGTCCTTGCTGGAACGGCGGATGTACAACGTCTTGCCGATCGTCACCATCCAGCACATGACCGCCATGATCGCCAGCACGAAAATGACGGCCCAGCCGGCTTCGTCCAAGCTGCCCAGAATGACATCGAACATCTGGCTGCCATGACCGCCGCTGCCCAGCTGTTCTGCCGGCTGCACAGCAACCAGCGTATCCTGCGGACCCTGGTTGATGGCGGCAAGTCTGATCCAGTCCAGGCTGCGCGCTGTCTTGTCGAAACGTACTTCGTCCATTTCGCCGACAAAGCCACGCTCACCGTTCAGCGTCGCGCCGATGATCGTACTTCCACCCAGCTCGTTCCACTGAACCGGAATGGAGGCGACCGCCTCGCCGTTCAGCATCAGTTTCATATTATCGGCACCCAGAACCAGGGCCACGTGCTGCCAGGCATCCGTGGCCAACTGCACCGAGCGGGGCGTTTCAAAACTGGAACCACCATTATTCAGCTTTGCATACAGCAGATTTCCGCTGATGGCCAGCTCGATATGGCTGCTGCCACTGTGACGGGAAAACACCACGCCATCCACTTGCGAACCGGTCGGCTTGATCCACGCGGAAAATGTCGCACCGCTCTCCGGCACCATACGCATTGTCGGAGAATCCTGGATCATCAGATAGTGCGTGCCACCGAACTGGGAACCACCACCAATGATCGACGCCGGATTCAGTGTCGCTTCATGGTTCTCTACCACATTGGCATAGGCAGTCTTGTCGCTGATCTGCGCGTCCTTTGCACTGAAGGGCAGCACCAGACTCTGGCTGATTTCGTAGGCATCTCCGCTGGCGGTGGTGCCAACAGCATCGGCGTTACCGTAATAGAGCCAGACCTGCTCAGTAGCGATACCACCCGTCAGCTGCGGCAGCTTCACCCACACAAACAGCATCTGATTTACTGGATCGAAATGCTCCACAAAATGCTTGAGTGGGGTCTTGTCGTCGTTGCCAACAAACCGCAGATCCGACAGATCATCTTTCAGCAGCATGAAATCCTGAAAGTTGCCGGCATGCAGCCGCACCAGCACCGGCACTTCGGTTTGCGACGTCTCAATATTGGCGCCGGTAATCGATGCATCCAGCGTCAAAGGCACGCGGTAGCTCCATTTGTCATTCCACCATGCCGACGCCTGGGCCGACAGCAATGTCATGAACAAACAGAGAATCATTTTGCAACTGAGACTTTTCACGTATGCACTCACTTCCTTTCCCCGTTAAATCTTTTGCGTTAAACCGAAAACACAGTTAATCGCCCAGACCGATGATTTCGACGGTCAGAAATGCAACCTTCTCTGTCGTCTCGCCATCGCCCTCTGCCTGTTCCGCCACTTCGCCCATACTGGCGCTGGTGGCGGCACTGCCCACGCTTCCAGCCGTCGTCACGCCAGCGGATACGCCGGTATTGGTAGGCACGCCGATGGAGACACCACCGACATCGATATTGTCCGCACCCACAACTTGCTGCGCCGCCAGCGTGATATTGCCGCGCGCACCGATACCTGCGTCGCCTGCATCGATGATGCCGGCCGGTGCGAACAGCGATACGTCACCCGCGCCGCGGATACCGCTGCCGGCGATCACTGCGCCGTAATCCACCACCACCTTGCCGGTGGCATCGATGGTGACGTTGACGTTGGCAGCACCGGTTGCAGTCTTGGCACCACGACCGGCATCGATATCGCCTTCACTCGCCCACATCATGATGTCGCCATCCAGTGCAAAGGTGCGCGACTGGTTGACGCGAATGCTGTCGTTGACCAGCAGGTTGAGATCACCAGTACGCGTGGTGATGATGCCAAGTTCGGCAGCACCCTTGGTTACGCCGGGCAACTGGATCGGCAAGCCGACATCGATGCCGCCGCCCGGTGCGATAACGCCGACATCGCCGCCATCCTTGGTATTGATGGTGCTGAACACCAGGCTGACGTCGCCGTCCCACTGCTTGTTTTCATCAAACAGGCTGTTGATCGCGGCAAAGCTGCGCTTGAAACCATCCGTTTTTGGATCGAAGTCTTTCAATGACGATTTTTTGCTGTCTTCATAGCCACCGCGCTTCACTTCGTTCAACAGCGTGTTGTACACCAGCACCTGCTGCTGACGCTCATTGCTGTTTGCAAACTGTGACCGCGCGACCTTGATACGGTCTTCGCGGGAAAGCGAAAGAAACAGTCGTTGGGCGTCGGACAGGTTTTTGTCATCCGAGGAAGAAAGCGCGGTTGCCATGTCAGCAGGCACAGCTTGTGGCAAGGCGGCGATCTGTTCGGGCGACAACGACAGGTTCAGCAGCGCCTGGATGGCATCGGGTTCCAGTATCAGATCGGTAAACGCGGCGGCAAGGAAACTGGCGAGCGCCATGTCTTCATCGCTGCCATTTATGTAACGGCTGGCAAATCCGGCGAAGTCGGGATCATCGGCAATGCCAGCGAGGACGAGCAGATCGGCACCGGTATCGGCCAGCGCGGTGTTGGTTATATCGCCATTGGAAACAATACCACCAGACATACCCATACTGATGTCGCGGCCGGCAGTAACCAGCAGGGCGCCAGGACCATTCACCTCGATTCCGCTCGATGCGTTATTGTCAATTGCACCTTGCTCATTGCGGTTGGAACGCGTGATGATATCGCGGCCTGCACGCACGGTGGATACATCTGACGTAAAGTTGTTGGTCACGCTGATGCCGACGCTATCGATATCGCGACCGGCGATAATTTCTGTTTCTCTGGATGTGATCAGGTTGGTGCCACCACCATCAGCCAGGAAGTCTCCGTTGAGTGTGACCAGACGCAGCGGATCAGCCATGGATTCGGTATGAACGCTGGGCAGCCCGTTTTGTAACGCCACGAGGTTATCAAAAACGCCGAGTGCGCCCAGGAGGTCTCCGTTGCCCAAGAGGTCTGGTGAGCGGTCCAAGGTGGTTTCGGCATACTGGTGAGCAGAACCCATGGACGGCAACAGGTTACCTGGTACAGCAGACAAGCGCAGAACACTCTGATTTAGCCATTCAATATTGTGTGTGGCATAGATTGACAGTGCATTAGCGGCGCCTGGTTCCAGCGCAATAGTTCTGTCGAAAACGACGCTGCCATCCAGTGCAACTGTCTCGACACTCACCGGCAATACCGAGCGCAATGCAGCGGTGAACTCGTCATCGATTCCGACGCTGTCGGGATTGAAATGGATGTCACCGGTCAACGATTCAGCCCGCAGTATGTCGGCACTACTGTCGGTGATATAGATGTTCTTTTTAACGTTGGTGGCGAATTGTGAATCGCTGAGCGGCACAAAGCCCTGATCGATCACCCGCGTAATTTCGATGGAATTGCGCGCCTTCAATGAGATATCGCCCACGCCATAGGCCACGCTTGTCGCTACGTTATCTTCCGAAGCGCGGGCCAGGCTGCCGCCAGCCTCGACGTCAAGCCTGCCATCGCCCACCAGATAATTTCCGGACAGGATGTCATTACCTGCCAGCAGGTGAATGTCGCCACCACCCCGCACGAGCACTTCATTGGTGCCCGCGGCTCCATCGAGGGGATTGACACCGATTTGCATTGCCGTGGTGGGCGCTGCCAGTGTCAGGTTGGTAACATCATGGCCTGCGGAGACATCAATATCCCCTCCGCCGAGCGTACCGATACCGTTGACAAACTTGTCATACAGTACGCCCCATGTAGAAATATATTTGGTTTCACCGGCCAGTGTACGACTGTAATCAACCCTGTACAGCCACTCGGTGCTGGGTACCGATGAACCCGCTACCGCAATGTCGTTGCTCACATCGATATTGATGTCGCCTCCGTCATGGCCATAGAACATGCGTTTTCTGCCTTTCAGCAAAGAGGCGAACCAGTAGCGGTGATACAAGGTGCCGGCGTCTGGCACATAGACAGTGCCATCCGTTGCGTATTCGCTCAGGCCGCCGCTGTAAATGGCGCTGCCATCACCCAGATACAGATCGCCACCCGCGGCCATGTCGATAGCGCCGGTGCCGGTGCGAATCAGACTGCCAGCCGCAATGTCGATATTGCCGGAGTCGGTGGTGGTCAGCGCCTTTGCAGCACCTGCATCCGCACCAGCCACGAATGCGAAATTCCATGATCGGTCCGCAATGGGAGCGGTTTGCTGGTAACCGGGAAGCGTGATGAAACCATCGGACACATTGCCGCTGATATTCAGATTGCCGCCAGCAAGAAAGCGCATGAAGCCGGGCGTCAGGTTGTCGCCATAGCGCCAGCTGTCATCCCAGCTGCCATTGCCAGCGGAATCCACCGTCAGTGTCGGTGCCAGATTGATTCCACCCTCGATGGCCAGATCACCGGCGCTGACGAACTCGACACCGGGCGCCACTTCAAACGCTTCAGAATTTCTGTTCAGCAAATTACTGAAGCGGCCGGATAGATCGGTAAGTTTTTCAGCCATGGCGCTCATGAAACTGGCGGTTTCCGAATTGACGTCGCCATCCAGTAGGCTTTGATCCACCACTGCCGTGTCATAGCGTTTGAACCCGGCCACCACGATGCTGTCGGCGCCCGTAATCCGCACGCCGGAATCGTTGAAGTTCACATCATCGTTCGTTGCATTGCGCTGTGTCTGGAACTGCACGGTGCCGCCATTCCCATTACGAATGCCATCACCATTACCGGCCACATGGATGCGGCTGCCATCGGCCAGATCGACAAAGCCCTGCCGCGACGACAACACCACCTTGCCGCCCTCTTCACCAGTACCGGTTGCGCTGGCATCCAGTTGTGCAGTCGCGTCCAGTCGCACATCATCACGGCCGAACAAACCAATCGTGCCACCCTCGGCACCCGACGCATCAAGGCGGCTGCCGACAACAACGGCGCCGCCGTCGGCGCTGAATTCAATGTTGCCTGCTTTTACATTGTTGCCCGACGCCAATTCAATATCGCCATTACGCGCACGCCAGGTTTGCGTGTCGCCAAAGCCCGCCAGTTGCGGCAGCAGGCTTTGCACATTGCTGCCCTGCGCCACATCCACGCTGACCTTGCCGCCAGGGGACTGGGCAAAACGCTGGACGATGGGTGCGGATTTCAGATCCACCGCACCATTGGCAGCAGACAATTCCAGGGTTCCACTGGCTGCATCGACGTGCGGTGATGAAACATCGATAACCGTGCCTGTCTGCGTCACGATATCGCCATTAACAGTTTTCAGGCGCACTGTTCCGGCATCCGACACCACGGTATCGCCGGCGAAATCAGTCGCGCGCCCGGCCACACTCAATGCCGCCTGATTGCCCAGGCTGATGCCGTTCTGCGCCTGCACCTCAATCAAGCCACTGGCGGCCTGCACGCTGGTATCCAGACTGATATGATCACCGGCAAAATGCAGATACGCGCCCAAGCCATCCTGCTGCGACACAGGTGCAGCTCCTGCGCTCGTCACAGCCAGATCACCGGTTGCCTGCAGATTCAAATCAGTACCGTTCGCGGCTTGCAGCTGCGCAGTCGCCAGATTCATATCAGCCGACGATTGCAAAGCAAACTTGCCAGAAGCGCGGGTGACATCCGTCGCGGTGAGTTGCGCCACGTCGAAGCCCGACAGCTTCATGGTGGAAAGGGAATCGCTGCCACCGGTGAGACTGGCCGCTGCCGTATTGAATTCAATCTGGCCCCCCACCTGCGCAACATCCTCGGCCATGCTGCCGGAGGAATTTCTCAGCGTGATCGATTCAGCCGCAATGAACTGCACATCGAGCCGCACGGCTCCCACCGCGTTGATAGCGGTGGCATCCAGGGTCAGACGGTTCACATCCAGCGTGAAATCCGACGCGATATCAATGGTGGACAAGCTGGTCAGCAGCAGTTCTCTTGCATTCAGATTATTGAGCGCCGCCTGCGACAGCGCCATGCCCGACGCCGCTTCGCTGGCACCCAGCACCATTTTTCCGGAACCAAAGCCGGCGGTGCCGAACGTATCGATCTGGCCCTGGACAATGGCACTGCCACTGGCATCCAGCACCAGCGCGCCCTGGCCAAACACTGAGGTACCGGACTGGATCTCCAGCACACCGGTACTGCCAGTGGCATTGCTGCGCCGCACCTGCACCGCGTCACCCACCGATGCCTGCAACAACGCGCCGTCACCTTCAATGTTCACCACACCGCCTGCAGTTTTACCGCCGCGCGTGGTATTGATCCGTGCGGCGTTTTCCACCTTCACGGTCTGCTTCGCGGCCAGCAGCAATTCGCTCGCCGTCATGTCCACGTCGCCCGCCACCGTCACTGTGTTGGCGTTCACCGTAATGTTGGTGCCATCGGCGCCGGCGCTGCGGGTGCCACCCAGCAGCATGCTGTCGACGTTCAACTGTTCCAGCTCGCCGGCAACCAGTTGAATGCCTTCGATGGCGTCAGACCGGCTTCCCACCAGCGTGATGTTTTCTGCCGTCACATCCATGCGGCCGCCCACGCCATTGCCGCTGACCGAGGCCAGAATGTCACCGTCAATATCCAGCTGGCTGATGGCGTCATAGAGGACACGCCCGGCATCCTGCGGCCGCGTGCCGCTGGCGCTGAAAAATTCACTGGCGGAATACAGATTGAATTCGCTGCGCGTCAGTGCGACGGACCCTTGTTCCACTACAAACGCAGACCACAGGCTGTCACTCACGCCACTGCCGGCATTGCCCAGCTTGCCGGCAACCACTGTCGTACCCGCTGCCGTTTCGATCTTCAGGCCTGGTTGCGTGCTATAGCCCTGCGGGGTCACCAGCAGCGCACCCGGCAACAGCGCATAGCGCGCCGGCATGACGGCATAGCTCACGTTCGGGTCCAGTCCCGAGCCGGCTTCAAAGCGAACGGTGTCACCAATTGCATAGGGGAAATTCGCCATTTCAACCGCATCGTAGGCGGCCCATTTGCTGCCGTAGGTCGGCACGATTGCAAAGGATTCGCCAGCGGCACCGGTTAGGGCATAACTCAATACATCTTTCGATCCGCCGGGGCCTGGCACAAATTCATAGGCCAGCAGATCGCCGCCACCGCTGATGTCCACCACTGCGCCATCCTGGTGTTCGATGGCGGGGCCGCTCAATGAAATGCTTTTCTCTCCCAGGGTTCTGACTACCTGCGGCGCGCCGGACAGAACCGGATACAGCCAGCTGCCGTCAGCCTGCACTTCGCCCATGATGACGGTCTGCGCTTCGCCAGACACGCTGGTTTTACTGCCGTTTTCCAGTACCAGACTTTGCCGTGCGTTCAGATCGATGGTGCCGAACGGCGCTTTCAGGATGCCGTCCTGCACGATGTTGTCAGCATTTACGGTGATCGAACCGAGCGCTGAATACACCGCATAGTCGTTATCGATTCTGAAGGCGCCATCGGTGGATTCACCGCGCACGGTGATGGTCGAATCGGTCGACTGCAAATCAAACGTATAGGACGTTTGGGTCGCACTGTAGATCTGGCTGGCCAACAGGTCGGCGTCGCCGTAGGCCGTCAGGGAACCGGTGGGCAAATCGCGGGAACTAGCATTGGCGAGCCCGCCACGCAGACGGATATCGCCGTGGCTGTTCAGCGCGACTTTTTCTGCATCGCGAAATGCAATGTCGCCCAACAGGTCGATAAATGCGGCGTTGGCGGTGAAACGGCCATTGAGCGGCAACTGCTCATCACCCGCATTTGAATTAATCTCATCTGTGTAGCGAGTACCAATCCCCACATAGGGTGCGGCCACGCTGGCATCAAAACCTTCCACCACGATGGCCGGCGTTTCCAGCCGGATCGATTCCGACGCGGTGAGGGTTTTGTCGGTCGCGAACGTGATGCGGGATTCAGGTCTGCGGATTACGTCCGCGTGGTTTGTCTGATGATTCTCATCATTCAAGGCGTGCAATCCGATGTTACCGAATCCGCCTGCATTGATTGCATCAACGTTCAGATACGCGACACCGTTGTCATACTGTTGATTGCCACCGACGGCAGCAACAATATTTCCGGTATCTTGCAGTTGCTGCAGGAATCCGGAATCCGTTGCCTGATCCTCCACACGAATTTCCAGCTCATAATCAACAAACGAACGGTCACGGTCGTCGATAGCCCCCGTGAACCGGTTGTCAGTAGTCATGGTGACATCCAGCGATCCCGCCTTGCCACCCGCCGCCGCACGCGCAGACAAACCGGAATTCAGAAAGATTCCTTCCGACGCCTTCAAATTGATGGCGCCGGCGGCAAGGCCGACCGGCTCGGAAACGACGCGACCCGCACGGGCATCGTAATAGCGGTTGGCACTGGCCAGACCGTCTGCGCGAATCGAAGCGCCATCGTCACCGAGAATGTAGCCACCGTCCGCAGCGATGCCGACCGTTCCTGCAGCATGAAATGAGAGATCGGTAACACCCAATGTGTTGACTTCGCCCTTCACGGTAGTTGCGCTTACATCGATCAAGCTGCCGTCACGCAAAATGACCGCAAGATCGGAATCCAGCGAGTTGCGGCGGTCAACATGTTCAGAGGTACTGACCGCAAGGCTCACGGTGCCACCCTGTGCGATGATCGATCCGGCATGATCAATGCTGCCGCCGACTGCCTTCAGCGCAATAGCGGCGCCCGGCAACCCCTGAATCAACGCTCCCTCGCCAATGCGAATACCGTCCGCAATCGATCCCGGTACATCTGCCGACTTCAGCAACAGGTCAATTCCAGCACGCCAGTCTTCCCGCAGGCCGGCAGTATCAACCACTTGCGCCAGGGAATTCATGTCGGCACCGGAAGCCACATTGCGATAGTTGCCCTCACGCATGCGGAATTGTTCGCCGACCAGATCGATGTGGGTGCCATTGGCAACGTCAATGCCATTCAAACCGGCGTCCAGCACAACCTTGCTGAAACCGCCCGCACGCAACTCATCCGCCTCCAGCTGAATCACGCCGGGTGAGTTGTCGTTCACGCCCGCTGAGGGGGGCCCAATATGGAATCCAGCGCCAGCCAGCGTCAGCGTGCCGCCCTGCGCCAGTGAATGACTGGACGCATTGCCGTTGTATTCCAGTGCGCCGCCGTATTCAAATCGGCTGGCGCTTACGGTAACGTCACCGCCCTTACCGCCCTGCAATGTGCCTTTGGCATTCAGCCAGGCGCCACCGTTGGCCCGCAGATTTACACCCTGCGCCACTTGCACTGAGCCTTTGGAAATCAGTTCGATGGCGCCGGCATCCGTGTTCACCGCCGCATTCGGATTGGCACCCAGCAATGGATTGTCATTGATCCAGGCACCGCTGGTATCGATGGTGACATCAGCACCCACCGAAAGAGTGTGCACCATTTGTAGTTCAGTGGCGTCGGGATTGGGTACATCTGTAGTGGAAATCGAAACAGCGCCACTCCGATTGGTAATGTCGCCCAGAATGCTGACATCGCCACCCTTGAGATCAAGCACGCCATTGCCGTCCAGCGTCAGGGCCGTGCCCTGCGTCAGCGTCAGATCACGGCCGGCTTTGATGGAAATGCTGTCGGCCGAGTTTCTGAAACGCTCGACAGAAATTTTCGTCAGGTCATCATCAGCCGTGCCAGCCAGTCTGTCCTGCAAATACTGCTGATACTCACTTTCTGCCACCAGCGCAATGGCCTGCTGGCTGGATTTGAAATGATTCAGGTCCAGATCGACCCTGCCACCGGACACCTGATTGCTGCCGGTGCGCTGATACGGGCCGCTGACGGTATCAGCAATCACCGAGCCGCCATATTCCGCGGCGTGGGATTTGATGTTAAAGGAGCCTGCGTCCTTGCCTTCAACATAGCCTTTGACAAAGGTTCCCTTGCCGGCTCCCACGCTGGAGGATTTTATTTTCTCCACCACGTTCCAGCGGGCGTTGTAACGCTCATTGCCGCTGATCACGGCGTCATAATTGACATTGGGATTGGCATCGCTGATGTAGACCAGATTGCCGTTATCCACCAGCTGGCTTTCAAGCACATAGCCAGACTTGTAATTCACGGCACCGCCGGACACATCCACCTGCGCGCCTTGCTGGAAATCAACGTTGCCTTCGCTGTAAACGTTGACCTTGCCACCGGCACTCAGGCGCTCATCCACCGTGCGCTCGACCTTGGCCAGATAGGCGGAGATATCGGCGAATTCAATATCGTCGGCATCGCGAATATCGACAAAGGCGGTCTCCCCCCGAATGTCGGCATCGTTGCGCTGCAACGGCGAATCTTTCAGCTCGTCACCGCGCAATTCTATTTCCAGCGAATTGCGTTCCATGCCCACCACCGCGGTGTCCATGCCGGAAACATCGATCTTGCTGCCCGAATGCAGAGTGACACTGGCGTCGTTTGTGAGGGTTCCCACCGCCATGGGATCATCAGGCTTCTCTGTAGCCACCATTGAGACCACACCGCCACGGCTGGTAACGCTCGCGCGATCTTTCACTTCAATGGTCTTGCCCATCACTTCAACGAACGACACCGGTTGCGCATTGCTGTCGGCAGAGGTTTTCGTACTGCTTTCCGGCACCACTTCCGTCACGCTGCCTTCGTGCAACGTCACCCGACCGGCCTGAGAGGATTTCGCATACTTGGCATCGAACGCCTTCATGTCGGAATCCAGCGCGCCGTCTGCCATCAGCACACCGGCCAGCAGCTGGTTCTGGAGAGTACCATCGTCCAGTGCGCCGATAGAGTTCACCGTGTCCCGCGCCAGCAACCGGATCGTGCCGTTCGCATTCACGCTGGTGGTGGCCTTCAACTGGCCGCGCTGATCGATATTCAGTGCAGACAGCGTGATATTGCCACGGTCTGCGACAATCTTGCCGGCGTGATCGATATCACCGCCACTGTTCACTTCCACCAGCATGCCGCGCAGATCGGGATCTTGCGATGCCGCCAGATACACCTGGTCCTTTGCCGCCGCCAGAATGGTCTGGCCGCCGGGCGTGGTGATCGACGATCCGTTCTGCGTTTCCACCTTGGGCGCAAACAGAAATACACTGCCGCCTTCGCCTGTAATGATGCGCGCACCTTCCACACCATCGATGCTGCCTTCCAGCACGATCGCCGCATTCTCGCCAGCACCGCCTTCGAACGCGGCCTTGCCGTCACTGATGGCCTTGACGAAGGATTCGTTCATGATCAGGTCTTCGTCCACGTTAAGTGCCGTCGCAACCAGCGACGCCACTTCCACGACGGAATTCCTGCCGAAGATCACACCGTTGCTATCAACTATATAGATGATGCCATTGGCCGACAGCTTGCCATTGATCCGCGACGCAGCCTGGCCACCGCCCACAATCCTGTTCAGCGCAATGGAACTGCTATTGGGCTGGTCGAATTTGACCGACGCTTTGTCACCGATATTGAACGTGTCCCACTGCAATGAAACGCGGTCGGAAATCTGCTTCACGGTCATGTCGGTGGCCGTTTCCACCCGCGTGGCGGCACCCTGGCTAACCCAGTCCACATTGGCCTTGGGCAGTTCCGTTGGAGCAACATCGGCGCGCACCAGAATGGGTTGCCACACCAGCAGCGAAATCAGACTGTATACACCGGTCTGCCGCAAACCATTGATCACATCAGGACGTTCTCTCACCAGCTCCCCCGGGGTACCTGCTTGAATCGCGCGATTCTCACACGCTCTTGTTAACGATATATGACGGTTTGATGTAACCGGCCGAGCGGCCCACCGCAAAAAAGCAGTCGTAACAAACTCACAACAAAGTCCTGAAAACCGCGACTCAGAACTCCAGCACCAGGGATGCATGCGACCGCAGATCACCCTCTTCGATATCCACTGCTTCACGCAGGGCTACCCCCAGGTCCAGCGTGAAAAACAGTGATTTACCCATGCTGAAATCCGTGCCCAACCCCGCGCTCAGCAGCGTGTCTTCGGTTTCAACCCGACGGTTGTCGCCCTGATCATCGGTCGACAGCGCATCCTTCATCTGCAGCCAGGCACCATCGACGAAGGCGCGCATTCTCAACTCGGAGGATTTCGATTCCAGAATATCCGGCGTCTCCACATCCGCCGATGCCACCACGCCGTGATCGCCGGTGTCCTGCGATTCGTAGTAGCCACGCACGCTGGCCGAGCCACCCGCGCTTAACTGTTCGTTGCTGATCAACGCTGAATCCGCAATCTGGATTTTAGCGCGCCCATTCAGGCGCCAGTCATTCTCAAAGCGTTCCTGATGCTTGAAGTTGCCTTGCACATAGAAAAAGTTGGGATGGCTGTAATAGCGCTTGTTCTGAAATTCTTCGGCATCGCCGCCACCCAGAAAATCGCGCAGGCCATTTGTCACGCTGAAGCCCACGCGGGTCGTGGAGTCGTCACGCAGGAAGCTGCCGTTATACATGGCAGTGAAAAGGCTGTATTTGATAGGGGTGGAATCCGTATCGGCACCCACCAGATTCACGCTTTCATCAAAGTCCTTCAGATCAAAGCCCAGCGACAGCGAATGCACATAGCCAGGGCTGGAATCGAGCGCGCGCACCAATCGCGTTCCGTATATTTCACCGTTGCCGACCACGGTAAGATCGGTGAATGTCGACACATCGCTTTCGGATGTCACCGCATAAAACACAACGCGGCTCACATCATCCACTACCGGAAAGATGTAGGTGCCGGCCAGCACGCGGGATTCATCCGGCTCCTCCGGCGAGTTCTGCGTCTGCAGTGAAATACTGTGATGCTTCTGCCACAGGTTGTCGTAACTGATGCTGGCCGATGTGCGTAATTTGGTTGTATCCAGGGAATTGTGGTTGTTCACTTCCAGCGAACCGTGCAGCGGTAATTCATCCTTCACCCGCAGATCCACTTCCACCGTACCTGGCGTATTGCCTGGCTTCAGCACCGGTGTCACCCGCAGATCCCCGGACGCGCTGTTGACCCGGTTCATGTCGGCCTGAAAACTGGGCACATGCATGGGCTGGCCCTGCTGCAACGACCCCACTTCCTGTTTGATCTCGCTGGGCAGGAAGTAGCGCGAACCACTCACCCGCACCCGCGACACTTTTCCTTCAACAACATCCAGCGTCACCACGCCACCCACCACATCCTGCTCGGGAATATTCACCAGCACGGTGGGGTAGCCTGCATCGCGATAGCTGCGCTCCAACTTGCTCGCAGCTTCCTGGATGGTATCAAACGTCTGGTCCGGCCCCAGAAACGGCGTCAGCGTCAGCTCTATGGCTGTCTGCTGCAACAACGTGTTGCCCTTGACGCGAAATTCCCATACGGCAAAACGCGGCTGCACGGCCTCCTGTTGACTGGGCGCCGCCACCGGCGTATTTGCCGGCGTCACCTCTTCAGCCACTACTTTCGCGCACATCAGTGCACCCACGCAGACAACGGCGATCGAACGCTTCAAACCCCATCCCCCAGGATTGGTTAAACATGATTTTTGCAAATTGCAGAAATGAAAAAGGCCAGCCCCATGACAGGGCTGGCCAACTTTACTGCGCAAATATGACAGTTAAACTGCCAGATTATTGCTTCTTCATGTCGAAGGTGCCGCGGGCAACCTGAGCGTTACAGGTAGACATACCGCTGGCGCCGCGAGTGAACTGCATGATCGGCAGGTTCGGGTTGAACGGCACTACCGGAGTAGCTGTAGCGGACAACCAGCCCACCGGACCGTAAGAAGAACCGAACGTATCGTTCAGCGGCTTCAGAACGGCTGGCTTGGCGAAGTCTACACGCAGCTGGTTCATGATGGCTTTGGCATTGCCAGCCGGCGCAGGAATACCGTTGGTCAGTGCCTTGCGGTACTGCATGGTGCTGGAAGCCCAGTCCATGTAGTTGCCGGTGGCAACGTTCTGCAGGGTCGGAGCTGCACCGTTGATCTTCAGGTAGCTGTACTTGGTGCTGGTCTTCTCCAGAGACTGCACGCCCAGCGCCCAGGTACCAACGCCTTGCAGGTCGTTCAGACAGAATTCAACGTCGCCAGAGCCGCTGTTCTCAAACACGACAGCCTCGCCTTCCGGCAGGCCGCGCTGGTCAGCATAACGTGCCCAGGCTCCACCGGCGGTGCAATCGGCTTCTGCCAGGTTCTGCGCGCCTTTGTCGCTGTGACAGATTGTGTTGTCAGCAGCAGCAAAGCCGGCAGATGCGTTGCAAGGTACGTTCAGGAACATGGCATTGGCCACCGCCTGGGTACCGGAACCGTCCACACGGCGGCAGATGGTGACCGACGTGTTGGCAGGAACCGGCAGACCGGCATTGGCGGCCACGGTCAGCAGATCGGTACCACCGAAGGAAATGGAGTCCCAGGTGCCGATGGAGCCTTTCAGCAGCGCGCCAATCTGATCATCGGTCATCGACGGCATGTTGGCCAGAATCTGGGCCTGGGTCGCGGTTTCGCTGGTGCCTTCCACGATGTTGTCGCCATCCAGGTCAGTGTCCAGACCCTGCGCCGCCTGCAGTGCGCCGTACAGCGCGTTGGTCACCGGAATACCGAAAGTCAGGGCTGCAATGGTCCGGACATCCAGGTTGGCGATCTGGGCGTTGGTAATGGAAGAGAAACCGGCAGGCACGTTAGGGGATTTGAACAGAGCCGGCTCGGCGTCGGAAATACCCAGGTCGGCCACTACGTTTTCAGTGGTGCTGCCGCACTTGAATACGTCGGCAGTAGCAGTCACCTTACAGTTGGTCGGGTTCAGCGCCATCATGCTGATGGGAGCGGCATCGGACACCGGCTGCACACCCCAGCCCGAACCGCCGGCAGAACGCTTGCGGAACAGCACGTTGATGTTGGTCGCGCCGGACCAGCCGGTAACCTTGGTGCGGTCAACGGTACAGAAATAAGCGGAATAGCCGGCACCCGGATGCTTGGGTGTGGAGCCGGCGCAGGCAGGATCGGAACCGGTGGTGCAAGTGTCAGTGTAGATGGACAGAGTGCCAGCCACGCACAGATTGTCCATTACATCCTTGAAGCCTTTGTCGGATGCGCTGGCACCGGCAATGTTGATGGTCATGGCAGGGGTTACGGCAGGCAGTGCAGGGTTGATACCGTTCAGGTTCAGGCCGGCGAATGCGCCAGTGCTGGCGAATGCAGTTGCAGCTACAACAGCTGCATGCAGTTTGTTCAGTTTCATGGGATTGCTCCAGATTGCGTTTCAGGAAAATAAAGGCGTTCAAACGGGAGCAGCCTGGGCTGCTCCCTCGCAGCAGGCTGCGATTACGCCTTGCGACGGCGGGAAATAGCGCCCAGGCCCAGCAGACCGGAAGCCAGCAGCCACACGGCGGCGGGAACCGGAACAGCGGAGTAGCTGAGGGTGTTGCCAGCCAGATCCAGCGACCACTTGCCTGCGAACTTGGTGTCTTCACCACCGGCGAAAGTGGATTCAAACGCCCAGAAGTACATGGATTCAGTCGAAGCAGCAGCAACGTTGACCGGGAAGGTATCCAGGATGTTGGCGCCATACACTTCAGGAGCGCCGGCATACAGGCCATTGGCGAGATCGCCGTAGAAAGCGGTGTTGTCAGCAACGGTGCCGCCCATGGCTGTATTGAGGGCGCCGCTCATTGCGCCTTCAACCTTGGCTTGAATACCGTTGAAGTTGGATGCAATGCTACGGTCAACAGTGGGGTTGGCTTCTGCATCGTTCACAGTAACCATGAAACCGTTCTTGTAACGCTCCGGGTTGGACGACAGAGTGGAACCGGCGCTGTTGGCAAATACCGACCACTGGATATCAGCAGCGTTGGAATTGGCAAAAGTGCTGGCGAACAGTGCATCCAGGTTGGCGTCGAACTGGAACGCGGTGTTCTGGCTGTTGTCGTAGAAGTTCAGGTAGGAATCGCCCAGATCCTGGACAACCGATACTTCAAGAACCTGATCCCATACCAGCAGAACCAGTTCGCCGTTACCAGAAGCGGCGCCGGATACTGCGTTTTTGCCGTCGTTCCAGGCTGCGTTGGCAACGGTGGCGGTGGACATCAGGGCAACTGCGGCAGCAAGTGCTTTCAATTTCATCTGTATTTCCTCTCGATGATTAAAAAAATCCGTAAGACTCCGATTGGGTGCGGAAAAAGAATTTCCGCAGGTTTTGAAAATCAAGCTCCGCCGTTATCCACCCCAAAATCATTTCTTTGCGTGCTGGAACCTTTCGCGAGATCGAATTTCAAAACGTGGCCACTATAACCAAGCGCAGCGGTCAGTCGGTGAACGTTTCGTGAATGTTTTTTTAAGTTTTCAGCGCAAAAACAAGTAGTTAATGGGAGGTGCCGCGAAACAAACCTGTCATATAAATCGCGCAAGAGCGGTGCAATGCTGTAACGCTTCTGCAATATTCGGCGCTAAAAAAACCGCTTTAAACGCCCGCGAAAAATTGTTGTTGCCAGACCGCAGCCCTTTGAAATCAAGACCCTGCCATCCAGACAGGGCGACGGCACACGCTGCCCCGTGACAAAGAAAGCAGAAAACAGCCGTGTCAGTACGATGCCATTCGCATGACAATTTAATTTCATTATCAACAGGGTTATTGACAGGCCGGATGCAGCGGGCACAATGATTTTCCAGCCAATCTCCCCCAAGGATCTCCTCCCCGTGCACACCAGCCGATGGCAGGCCACACGCATGGCCAGCACTTTCCTGCTGCCTTACCGGCGTCAGATTTTCTATTCACTGGCAGCACTGGTATTCACCGCGTCCGCCATGCTGTCAATCGGCCAGGGGCTGCGTCTGCTCATCGATCAGGGCATTGCCACTGCCTCGTCCGACCGGCTTGCGCACTACGTGCTGGTCTTCATGGGATTGGCGGTGGCGCTGGCCGTGGGCACTTTCGCCCGCCATTACTGGGTGACCTGGCTGGGCGAACGAGTGGTGGCGGATATCCGGGCCAAGGTGTTCAACCACCTGATCGATCTGCATCCCGGCTTCTTTGAACAGAATCGCGCGCTGGAAATCCAGTCGCGACTCACTGCCGACACCACCCTGCTGCAATCGGTGGTGGGTTCATCCATCTCCATGGCGCTGCGCAATCTGATTCTGATGGCGGGCGGCATCATCTGGCTGTTCATTACCAACGTCAAACTCAGCGTGATAGTGATGATTTCCGTGCCGCTGGTGATCACGCCGATCCTGTTTTTCGGGCGCCGCGTGCGCCATCTGTCCAGCAAGAGTCAGGACAAGGTGGCCGACGTGGGCGCCTATGTGGGCGAGATTCTTGGCAACATCAGAACGGTGCAGGCCTACAATCACCAGGCGCTCGACAAACAACGTTTCCACGGCATTGTGGAAGCGGCATTCGACATGGCGAAGCAACGCATCGTGCAACGCAGCCTGCTGATTACCGTCGTCATTGTGCTGGTGCTGGGTGCCGTGAGCATCATGCTGTGGGTGGGCGGGCACGATGTCATTGCAGGGCGCATCACCGGGGGCGAGCTGGCGGCATTCGTATTTTATGCCGTCATTGTCGGTTCGTCCGTGGCTTCGATTTCAGAAGTGATCGGCGAATTGCAGCGGGCAGCCGGTGCGGCCCAGCGCATCATCGAGCTGCTGCAATCCACCTCCGCTATCCTGGCGCCACCACAGCCCGGTGCGCTGTCGCAACCAGTGCAGGGCCGCATCGACATCCAATCCCTGAAATTCGCCTATCCAACCCGACCGGAAGTATTCGCCATCCACGATCTGACACTCAATATCCGGGCCGGTGAAACGCTGGCGCTGGTGGGTCCATCGGGAGCTGGCAAATCCACACTGTTTGATCTGCTGCTGCGTTTTTTTGACAGCCAGGAAGGTTCGATTCTGCTCGATGGCGTGGACATCAGAACACTCGATCTGAACAGCTTGCGCACCTGCTTTGCACTCGTGGCGCAAACGCCCGCGCTGTTCTACGGCAATATCCTCGACAACATCAAATACGCACGGCCCTCAGCCACGCAGGATGAAGTGGAAGCCGTGGCGAAAGCGGCGCACGCGCACGAATTCATCATGAAATTGCCGAATGGCTATCAAACCCACCTGGGCGACGCCGGCATCGGCCTGTCCGGTGGCCAGAAACAACGTCTGGCCATCGCCCGCGCCATTCTCGCCGACGCACCGATCCTGCTGCTGGACGAAGCCACCAGCGCGCTCGATGCGCAGAGTGAGCACTGGGTGCAGCAGGCGCTGGACACACTGATGCAGGGCCGCACCACGCTGGTTATCGCCCACCGCCTGGCCACGGTAAAAAATGCCGACCGCATTGCCGTGCTCAATCATGGCCGGCTGGATGCGCTGGGCACGCATCAGGAACTGATGGAAACCAACGCGCTGTACCGGACGCTGGCGTCCCTGCAGTTCAAACTGGGAGAGGACAAGGAGATTTTCCGTGGATCTGACGCCCTATCAACTTGAACTGAAACCCGCTGTCGATCGCATTCAGGCGCTGTTGAATACTGAAGCCATTCGCCACGATTATCCGCGCCTTGATCAGGCTGCCACTGTTCTGGACACACCCGCTCGATGCGAAAGCTGATGGTCAGCAACAGGATGTGTCTGGATTTGCTGCAGCACTGCAGCGAGGAAATGGCGCATCTGGCTCGATTCCTACCTGCTTTGTACGACAGTCAGAATCCACACGCCTGACGCAGCTAGAGACTTCCAGGCAAAAATCTGGTTCATTATGGCAGGACCCATTTGATCACCAGGGATTCAGCCAACGAGGAAGGAAAAATCCATGACATCGCCCTACGAAACCAAACAGCACCAGAGTGCCGCCGGCGTGGTCTGGCATCACACCCATTGCAGTGCCGGGGATCGCGCACGGCTGAAACAGCAAAAGCCACTGTGCGTCTGGCTGACCGGATTGTCAGCGTCAGGGAAATCCACTTTGGCCAATGCGCTGGAAGCATGCCTGCTGGAACAGGGGCGGCACACCTACCTGCTGGATGGCGACAATGTGCGTCACGGACTCAACAAGGATCTGGGCATGTCGGAAGCAGACCGCGCCGAAAATATCCGTCGCGTTGGCGAAGTGGCGCGCTTGATGACGGATGCCGGGCTGATCGTGATCACTGCTTTCATTTCCCCGTTTCGCGCCGACCGTGACCAGGCCAGAGCCCTGTTTGGGGCACAGCAGTTTATCGAAGTATTTATCGACACGTCGCTCGCCCTGTGTGAGGAACGCGATCCCAAAGGCATGTACAAAAAGGCCAGGGCTGGCCAGATCAGCGGGTTTACCGGTATTGATTCGCCCTATGAACCTCCGCAAGCGCCCGAACTGCATATCGACACCTCCTGCAAGTCGGTTGCGCAATGCACCCACGAAATTCTCGCCTTCCTGCAGCCTCGCATTCTGCCCTGACCCTTCACGCGGAAACGGTCGCTGCCCGCTTCCGCGTGAAATTGGAACCTATCAGGAAAAATATAAAACTCCACGCGCTCCCTTGTCGTAAACAATACGACTACATTTTTACTCTTTACAATTTTCCTTCGAAAAAAATATGCTCGACCTGCAGTAAAAAATAACTTTTCAGGAAGAAAAAAACATGGATGTTTTTCCCCGCATCAGGCAACGACTTGCCTGTCACCGCTCACTATTGCTTTCAATTCCCCTCCTATGCGGCCTCGCGGCCTGCGACAAGTACGAAGTAAAGATTTATAAACCTGACAAGGTGTGGGATGGCTACACGGTTCCGTCCAGCGCGCTGGGTGGCAACACGCCGGTCATCGACATGGAAGGCAATCGGGTCATGCGTTTCAAGTGCGCGGGATTTCCCGCCAAGCTGCTGCCCGACGGCTCCATGGTGTGCCACAATCTGAAAACCGGCGCACTGGAAATTCCAGAACTGCGACAGGTTGCGCCCGATGGCCAGATACTGTGGCGCTTTCGCGACTGGAGCCGCAACTCGGCCAAACAGCACCACGATTTCCAGTTCAGTGGCGGCAATCCGGTGGGCTACTACGTACCAGGCATGGACATGATCGGGCCGGCGGATGGCGGCAACATGCTGGTGCTCAGCCATTACGTCAACGCAAGATCGGCGCAGGATATCCGCAAGGGGAGTCTGCTCGACGACGTGGTGTACGAAATCGATGCCGCAGGCAACATCCTGTGGCAATGGCATGCAAAGGATCACATCGACGAAATGGGTTTCAGCGAATCCGCGCTGCAGGATCTTTACATTGAACCGCTGATGCGGGACTGGCTGCATACCAACACTGCCTCGTACATCGGGCCCAACAAATGGTTCGATGAGTTCAATGACCAGCGCTTCCATCCGGACAACATCATCATCGCCTCACCCCGCGCCCGCTGGATCGCCATTATCGACAAACTGACCGGAAAACTGGTCTGGCGCATGGGGCCTGACTATTCACCAGGCAATCCCGGTGCAGAATTTGGCGGCGTGAATTTCTCGCACCATGCCCACATCATTCCCCAAGGTCTGCCGGGCGAAGGCAATCTGCTGGTGTTCGACAACGGCACGTTCTCGGGTTTCGGCGACCAGTACTCGCCGGGCCGCCTCTATTCCCGCGTGCTGGAAATAAACCCCATCGATTTTTCCGTGGTGTGGGAGTATCGCGGCAACCTGTTCAGTCTCAACATGAGTTCGGCGCAGCGGCTACCCAATGGCAACACCTTCATCACCGAGGGCCTGAAGGGCCGCATGCTGGAAGTCACTGCGGACAAGGAAGTGGTATGGGAGGCGCGGGGCTTGCCGCTGTACCGCGCCTACCGGGTGCCGAAGGAGTGGGTCAAGCCGGCAGCGTCTCTTTCATTGCCGCAATAGTTCGTTTGGTGGCGGACGGATACTGCAGGAAGGTGTCATAAATGACCGCATAATCCTGCCGGATCCGTTCCTCCGTAAGACCGAACCGCGCCAGATCATATTCATGCCGGCTTTTGTAGTTGCGTTGCCTGTCGGCAATATGCGCAATCGTGGTTTGCAGTTCCGGCGTGGACTCCTTGCCAACGAACTGCATGATTTCATTCATCACGCTGTCGAATTCGCGCATCAACCGGGGGAAGGTCACGATATAAAGATTGCAGGCAGGAATTCTGCCACTGGTGTAATCGGCATGGAAGCGCAGGCTCAATGCCAGCAGCGCCGCGTACATGTTTTCAATATAGTGCCGGCGCTGCGCCTCGGGCAGCTTCCAGAAGCCAAAGCGGCCATCGAGCACACCGGTTACCAGACTGAGGCCCGACGGTACCGTTTCCAGCGGATCACGCACCATGTACAGGACGCGCGCATCGGGAAAACGCTGCAGAAATAATGGCAACCTCAGCGACAGCGAAAACAGCTTGGCCACCACCCGGTTCTGCTTCTCGCTGACCAGATTGCGGCGCCACATCGAAACGTACCAGTTGAAATCCCGCTGCGCACTGGCGAGAAAGCGGGACTCGAATGCTGCCAGCGTCTCCGTTTTCGACCAGGCATAGAAAAATCCGTACAGGAACAGGCCATCAAAATAGCGAAACAGCAGCGACGGATCGTCGGTTTCGATTTCCGTCAGATTGGTTTCGTGAGCAGCATGGGCATGGTGACGGGCCGGGCTTATTTTTTCCAGCCAGGGCAGGAACGGCTTTACCAGCCGCTGCAGCGTGAGCGATGGATACAGCATTTTCCAGATGCGCATGCCGGCGCCAAAACCATTGGCCACCAGAAAGCGCTGCAGAAACGTGGTACCACTGCGGGGATTGCCGACAATGATGATCGGCATTGTGATGGCCTTTTGGCGCAAGGCCGGAAAAAGCAGGTGATCCAGCAGCAACCCCACCGACACCAGCAGATTCAGCAGCAAAAAGCCGATGAAGGTGCCGATGGGTGAAATATATTGATGAAACTGTAGTGCGACGATCCGATAAGCCTTGAACATCCTGTTAAGCATGTGCGTTCTCCCTGACTGGTGATTGTTGGACTTACCACTGCACCAGAGCGAACGCGATGGACAACCCGGCTCCCGTTCCTCCGATCAGAATCCTGTCGCCCCGCCGCAACAGGCCGCGGGCATTGGCTATGGCGAGCGTCATTGGCATGGAGGCGGCAATGCAGTTGCCGTACTCGGCGACGATGTTGACAATTTTTTCGCGCGCAAAGCCGAGCTTCACGAAGCCCTCCATACCGGGCCCCGATGCCTGATGCAGAATGAACAGGTCGACATCGTCAAATGTCATGTCATTGCGCTCGAACAGTGCGCGCAAAACACCAGAAATATGCATCAGAACCAGACGGAACACTTTCGGCCCCATCATGTTGAACAGATTGTCTTCCGGAATATTATCGGGATGGCCCGGCGGCTTGCGGGTGCCGCAGCCACGGTATTCGGTTAGCTCGGCACCGTTCGGCCAGGTGGACATTTCCCAGTCCAGAATCGCGCTGGCTTCACTGGTTTTTTCGAGCACCACCGCAGCGGCGGCATCACCGAACAGTGCAGCGCTTTCCGGCTGGTTCAGGTTGCGCCAGGGCGTGCCCGCTTCTGCTGACACAATGAGAATGCGCTGGTACAGATTCGCCTGAATCAGCGCCGCGGCATTCATCAGCGCTACCAGAAACGACAGGCAGGTGGCATGGATAGACCAGCAGGGAATACTTTCCCAACCCAGTTCCCGCTGAATGAAAACAGAACTGTCGGGAATCAGTTGCAGCGGCGTCAGTGACGCATTGATGAGGCAGTCAGGGCGGGGACCGTCACCGATCGCATCCAGCGCAGCCCTGGCTGCCATCCGGTTCATCGGCTCTTCGGCGATGCGACGCTCGCGCACACCGGTACGGGAAATTATCCAATCCTCACTGCGGCCGATCAGGGCAGAAAGTTCGGCGGAAGTTTGAATACGCGCAGGCAAATACAATCCGGTTGATACGATTCTGACGTCTATCATTCGAGAATTCCTTTTCTCTTTTTTGAAATCGCATGAACACAAACTATATAAAACCGTTCTGACTCACAACCTGTAATATGTGGCAATTGTCTGCAGTACGTTATTTTTTGTAAGAATCCACTCCTGATAAAACCTACATTTTTTTTGCATCCATAAATTGATAGGCAACAAAAAGCCGCTGTCCCGACACTCACGCACCGGGACAGCGGCAACAACCTTGCAACGATCTGTGGTTTGAAGCGCTACTTCTTGAAACTCTATTTACAATTGGTGCTGTGGTAGCCGGCACCGCCGAAGTAGAAATAAGTGCCCCAACTGCCGGTGCTGGACGTCATATCCACGTCATAGCATTGCGAATCGTCCCGCGCTTCGAACAGGCCGGTGTGAGTGCGATAGTAATAGCTGGTGTCGACATAACGAATGGAACGCTGATAAGCCGCCCGGGAAAATCCTGCGCTGGGAAAGCTGCCGCTGCCCATGTCGGTTTTGGTATGACGCCCGCTGGTCTGGCGATCGATGATTTCGCCACCGTAGGACAGTTTGTTGGCCTTGTTTTTCAGACCATTGGAATCAAACAAACCGGTAGGATAGTAGCCAACCCAGGTGTTGCCATACTTCAGCCACCAGTTGCCATTGGCGGGATCGCGCACCCACAGCAACTTGAAGGTGTATTGCGCGCCGTTATAGACACTGTAATTGGAGAAGCCACCACCGATGTAGATGTTGCCTGCCACCTGCACGAAGCCACTGCAATCCAGGTTGTAGCAACCGCCGCTGCCGTAATTGTCCGGCGTGAAATATAGGAACAGGCGCGCCCGGTTGTCGCCGTATTTATCCTTGTACACCTGCCAGCCGGATTCGATGGTTTCGCGATCGCCGCCACTGCCACGCACCACCCACATCTGCGACAGCGAAAATTCATTGCTGCGCTCCACATACGGCGACCAGACATTGAATACGGTTTCCGCACCCCAGCTGTCGACGTAATCGCGGATGTAAGCGTACTGGTGCAGGCTGCTGGGACCAGTGTTGTCTGCTGGAACAATAATATCGCTACCGGAAATGGCTGCTTTCAGGCGGTCGTCGTCATCCGGAATCTTGCCTTCAGGATATTTGCCCAGAAAGGCCTCCAGACTCGGGAAGCGCGACATTTCATCCAGCGTCAGCTGCTTGATCGGCACGCTGCCATCCGGGCAGTAACGCAGATTACCCAGCGCATCCACATCGCCCTTCAGTTCACCGGAGTAAGCAATGGTGGCGTCTTTGGTATCGGTGGAGCCCATGCGGTCCTTCAATTCCTGACTGGGTTGCAGCTGCAGTTTGTGATCGCGCAGGCCGGGATGATTGAAAGCCGGTTGCGCAAACAGATCCACGCACATGACGGATTCACCTTCCACACCAACGAACTGGTGCACAGACTTCACATTTTGATAGAGCGAGTCGATATGCGATTGCATGCGCTTCAGCTCGGTGTCGCTGGCCACTGCGGCAAACGTTGCCTGGCTGAACAGACCGCTGGAAAGTAATGCGCTGATGCAGAGTTTGCGCAGCCGGGTGGAATTGATTACGTATTGCATGGATGGAATCTCCCTGAGTATCCCTGAGTAGTAAGCTGTGTCACACCGCAGTGCCAACAGAAGGGCTCTGCGAGTTCGCACATGGTAGTGAGAGGTTCCCCGCGCGTCCGTGCGTTTCTGGCGCTATGTGCGGTTGCTTTTTGCAGCGCAGGGCCATCGCCAAATAGCCGTTACCGGGCGCCAATATTGCCTTGCCTTTCGACGCCAACACTGCTGCAGGCAACGCTGGACTTCCGCCCGGACAGCCTTTACCTTTCTGCCTGCGACCTTCCGGTCACCCATTACTTTTTATTCCCCGATCATCAAGGAGTTCCCATGGCAGGCCCCCTCAGCGGCATACGCATCATTGAACTGGCCGGCATCGGCCCCGGCCCCTTCTGCGGCATGATGCTGGCGGACATGGGGGCCGAGGTGATCCGGGTGGAGCGGCCCGGTGGCAATCCCGGTGACGCCGGCGGCCATGACATCCTGTTCCGCAATCGCAAAAGCGTGGCGGTGAACCTGAAAACACCGGCCGGCGTGGAAACGGTGCTTCGCCTGTGCGAAAAGGCCGATGGCCTGTTTGAAGGCTTCCGCCCGGGCGTGGCCGAGCGGCTGGGCGTGGGTCCGCAGGTGTGTCTGGCACGCAATCCGAAGCTGGTGTACGGCCGCATGACCGGCTGGGGCCAGACCGGCCCGCTGGCAAAGGCAGCGGGACACGACATCAACTACATCAGCCTGTCCGGCGCGCTGCATGCGATGGGGCGGCGCGGCGAAGGCCCGGTGCCACCACTGAATCTGGTAGGCGATTTCGGTGGCGGCGGCATGATGCTGGCGTTCGGCATGGTGTGTGGCATTCTGGAGGCGTCCCGTTCGGGCAAGGGGCAGGAAATCGATTGTTCGATGGTGGAAGGCGCCAGCGCGCTGATGGCGATGTTTTATGGTCTGCACGGCATCGGTCAGTTCAGCGATGAACGCGGCACCCACATGCTGGATTCCGGCGCGCATTTTTACGATACCTATGCAACCGCCGATGGCAAGTACATCAGCATCGGCAGCATCGAGCCGCAATTTTACGCACTGCTGAAACAGCAACTGCAATTGGATGAGATGGTGTTCGGCGAACAATTGAATCCGCAGCGCTGGCCGCAGCAAAAGAAAAAACTGGCGGCGATTTTCCGCACCCGCACCCGCGATGAATGGTGCAAGTTGATGGAAGGCACTGACGTTTGCTTCGCACCCGTGCTGGGCCTGGAGGAAGCGCCGTACCATCCGCACAACCAGGCCCGCAACAGCTTTGTACCGGTGGGCGATATGCTGCAGCCGGCACCGACACCACGCTTCAGCCGCACACCATCCGGCACGCCGCGCCCGATCAGTGCGCCGGGTACGGACACGCGCACCGTGCTGGCTGATTGCGGATTTTCCACTGCCGAAATTGAAGCGCTGTTGGCGGACGGTTCAGTAGCGCAGGTTTGAAAAAACTGCGGCAGCTTGCTTCTTAAAAATCGGGGCCTAAAAAACAGCTCCATAAAAAAAGCCCGGCGGTTGGAATGACCGCCGGGCTTTTTTTCACAACTTCCGTATTTTCACAACTTGCCGCAACCGGAAAACCGTTGCGTTTACGCCTCGATACCCACGATATGCCAGGGCGAACCGGCTTGCGCCAGATCACGCTCCAGATGCCAGATATCGGTAATGGGTTCTTCCACGCCTTCCACTGTATCGCGATAACGGCCGCTGAACTTCACACTCACTTCTGCGCGGCTGCCGATCTGGTCGGCCCGCACCAGCTCCGCATCCACAAACAGCACTTCGGTGTGTTGGTCGCCCACCAGGGTGGCGCGCTCGACACGCAGATCGTTGTACAGCTCGGGGCTCACGTATTCCTGGATTTTCACCAGATCATTTTTGTTCCAGGCATCCTGCAGGGTGCGGTAGTGATCGCGGGCACCGGCCAGAAACGCGGTCAGATCGAAACCAGCGGGAAGATTGAACGGCACCTGGCTGACGCCGAAGCCGCTGCCGGCCGGTGTGAACACCGCGCCACCGGACGACTTGTTGTCGAAATCGATCCCGCGCCGCTCACTGTTGTTGCCGCCCTGCCCGCCAGCGAAAACCGGTGCCGGGCTGCTCGCCACAGGACGCCGGCTGCGCAGCAGTTTGAAAATCACGAACGCCAGCAGGCCGATGATCAGGATGTCCATGAACTGGATGCCCTCGAAGGCACCACCGCCTATCAGCGCAGCAATCAGGCCGCCCGCCAGCAGACCGCCCATCAGGCCACCCAGCATGCCTCTTTTGCCAGCGGCTGCGGCGGCGCCCGGTGCTGCGGTCTGGTTGGGTGCGTCCGGCTTTGCTGCCGGAGCCGGTGCGGTCTGGTAAGAACGGCCGAAGGTCTTGCTGCCGCCGAATTTCTTCGCCTGCGCCTCGGTGGCGGTGAAGGCGAACACAAACAGCATGGCTACGATTGCCCATATATTTTTCATGGCTTTTTCCTTTCCTGTGATGACACAACTGCAGACATATTATGTCGATTGCGCCGGGAAGACAACCGGCCCGGATGGCGCCATCTGCGTGGGTGCGACACCGTACCAGCGCTTGAAGGCCCGTGAGAATGAACTCACATCCTGATAGCCGGCCAGAAACGCCAGCTGGGTCACCGTCACGCCATCCACGCCTCGATAGCGTTCCACCAGTTCGCGCCGCGCGGCTTCCACCAGTTGCAACCAGGTAACGCCCTCGTCCTTCAGCTTGCGCTGCAGGGTCCGCACCCCCAGCTGGAAACTGTCGGCCGCCTCCGCCAGTGTGGGCTCGCCGGCGGGCAGACGTTCCGCTATCCATTTGCCAAGCGCCGCAATGAACTGCCCTTGTGTGCACTGGCGCAGGCGCTGACGCAGGGTAAATTCGATCAGGTCCGCCAGCTCACTGTCACCGCTGCCAAGCAACCGGGCTTCGTCCGCACGGTGCAGAAAAAGCGCGAACGAATCACCTTTGTGCAGCGGGCAGCGGAAAAAATGCCGGAGGGCATCATGTGAAGATTCCATGCCGGCAGGCACCTGGATCTGCGCGGGATCAAATCGTTCCTGCAACCGTGCCCGCAACAGACGCACGATGCTGGCCACCACGAACAACACCGCTTGCGGATGCGGTACATGATCGCCGGCCGGTGCGAATTGCAATGCAATGTGCTGCGGCATATACAACACCTGCGGTGCTACCACATCACTCACCAGTCGATGATAGCGCTCGATGCGGTGCAGCAATTCCTGGATGGTGCCGCCCGCCGCCAGCGACAATCCCAGCGCACCGAAATGCGGATAGTCGGCGAACCGCGACAGACTGATCCCCAGCACGGGGTCCTGCAGTTCCACCATCGCCGCGTTCAGCAGACCTGTGGTGAAACGCACGGTGATGGGCACTTCCACTGTCATCGCCGATGCGGCGGGAAAATCCTGTCGCTGCAGCAAGGCGGAAAAATCCAGCCCCCGGCTGCGATACAGTTTTTCCAGCGCCCGCACAAAGATGCCGGTAGTGTAATTCGTGATGCTCATGTCGTCTCCAATCAACCTGTTGGCAGCCAATGCCGAGCCGATTCTGCAGTGCGTCGGTATGCTTCCCGCACCATCAAACCGTGCATCAACAAACAGGAAGAACCGACATGAGTACCCATCCACCGAATGTAGCGATAAATCACGACAAACTGATCCAGCGCGAGATCACCGTCATCAGCAACGATATCCGCCAGCGTCATGCCTGGCTACAACACCAGGACATGATCGGCTTCAGTATTTTCGCCGTCAGCATCGCCGGTATCCTGCTGAATGCGGGGTTGTATATGGCCGGCCTGATGCCCGCCTGGCAAGTGATTCTTCTGACCGCCTTCTGGACATCGCTTCTGCATGAACTGGAACATGACCTCATCCACTGGATGTATTTCAAAAAAAATAAATTCCCGCACCACCTGATGATGCTCGGCGTGTATCTGTTCCGGCCCACCACCATCAACCCCTGGGTGCGCCGGCATCTGCACTTTCATCATCACAAGGTGTCGGGCTCGGCCTCCGATCTGGAGGAACGCGGCATCACCAATGGCGAAAAATGGGGCATCAAACGCCTGCTGATGGTGGGCGACAATATGCTGGCCGTGTATTTGCGGCCGCTGCAGTATTTGCTGGAACCGTTGCGGCTGTACCGCACGGGCGTGATCAGCGGGCGCGAGCTGCGGGCCATGCGGCTGATCGGGCTGCTCAGTTACAATCCGCTCGGCGTCACCGTCTATGCGCTGTGGCATTTCTTCCTGCTGTACTGGGTGGTGAACGCGCTTTTTGGTATGACAGGATTCGCATCGCCCTGGCCGGAAATCGTCAACCAGCAGATGCCCTGGGTATCGACACTGGTGGTGACGCTGATTGCGCCCAATGTACTGCGAACCTTCTGCCTGCATTTCATCTCATCCAACATGCATTATTACGGCGACAACGAACCGGGCAACGTCACCCAGCAGTGCCAGGTGCTGAATGTGTGGTGGCTGCTACCGCTGCAACTGTTCTGCTTCAATTTTGGCAGCACCCATGCCATTCATCATTTCGTCGTCAAGGACCCTTTTTATATCCGCCAAATGTCAGCGCGGCGGGCACATGCCGTATTGAGAAAATACGGTGTCCGTTTCAATGATCTGGGAACATTCAAACGCGCCAACCGCTACAACATGACTTTCGGAACCACAACCTGACTTTCACCACCAAATGATTTTCACCGCTACGACTTCGCGTTGATCCTGGTGAGACGCTCCTGCCATCTGGTCCAGATACAGGAGCGTTTTTTTTGTGTGTCCTATTTGAGTGATGTTGCTTGATCAAAGGAACGACTTGCCATGAACTGATCGAAATCCTGATAGAAGGCTTCCTGGGTGGCAAAGAACAGATGCTGGATTTCGTCGGAGGCTTTGTCGTTGGGAATCATGCGGGTGTTGAAAATGCGCAGGCCCAGCTGCACGAAGCTGTTATCCAGCGCCACCACGCTGCCTTCCACCGTGGCATTGATCAGGCCCGGCTCGCCGGTGTTGTTGAACGCCACCGCCGCCGTGATGCCCTTGCCCAGATTGCCTTCGCACGCCACGGTGAAAAACTCGGTGATGATGCTATCGATATTGCCGGGAATAAAGGCATCGATCACGCCGGTGGAAACCACACCCAGAAATGCGCCATCCACCGTCACGTCGGGCACTGTGTTGATGCTGGTGTCGAGCCGGAGTTGATTGGCATCGGGACTGTAACGCATCTGTGCCGTCAGGTTGCTCACATGGGTACGCACGCCCATCACATCAACATCGGCGCGGGTGACCACCGACAGATTCACCGGCTCGTCCGCGAACTTGCGCACCTTGTCCATCAGCAGCCGGCCGTCGCTGCCGTAGGGCACTACGCCACCCAGCGACAAAACGGTTTCAATGCGGATGCGGGATGTTTGCGTATCCACCTCGATGCGGGCCAGACGGCCGTTGTCATCATGGATTTCCACGCTGGCCTTGACCAGATCGCCGACTTTTTCCAGATAGGTGCCCAGCTCGGGATAACGTGCCGCCAGTCGCGCGCGATCCAGTGACAGGCTGGCGGTGTAAGCGCTGTAACCCTGCGTATTGCTTTCCTCCACCATGACGTCATCGATGGTGGCCAGCGATGCAATCAGTTGCGCCAGATGGGGGAAGGCGGTCCACAGCGGCAGCAGGAATTCCACATCCTTCTGCCCCAGCGCTGAATTGTGCTGACGGATGGCAGCGCGATTTTTTTCCAGCTCGTCGGGTTTCGCGCCGGCTTCCGACACATAAGGCACGTAAGAAGCCAGATTGAGAATTTCAGTGCCCGCCTGACGGATGGTCTGCCAGCTCGATGCACCGGCACCAATGCGGGCACGCCCGCTGAGCGCGAACCGGCGCGGCCCGGTGAAGGATTCCATCCGCAGCGCACCCACCTTGAACTCGGTATAACCCAGCGGCAAAATGGCAGCCTGCGCGCTCAATTCAGCCGCAGGAACCCGTTCATATAAATAGGCATCATCCTGCCACAGCCCGCGCACGTTCAATTCCCGCTGCCGCCCTTTCTGATCCGGCAGCGAACTGTAAAAGCCGTTCAGGTCGAATTTTTCCAGCGAGCGCCACAGATTGTCCACGAACGTCTGGGTCTCGGTGTCATAGCGGGTATTGTTCAGCATGGTGGTCTGCAGACGCTTGATGCGTTGCAGGCGGTCCGACGCGCGCTGGGGATCGCCGTCGCCGGCCAGCAGCAGAAATGGCCGCCACACCGGATCGGTGTAACTCGACGGAATGGCAGCGATGGGTTGCGAAACAAGGGTCAATGCCAATGAACCAGCGATTATTTTTTTCATGTCCTACATCCATTTTTTGTTGTGAGTCTGAAATGAAAACTGAATTCCGGTGAAAACTGTTCAAATAAAACCGTCAGCGCGCTGCAGCAGCCACCGCGGCGGGCGACCGTTGCAGATAGTCCAGTGCTTGTCCGGTTTCCGCTTCATCGCGCGGGTGATACCCCGGGCGCAGATAACGCCACACCGACAGCCACAGGAACGCCATGGTGGGCAATCGATCCTGCCGCGCCGCCCGCCGCCATTCGCGGATGAATTTCAGATTCTGGGTGGCGGCAGGGTCCTGGCGCAGGAAAAAGCGCGTGCCCAGAAACCACAGCAGCAACAACATCGGGCCTACCAGCAGCATCAGCATGACGCGATACAGATAGCCGCCACCGCGCTGCTCAAACAAATCGTGCGCCACAGTACGGTGCTCCACTTCCTCGGCGCCGTGCCAGCGCAGCAGGTCCATCATCACCGGATCGGCACCGGCTTCATCCAGCCCCCGGCATTCCAGAATCCAGCGCCCGATCACACAGGTGAAATGTTCGATGGCCGCAATCAGGCCGAGACGAAACGTCAGCCAGGCGCGTTTGACCCACTGTTTTTCCGTCGTGATGCCAAACGGATTTTCCCCCAGCAAATCGGTGAACAGCCAGCGCACACGGCGTGTGTACGGTTCGGTGACAATGCCGTTGTCGGAAAAATAGCGATCCAGCACCACTTGGTGCGAGCGTGAATGAATCGCTTCCTGGCGGATGAAACCTTTCACATCGGAGTGCAAGGTTTCATCTTCAATTTCCGGCAGCGCCTGATTGTAGAGCCGGCAAAACCACAATTCGCCTTCCGGCAGTAGCAGGTGCAGCACGTTGATGAAATGTGAAGTGAAGCTGTCGCCGGGCAGCCAGGGTTGTGGTGTGCTTTCCCACTGGAATTTCACATTGCGCGCGACCAGCGGATGATGATGTTGTGTCTCGGACATGATGCAGGTACTCCTGTCTCAATCTCAAAATATTAGATTCGATTCATGAATCAGTTGGGCGAAAAATCGATGCGGGCGAACAACCGCGCGGCCCATGGCATAAAGCGGCTCATCCAGCGCGCGCCCTGCGCTTCCACGCCCACCAGTGCCAGCGGCCGGTTGCGGCGCACGGCATGCACGATGGCCGCCGCCACTTTTTGCGGCGTGAAACCACGGCGCTGATACAGCTTGGCGGCCTGCTCGCGCCGGCGTTGCTGCTCGTCTGCATTCACGCCGGTATATTGGGTGGACAGCGCGATGCCTGTGTCGACAAAACCGGGGCAGACGGCAGTCACACCAATATCGAAACGGGAAAATTCGGCGCGCGCGCATTCGCTCAGCATCAGCGCAGCGGCTTTTGTCGTGGCGTAGGCAGGAAAAGTGCGTGAAGGTGTAAAGGCCGCCGCCGAGGCTACATTGACGATGTGGCCGCCATTGCCGGCCTGCACCATGCGCTCACCGAAAAGGCGGATGCCGTGGATCAGGCCCCACAGATTCACGCGCAGGATGCGCTCCCAATCCTGTTCGCTGGTGTGAAGCAGACCACCGGCCATGCCGATGCCGGCGTTGTTGATGATGATGTCGGGCAGGCCGAATGCGTCCTCGACACCGTCAGCAAAGGTGCGCATGGCAACACCGTCACCCACATCGACGCGACAGGCCCATGCGGATACGCCGTGCAAACGCGCCAGCAACGCGGTGCGTTCTGCGCCGTCAAGATTGAGATCCGCCAGAACCAGGCTGGCACCCTGCTCGGCAAAGGCCAGCGCGGTAGCGCGCCCAATGCCACTGGCGGCACCGGTGACCAATACCTGCCGGCCGGAAAATTCCCGCAGCGGCCCCTGCACCCGCGTCAACCTGGATTGCGTGCCACCCGGGTTTTCGCGCGCGCGAACAAAATCCGCAATCAATCCGGCCACAAACACCGGCCGTTTCAATGGCAGCCAGTGCCCTCCGCGCACGCGCTTCACGTACAGCTCCGGCACCCAGCGCGCCAGACCGTCGAAAATGCCCGCACTGACATAGGCATCATTTTCCGCAATCACCAGTTGCACCGGCGCGACAGCGTGGCGCGCACGTGGCAGCAGCAACCGGCGCAGAAAATTGGCGCGGTACAGCGCCACGCCGTTCCAGCCATCACTGGATTGCGAAGGCCGACCGGGCGCGTCGATGCCTTCCGTCATCCGCAGCAACCGGGGCCACAGCCGCGCCAGTCCCAGTTTCCACACCAGACCGGTGCCCGGCAGATGAAACAGCATCACGTACCAGGAACGGATCAGTTGCCGCACCAACGCCAGCACATGGGCAGGCGAAGGCTGCCGCAATTTGTCCCGCAGCCAATAACCCATGTGATCCAGACAAGGCCCCGACAAACTGGTGAACGACGCAATGCGTTCTTTCAACGCAGGATCGGTCACCGCTTCCCAGGTCTGGATCGAACCCCAGTCATGTCCCACCAGATGCACCGGGCGATCGGGGCTGACCGCATCCATCACGGCCTGCAAATCCTGCGACAACTGCTCCAGCCGATAGCCTCGCGCCTCCGCGGGCGCGCTGGATTGTCCGGCGCCGCGCACGTCATAACGGATCACCAGAAATTCCGTCGCCAGTCGGTCAGCCACAGCGTCCCACACCTGACTGGCATCAGGGTATCCATGCACCAACAGCACCGGTGGAGCGGCCGGATCGCCGTCGCACCGCACCGCCAGCCGCACGGTTCCCGACACAACTTCCCGTTGTCTGCTCATGCGACACTGCTCCTGGCGGCACGGCTTTTTGAAGCACTGGCCCGCGTCAGATCATGCAACCGCAACACGGGCTCCAGTTCCGTCCGGGATTCCTGCCGTTCCTTCCAGCGCCGCACATGGGGCAGATCGTCGTCCAGCCACCAGGCATTGCTATCGGTGATCACCAGCAGCTCCTCGAATTTCGCCCCCACGCCGTAAAAACCAAGGTGCGGCTCCACCGCCCACAAGCCCGGCATGGGCGCGTGGTCGGACCGCTTGCCACTGCTCCACAACGGCGACTGCCCCTTGCGCTGCCCTGCCGCCATCGCCCTGCTCAGCCAGACCACGCTGCGCACCCCGAAGCGTGCCACGCTGAAACGGCGGCTGCGTTCATCCAGCGGACCCACCTGATGGGCCAGCACCGAAAACGGATAGGCCTTGTGGCGCGGCTCCACCCCCTGCGACACACACAACCGGTCCACCGCCCGGCTCACTTCCGCCATGGACTGGCGCTGGCGGATCAGCCGCAAGATCAGTTCCCGGTGCGCCGCCAGATCGTCCATCAACTGCTCCAGCATGGGATTGTGGCCAAGGCAGCCCGAATAGCCGATGTCCGCCACCGCGCCACCCTGCACCGGAGCGCAGTCGAGGATGTAGGGCATGTTCTCCTCCAGCCGGCGCGACGACGGGAAGAAGCGCGGGTTGAACCCACGAAAGCCGCGAAAGGCGGTGCGGTCGCCGAACCAGGCGAAGGGCTGGTGAAACCAGTCGTCCACCCCGTGATCCAGCAGCCAGACCTTCATCTTCTGGGCCACCTGCTTTTCCGTCACCCCCGGCTGCAGTTCCCGCGCCACCGTCTCGGCGCAGTCGTAGGCCAGCCGCTGCAGCGCCTTGAACCGGGCCAGGTCCACCCCCGGCAACACCTCTGTCGTACTGTTCATTGGAATCCCTCTGAGTCAAAGGCCGAGCCGGCCAAATATCATGTTACCCAAAAGTAACATCGACATAACTTACCACTGGGTAATAAACTGTCAAGCAGAGTTGAACGGCAGCAGGCAACGGAGCCACCCCATGAGCAAGACGCAGCATCCAAAAAAAGAAGAAAAACAAGGCGCCCGGCGCATTCCCCGGCCCCAGCGCGAGCTGCAGATGCTGGAGGCCGCCGCTGTGGAATTCGGCCGCAAGGGCTTCGAGGCCACCTCGATGGACGACATCGCGGCTGCCTGCGGCGTCACCAAACCCATGCTGTACAACTATTTCGGCTCGAAGGACGGGCTGTACGCCGCCATGATCAACCAGGCCGGCAGCCATCTGGTGAAATCCATCATCGCCCTGCGGGACCTGACCGATCCGGTGCAGCGCCTGCACGGCGCCATGGGCGTGTTCCTAGAATTCGTGGAGCGCTATCGCGACAGCTGGCGCATGGTGTTTTCGGGAAAAGGATCTTCAGGACAGGATCAGCAGGGCAGCATCGCCGGCTACCGCCAGCAGATTCTGATAGGCACGCTGTACACCCTCGGCCAGCTGCGGCCCGCCGGCACCAGCGGCGAGGCGGCGCGGCAGCACATGGAACCCTATGCCTGGGGATTGCTGGGCGCGGGTGAATCCATTGCGCAGTGGTGGCTGGGGACGCCGGGCATCGGCATCGAGCAGGCCCGGGCGGCCATCAGCAAGATGATCGACGCCACGGTGGTGCTGGCGCGGGCGGAACTGCTGGCGGCGGATCTGCCGGCAGGAAAGTCAGAAGGGGAGCCGAAAGAGCAATCGGCCGGCACCTGAAACGGCGCCAGCACGAAGTCAGGACTGTGTAACCGGGAAACCAGAGCGCATCCAGCAACCTCAGCCGAAAATCACCATATTCTGCCGGCCCAGCACCACGGGCTGCCCTTGTGGCCCCCACAGCACCAGCGACTGACTGGTGTAACCATCTCCCGCCGCCGACATTTCCGCGTCCACCCGCCAGCCTTCCAGCGGCAGGCCGGTCATCTGATCGGTGAGGAATTCCAGCATCCAGGTCATGGAGCTGCCGGGTGCGGGGGTTTTCATGAACGACAGCGCCACAGGGGGAATGTAGTCCGCCAGCGCAATCACATGGGCCTCGGTGGAAGCCGTTTCACCGGGCATGCCCAGCGCGAGCACCGCCTGGGTATCGTTGCCGCCCTTGAAGGGCAGTCCGCCCCGCAACCAACTGGCCGAGAAATGCTGGGTGAACGTGGGCGAGGCACCGGGCCGGTAGCGAAAATGAAAGGGATCGGACGCCGGCACCGGGGGCATGACGGGAAGCAGGCTCACCACTGACGGCCGCGCGCTGCCGAATACGCCCATCACTACCGCCAGCGTGTCGGCCTGCTCGTCTTCTCCATCCAGCAGGCGGGCTTCCACATGAGTGGCACTCTTGCCCTGGCGCAGGATGCGGGCCCGGGCATACACCCGGCTGGACGACGGCGGCGCAATGAAGGTGGTCTGCAGCGTCCGCACCGGCACGGCGGGCACCAGGGTGCGCATGGCCAGCAGGGTCAGCACCGTCTGCAGGCCGCCGAACACAGCCCGGCCCTGCTTCCAGTCGTCCGGCACCGTCAGCGCCACAACCCCTTCACCCAGGGTTTCCACCTGGCCCAGTAATTCTGAAAACTGCATGTTGTTTCTCCCGCTGTTCAACCCTTTGTCGATAACGCGGTCACTTTAACAGAGCCATCAGCAGATGGCCGATAGGGAAACTGGCCAACGGGGCGGCGCGAATATCGCCAGCGGATCACATCAACGTCGCCAGTTCCTCACCTTCCGGCAGGCCCGACTGGGCGCACTCGGTGCACTTGCTCCACTGGCACTTCACGGTCTGCTCCAGCAACTGGCGCATCCAGATCAGGCCCGGGTCGCGGTCGTGCCGGGCGTGCCAGATCAGGTAGATGGGAGTGGGGTCCACTTCGATGGGGGGCTCGGTCAGCCAGAGCTGCGAGCGAAACTGGGTGCCGCCCGCCACCGTGTGCGGCACGACGGCAATCAGGTCGCTGTGGGTGAGCAGCTTGGGCACGGCGGAAAAATGGTTCACCGTCACCGCCACCCGCCGGTGCAGACCCTGCCGCTGCAGCGCCTGGTCGACGAAACCTACGGTGTCGCCCGACGTGGTCACCAGCAGGTGCCGCGCCGCCAGATAGTCGTCCAGGCTCACCGGCCGGCCCGCCAGGGGATGGTCTTTGCGCATGGCCAGAATGTAACGGCTCTCGAACAGCCAGATGGAGCGCAGGCTGCGGTCGTGCTGGGTCATGGGGCCCAGGGCCAGATCCACGTTGGCCTCCCGCAGCTGGTTGACGGCGCCGTCCATGGTGAACGGCACCGTGTAGAGATCCACATGGGGCGCCACCCGCGCCACCTCGGACGTGAGGGGCAGCCAGTACAGGTCCACCGAGGCATCCCCCATGGCGATGCGGAACTTGCGCCGGGACTGGGCCGGATCGAACGCACCGGCGTCCACCGCGCTGGACAGGTCGTGCATGGGGCCGCGCACCTGCTCCCACAGGCTGAGAGCAAAGGCCGTGGGCTCGATCTGGCGCCCCTTTTTCACGAACAGCGGGTCGTTCCAGATTTCCCGCATCCGCGCCACGGCGTTGGACACCGCCGGCTGGGTCATGGCCAGGCGGTCGGCAGCCCGGGTCACCGAGCCTTCGGTCATGATGGCATCGAACACGTACAACAGGGTGAGTTCCTGGTTCTTCACGGCGATCTCCCGGATCACGTCAGGCGAAATCAAAAATCAGGTGTTAATCAAAAGCCAGGTGGTATTTAAAAAAAAGCCGTTCCATCACATCGGGTGATGTCGTCTATATCCGATGTCAATTTGAGTTATGGGTGGCCGGCGCCCATTGTGGTGAAAACCGCAGCATTCACCCAACGGGAGGTACCCACCATGAGCGATCACATCCGCACCCTCAACGACATCGATTTCAGCCAGACCGTGCAGCAGGCCAGCCAGCCGCTGCTGGTGGACTTCTGGGCCGACTGGTGCGGCCCCTGCCACGCCATCGCGCCGCTACTGGACGAACTGGCCCGCGACCTGAACGGCAAGGTGACCTTTGCCAAAGTAAACGTGGACCAGAATCCGGAAACCACTGCCCGGTTCGGCATCCGCAGCATTCCCGCCCTGTTCCTGTTCAAGGACGGCCAGGCGGTGGCACGGCATGCAGGCGTGGCATCGTACAAGGAACTGAAATCCTTTATCACCGGCGCCCTCTGAACCGACCGGCACCGGACGACCCGCTCAGGCCACCGCCAGCGGGTCGTCCGGGTCCGGCCCGGCGCCCTTCACGGCATCGGGGCACAGGGTGCAGTAGGGGCTGAACCGCTTCCACTGGGCCTGGGCCAACCGCACCAGATGATGTCGCAACCAGCAGACACCGGCGTCGCGGTCGTGGCGCGGATGCCAGCCGATGGCGATCTCGGCGGTATCCAGGGCCAGGGGCGGCGTCGTTACTACCAGATGACCCGCCAGCACATCCTCAGCGATCAGGGTATTGACGGTGAGGGCAATCAGGTTGGTGCGCTTGAGCAGACGCGGCACGGCCGCGAAATGGTTCACCGTCATCGCCACCCGCCGGCGCAGGCCCTGCCGCTGCAGGGTTTCATCAACAAAGCTGGTGGGATCGCCGGACAGGGACACCATCAGGTGGTCCGCCGCCAGATAGCTTTCAAGAGTGAGGGGGCGGCCCGACAGCGGATGGCCCCGGCGCATGGCGCAGACATAATCCCGCCGCAGCATGACTTCACGGCGGTCGCTGGTGCGGAACTGGTCCAGCGGCGCAATCACCAGGTCGGCAGTGGCGTCCGCCAGCAACTGGCTGGCACTCATCGGCATGTAGGGCACGGCGTGCAGATCGATGCCCGGTGCATCCCGCTCCACCAGCTGGCGCATGGGAGGCCACAGCAGATCCACCATGATGTCGGACATGGCCACCCGGAAACGACGGGCGCTGGTGGCCGGATCGAATGCTCCCGGCGCTACCGCTTCTTTCAACTGCCCCAATGGCGAACGGATCTCGGACCAGAGGCTTTGCGCCCGGGCGGTGGGACTGATGCCACGGCCATCCTTCACAAAAAGGGGATCGTTCCAGACCTGCCGCATGCGCGCCACCGCATTGGACACAGCCGGCTGGGTCATGCCCAGCCGGTCCGCCGCGCCACCGATGGAGCACTCCACCATGATGGCGTCGAAAATGATCAGCAGGTTCAGGTCCACGCCCTTCATCCTGGCTCCACCCTTCCAATACATAAATAAATGTGATGCGTTAAATACAAAGTATCAATTAGAAGATATGGGTTGGCAAGCGCATGCTGAACGCCAATGAACCCCGACTACTGACGGACAGGTGTCAGCAGAGGGGGTTTACAGTGCATCGGCACTGACTGTTCCGGCTGTAGCATCAAGGAGTTAAGTCTATGAATCCGTATCGAATCGGTCGTATCGGGATGACCCTGGCGTCATCCACCCTGGCCCTGAGCCTGCTGGCTGCCTGCAGCGAGCCTTCCGCGCCGGCGCAACAGACGGCGCCGCCGGCACCGGTGGTGAGCGTGGCCCCGGCCATCCGGCAGACCGTGTTTGACTGGAACGAATTCACCGGCCGCCTGGAAGCCCCGGAGACCGTGGAACTGAAACCCCGGGTGTCCGGCGTGGTGGACAAGGTGCTGTTCGATGAAGGCGCCTTCGTGCAGCAGGGCACCCCGCTGTTCCAGATTGACCCCCGCCCGTTCCAAGCGGAAGTGGACCGTCTCACCGCCGAGGTGGCGTCTGCCCGTTCCCAGCTGGGGCTCGCGGAACGGGATCTGCAGCGGGCCACCAGCCTGAACGCCCGCAACGCGGTGTCCGCCGAGGCCCTGGACAACCGGCAGGCCCAGCGCGACCAGGCCGCCTCCCGGCTGAAAGCGCTGCAGGCCGCACTGAACCTGGCCCAGCTGAATCTGGATTTCACCCGGGTGGAGGCGCCCATCTCCGGCCGGGTGTCGCGGGCCCTGGTAACCGAAGGCAACTATGTCAGCGCCGGCCAGACCGGCCTCACCAGCCTGGTGTTCACCGACAAGGTCTACGCCTACTTTGATGCGGATGAGCAGACCTTCCTGAAATTCCGCCAGCACCACGCGGACGGCGCCCAGGTGCCGGTGTTCATGCAACTGGCCAACGAAAGCGAATTCCCCCACCAGGGCCAGATCGACTTCATGGACAACCGGCTGAATCCGCAGACCGGCACCATTCGCGCCCGGGCGGTATTTGACAATCGCGACGGGCGCTTCACGCCCGGCCTGTTCGCCCGTCTGAAACTGGCGGTGAGTGGCCGCTATGAAGCCGTGCTGATAAACGACCGCGCCGTGGGCACCGACCTCAGCAACCAGTTCGTCCTGGTGGTGAATGGTGCCAACGAGGTGAGCTACCGGCCGGTTACCCTGGGCTCGCGCCTGCAAGGCCTGCGGGTGGTGAAAGATGGCCTGCAGGATGGCGAACACATCGTGGTGAACGGACTGCAACGGGTGCGCCCCGGCAGCCAGGTGCAGCCGCAGACGGTGCCCATGGTCTCCCCTGACGCCCTGGCGCGGCTGGCCCGGGAACAGAACGCGCTGCTGCCGGCAGAACCGGCCCTCAGCCTACGCGAATCCCTGCCCGCCAGCATTCCGCGCGGTTGAACGCCTGACCAGGAGAATCCACCATGAATCTGTCCAGTTATTTCATCCAGCGCCCGATCTTCGCCGCCGTCCTGTCGGTGCTGATTCTGATCGCCGGCGGCCTGTCCCTGTTCCAGCTGCCCATCACCGAATATCCGGAAGTGGTGCCGCCCACCGTGGTGGTGTCCGCCAGCTATCCCGGCGCCAATCCCAAAGTGATCGCGGAAACCGTGGCCTCGCCGCTGGAACAGGCCATCACCGGCGTGGAAAACATGCTGTACATGTCGTCCCAGTCCACCGCCGACGGCCGTCTGTCCCTCACCGTCACCTTCGCCCTGGGCACCAATCTGGACGACGCCCAGGTGCAGGTGCAGAACCGGGTGAGCCGTGCCCTCCCCCGCCTGCCGGAGGATGTGCAGCGCATTGGCGTGACCACGGAAAAATCCTCGCCGGACCTGACCATGGTGGTGCACCTGTACTCGCCGGATGAGCGTTACGACAATTTGTACCTGTCCAATTACGGCATTCTTAATGTGAAGGATGAACTGACGCGGATCGACGGCGTGGGCGATGTGCAGGTGTTCGGCGCCGGTGAATTCTCACTGCGGGTATGGCTGGACCCGGAACAGGTGGCGTCACTGGGCCTGACCACAGCCGATGTGGTGGCCGCGATCCGCGAGCAGAACCGTCAGGCGGCCGCCGGAGCCATCGGCGCGCCGCCCGCTGCCAGCGCCAACGCTTACCAGCTGCTGATCAACGTGAAGGGCCGGCTGGAATCGGAAGAGGAATTCGGCAACATCGTGGTGCGGATGGGCCCGAACGGCGAGATTACCCATCTGCGTGACATCGCCCGCATCGAGCTGGGTTCCAATTCCTACGCCCTGCGTTCGCTGCTGGACAACCAGCCGGCGGTGGCGCTGCCGATTTTCCAGCGGCCCGGTTCCAACGCCATCGAGATTTCCGACAACGTGCGCGCCACCATGGCCCGCCTGAAAGCGAATTTCCCGGAAGGCATCGACTACAGCATCGTCTACGACCCCACCGTATTCGTGCGCGATTCCATCAAGGCGGTAGTGCAGACATTGCTGGAAGCCATCCTGCTGGTAGTAGTCGTGGTGGTGCTGTTCCTGCAGACCTGGCGCGCGTCGATCATTCCGCTGGTGGCAGTGCCGGTATCACTGATCGGTACTTTCGCGGTGATGCACCTGGCGGGGTTTTCGCTCAATGCGCTGTCGCTGTTCGGACTGGTGCTGGCCATCGGCATCGTGGTGGACGACGCCATCGTGGTTGTGGAAAACGTGGAGCGCAACATCGAGCTGGGCAAGTCGCCGCTGGAAGCGACAAAGCAGGCCATGAAGGAAGTGACCGGGCCCATCATCGCCACGTCGCTGGTGCTGAGCGCGGTATTTATTCCCACTGCCTTCATTTCCGGGCTGACAGGCCAGTTCTACAAACAGTTTGCGCTGACCATCGCGATCTCCACGCTGATTTCCACGTTCAACTCGCTGACCCTGAGCCCGGCGCTGGCGGCAGTGCTGCTGAAACCCCACGGCGCCGCACCGGACCGACCCACCCGCGCCATCAACTTCTTGTTCGGCTGGCTGTTTCGCCCGTTCAACCGGGGGTTTGAAAAACTCGGCAACGGTTACGGCGTCACGGTGAAAAAACTGATCCGCAGCAGCGCCATTGTCGTGGCTGTGTACGGTGGGCTGATGCTGCTGACCCAACAACAGTTTGCCCATACGCCCACCGGTTTCGTGCCGGGGCAGGACAAGCAGTATCTGGTGTCATTCGCGCAGTTGCCGGATGCGGCCACGCTGGACCGCACCGAAGCGGTGATCCGCGACATGTCGGCCATCGTGCTGAAGCATCCCGGCGTGGAATCAGCAGTAGCGTTTCCGGGTTTGTCCATCAACGGCTTCACCAATGCGCCCAATGCAGGGATCGTGTTCGTGACACTGAAACCCTTTGCGGAGCGCAAAGATCCGGGCCTGTCCGCCGGCGCCATTGCGGGAGAACTGAACCAGCAGTTCGGTGCAATCCAGGAAGCCTTCGTCGCCATCTTCCCGCCACCTCCGGTGATGGGACTGGGCACCATCGGCGGCTTCAAACTGCAGATCGAGGACCGCGGCAGTTTCGGCTACGAGGAGCTGTTCAACCAGACCCAGGCCGTGCTGCAAAAAGCCTGGGCCGCACCGGAACTGGCGGATGTGTTCTCCAGCTTCCAGATCAATGTGCCGCAGCTGCAGGTGAATGTGGACCGGGAAAAAGCCAAGTCCCACGGCGTGGCGGTGAACGATATCTTCGACACGCTGCAGGTGTACCTGGGCTCGCTGTACGTGAATGACTTCAACCGTTTTGGCCGCACCTACCAGGTGAATGTGCAGGCGGACCAGTCGTTTCGTGAAGACGCCGAGCAGATCAGCCGTCTGAAAGTGCGCAACCAGCAGGGCGAGATGATTCCGCTGGGCGCTTTTGTCGACGTGAAGCGCAGCGCCGGGCCGGACCGGGTGATGCATTACAACGGCTATCCCACTGCTGAAATCAACGGCGCACCGGCGCCCGGCTACAGCTCGGGTCAGGCGGAGGCGGCGATCGCGAAAATCCTGGCGGACACCCTGCCCAACGGCATGACCTACGAGTGGACCGATCTCACCTACCAGCAGATCCCGGCAGGTAATTCGGCGATCTATGTGTTCCCGCTGGTGGTGCTGCTGGTGTTCCTGGTGCTGGCGGCGCAATACGAAAGCTGGTCACTGCCCCTGGCGATCATCCTGATCGTGCCGATGACCTTGCTGTCCGCCATTTCCGGCGTGATCCTGCACGGTGGCGACAACAACATCTTCACCCAGATCGGCCTGATCGTGCTGGTGGGGCTGGCGGCGAAAAACGCGATCCTGATCGTGGAATTCGCCAAGGATCAGGAAGATGCCGGACTGCCATTGCTGGACGCAGTGCTGAAAGCCAGCCGCCTGCGGTTGCGGCCAATCCTGATGACATCGCTGGCCTTCATCATGGGCGTGGTGCCGCTGGTGCTGTCATCCGGCGCCGGCGCCGAAATGCGCCAGGCCATGGGCACGGCGGGGTTCTGGGGCATGTTGGGAGTGACGTTCTTTGGCCTGCTGCTGACGCCGGTGTTTTATTACCTGGTGCGGAAGGCAGTGGCCTGGCAGCAATCACGGCGGCGCGCTGCGGCAACAGCGGTGGTGGTGCCGGATCATGCGTAATCTGCTGAAGCAGCCGGCGCAGTATGCGCTGGATGTGTGGGAAGGCGGGGCGGGGGAACAAACGGGCTGGCACCTGGCAACAAAGCTGGTACTTGCGCTTCTGCTACTGGCCCTGGCCGCCCTTTCGACGGGCGGCTAGGGCCGGATGGTTTCAACCGGCAAGGCCGACATAGACATTCTGCACATCGTCATCGGCATCGATGGCTTCCAGGAACGCCTCCACCTCCGCCAAGGCTTCCTCACTGTCGAGCGTCACCGGGTTTTTTGGCCGGTAGCCCAGCTGGGCGGATATCACGGTGAAACCCTGCGCCGGCAATGCCCGGCTCACCGCATCCAGATCGGTAGGATCGGTGAGGAACAGGGTGGCACCGTTTTCCGCCGGCTCCAGGTCCTGGGCACCGGCTTCGATGGCGGCCATTTCCGGGTCGGCATCGGGGGAATCCGGGGTCGCTTCGATCATGCCCAGGTATTTGAAATCCCAGGACACGGAACCGGACGTACCCAACTGCCCCTTGCGGAACAGCACGCGAATGCTCTGGGCCGTGCGGTTGTTGTTGTCGGTCAGGCACTCCACGATCACCGGCACCCGGTGCGGCGCGAAACCTTCGTAGGTCACGTGTTCGTAATGCACCACTTCATCCAGCAGGCCGGCACCTTTCTTGATCGCACGCTCCAGGGTGTCCTTCGGCATTGACGCCTTCCTGGCCTGCTCGATCGCAATTCGCAGGCGGGAATTCGTGGCCGGATCAGCGCCCGACCGTGCCGCCACCATGATTTCGCGGGTGAGTTTGGTGAAGATGCGGCTTTTTGCGGCGGCGGATTCGGTTCTACCCTTGGCTTTCCACTGTGCGCCCATAGCGGTTCTCTCGACTTATTTTGAGTGGGGATTTAATTATGCGGGAGAGTATAAAGGGCCGGCCGGCCACAATGAAGTGGACCGGCGCATCACTCCGCGGGAGACAGCACGTCGGACTCGACCACTGCCTGCGCCGGAGCACCCGGCTCCTCGAAACCATCATGCCACATTTCCGGTGCCAGCTCGGCCGGGGCCTCGGCCTGTTGCAGGTAAGGCTCCAGGATCGGCGCCATGCCCTTGAGAGTCTGGGCCGGCAGGGCGGAGGTAAAGCGGAAATCACCTGCGCCGGAGCCGGACACGAAAGCGGTCAGGGTGCCGAAATGATCGTTGCCCAGGTAGAACACCAGCGTCGCAGTACGGCTGAGTGCGCGGCCCTTGGTACGCTGGCCGCCAGCGCCCATGGAAACCAGACGATTGTCGCCTGTGCCGGTCTTGCCACCCATGTTCAGTGGGCTGCCGTCGACCTTGTGGTAGGCCCCCTGCAGGCGGCGGGCAGTACCATTGTTCACCACTTCGCCCAGCGCACCCTTGAGGGCATCGGCCACATCGGGATTCATGACCTGCACCGGATTCATGGGCTGTTGCGACAGCCGCGCCTCATAAGGGGTGTCGGCAGCGAACACCAGTTTGTCGAGCCGGTACGCCGGCATGCGCTCACCACCGTTCAGAATCACGCCCATCAGTTCCGCCAGGGCCGCCGGCCGGTCGCCGGAGCTGCCCAGGGCGGTAGCGAGGGACGGCACCAAGTGATCGAACGGGTAGCCCAGCGCCTTCCAGCGCCGGTGAATGTCGGAAAAGGCTTCCACTTCCAGCATGGTGCGGACGCGGGTATCACGGGCGTTCTTGGCCTTGGTCCGCAGCAGCCAGCTGTACACCTGCTGGCGCTCATTCCGGCTGGCTTCCAGCGCCTTGCTGAAACTGGGTTTGTCCGCCTGCTGCAGATAACCCAGCAGCCAGAGTTCCAGCGGATGCACCCGCGCCAGGTAACCCAGGTCCTGCAGGCTGTAGCTGCCGGGTTTATAGCGATTGTACAGGTTGGCCAGTGTCTTAGGCGCCAGGGCCTCACCGGGCAGGCGATCATTCAGGAACACTGAGAATGCTTCCAGGTCCGCTTCCGGGAACATATAACGGTGCACCACCGCCAGCCGCACCGGCGTTGGCTTCAGCCCGGTAAGAAAGGCATCCATGCGCTCCTGCTGGCCAATACCCTGATACTTCACCCAGAAACGGGACAGGAACACCGTGCTTTCGCGGTCGATGAACTTGGTCAGCACTTCCTGCCGGCGCGGGTCGGAATCGTTCAGGCGCACCAGATTCTCGCCGCTCCACTTCTGATACATGGTGTAGTTCACCAGTTCCCGCAGCATGCGCACGAACGGCAGGTTGATGGATTCCTGCAGGGATTCGCGCACGGTGGGAATGCGGCCGTTGTCTTCCCTCTTGAAGTTGCTGAAGGTATGAATGCCGCCGCCAGTGAAGAAGCGCTCGCCAGGATCGGCCGAATAGGTACGGTCCAGCGACGCCTGCAACAGCTCGGGCAAGGTCAGGTCAGGCTTGGCGATCAGCTGCTCCAGCACCCAGCCGGTCAGCACATCGGTGGTGTCTTGCCGCAGTTTGCGCAGGGAATCCGCGCTCTGGTTCTGGTAGCGCTGGTGAATCTCCGCCATCACTTCCAGATAGGTGGACAACACCCGCAGCTTGGCAGTGGACCCCAGTTCCAGCTTGCTGCCTTCATTGATATCAAACGGATTGTCGGTGTTGTCGGTCTGCACCCGCACCTGGTTGCCGTTCAGCGTGCGCTCGAACAGGGTGAAGCTGTAATTGATGTGTTTGGCCTGGCCCGCCTTCAGCAGGTATTCCCCCATCAGGCCGTTCTGCTTGGCAAATTCGTCATCGTGCAGCTTGCGCAGATGGGTGGTAACGGCATCCTGCAGATCCCCCTGCAGCGTGGTGGTGGCGGTCAGGTCCATGCGATCCAGGTCGTACAGCGACACATCCAGCGACGACACCAGCCGGTTGCGCACCACGTTCACGCCCTTGTTGGTTTCCTGTGGCACCACGGCCGGGTCAGTACGGAAATTACGGAATACGGTTTTCTGCGCCAGCGCGGTCTGCATCAGCTCCTGGCCGATGGCACCCTTGCGGCCCAACAAGCGCAGGTAGCTGTCGGTGAGCTGGTCCAGATCGCTGCGGCTCTGCGCCAGATAATAGGAAGGACGCCGGTGGGCGATCATCAGCGCAATGATCTGGCGCATGGCGACGCCCTGCTCCACCAGTTCGTCTCCCAGCAGGTCCGGCCCGCTGAGCAGCTGGTTGATGCGGTCAAAATCGGAGCCGAACCAGACGAACAGGCCATCGCCAATACCATTCACTTCGCCATAACCCGGCGCGGCAGACAGCGGCACGGTGTTCAGGTAATCCAGCACCAGTTTGCGGCGGGCGGCCATGGTGTCCGGCCCCTGCTGGTACACCCGCACGCTGGCGGACGCCATCTGCACCAGCTTGTCCTCGATAGAGGAAGTGATGCCGTCGTCGGAATGGCGGTATTTCTCGATCTGGGTGGCCAGGGTGCTGCCGCCCATGGACGGCGTCTTGATATTGATGACATCGCCGGCCTTGAACACGGCGGCCTTGATGAAGCGGCCCCAGTCCACCGCCGGGTTCACCTGGGCATGATCGGCATCCAGCAGACGGCGGTTTTCGATGAACAACAGGGCGCTGACCATGCGTGGCGGCACCATTTCGAACGTGGCATAGTGCCGCCGGGGATAACGGTAGCGGTACATGGGTTCCAGGCGACGGTCGAGGATTTCCAGCCCGCCCTGGGTTTTTTCGTTGTAGGGCAGAAAGAATCCGGCCTGGAGGTACTGCATCAGTTCGGGCGAGAAGCGGGCCTGGCGATCCAGTTGCATGCCGCTGGTCTGGAGCCGGTCCAGCATCCTGGGCAGGCGCACATACCCCAGACGCTGATCGAACGGACCCTTGTTTGGAAACAGGATGGTGTCACTCGGACCGTCCTGCATTTCCCAGCTGAGGCGGGCAGCATATTCCGGCAGATAGCGTGCCTGCAGGGTGGATGTCCGTGCTTCGTAATAAGCAGCAGCACACAACAGCAACACCAGCACCAGCAAAAACAGGTAGAATTTGCCAAACCGGATACCGCGCCGTCTGGGTCGTGGCGGCAAATAGCCAACCCGATCAGCGCCTTCCGCCACCAGGGCCGGCGCACGCCGCATCAACCCGGCAGCTGGAAGCTCAACACGATCAGTGAGTACCGGGACGCTGGTTTCCAAATCGAAGTGTGGCTGCGAACCCATGGAAGGTAATGCTTCTCCCGAAGCGCGAACAAACTGGAACGATGGAGGATTTTGACTTGGCCGGGCCAGAACAGCCCCTGGGAAGGTGACCGCACCGCAGCGCCCTGCCTTCAACAGCCGCGCACTGAAAATTCTGTCTGAACAAAATTTGACGCGCACTGCATCTCATGCAAAATCATACTAAAATCCTACTGATAAAAGTAGCTATGCTTGAGCTATCCATCAACGTGAAACAGAGATTTTTTAAGTGAAGTTTCAATATTTCGTTTTGTTTTTCGGTTGGCTGCTGTCACTGGCAGTACAGGCCCAGAATGTTGATCCAGCCCAGCGCGCCGGCAACGGACGCGATCCGGCCCGGTTGAATCTGGCGTCGGTGAATGCACTGGTGATGGATATGGATCACAAGCAGGTGCTGTTTGCCAAGAATGCGGATGCAGTGGTGCCCATTGCCTCGGTCAGCAAGCTGATGACCGTGATGGTGGCACTGGATGCCAACCAGCCCCTGGACGAAGTGCTGCCGATCAAGATCGACCAGACCAGGGAGCTGAAAGGCGTGTTCTCCCGGGTGCGGGTGGGCAGCCAGCTGACCCGCAAGGAACTTATCCTGCTGACCCTGATGTCGTCGGAGAACCGGGCCGCTGCCACCCTCGCCCACCATTACAAATTCGGCTACGCCAAGTTCATCGATGCCATGAACAAGAAGGCGAAGGATCTGGGACTGAAAGGTACCCAGTTCGTCGAGCCCACCGGCCTGTCCTATTCCAACGTGTCCACCGCCCGCGATCTGGCCAAACTGGTGCAGACGGCGGCGAAGTACCCGCTGATCCGCCAGTCCAGCACCACCGCAAAGAAGGACACCCGCTTCAAAAAGCCGAATTACTCGCTGGCCTTCTACAACACCAATCCACTGGTGCGGAACAACAAGTGGGACATCAGGCTGAGCAAGACCGGATTCAATAACAAGGCCGGCCACTGTCTGGTGATGCTGACAGAAATTGATGACCGTCAGGTGGCAGTGGTGTTGCTGGATTCGTTCGGCAAGCGTTCCCACGTGGGCGACGCGGCGCGAGTGAAGCAGTGGCTGGAAACCGGCAAGGGCGGCACAGTGCCGACGGAAGCCAAGAATTACGAGCGGCGCAAGAACCGGCTTTCCGCTACCTGACCTTTCTTTTAAAGTCTGACGTCTACCGACACACGGCGGCGTGATGCGGCACTGAATCAGGTGCCAATCACGCCGCCGTCGTTTTTGGTGATCAGTACCGTGGTGGAACGGGGCCGGCTTTTGCCGTCGCTGGCAGGAAAGCTGAGGCCGGGGTGCTGTACGTTGATCCACATGGCGCGGTAATCCGGCGTCCAGGTGATACCGGTGATCTCGCAGCCACGCGGACCCACCAGAAACCGCCGCACTTCCCCCGCTACCGGATCGGCACACAGCAGCTGGTTGCAGCCCATATTGCGATTCTGCACGGCCTTGTCGTCGTAATCCGTCGCGATCCACAGCCGGCCCGCCGCGTCGAAAGCCAGACTATCCGGCGAGGAAAAAATGTCGCCCCGGATGTTGCCCACCTGATGGTCGGCCACCGGTTTTCCTTCTGCATCCTTCGCCCCGGCGCTTTCGCCTGCCAGCAGGAAAATGTCCCACTGAAAGCGGGTGGCAGCGGGATCGGCACCGGCTTCGCGCCAGCGCAGAATCTGGCCGTGCAGGTTGTGGGGACGCGGATTGGCGGCATCAACCGGATTCGTGCTGCCGCGTTCATCATTATTGGTGCAGGTGACATAGACTTCCCGCGTCTGCGGATGCACTGCCACCCATTCCGGACGATCCATGGGCGTGGCGCCCGCCTGGTCGGCGGCGGCGCGGGCATTCAGCAGGATTTCTTCCTGACTGCTGAATCCATTGGCGGGCACCAGGCCGTTCTGACCCAGCACCAGCGCTTTCCACTCCCCTTCACCACCGGCCTTGAACTGCGCGGCGTACAGCGTACCGCTGTCCAGCAGGTTGCGGTTGGCGGCAGGATCATTCGGGTTGTAACTGCCGGCCGGCACGAATTTGTAGATGTATTCGCCCTTGGTGTCGTCGCCGGAATAGACGGCCAGACGTCCGTCGGAGCCCTGCGCCACGCTGGCGCCTTCGCGGCAGAAACGCCCCAGTGCCGTGCGCTTCACTGGCACACAAGCGGGATCGAACGGATCGAATTCCACCACCCAGCCAAAGCGGTGCGGCTCCTGCACATGGCCGCCGAAAGGCTGGCCCGCTTGCGGGGTGGCGTCGAAGCGGGGGTCGGCGGTCTCCCAGCCATACACCCGACTGCCACCAGCGGCAGAAATGCCATATCGCTGGTGCGATACCCGGCGCGCATGATCGGCCACATCGCGATTGACGAAATACTGGTGCCAGTTTTCCTCGCAGACCAGGTAGGTGCCCCAGGGCGTGAATCCCATGGCGCAATTGGCAATCGTGCCCAGCACCGTGCGACCTTCCGGATCGCTGGCAGTTTTCATCAGATCATGTCCGGCCAGCGGTCCGCCAATCGCCATGGGCGTCAGCGCGGACAGGCGACGGTTGAAACGGGAAGCGGGAACCCGTTGCCAGTGCCCGGCAGTGTCCTTGCGAATCTCGATGACACTGACGCCGTGGGCCGCCTGCTCCTTTTTTACTTCCGACAGCGGGCGTTTGCCGTCGACGCGGGACATGCCATGCGGATGCAGGGTCGCACTGACGAATTCATGATTGATCACCAGCAGGCCGTGTTCGCCGGGCGCATCCGGAAACGGAAAATAATGCATGCCATCATGATTGTCGCCCGCCTGCTGCAACTGCGCCTGCCAGTCATCCGCGGCATCCGGTTGCCACACCGGCGCGCCAGGCAGCACCGGATCACCCCAGGAGAAAAAAGCGCGCGCCTGGTAGCCTGGCGCAATGGCAACGCGATCGAACGCAGCGTCGGTTTGCGGTTCGATGCCGGTGAAACCGAGCAATCCTTGCACCGGCTCCGCACTGCCGGTGCCTGCGCAGGCCGATATGGAACCACCGAAAAAGCCGAGCAGCGCAACGCCGATGCCACCCTTGAGCAGATCCCGTCGCAGCGGATCAGGCGGCGCCGGCAATGGCGGATTGCGCGCAGGATTACAAGGCAGGTCGTCCAGCGCCTGCCAGTGGAAAGATGTTGGATGGTCATGTGGATACATGGGATTTCCCCAGGCTGATGGCCCATTGCAGAGAATACCCCGCGACAAGACGGCGGGCATCCCGACGCAGATCAATGCCCGGTGACTTCCGCCTGCCAGCGGCGCCAGGGCCAGTTGACGGGCTGCAGACGAGGAGTCCAGAATCCGGCCCAGACCGCCAACGCCCGCGGTCAGTTGCGTTATTTTTGGTCACAAATCTGTCATGGAAAGACGCCGGTATTTTGGGAAACACGGGGGCGCATCACGCCGAAAATACAGCGGAGACAGCACATGAACTGGAACGACCGAAACTATTTCAGCACCGAATATTTTGACGATCTGGTGGCCGCCATCCGGTCTCACGATTTTCCATTGTACGGCGACGTACCACCCAGGGCCGAGCAGATTGGCCATTGGATTGTGGAGCGCGTGGACCACGTACTGGCACCCAATCCCGCCGCGACCCTCTCGCCAGAACTAATGGGGAAAGCCATCAGCGCCTTCGAAGTCTGCTCGGAATTTTTTGCCGAGGAAGTCACCGCGTATTTTCGCGAGCATGCCGGCAACCACGCCTTCCACGGCCTGTTCCACACCAGCAATCTGGATCTGTATGCCATGTGGTGCCGAATTGCCAAGCGCACCAACAGCAGCTGGCATTCCGAAGAAAACTGGTTGCACAAACTGGCCTGCGCGCTGCTCCGCGATGTGGATTTCGGGGACAAGATGACGGAAGCGCACGCCTGCTGCAGCCAGGGCATGAGTCGCAAGCAGACGCTGGACCAGATTGAGCAGCATCACCGCGATATCGGCTCCCACAACACCAGCGCCAAATCTTTGTTACTGCTGGATCTGTTGTAAGCAAGGATGGCATCCGTGGCAGTGTCAGTACGGGCCAGGTGACAACACTGGAAACGGGCATCGCCGTCTGATTCATACTGCCGCGATCCTGCGTGTGCCGCGGCGCCGTTTTCAGTAAGATCAGCATCAGACCACGGAAAGGGACAAAACTGATGTTGAAACCATTGCTGGGCTTTTTGAAACCACCGCGTATTTTCAAAGTGTCGAAAGGGCTGCAACCTGCGCTGCTGACCTGCGGCCTGCTGCAGGTCATGCCGGCCTTTGCCGCCGAACCTGACTGGACCCCCTACGCGCAATTGCTGGAAAAACACGTGCGCCCTGGCGAACGCGATGGCGTTGCGCTGAATCAGGTGAATTACAGCGCGCTGAAAAACGATCCGCTGTGGCCACAGGTGGTGGCGCTGGTGGAACAGTTTCCCGTGGCGCAGCTGGCATCGCCCCAGGAAAAACTCAGCTTCCATATCAATGCCTACAATGTTTTTGCGCTGAAGATGGTGCTGGACCACTGGCCGGTGGAGAGCATCAAGGATGCCGGTTCACTGCTAAGGCCGGTGTGGAAAAAGCCGGTGGGAACGCTGGACGGAAAAACGGTCACGCTGCAGCAGGTGGAGGATGATTTTCTGCGGTCAATGGGTGAGCCACGGATTCACATGGCGATTGTCTGCGCGTCGGTGAGCTGCCCGGATCTGCGCAACGAGCCCTACCGCGCCGCCACGCTGGAAACACAGCTGGAGGATCAGGCGACATCCTTTCTCGCCAATAAAAAGAAAGGGCTGTACCTGGAAGATGACACGGTGCACGTGTCGAAAATTTTCAGTTGGTTCGAGGATGATTTTGCAGTGAGTGGCGGGGTGGAAAAATTCCTGCGCCGCTATCAGTCGCTGCCGGAAAAATTGAGCATCGATGCCGACATCGATTACAACTGGACGCTGAACGGGTCGTGAGTGGACCCGCCAGCATCCGGTGAACGACTGATTCAGAGCAGCACCAGCGCGCCCACCACCAGCACCAGCAGAAAACCCACGATGGCGGCAATCAGGCCCGTCTTGCTGGCGGCTTTCTTCGGTTCCGCCGCAACGGGTTCCGGTACGGCGGATTTGATGATCGCACCACCCGGCAACTGAAACAGCAAAGCCACGGAACCGAAGCGCAGTTCATCGCCGCTGTTCAGATACGCCGTTTGAATCCGTTCGCTGTTGACGAAGGTGCCGTTGGACGACAGCAGGTTCACCAGTTTCCAGGTGCCACCTTCATGAATGATCTGCGCATGCTTGACGGAAATGCCGTCGTTGTCCAGACGGATGGCGCAGCCGGCTTCACGCCCGATCACGAATTTGCCTTCGCCCAGTTCGAAAATGCGGCCGGAGTATTCACCCGCCATGCCCACCAGCCGGGGCGTTTGCGCCGGGCCGAGATTGAACAGGCGCGTCATTTCCGCTTCCAGATCCACTTGACCCGGCCGGAGCAGCACGGTGCCCACCGGGCCTTCATCCGAGGTTTCCCACCAGGCCCGCTCAGGCTTGCCGGCATCGTTATCGGCAGCTACCGGTTTTGTTGCCACGGGCAGCTTGTCTTCAACCGACTTTTTCTCTTCTGCCGGCTTTTTTTCGTCAACCGGTTTGGTCTCTACTGGCGGCGGTGCTGGTTTTTCCAATGGTGCTGCATTTTCGACTGGCAGAGGTTTTTCCACCGCCGCAGGCTTGGCTTCCGGAATGTGCAGACGGGTGGCCTCGGGATCGAACGCTGGCGTCTGTTGCGAGCGGATGCTGACACTGTATTTGTGCACGTAGAAATGCAGGATGTCGCCGTGACGGGCAATGAATTTCGGCAGACGCTGGCCATTCAGGAACGTGCCATTGGAAGAACCCATATCCTCCACTTCCAGCCCGTCGGGAATCGGTTTCAGCTGGGCGTGGCGGCGGGAGATCTGATCGTCGTCAATCACCAGTCCCGCGTCCTTGCTGCGCCCCACGGTGGTGGGTTCGCTGATCAGGAATTCCTTGCCGTCCTCGGCGATGAGTTTGACGCCTATCGGTTCGATATGCAGGCGTGTGGCATTGTCATCGGTCATTGCGGTTTTCCTGTGAGTCAATCACGTAATGCATGGTACTTCACTCCGGCCGCAGCAGTTTGATGGCCAGGAGCACCACCAGTGCCAGCACGGAACCCAGAACAGCCCAGATGGCCGGGTGCAGCGGCCGGTGCGGGGACATGCCCTCCGGTGCAGCAGCGGGCGCCTCGATCAGCGCCACGCTGACATTGTCGCGGCCGCCGGCTTCCAGCGCTGCCTGCAGCAGGGCCTGGCTGGCAGCGTCCAGATCCGTGTGCTGCTGCAGGAAGGCGGCGATGGTTTCGTCTTCCAGTTCGTCGGTCAGGCCGTCGCTGCACAGCAGCAACCAGTCGCCTTTTTCCCAGGTTTCAATCTTGTAACCGATTTCGAGCCCATCGCCGGAGGTGGTGCCCAGACAGGAACTGATCACATGCTGATGCGGATGAGTGCGGGCCTGCTCGTCGGAAATCAGCCCGGCCCGCAGCATGCGCGCCACGACGGAATGGTCCTCGCTGAGCTGTTGCAGCCGGCCTTTGCGCCAGCGGTAAATGCGGCTGTCACCGCTCCAGGCCAGTTCATACTGGTGCCCCTGCTGATGGATCACCACGACGGTGGTGCCGAGACCACGCAAGGCCGGCTGCTGTTCACCCCGCGCCAGAATTTTGCGGTGGGCCACACGCAGGGCTTCCTGCAACGGCTTGCTGTCGGCAATGGCAGCGGGAATTTCCTCGCAGGCAATCGCGCTGGCGATCTCGCCGCCCTGGTGTCCGCCCATGCCGTCCGCCAGCACCCACAAGCCATGGCCGTCGTCCATATGGATGCTGTCCTGGTTCTGCGGGCGCTTGCGGCCAGGATGGGTTTGTGCAGCGGAATGCGCGCGCGGGACAGTTTGCCCAGTGCCGTGCTCAGTCATAGGTGGCGCTCCACGTCTGCCAGCGCCTTGCCTGCAGCTGCGCGCAGGCGTTCGGGTTGAAACCGGTGTTCGTCATCCAGTACCTGATAAAGGTTGTCGAGGGTGGTGCGTAAAGTGTCGTCCAGTTTCAGGCTGCTGAAAAGTACACTGCAGCCCATCACCACCTGTTCGGCACTGGTGTAATCGCGGAAGGCGCCTTTCTGCGCCTCGGTCAGCAGGCGACGCAGCAGGGCTTTCTGTTCGGCTGGAGTTTGTGGCTGGCGGAATCGCGTCACGATGTCAGGCAGTTGTTTCTGCAGGGATTGAGCCTGGGTTTTTACCGCATCCGGCCCCTGCATGCCGGCCTGCTGCAATGCCTTCATGCCATCGCGCCACTTTTGTGCCTGCGCTGGCAGCAGTTCAGCCAGCAGGATGGCGCTGATCTGCAGGTGGGCGTCGTTCAAACGCAGGGCGCCGGGCTTCATGCCTTCGCCACCCTGCCAGCGGATGTCGTTCATCGGATGATGGCAGGAATGGCAATCGTAAAAACTGATTTCCGGGAACATGCCGCCGCCGTGAAACCGTTTTGATGCCAGCAGCTCCAGTGTGCGTTCTGCGCCACTGATCTGGCCGGTGGCCCAGATTTGCGGGCTGGAAATATCCGGCTTGCGCCGGCGGTAGTCGTCGTCTTTCACGTAGTGCTCCGGTTGCAGCACGGTGAAGGTGTCGAGCTCGAATGACAGGCGCGGATGGCCGGCGCCCATGATGTCGTGGCTCGCCAGTTTTTGCTGCGTGCCCAGATGGCAGGACAGGCACAGTTGCGCGCGGGCGTGGGGATCTTCGGTGGGATACATGCCCATTTTCAGATTGTCGCCGTGCGTGACGCCGGGTTCGGTGTGCGACTTGATCCATTTTTCCGCGCCGCCGTGGCAGGCTTCGCAGCCGACGCCATCGCTGAGCTGGAAGCGGCGGCCACGCTTGCCGTCCGCTACGTTGTCAGTGTGGCAGTCGAGGCAGATTTTCGCTTCGTGGGCGTTGGGCAGTCCCAGTTTCTGCGCGATTTTTTTGGATTCGTCATTCAGCAGGATTTTGTAGGCGCGGGCGTGCATGTCGTGCTGGGTCCAGGTGCGGTATTCGGTTTGCAGGACATTGCTGTCGGGTTTGGGTGCGATGGCGCCGTGGCACACCGCCGACGCGCAGCTGGCGACACCGAGATGGGTGTCGGTGGAATCCTGCGGCAGGGGGGCGGCAACTGCGCCGCTGCAAACCAGCAACAACGTCAGCAGCGCGCGCAGGCCCGACATCGGGTTCAATCCTTCACGGTCCAAATTTTACCCTCCCGATTCAGATACAGTTTCTTCTGCTCCTGCTCGTTGAACGGACGCGAACCACGACGGCCAAACACCGCCACCTGGCCACCGGTTTCATCCACGGCACGATCCCGTTCCAGTGGTTGTGACAGACTTAATGCCGGTGCGTCGGTCTGGTAGCGCGCAATCAGCTGCGGTTTCGGTTCCGGGCTGAAACCGTAGAAATTCGGCTGGGTGTCCGGCGCGGTGAGCTGCAGCACTTTCAAACCGGCCTTGCCGTCGGCCACGTAGGCAAACAGGGTGGCGTTGGTGGTGGCCACGATCACGTCACGGGCGTCTTCGATGCCGTTGGCTGCGGTCAGTTGCAGATAAGGTTTCATCGCTTCCGGCTTTTCGATATCAACAATCACCAGACCATTGTTCGCCGCCGCCACATAGGCGTACGTACGCGAGACATAAACCTTCCGCGCGTTCTGGATAGTGATCTGGTTGCCGACGAGTTTCGCTGCTTCCGGATGTGTCACATCAATCACTTTCAGACCGTCGGCATCGGTGACAAACAGATAGCGGAATTGCAGATCGGCGCCACGCGGATCGTTCAGTGCCACGGTGCTCACCACCTGCGGCTTGAGCGGATCATTCAGGTTCAATACCACCAGCCCGACATCGGTGAGCACGTAGGCGTAATAGCCGCCCAGCACCAGATAACGCGCACCGTTCAACACACCGTTTTCATTCCAGGTGAGTGCGCGCTGCATTTTATTGTTGCGCGGCTCGCCGTCCATCAGCGTGTCGATATCCACCAGGATCAGGCCTTCCTTGCGGTCGGTGATAAAGGCGTATTCGTAGATGCTGTGGAAGGGTTGTTCCAGATTGTCCTTGCGCATGAGGTCGCCCTGGTTGCGCGACGGCTGCACTGGCTGCGTGGTGGCGAGCACGACGCAGGACGCATCACTGGTTTCCACATGCGCGTCATGACCTAGCGCACTGAAGGGCGCAGTGATGATGCGCTGCGACACGCCCTTGTTGGCAATGCTGGCCACGTCGTAAATGCGGAAGCCTTTCTCGCCTTCTGCCGCGAACAGATACTCGCCGCGCAACTGCACACAATTGGCTGAACCGCTGCTGTGGCTGTGCGCTTCCGGCAACACCTTGTTTCTGTCCTGGTGCTGCTGGAAAAAATCCGGATAGGCGTAACGGTGCAGATAGCTGCCAATCACCGCCTGCGGTTCTTCCCACTCGGTGACCTGCACGGCCGTAACACCGTTCTCCGTTCCCAGCCAGGCGTTGTAACCCACCAGGTTGATGAACTGGGTGCCATGACCCAGGGTCTGCGCCATGATGGCATTGTTGTCGTTGGTTTCCGCCACATGGCAATCGGAACAGGTTTTGGTTTCCGTCTTGCGCTCGGTGTGCGGGTAATGGGGATTCATCGCCTGCGAGCTGTAACCGCTGGCCGCAATCGGCGGTTGCTGGATGTAGATTTTCTCGCGGTTGGAATTGGTGGATGACAACACCAGAGCGGAAGTGGAACGCACCGGCGCCACGCGACCACCGCTGGACGGTTCGCGCAATCCGAGAATGAAAATCTCGTCGCGGGCCACCTGCGGATTATAGGTGGCATAATTGCGCGTTTCGCCACCTTCGTAATGATGACGCTGGGTTTTTGCATTGGCCTCGATCGGCAAATGGCAACCGCCGCACGCCGTGGTCCACGATGTATGGCAGGCATAGCATTCCAGCTTGTCGTTGCTGTGGGCCAGATCGTTGGGCGCGGTTTTGCCGTTCCAGGTTTGTTGCGCGGTGTCGTTGCTCACCAGTTTTGCGCGCGCCGCTTTCGCGTTGTAATGCGCGTTGCCGGGCGTGACACTGTCTTTCACCAGCGACATTTCCCACTCCAGCCCCGGAGTCACCACTGAACGCTGGATCAGTTTGCCGTTCACCCATTCAAAACGTTTCTGGCCATCGGGATTGCGGATCAATGACAGATCCTGGCCGCCTTCAAGCGCCGCCGGGCCGGAGGTGATCAGCGACGGATAGGCCTGCGCAGTACCGTGGCAATCCACGCAATCCACTTCCACCGCCGCCGCCACTTCGCCGTAAATATGGCCGTTGCCATGGGCATCCTGGCCGAAGTGGCAATCGACACAGTGCATACCCTTGTCGACGTGCACCGACGACATGTGCACCGCCTTCTTGAATTTTTTCGGATCATCGTTGCTGACAATATTGCCCTTCTCGTCCAGCAGATGGCCCTTGCGGTCACGCTTGAAAATGGCGCGGAAATTCCAGCCGTGGCCGTGGTAGTCGGCGAACTGCGTGTCCTTCAATTGCGGATTCAGGCTGGATACGTTTTTCAGGAATTCAAGATCGCCCCACTTGCCACGCACCGCCGCGCCTTCCGGATTGCGGTCGAGAATCTTGCGCTGTTCGTCATCCGTAGGATATTTCTGTTTCTCCGGCCACATGAAGGGCGCATCGGATTCGTAATCCCACATGGTGTAACCGAGGAAGGTATTCATGAACATATTGGGCTGGTGCATGTGGCAGATCATGCACTGGCTGCTGGGAATGCTGCGGGTAAAACTGTGCTGCAGCGGATGCCCGGTTTCGTCCTTCGCGATGGTGGGGTCGGCAGTTTGGGTCAGGCCGGTGTGGCCGAATTTTGCGTACGGGCCGGAGTGGCGTGGATCGCGGTCGTTGGCATACACCACATGGCAGCCGGCGCAACCGGAATGGCGATAATCACCGGGCTGGTCGTTGGTGCCCATGAACCACATGAAGGGATCGTTCAGGCGCGTCTTGTGAATGTTGATCAGTGGCACCGAGATGCGCTGGCCGGTACCTGGGCCACGATTGGATTGCTTGATGTCGGGCCGGCCCGGTTCTTCCAGACGCTGGATATTGCCGGCAATATTCGGCAGTGCCGTTTCCGGAAACAACGATTGAATATTGCGGCCACCCCGTTCGAACACGCGGAAAATATCCCCCGGCTTCACCGTTTCCCAGGCTGGCATGGGTGCCAACGCCGGCAGCACGCCCATCGCTTTCATTTCTGGCGTCGGCTCCACCGGATTGGTGATGCTGGCCGGTTCGCCGTCGCGGGTGTATGCCTCACCCAGAATATAATTTTTGAACGGCAGAATGCCGTTGTTGTACGCCGCGCCGCCCCATAGCATCGCGCCGGTTGACATCAGGCTGCGTCGGGTCGCATCGATCACCGGCATATGGCAGGCGCCGCAGGCTTCCTCCACCACGCGATAATCCGACGGGTTGATGAAGCGGATAAATTCGGGGCTTTCCTGATTCAGCAGTGTGTAAGTGCGTTCGGGATTGGCGCTGTTGGGAAAATTCCACGCATGGGGATACAGCGGTTGTACGTGAGCATCATTCAGTGCCTTGTTGTAAGCGTCACTGCCGGGTTGATCGTTCAGGCTGCGATTCACCGCCGCGTTGCCACCGTGACAATCCACACAGCCCAGCTTCACGCCTTCGCTGGCATGCATGCTGGGTTGATCGGTAGCAGTGTGACAGCTCAGGCAGCCGGCGCTTTTTGCGTCCATTTCCGCGCTGGTCTGCCTGGCCGGCGATGGGGCATAAACGGGATAGTGGACTTCCCTTGGTTTACCCAACGAGGAGCTGGCCTGCACGTTGGCAGCGCATGACAACAGTATTACCAGCCCAAACAGCAGGCCGGAAAAGTTCATTTCGCGGAACAATAAAAAGAACGCGCCCGCATGCCTGTGTGGCCACTTCAGCGCGACCTGAATTTCTGCAGCGACCAGGACTTCCTTGATAAAAGGATTCATTGAAATAGCCTCAGTACGTCAGAATCAGGTTGGCGAGCAGCGAGTAGGGTGATGCATCATCCAGGTACAGATCCTGATAGCCCTCCCCCGGAATCAGTTGCGCGTAGGAAAGACGGCACACCACGTTCTGGTGCATCCAGGGCCGCCAGATCGCCGCCACCGAAGCATCGACACCAATATCGGTATCGATGCCGCCCTGATTGCGCGCCACCTCCAGCACTGCGGTGTCATCGAACCAGAGCTGGTTCACATTGAACGACAGCCGCAATTGCGGCAGCACATCGAAATCGGCACCGACACCCAGCAGTTGCGTGCCCGGATTGGTGAAATTGGACTGCCCCTGCTCTTTCGAACTGCGCAGGCTGTTCAGCACGCCATTGCGGCCCGACAGTGCAACGCGACCACCGCCCACCAGCGGCACGTTCTGGCGAATCCAGTAACTGGTATCGGCGCCGGCGAACAGCGGATTTTCAATAATGGCATCGAAACCCTGCGACACATCGTCGTAAGGATCTTCATCGCCGCTGGCGTAGAGCGCAGACACGCGCCAGCGCACCCAATCCTGATCAATGCCAGCTTCGGCAGCAGCAAACAATGCACTGATATCGGTTTCGTCACCGTAGAAAGGCGCCGGATCTTCAGTGCCCACGGCGTAATACAGACTGGTGCTCAGGTTCAGCCAGCCAATATGACCATCGCCGCTGTAACCCAGGTAAGTGACGTCGTATTCCTTCGGCCGTTCTTCCCCGAACGATGAAGGCCGCACGATGAAATCGTTGTTGTCGTATTGGATGTCGGTTTCGCGATTGCGGTTGTACAGAACCGTGAACTGCGACGTGAAGCCCAGCACACCCAGATCCTGCCAGTACAGATTGGCGACATAAATATCGTCGTCACGCAGATCCTCGCTCACGTCGTTCAGGCCGCTATTGGTGTCCTTTTCCATGCGGCGGAACCAGGCCAGGTTGTACTGGAACACATTGTTCTCACGGTTGCCGAACAGGCGCACGCCGAAAGGGCTGTCATTGAACAGGAAGCCGCGGAAATCCGCCGTGAACGGCTGGATACCGACGCGGATACTGTCGAAATCATAACGGGTGCCCACGTTGCGCAAATGCACGTCCGCGAACGCCGCCTGAATGCCGACGTGATCGTCGCTGCGGGTGTCGCCTTCCGCCGGATCGGCATTGATGCCCTGGATTTCATCCAGTTCCACCCGGTTGTAATTGATGGCAGGCGTGAAACGGAATTCATAATCCGGTGGCCGGAAGGTGGTGTCGCCCTTGTAGTACACCAGCTCCGCCAGAATGGTTTGGGAAAATACCATCTGGTCGCTGGAACCGAAAATATCTGTAGCACCCGCGCTGCCGGAACTGGAGGCTCCCACTGGCGTTACTGAACGGCGTGGTTCCAGTACTGTGTCGGAAATTAATGTGGCGGCAAAAAACCAGTCGTCGTGCAGCGGTTTGTCGCCTTTGAGAATATTGCGATTGTAGGGGTCCAGCAGATTTTCCTGATAACCGAGGGAATCGACGATGCGCCAGCGGTCCGGCACCGGAACCGGGTCCTTGAATTGCGACACTTGCGGGCGCGGTACCGGTGATATTTTGCGTGGCACGGCACGGGCGGCCGCTGCGGCATTGGGAAGATCCGGTGTGACCAGAGGTGCAATCACGGTGGACGATGTGCCACCGTCCGGCGCAGTGCCATCAACCGCAGCCGGCGTTTGCCGCAACGCAGCACATTCCACATCCGCCAGTCGCTGTTCAAGTTGTTTCCCGGCACGCCGGCGCTGTTTGAAACTTTCCACACGCTTGACGCACTCTTCATAGGTTTCTGCTTTGGCCACCGGCGCGGCGCCCAGCAACGGCAGCGCGAAGCTGGCGGCGAGCAGCAGGGACAGACTGGGTTTGATCCGGTTCATCATCCGTCCCTCACTTGCCCGCGCAAACATTCTGCGCGTTGCTGTTAATAAAAGGAGCCTGTGGACACTGCACATAACGCAAGCGAACACTCTGCGGCGTCAGTTGATCGGCACGGCGTCCATTCTGCGCATTACCCACACTCAGCCCCGCTTCATGCAGGCCGAGAAACGCGATCATGTCGTCCTGGTCCACGCCATCGCCGGACACGCCGATCGCGCCCACCAGCGTGTCACCACGGTAAATCGGCACACCACCGGGAAAAATCTGCAAGCCATTTGCGCCCAGGGCATTGCCTGCTGCCACATCCGCGCCGCCCAGTGCAGCCTTGCCGGCGCAACCGGACGTCACATCGGTTCCCGTCAATCCACCCGCAAATGCCACATGCTGGATGATCGCGTTGTACACCAGATCCAGTTGCAGGCCGGTGGAAAATGCCGAGGCCTGACCCGCCGGCTTGCCGAGCGGACCGGGATCATTGCCATCAATACCATCGGGATAATAGGGCCGCGCCAGATTGCCGATGGAGCGCACGGCAAATGCGTAATCACCGTCCGCCAGCAAACCGGGCAGGCCAAGGAAATTGCGGGAAGCGGTGACGTAATTATCCAGATCCACGGTAGCGCCTGCCGACAGATCCGGGTTCAGGTAGGTTGCGTCCGGCAACGTCGCCACCAGCGCAGCAGAATTGGCGCCGGAAAAAAACACAGCCGTGCGCGCTTTCTGCAGCGAGACGTCGGTACCGAACACCGGTGCGTCACGGGTGCGCAGGATGCCGAGGATTTCGCCCGTGCTGTCCACCACGGACACCGAGACGCGGGCCTGACTGCCCAGCGGCTGTCGAATCTGCGCGCGTGATCTGTTTGCCACCCGGATCGCACTGCGCAGAATGGCAGACACTTCATTGGCCGTGAGCGCATCGGCGCCGTCTGTGCCGGCTGCCGGAGCGAAACGTTGCGCATCGACTCCATCCACCAGAATAAAAGCATCCAGATCGGCAAAGCCGCCGGCATCGGCGCGAATACCGGAAGCCGGCTGGCCGAACGCAGTGCCCGCACTGATTGCGCCAGCGTTATATCCGCTCACCGCCACCAGCGCGCCCACACCACCGCCGATGCTGCCAAAGGCTGGCGCGTTATCCGGACGGGTATCCAGATCATCGGCATCGACATCGCTGAAGCGCAGCGTCTTGCCGTCCGCCGTGATGCGATCGGCGCGGCGATCCACCGGTGCGGCGTAATTGAAAGCCGCGGCATAGGCAATCAGCTCATCCAGATCCGAATCGCGATCCAGGATATTCAGGTCAACGGAATATTCGCCGTCGGCAATAACGCCAACGCCGCCAACAACGGTGCCATTTTTATATAAGGGAAATCCGCCGGGATCAGCCGCCAGACCCAGCGGCGACTGCTTCGGACCAAACGAACCATCGGCAATTGACGTAGTGAAATCGCTGCACGCCAGCTGGCTGAACTGCACGCCGAATAGCGGACCCGCCGGCTGGAAATTTTCACCGGGATTGAAATGATCCTGCACGATTTGTCCTGCTGTGCGGGTGCTGAACGCATTGCCTTCACTGGACAGATACGCCCCCGTCACGGCCTTGGCAATGGCCGCCAGCCCATCCGCCGTCGAAGGCAGCACGACACCTTCCAATCCGCCGCTAGTGCCGCTGTTGGTGGTGAGTTCAACCCCGGCAGGATTCGCCCCCGTCATCCGGTACACCGCCAGCACATTGCCAACCCGGTCGCTCACCGCAAACGTCGCCGCCACACCGCGCGCCTGCGCTTCGGTAATTCCCTGCGCCAGAATACGTTCCACATCCGCCACCGACAGAAAGGTGCTGGCGCTGGCACAGCTGCCGTCGCAACCGGGTGAAGGCGCAGCATCCGGCGCATCCTTGCGGGAGCCACCGCCGCAGCCGCTTACACCCAGCAGCAGAAAAGGCAGCATGGCCATCAAAAGTGTTTTGCGTGTGTTCGGTTTCATTTTGCCGTTTCCCGATTCGGTCCAGCGCACCTGTGCGCACTCACTGCGACTGCCCTTTTGCGATTCCTGTCTGGTGATATCCGTGGCAACCCACACATCCAGTGGACACCTTCATGTTGCTGCCTTCGCCACCGTGACACTGCTTGCAGTTTTTCAGATCCGGCAACAGCACATCGGTGGGTTTTTCTGATTTGGCCGCCTGATGACACTCACCGCATTCGATCTGCAAATGCGCGCCGTGATCGAAGCGCGATTTCGGCATCCAGACTTCCGTCAGCTTCACCGGCAGCACAGTCCAGCGCGACGCATCTTTTTTGTCAGCATGCACCGTCACCTCATGGCAACTGTGGCAGGCACTTTCTTCCATCAGCGTAGTGGCAGCCTCCAGAGCACGTTCATCGGCCCAGGCTTTCATCGCTGCGTAAAAGGATTTCGGTGGCTTGCCCGGGCGTTGCGCAGGGCGACTCAGTTCATGCACCGACTCCACCGGTCCGCCCTGAATCGCATACAGGCGCGCGTAATATTCTTCCAGCGACCGCAACACATCCTGCGGCGAACCGTGGGGCACCTGCCGCTCGGGATCAGTGGCCTCGAACGCCAGGGAATGACAGCCGGCACAATGCTGTTCCATCTGGATCGGCTGCATCAGCATGCCGTTTTGCTGCGGCTGATGGCAGTCGGCGCATTGCATGACCTGAGTGCCGTCCGGCCCATCGATGCCGTCCGCGTTCAGATGCTGGGCGTGGGAAAATTTCAGGTTGGAATGTTCCGCCAGATCGGGATGATTCAGCGGGATACGTTCCGTTTTCCACTCAATGTTTGCGTCACCCTTTGCCGCATCACCAGTGCCGACCTGCTGCTGCAACAGGCTCAGGGTGAATTCCGGGTGGGAATCAAAATCCGCCACATTCTGCAGCGCGGATTTTTCCGGCCAGTGCTGCGCGATATCGCCGTGACAATCCACGCACAGGGCCTCGTCCATGCGCACCAGTGTTTGCGGCTCATTATGTTCGCGGTGGCAGCCGGCGCAATCCAGATTAGCAAAGGCCGGCGCTTTTTCCGGTCGCGCCACGTGATCAGCAATCTCATGACAATTTTTGCAGGCTTTGTCCTGCACCTGCACGAAGGGGGCTTCATGGCAGGCGCCGCAGTCATCGATCAATCCTGGAATACGATGGGCAGTATGCAGTGGCCCGCTACTCCACGCATTGTCGGTTACCGGCCAGTGCGCCGGGCGCGCCTCCGGTTCGCCCGGCCACAGGCTCCAGATCAGCGGCAGGATCAGCCCGACCGAAAACACCATCAGCACGCACAGCCAGGCCCAGCGACGCCGGCTCCAGCCCGCCTCGGCCAGACTCATCGGGCCCAGTTCAAATTCCAGTGTGTCCGCTTCCTGCGCCGCGCCTTCGATGGCCAGCGACAGCGCCAGATCAAACCCGAACGGCGCACCAATCACCGTGAACAGGTTCTGGCCGATGCGCACGGTGTCGCCCTTCGCCAGCACTGCACTGCGCTGCGGCTTGTCATTGATCAGCAGCGCGGCACCGCCATCAGCCTTGATCTGCACTCGGCCATCGCGTCGCTGCGTGATCAGCGCGTGACGGGGCAGCACACCGCGTCCTTCCAGATGCACGGTGCAATCGCCAGCGGCACCCAGGCTGATTTCACTGACGACATATTCCGCGTCGCGGTATTCCAGCGTTTCTTTTTGGGCGGCGATGGTTCTGATCAGACAACGCATGGCATCACCAGTAATAGAAAACGCTGAAAATGTGCAATGCCAGCGCCACCAGCAACGCCAGCGACAGGGGCACATGCACCAGCAACCACAACTGCAGCCAGCCCTGCAGGCGCACATCGGCACGCACCTGCTGCAACAGGGTTTTGCGTCGCGCGAACAGCCAGAGCAATTCCTGCAGCAACACGGCCTCTTTGCCGCCCGGGCTGCGCGCCAGACGCTCCGCCAGCGCCCGGATCACTCGATCCTGATTGCGATTGGGCACAACACGCTGCGCGGTGGAACTGTCCTTGCCGCCGCGCACTTCCACGCTGGAACGGTCGCGTCCGCTCAATTGCTGCAACAGGCTACCTCCCAGCACGGTACGATCCAGCGCGCTTTGCACAAAACTGCCAACGTCAGGATGAACGTCCTGCGCCAGCCGCAGACACTGGCGATCCACCTCGACAATCGCATGCAGCAGATCATCGCGGCTGCGGTTGTCGCGCTTGCGCACCATACGCGCTGGCACCGCCAGATACGCCCACACTCCCAACAGGCCGCTGACAATCACCGCCGCCATCAAGCCATAGGCCAGCGTATGCAGGTTCCAGCCAAACTGAAATCCCGTGTGCAGCGTCGCCACCCACAGCAGCGCCGTGCCCAGGTAAACATGGGCCGACACCCAGCCCTGCAAAGTGCCAGATCCATTCGCATAACGACGCTTGCGCACCCCCAGCCACAGCAGCCACACAATCAGCAGCGCGCTCACTGAGCCCAGGGTGTAGCCCTGCCAGGTGCCGCCATTGGCCGGCTGTTCATAATTCGGAAACAGATATACAAACCAGGACGCCAATCCCAGCGCCAGCGCCCACCAGGCGTAGTAAAAATTGCGGTAGGCCAGAATAGTCTGATGAAAAACCTTTGGCGCCACCCGCATCAGAGTCCACCCTTCTGCCGCGAAATCAGATCAGACAAGCGCTGCGGTTCCAATCGCACCGCCGCACCGGTCGGACAGGCGCGCACGCAGGCAGGTCCTTGCGGCAGATCCTTGCAGGCATCGCACTTTACCGCTTTTTTCAGCGCGCTTTTATCATCACTGTGACTGCTGTCGTGATGCTGGCCGGGGCCGGCGCCCGCGCCAAACAGCAGCCAGCTGAACAGGCCCGGTTTCTTCGGCGCCGGATACGCCATCTTGATCACACCGTAAGGACAATTGCGCACGCAGTTTTCGCAGCCGATACAGGTGTTGTCGATATACACCTCGCCCGTCGGCGCACGGTGAATCGCATCCGGCGGACATTCCTTCATGCAGTGGGGAAACTCGCAATGCCGGCAGGCAATCGGCACATGCACCGACGCAAACGACGCGCCCCCGGCCCGATCCAGCCGCGACACGCCGCCGTGGGTTTCGGCGCAGGCCACCTCGCAGTTGTCGCAGCCCACGCACAGGTCCTCGTGAATCACCAATACGTCAGTGGATTCTCCCAGGCCCTGCTCCATCAGGAACGCCATCACGGCACCGCCGCCGGGATCAGCCTCCACGCTCACATCCTGCACCAGACGAACTTTGGCGCGCTCCTGGATCGTGTTTACCAGCGCAGGCGCCAGGTTAATCAGCGCACGAAAACTGTCGCGGTGAATGGTGATGGTTTCGGTGAACACTGCCGCCCGCGCCGACGCCATCCGCACCGGATTGCCCATCAGCGCGGCCTCGCCCACATACTGCCCGGACGGCACTTGCGCAAACACCAGCTCGCGGCCGTCGCTGGTGCGCGACAGAATCACCGAGCCACTGCGGATCAGAAACATGGTTTCGCCGCTGTCACCTTCGTTAAACAGAAAATCGCTGCGATTGAAGGTTTTGAATTCACACTTGCGCGCAATCGGCGCCAGCTGGTCGAAGCTCGCATCCGGCGCGAAGTTCGCCTGCAGCGAGCGCATGATGAACACCTCATCCAGCCCGCGCCGCACGCTTTCATTCGAGTTGAGCAGTTTCACCATGGTGCGGCGCGGCGTTTCCACCAGCACGCAATCGCGGCCGGCATACACGCTGGTGTCGCGGCGCTGGCCCGACAGCAAACTCATCTCTCCGAAAAACTGGCCACTGCCCAGCGTGCGCTTCTGGGTGCCGGCCTCATCCACATCCGCCAGCACTTCGCCATCGACAATGGTGTAAAAGGTATTGGTGTAATCGCCGCGCTTGAACAGGGCATCGCCCGTTTTCAGATTTTTCCCCAGCGCGATCACCTTGCTGTCCAGCATCAGTTCGCGAAACTGCAACGCGGTCAGTTCGCGGAACATGGGAATCCGGCTGCGGAACATGTCCAGGGTTTCATCCACCTCCAGCCCGAACGGCAGCACGGCCAGACGCTGTTCCAGCAGTGGATGGTCCGCCGGCTTCACCGGATTTCCCAGAATGTGCTCGACGACTTCGAAGCCCTGGTTCATCGCCTGCTTGATCAGCGGGCAGCCCGCCAGCGCGCCCACCACATACAAACCCGGCACGTTGCTTTCATATTTCGCCGACAGTTCCGGCACAGCGTTGGGATTATCGTTGGGAAAACGGATGCCGCAGGATTCGACAAAATCCCGGGGCGGAATCGCACCCAGCCGCGCGATGATGCGATGGCAGGGAATCGCAGCTTCACCGTCGCGGGTCTTGATGGTGAACTGGAACGGTTTGGCGGCATCCGGTGTGGCGTCGATCCTGAGGGGCGCACTGCTGTAATAGCAGCGGATGCGGCCGCGTTCGATGGCATCCAGCACCAGCGCCAGGTTGCCTTCCTTGGCGCGGGCAAATTCGTCGCGGCGGTTGATCAGGTACACGGTGTTCTGCGCCGACAGCGCCACCGCATTTTCAATGGCGGCGTCACCGGCGCCCACCACCACGATGGTCTCGCCCCGGTGGGCCGACGCATCCGGCAGGGTGTACTGTACGCAGTCCGGCCCTTCCCCCGCCACGCCCAGCATGCGCGGGTTACCCTGCAGGCCGATCCCCAGCACCACATGCTGCGCGCGCACGGCGGCACCGTTTTTCAGTTTGAGTTCAAACGAACCCTGGTTTCCCGTGATGCCCTTCACTTCTGCGCCGTAACGCACATTCACGCCCAACGCCTGCAGGCCAGACTGCCAGTTGCCCAGCACCTGCTCGCGCGGGCCCACCTCGAATTTCAGATCGGAACGCAACGGCAGCACGCCCGGCTCGGCCATGACATGCTTGCCTTTCTGGTAATCCTGAATGGTTTTGGCAATGGCGGGCGACGCCTC
>JABLXQ010000040.1 GCA_013178375.1 Gammaproteobacteria bacterium
CCGCCGGAAGCAAACCGTCCTGCAGCAGGTGATGCAGGCAGGCACCGGGCGCGGCGCTGTGAGGGTCACCCAGCTGCTCGTACAGATCGACCGCGTAACAATGCGCCGGCAAACCGAGCTGCTGCGCCAGACGGTGCGGAAAATTACGCTCGATCTGCGACGCCACCAGGATGTCGATCTGTGCTGGCGCAATGGCATGACGTTGCAGAAAATCGCGGGCGGTTTCGACGGCAAAAGCGCCCAGCTGCGCCACACAATCCGGTTCTGCAGTGTAAATAGCGTGGGAACGTCCTTCCGTACCGAATTCGCTCACTTCGCCTTGAATGCGATAACCAACCGTACTGCCCGCCGGGCCAGTCTTGAACAGGAAGGGCCCAAACCCGTGCCCGTCGGTGGTGCCCGGTTGCAGCAGCACGGCGGCTCCCAACGTGGAAAATGGAAAATCACCCTGCCACTGCCCGGACGGATGCACGTCCGCCGCCACGATCAAAACATTGCTGGCGGCGCCCGTCTGCAGCAGCGAATTTCCCAGCATGGCTGCGTTGAGAAAACCGGTGGCGCCACTAACCAGATCATAGGACAGGGTGCGCTGCTGCAACGAATTCTTGGCCGGGTCCGGATTCAATTCCATCTTCTGCTGGATCAGCGCCGCGATGGATGGTTCCATGACGTTATTTTCACGGTATACACCGACATTGATCAGCACGTTGACGTCGCCCGGGGCAATGCCGGCACCACCCAGGCACTGCATGCCGGCACTGGCGGCGCTGTCGACGGCACTGGTGGAATGAAGATCGCAAACAGCGGTATGGCACAGAACTGCATTCATTGTTCAGACTCCCCATTATTAACGCCCATCTGCCCCAGCTTGATTGAAGCAGCGCCCATCACAATGCCAGACGCCAGAATCAGCAACAGTATCCGGTCACCGGGTCCGAGCTTACCCTGCCGCCAATAATCATCCAGCACCACCACATGAGAGGTGGACGAGGTGTTACCCAAACGATTCAGCGAAATGCAGGTTTCCGGCAGTTTGCCGAACGTGCCCTCGCACAACTCCAGCGCCGATTTGATGGCGCGGGTGGACGTCTGGTGCGGAATCACCGCTTTGAAATCGGACGCAGCAATGCTGAACTCCTCGCTGTAATAGCCCAGCGTATCCGGCAGGCGCTGAATTACTTCGGCATGGATTTCCATCGCCCGCGTGTACATGGCCACACCCGGATTGCGATCGCTGGGCATGCCAAAGCAGAGATCGGCAAAACGCGATGACGTAAACAGATCGATGAACTCGATGCCGTCGTCACCCGTGGCTGCTTCCATGATGATGGCGGCGCCGGAATCACCTACGGTGAGTGACGCAAACTGCGCGTCGATGGGATCACGGATTTCCTTCACGGCAGTTTCGGTAATCGGCGTGATGCATTCACCACTGAGCACCATGCCGCTTTTTACCGCGCCGCTGCGGATCAGCGAATCCAGGATCTGCACGCCGGTCATCATGCCGGCGCAGGCGTTGGTGATGTCGAAATTCAATGCGTCGTCGCGAAAACCCAGCTCCTGCTTCAAGGTCAGGCTCATGGCCGGTTCGACGCAAAAACACAGCCCGCCGCGAAAGCGCGTGATGGAGGTAAAAATCAGGATATCAAGATCAGCGACATCGAAACGGGAGGCATCCAGACAACGTTGCGCCGCCGCCATGGCCAGCGTGTGGGAATCATCATCTTCCCCCCGCCAGCGCCGCCTGGACACACCCGTGAGTTTTTCCAGATCGAACATGGGCGTCGAGGCCATGCTGGCGATCAACTCCGCTGTGCTCACTTCCCGTTCCGGCAAATGCACACCAATACTTTCAAAACGGCTGCCTGGCATGTGTCATTCCTCCCGTAAATAAAACAACTGAAAAGTACAGGTGATAATCAGGTATTGGCATCCGGGTTCGCCATAGCGGGTACCGGATCGCGTCCTGTCAGAAAACGGTCCAGCTGCACCAGCAGGGCCGGCAGAAAAATCAGATCGAATGCCAATGCCATGAAAATGATGCTGGCCGTCATGATGCTCAACGTGTCGTTCACGGTGAAACGGGACAGGGACAGCAGCAGGAAACCGGCTCCCAGCGTGAGCGACGACACCACCACGGCGGCACCCGACGTAGCCAGGGATTCGGTAATGGCCTGTTCAGGACTCAGCCCTTCGCGCCGGCCATTCAGGTATTTGCTCATCAGGTGGATGGTGTCGTCCACGATCAGGCCCATGGTGATGCTGAACGTCATGGCCACGGCGTGATTCACCTGTCCCACCGTCAACGTCCACAAGCCGTAAATCACAATGGGCGGCGCGACGTTGGGAATCATGCTGATCAGGCCGAACTTGAACGAGCGCAAACCGATCATCATCATCGCGGTGACGAACAGCAGCGTGAACAGCGAGCCGTCCATCATGCTTAGGATGATGCTGGTGCCCATGTGGGCGAACATCAGTATTTCGCTGCTGGCTTCGGCACGCAGGTCTGGATCGTTTTGCTGCAGCCATTGTTCGGCGCGCTGTTCCAGCCCGATCAAGGTCTGGTTGTCGCTCTTGCGCACATTCACCACCATGCGCAACGATGAGCGGTCCTCACTCAGATCGCGGGTCAGGTCCATGCCGTCCGGCAACGACATTTCATACAGCAGCAGATACTGGGCCGCCAGTTCACGATTGTCCGGCAAGCGCGCCTCGTCAATATCGCCGTCGTGCATGGCCTGGTTGATGCGGCGCAGCAGATCCAGATAGCTGTCGACGCTGCTCACTTCCGGCTGCTGTTCCAGCCACAGTTCAAACTGTTCCGCCCGCTGCAGGAATTCGGGATCATTCACCTGCCCCGCTTCTTCGCCGCCCAGGGAATACAGGATGAACTGCACGCCTTCGATATTGTTGCGCGCGAATTCCAGTGAATCCTGGATTTCCAGTGAATCATCAAAATAGGTCGCCAGATCGTCATTGACGTTCATGGCCGGAATGGAAAAACCCAGGAACACGATCGCCGCCAGCACACCCCACAGGATCACGCCGTGGATGCGCAGCACCATGCCCGTCATTTTTCGCATCAATCCCGCCAGCACCAGCGGCTTCGCCTCGATGCGGTCCGAGAACAGCAGCGCCACCGCCGGCAGCACCGTATAGGTCACCACAAACGCGATCATCACACCGATGGCGGCCATGTTGCCCATGTCGCGAAACGGCGGTGAATCGCCGAAATTCATCGACAGAAAACCCACTGCGTCAGTGGCGCTGGTCCAGAACACCGGGCTGGCATTTTTCCTCAGGCTCGACTTCATCGCCACAAGCTTGTCCATGCCCTGGCCCAGATTGATGATGTACTGCGTCATGATATGCACGCTGTCCAACACGGCCAGCACCATGATCACCGCCGGCGCCATCATGGTGATGGGATTGATGTCGAAGCCCAGCATCACCAGGATGCCCATCGACATGAAGGTGGACACCGCCACTACCGCCACCGTGGACACAATGGCCACCCGCGAGCGCAGGAAAAATCCCACCAGCAGAAAAATGGTGGTGAACACCAGTGGATTGACCCACAGCATGTCTTCCATGGTGACCTGCAGAATCGCATCCTCAATGGCCACATCGCCGTTGAAATGCAGCGTCAGGCCGGGATAGTCCTGCAACAGCTCCTGCTTCAGCCGGTTCGCGGCCTCCATCAGTTCCTGCTGGGATTCCAGTTGCGGTTGCGGCAGCGCCACCGTGATCGCTACGGCAGCGGCATTGCCCTGGCGCGACACCAGTTTTCCCAGCACCTGCTGATCGGATTCGGCATAGGATTTGAGTGCGGCCATCTCCAGCGGCGTGACATGCTCGCCCTGCTGCAACCGATCGCCATCGAGCAGTGCATCCACACTCAGTGAATCACCCTGCACACGCACGCGGGGGTAAGTGGTCAGCGAATCAACCCGCACCGCATGGGGCAATTCCGCGGCAGCCCGGGTGATGCGGTCAATCAGCCGCAGATTGTCACTGGTATAGATATTTCTGTCGGCAGGCTCCAGCATGATCAGCAGGAAACTGGATTGCTGATAGCGTTCATCGAACTGCTCCAGCAGCTTCAGATAGTGATTGTCCTTCTCGAACATCACCTTGATGTCACCGTTGAACGCCATGTGCAGCATTTGTGACGCCGCCAGCGCCAGCACCACCAGCGTGCCGATCAGCCATTTCAGACGCTGCCGCACCAGATGTTCGATCAGTTTCATGCGGCAACCTCCTGCAGCGGCGTTTCACCTTCCGCCATTGCCACGATGACCTGCTCCATGTGCGCAAACAGACGGTCGATATGCGCCGGCCGGAAATGGCTGCGGCTATAGCCGACACTCAGGGTGATCCGGTCCCCCACTGTCGCCACCGTCACAGTCAGCTTGGGCGGATATTCCAGCGGTGCATACGGAACCAGGCTGCGGATGCGCTCGCCGTCCAGCACCAGACGCTCAATCGCAATCACGCCCACGTTGGTCAACACCGGAATATGTTCGCCGCGATGCGCCAGCAGTTTTTCCACAACAAAGCGCGCCACGCCGAATGGTAAAAAGTGAAAAATCGGCCAGATGAACGGGCCTTCGGTGATGCCGGGATAATGGCGCTTGCGCTCTGCCATGGCCGCGCGCACCCGCTGCACCAGCGTCATGAACGGCATGCCGGCTTCCATGCTCACATTGGAATTCACGAAACTGGAATAATTGGCGACCCGGTCGGGCGCACCGGCCGGTTCATAGCGGCGCAAATCGTAGGTGTTCAGAACGCAGAAGGTGTTGTCACGCTCCGGCTGGATGATGGCGTACAGCCCGTCATAAAAAGCAGCCAGTATCAGATCGTTGAAACTGAAACCCTGCTGCTGGCGGAATTTCGTCATTGCTGCCAGCGTGGCTGGGCTAAACTGGTAGTGCTGAAATACGCGATCAAGTTCGCCTTCCTTCGTATAGGGAAAACGCCAGTTATGCGCCGTGGCACGATCGATCCACTGGTTGCGCAATGCGAAAAACAACATTCTGACAATATCGTACCAGCGGAAATAGGGCACCAGCTGACGGGTACTGCGCCGCTCCATGTCCGTGGCCACCGGACGATAATCCGGATCGGTCGCCAGCCGGTTATAAATCCCGAACAGCCGCTCCAGATAAATCAGCAGGCCACGTCCGTCGATGGGTACGCAGTTCACGTTCAGGCAGACCGTATCGGTTGCGCCGCGAATCAGCCGCGCACGCACCATGGGTTCGGTACAGCAGTCCATTTTCTGCAACAGGAAAGTTTGAATCTGCTGGTCCACATCGGCGGCGGATTGTTCATCGCACCAGTCGTAGCTGTCGAGAACAGCAGTGTCCCAGCGCTGCCAGAGGGGTTTCCAGCGGCTATACAAAAGGCGGCAGCCGAGAATAGGTTCCGCATCCACCGACAACCGCAAGGCACGGCGAAAACGCGGCAGATCGAGTGGTTTCTGCGGGCAAAAGACGATATGCATGACGTGATCGCCAAAGGACTGCAGGCACACGTTCACATAGTCGAGCAACGTCAAGCGGTATTTTTTATTGTTATTCATCGCATCCACCGTTACATCTACTGCGCGGCCAATTCCTATCGGAATACAGCCGGCAGCCAACAGGTGAACGAATTACAACACGCCCGCGACTCGCCGTTCTCGGATAATACGGACGGATTAATAGGCGTATGTGGCCAAAAACGACCGAATGGCACATTGACTGATGTTTAGTTCAATCGCGGGGGATCTGGCTGGCCGCCTATCACAATCAGTATCGATTCAGCCACACCGGATGGTTTATGGACGCGGCGATTGAAGGTAGGATAGCGCTCCCGTTGCTGAACCTCACCGCATCCGCCGGGCCGACAGCCGTTGTGGACTGACCCGCCAGGGTTCCACCGCCGGCCTGCAGGTTGTGGTGATTGGCCACAGGGCCGCCGGTCCCCGCTCGGCAATTCATTGGTTTTGTTCCGCTTCTTTCATATAATACGCCCGTTTGAATTTTTCGGGCGTATTGGCGATTGCAGCCGTGAAACCATTGGTTTCCCTGGGATTTTGCCGGTCGCCTTCCCCATCCATCCATAAGCTAGAGCCTGAGGAGACGCGTTATGGAACGAGATTCGATGGAATATGATGTAGTCATCGTGGGTGCCGGCCCTGCCGGACTTGCGGCGGCCTGCAAACTGAAACAGCTGTCGCCGGATATCTCGGTCTGTGTCGTGGAAAAGGGCTCGGAAGTCGGCGCCCATATCCTGTCCGGTGCCGTCATCGAACCCCGCGCGCTGGACGAACTCTTCCCGAACTGGAAGGAACTGGGCGCGCCGCTGAACACCCCTGTGGTGGGCGACGAATTCTACTTCCTCACCAGCCAGACCCAGGGCATCAAGCTGCAACACTGGATGATCCCCAAGCCCACCCACAATGACGGCAACTATGTAGTGAGCCTGGGCAACGTCTGCCGCTGGCTGGCGACACAGGCTGAAGGCCTGGGCGTGGAGATCTTCCCCGGCTTTGCCGCCGCTGAAGTGCTGTTCCATGACGACGGCCGCGTCAAAGGCATCGCCACTGGCGATATGGGCGTGGGTCACAGCGGCGAGCACAAGGCCAGCTACCAGCCCGGCATGGAACTGCATGCCAAGTACACCCTGTTCTCGGAAGGCTGCCGCGGCCATCTGGGCAAGCAGCTGATCAAGCATTTCAAACTGGACGCCGGCAAAGACCCGCAACATTACGGCATCGGCGTGAAGGAACTCTGGGACATCGATCCCGCCAAACACAAACCCGGCCTGGTCATGCACGGCCTGGGTTGGCCGCTCACTGAAAGCGGCAGCACCGGCGGCTGGTTCCTGTACCACACTGACAACAACCAGGTGGTCGTGGGCCTGATCACCGATCTGAACTACTCCAACCCCCACGTCAGCCCGTTCGAGGAATTCCAGCGCAGCAAGCTGCACCCCACCCTGCGCCACTATCTGGAAGGCGGCAAACGGGTGTCCTACGGCGCCCGCGCGGTGGAAAAAGGCGGCGTCAATTCACTGCCGAAAATGACCTTCCCGGGCGGCATGCTGATCGGCTCCGACGCCGGCACCCTGAACCCGCTGAAGATCAAAGGCACCCACGTCGCCATGAAGTCCGGCATGCTGGCGGCAGAAAGCGTGGTGGAAGCGCTGGGCGCCGGCAAGACTGGCGAGGAACTCACTGCATTCGAAGCCAAACTAAAAGGCAGCTGGCTGTATGAAGAACTGTACAGTGTGCGCAATTTCGTGGGCGCCATGCACACCTTCGGCACCTTTATCGGCGCCGGCTACATGTGGGTGGAACAGAACATCTTCGGCGGCAAACTGCCGTTCAACTTCCGCGATTCCGTGCCCGATTACGCCACACTGAAACCGGCGGCGGAAAGCAAGAAGATCGACTATCCGAAACCGGACAACAAGATCACCTTCGACCGTCTGGGCTCGGTGTTTCTGTCCAACACCAACCACGAAGAAGACCAGCCCTGCCACCTGAAGCTGCTGGACCCCAGCATTCCCATCAGCGTGAACCTGCCGAAGTGGAACGAGCCGGCCCAGCGTTATTGCCCGGCAGGTGTGTACGAAGTGCTGGACAATGCAGATGGCAGCAAGCGCTTCCAGATCAACGCACAGAACTGCGTGCACTGCAAAACCTGTGATATCAAGGATCCGTCCCAGAACATCAACTGGGTTGTGCCGGAAGGCGCTGGCGGCCCGAACTATCCGAACATGTAAGCCTGTGATGATGAAAATGCAAAGGGGCCCTTTCTTTGAGGGCCCCTTTCTTTTTCAGCGCTGTTTCAGCTGTTCAATTTTTCGACAGACGACATAACTCTGCCTTTTGGTTCCAGCGTCACAATTTGCCCAGCACAAACCTCTGCCCAACGCTGTGCACGCACAGCTGGCGCGCACCGTCTACCATTTCCTCTTCCGCCATGTCCACCAGCTGATAAAACACGGCGCGACTGATCAGCGCATCCAGATTGCCACGCACGCGCACATAAGGGGCCGGTTCAGCGGATTGCGCATCGGTGTACACCCGGATCGGGTGATCCGTATCTGCCACCACGTGATCGCCCACCGAGGTCTCGAACTCCAGCAACGACACGCCGTCCTGCTCGCGCTGCGTCACGCTCACCGCCACGAACGGCGCGTCCTCCACGCGAATGCGGAATTTCTCCACCGGCGTCACCAGAAAATACTCGTCGCCTTCGCGTTTCAGAATCGTGGAAAACAGCCGCACCATTGCCGGCCGTAAAATCGGCGTGCCGAGATAATACCAGCTGCCGTCGCGGGCGATGCGCATGTCGAGATCGCCGTTAAAGGCAGGGTTCCATTTTTCCACCGGCGGCAGCCCCTGACTGTGTTGCTGGTTTTCCACCTGCGCCGCCAGGCGCGCGAGTTCCGTCAAATCAGTTTTCATGATCCGCATTTTCCCTTGGTTTCAGCCAGCGCTCCAGCACCAGCCGGATTTCCTCGGTCTTGAACGGTTTGGCCACGTAATCGTCCATGCCGGCTTTCAGACACTGCTCACGATCGCCAGCCAGCGCATGGGCCGTCATGGCAATAATGGGCGTGTGGGTGGAGGAGTTTCTTTCGTCCTGACGGATACGGCGCGTGGTCTGGTAACCATCCAGCACCGGCATCTGGCAATCCATGAAAATCAGGTCGAACTGTTCCTTCTGCAACAATTCCAGCGCGGCGGCACCGTGTTCAGCCACTCGCACGTCATAGCCCATTTTTTCCAGCCGACCCCGTGCCACCTGCTGGTTCACCACGTTATCTTCCACCACCAGTAGACGCCTGCGCTGTGACAGCTGGCGCACCGGTGCAGACTGCGGCTGCTTGCGCACACTCGTCTGCTCCACCAGCACAGTCTGGATGGCATCGCGCACCCGTTCGAAACGCAGCGGCTTGAGCAGGAAGGGATGATTCACAAAACCGGCGTCCTGCAGACGCTGCCGCTGCTGCGACGTGCCGATCAACAAAATCTGGTGCGACTTGTAGGCACCCGCCAGCGAGGTCGATGCCACCAGCGTCTTCACCACGTCCACGCCCACCGCAAGATCCACGATCACACCATCGAAATGGGAACCGGCGGACGCCAGTGCATCGTGCAGATGCTCCACATCCGCGACGCAATCCGTGGCCACACCCAGACAGCCCAGATAGCGCTGCAGCGAGGCCTGCATGATTTCCACCGGCTCCAGCACCAGCAGCAGCGCGTCAGTGGCACCGGCAAGGGGTTGCATGCGCTTGTCGTCCGCCGCTTCCTGAAAATAGATTTCAAACCAGAAGGTGCTGCCCTTGCCATATTCACTGGTGACGCCGATGTTGCCGTCCATCAGGCGGGTGAGCTGCCGGCACAGGGCCAGGCCCAGACCAGTACCGCCAAATTCCCGTGTGGTGGACGTGTCAGCCTGGGAGAATTTTTCGAAAATCAGTTCGCGCACTTCATCCTTGATGCCGATGCCCGTGTCGGTGACTTCGAAACGGAAACGCTTGCGAGCACCGAAATCCCCCACCATGCGGAACTGCACCGTGACATGGCCATGGGCGGTGAACTTGATGGCGTTGCCCACCAGATTGAAGATCAATTGCTTGAAACGGACCGGATCGCCCACCACGTTCAGCGGCGTGGACGGATGCCAGTTCAGCGCCAGATCCAGCCCCTTGCTCTGGGCCGATTCCGCCAGAATGGAGAACACTTCCTCGACGGATTTGCGCACATCGAACACGATGGCTTCCAGCACCAGTTTGCCCTGCTCGATCTTCGACAGGTCGAGCACGTTGTTGATCAGGTCCAGCAGGATGTGGCCAGATTCGTAGGCCACGTTGACGTAATCACGTTGTTCTTCATTCAGTGTGGTGTCGTTGAGCAGCGACAGCATGCCCAGCACGCCGTTCATGGGTGTGCGCAGTTCGTGGCTCATGTTGGCCAGGAAATGCGCCTTGGCCTGGGCGCTGGCCTCCGCCACCCGCTTGTTTTCCTCGGAGATACGAATGGCGCGGTTGGCCTGCTGCAACGCGCGCACCGTTTCTTCCAGACTTTCGTTGGTGAGCTTGAGTTCGCGGGTGCGATCCTGCACTTCCGCCTCCAGCCGCAAATGCTGCTTGCTGAGCTCCATGTCGCGTTCGCCGATGGCCACCAGCATGGTGTTGAATTCCTGCGCCAGCTCGCCCAGTTCGTCGTCGGCACACTTCTCCACCCGCACGCTGAAATTTCCGTCGCGCCGCACTGTGTGCACCGCCTGCAGCAGGTCCTGCACCGGCCGCGTCACCACTTTCATGATGCGGGTCATCACCAGCAGCGCCATCACCAGCGCAATGGCAAACACCGTGGCGATCGCCAGCATCGCCTGGCTCTTGTAGGCGTGAAAATGATCGAGCGTGGAATGGACGTACAGGCCACCGAGAACGACATCGTCCTGCATGACATCCTGGTAGAGATAAAGTCCTTCGCGGGAAAACACCACCGAGCGCGATCCCATGCCCGGCCATTGCAGATGGCCACCGTGCAGATAGGAAAAACCCGTGTCCTCGACCGGCACATCCTCGGAGGCGTTGTACACCGCCAGCACTTTGCGGCTGGCATCGAACAGGATTGCCTCGCGCACGTTGGCGGCGACACGGAATCCACTCAGAATATGTTGTGCCTGTGCGGGATCGGCGGCCTGCAGGCTGGACACGACGCCGTTGGCCATGATTTCGGTTTGCGCTGTGAGCTCACGCACCACCTGCTCGCGGGCTTCCGCACGCTCCAGCACCACAAACAGGATGAACGCAAAGCAAAGCGCTGCCAGGACCACCACCAGGTTGATCAGTACCAGCTTGCGTGCAATTGAAAGCTTCTGAAAAAAGCGTTTCATGGGACTTCCCCGTTTCCCCTGGTGTACCCCGTCAATCTTGGAATCAGCAGTTTAGAAAGCTAAAGAAAACATCCGGAAAGGCGTCAGCATTTGTCATATTGTTTAACAATCGCGGGGATCATAGCAGCAAACAATGATCACGTCATACGTATTATTCCACCCTGCCCTGCACGGCCAACTGCGATGCAATCGCGCTGCAGAGTGACTGCAGATCCTCAAATTTTTTCTCGGCGAGAAAGGCAGCCGCGCCACGCTGGCCATGAGCGGAAACAATATCGATCTGATGGCGGGCCCGCACGTCATAAATCGCCACCGACAGCGCCAGTTCGCCGTGCTCATCTGCGGATTCTGCACAGGCTTCGGCTGCGGCACCGGCCTGGTCCGGTTTCGTCTCGCAGGAAGACGATCCAATCGGCTTGATACTGGGCCAGCTTTCCAGACGCGGCAGCAGCAACACATCCGCGTCCACCGCCGCCGCGCTCTTGAGCGCAGAAGCCAGGCTCTGGGACTTGCCCGCCACGTCCACTTCAACAAAATAACGGCGCAGGTAGCGGGCCAGTTCGGCGCTGGTGGTCTGGTTCAGATCCGGGTAGTCACGGGTGGACAACCCACCCTCCAGCCGTCCCACGTACAGGCGGTAATGACTGGGCAGCACGAATTGACGCTGGCGGGTAATGTGCTGGCTGCCCACCGGCGACCAGTCCCCCATCGCGCTGGTGGCGGAGTTGGCGGTCGTTGAGCGCGAAACGCAACCCGCGAGCCCAACCACAACAAGAATGACAAGCAGAACAATCGAATGCACGATTCCGGGCCTTTTCGTTACAGGTTCATTGCCATGCAAACCAGTATAGAAGAAGCCCGGCTGAGCGGAGGAACAGACTATTTGCCCTTCTGCGGACGCCGGTTGCCCATGCGGACACCGATCTCGGCCAGGAAGTTGAAAAAGCCTTCCTTGTCCTTGATGAATTCCTGGTAGAACTTGGAGTGATACAGCGCCACTGCGCCATGCACCAGCGCCCAGGCGGCGAAGATATGGAAATAGGGCGGCACGTCTTCCAGCTTGCCCTCGTCAATACGGGTCTTGATGGCCGCTGCCAGCTGATCCAGGTTGGCGGCGCGGATTTCGTGCAACTTCGACACCAGATCCGGGCAGGATGTCTGGTTGGTGAGCTTGTGCTCCAGGCGGTCGAACAGTGCGTATTTCTCGGGTTCCTTCATGCGGAAGGAAAAGTAATCCTTGGCCAGCTGGGCGCGGTCCTTGCCATCGCTTTCGTCCAGACGCTTGAACACGTCGGCCAGTTGCTCCTCATAACGGATCATCAGGCGCAGGTAGATTTCGTCCTTGGTTTCGAAGTGCTTGTAAATGGTGCCCTTGCCGATATTGACTGCGTCGGCAATCATTTCCACAGTCACCTTGTCCTCGCCCTTGGCGATAAACAATTCCTGGGCGCGCTCCAGAATTTCCTCTTCCCTTCTGCGGAATTCCTGAGCCTTTTGACTGGCTTTTTGTAAATCACTCATCCGACAAGCCTCCAACTATCCAACAACAGGCGCGATTATGCGCAATTTCCCGCTCATTTCCTATTCCCAAGCGAGAGCAAAGTACGGTTTTTTATTGCCACAAATTCCTTATAAGTCAGACAATTGCGAAAGGCTTGCTGTGTCCGACCAAAGATGACCTTGGAGTCACCAATTCAAACACTATAGACTATTCTACTCTGGCCAGCTGGATGCAATTGTCTTGAAACGCATTGATCTGAAATCCGAATTTCCGCTCGACCCCGAACTCTGCTATCTCAATCATGCGGCAGTGGCGCCCTGGCCCCGACGCGCCGCGGAAGCAGTGGCCCGTTTTGCCCAGGACAATGCCCGCCGTGGCGCCACCGATTACGAGCGCTGGCTGGAAACGGAGCAATCTCTGCGCCAACGACTGGCCCGACTGATCAACGCGCCGTCCACCCGCAGTATCGCCCTGCAGAAAAACACTTCGGAAGGTTTATCGGCCATCGCCTGGGGCCTGGACTGGCATCCGGGCGACTGTGTGGTAATCACCGACCAGGAATTTCCCAGCAACCGCATCGTGTGGGAATCCCTGCAGCGTCTGGGTGTGCAGGTGGTGGAAGCGGGGCTGGAGTCGGCTGATCCGGAACAGACGATCATCGACGCCATGGACGGCAATACCCGTCTGCTGGCGGTCAGCTCGGTGCAGTACGGTACTGGGCTCACCCTGGATCTGGTGCGGCTGGGTCAGGCCTGCCGTGAACGGGGTGTGCTGTTCTGCGTGGATGCGATCCAGAGCCTGGGCGCCCTGCCCTTCGATGTCAGCCTGTGCCACGCGGATTTCGTGGTGGCCGACGGTCACAAATGGATGCTGGGCCCCGAAGGCATCGCACTGCTGTATGTGGCCGAGACCCATCTTGAACGTTTGCAGTTACACCAGTTCGGCTGGCACATGGTGCGGGAACGGGGTAATTACGATATCAAGACCTGGAACATCGCGACCGACGCCAAACGCTTCGAATGCGGCAGCCCGAATATGCTGGGCATTCATGGCCTGGATGCAAGCCTGGCACTGCTGGAGGAAATCGGCGGCGAGCAAATTCAGGCGGAACTGATGACCCGCGTCGGCGCGCTGGAACAGCAGCTGCGCGACCATCCGCAACTGGAACTGATCACGGTGACGGACCGTCCGCTGCGTTCTGGCATCCTGACCTTCCGCCATCGCACCATGGCGACACCCGCGCTGTTCAAACATCTGCGCGACCAGCAGGTGGTGTGCGCGCCCCGTGGCGGCGGCATCCGTTTCTCACCCCATTTCTACACACCGCTGGACGTGCTCGAACGTGCAGTGAACCTGATCCCCGGGAAGGAGTAGTCAATCATGCGTGTATTGCAGCGCATTCTGGCTTTTTTCGTCGGCTGGCTGAACCGGCAGAAGGAACCGCGCGAACATGCCCTGTGCGATTTCGACCGCGTGCGCAGCGAGCTGCGTCCTGGCGATGTGATATTGCTGGAAGGCCGCAGCGTGGCAGAACGGATTCTGAAAACCGTCACCCTGAGCCCCTGGACCCATGCGGCGCTTTATATTGGCCGTCCGCTGGAACTGGAAGACAGTGATCTGAAAAATACCCTAAGCAATTTTTTCAGCGCCGCATCGGATACGCCGCTGATCATCGAAACGCGGCTCGGCCGTGGTGTGCAGGTGCGCCCGTTACTGGATCTGGAGAACGATCATATCCGCATCTGCCGGCCCAAGGGTCTGGCGCCGAAAGATGTGCAGCAGGTGATCCGCTTCGCCATCAACCGGCTGGGTTCATTCCAGAACGGCACTTATCTGCTGGACCTCATCCGCTTCCTGTTTCCCTGGGGCCTGCTGCCATCCGGCTGGCGCTTGCCGCTGTTCCGGCGCTGGCCCGGCCGCCACACCAAAAATCTGTCGTCTTCCTTCATCGCCGAATCGTTCGGCTTCATCCAGTTTCCGGTGTACCCGCTGGTGAAAATCACCACGGACCAGGGCACGCAGTTGTGGCGCCGGCATCCGCGCCTGTGCCTGCCGTACGAAATCGACATGTCGCCCAATTTTGAAATCGTGAAATATCCGTTTCTGGATTTTCGCCAGTACGATCACGACCGCATGATCCCCTGGAAAGGCAGCGGCCTCTATTCCGGCGTGGAGCAGGACCCGGCACTGACGTTCCAGCGTTCGCCGGCACCAAAATCCGCGGCAGAACAACCGGCTGGCAACGTGCTGCCCATCAACCTGCGCTCCGACTGACAGGTCGCGAACTGCAGCTCGCGGCAGTGGTCAGCGACATGATTTCGCTGCGAAAAAAAACGAATATATCTGTTCCGGATGTTGCAGCCGTTTTTTAATGGCAAATAGATTTAACAGGACCCTGGATGTTTCAGAATGTTAAGCAATACTTAGCTTACTGATGTTGCTCACTTCCCCCCAAATGTGAGAGATAACATTGGTTGGGTCACTTCGGTGGTCCAGGTACCGTGGATCGTGTACCGCATATTTAACTCCTATTGGTCTTAACCCGGTTTCCCCCCCAGGAACCGGGTTTTTTTTGTGCAAACGACCCTGATCCTGTTTAGCTTTAGTTGCCATCGCCCGTTCTACATCAACATGCGACAGGGATTGACGATTCTGGTTGAAAACCAGTCCGCTTCGCTATTTTGCGCGCACCCAGCAAGAACAATATTCCGCTCGACAACAGAAGCAGAGGGGCTGGCAAAGGAACAACATATGTCAAATCCACATACTGTGATTGTCCTGCAACATTAAAAAAGGCTCTTGTCTGGGTGCTGCTAAGCTGCTGAATGCCAAGGTCGGAGTAGTAGATTTCATTGTTAATTCCAACCGTATCCGTAAATACACGAATTTCCATTGGTAAGACCTGACCATCCGGCAACAGCATCGGAAACGAATCATTAGGGCCACGTCTTACGACAAAACCAGGCATTTCAAACGCATAATCAATATCGACAATACTTTTTTTACTGCCATCAGTTGCGGAAAGCTTTCCGGAGCCAGCGTGAACTCCAGATTCATTCAAAATTGTTAATTCAATACCCATTATTCCGAGATCAGGACTCAATGATCCGTTAATATCAAACGACGACTCCACGACCAATGTGCCAACATCCACAACACCTTCGCCGCTGGAGGGAGCCTGGAACGGCGTAGTAATTACAGTCGCGAATGATGCTTTAGTGACTAGCAGCAAAATCAACAGCAGGCATTTATTTGAAACGACGCTCATACAGTTCCCTCTGACCATATAGGTGGTGTGTGTCAGATCAAAATATGCAGGGGCTTCGCTACAGAACGATGAACATGCAAAACTTGTTTGGTACCTTCTAAAGCCCATCCATCCGACAGATCCTGGCTGTTCAAACAGCGCAATATCCAGCCGGCACTTGATTCACCTGCCCAGATACTGGCCGAGCTTGCACTTGAGCTGATCGAACAGAATGGGTTTGGACAGGAAGTCATCCATGCCGGCCCGCAGGCATTTATCCCGATACGTCTGCAAGGCATGAGCACTGAGGGCACAGATGGACTGGCGACGGGCATCATGCAGCTTCTCCCACTCGCGGATGCGGGTAGTAGCTTCGTAACCGTCGATCTCGGGCATCTCGCAATCCATCAGGATCAGATCAAAACGACAGGCCTGGTCGCAAATCAGGTCAATGGCATCCCGTCCGCTTTTCACCACCTCCGGCTGGATGCCCAGTTTGCGCAGGAAGCCCGACACCACCATGGCGTTCACATCGTTATCGTCCACCACCAACACGCGCATGCGGCTGAAGTCCTGTGTCTCCACGCTCGGCTGACGCGGGCGTTCAGGCACGGGCTGCTGCGGCCGGAAATGGTTTTTGAGCCGATCGATACTGAGGGGGAATTCCTCGATCCAGGGTGTCGGTTGCAGGCTTTCGAATTCAGCACGGGGCGTGCCTATTTCCAGCAACAGAATCAACTGCGAACCGGTGACGCCGCCAAGCTGCGACAACAGCGCCTTCACCCTGCCAAGACTGAAGTCACTGCAATGCTGGTCGATCATGATGAAGTCCGGACGCCGGCCTGTGCCTGCACCGATACTCGCCGCCTGCAACGATGCCTGTGTCTGCACCTCCAGTCCCCAGCCCGGCAGATAGTTCTGCAGGTGCTCCACCAGTTCCGGCGTCGGGCTGATCAGCAGCAGCGGACGCTTGGGCTGGTTGTCCGGCACGGCAGCGGGCAGCGCCAGGATCGTGACATCCTCCGGTTGCAGCGGCAACGTGAACCAGAAAGTGGAACCCTGGCCCGGCTTGCTGCGCACGCCGATATTGCCTCCCATCAGCTCGATGAATCTTCGCGAGATCGCCAGCCCCAATCCGGTACCGCCATATTGGCGATTGGTGGAGCTATCAGCCTGGGTGAATTTCTCGAAAATCGTGCCGGCCTTGGCTTCGGGGATGCCGATGCCGGTGTCGATCACCTCGACCAGCAGACGCAGATGTTCGGCGATCAGGCTGACACGAACGGTGACACTGCCGTCCCGGGTAAATTTGAATGCATTGCTGATCAGGTTGCTCAAAACCTGCCGCACCCGCACTGAATCGCCGCTCATGCGCGCGGGTACATCCGGTGCGATGTACAGGTTGTAATGGAGTTTTTTCTCCTTCGCCTTCACTGCAAAAATGGCGGCGGTCTCGTCCATCAGTGTGCGCACGTTGTAAGGGACAGATTCCAGCTCCAGCTTGCCGGCTTCGATCTTGGAAAAATCCAGAATGTCGTTGAGGACAGTGAGCAGGGTCTGGCCGGAGTTCAGGATGGTATCCAGGTAGGCCTGCTGGCGCTGGCTGAGCTGGGTGTCGCGCATCAGTTCCGCCATGCCCAGAATGCCGTTCATGGGCGTGCGGATTTCGTGGCTCATGGTGGCAAGGAATTCGCTCTTGGCTTCGGTGATCAGCCTGGCTTCGCGCTTTTCCGCATCCAGTGTCTTGATCCGGTACGCCAGGCCGATGGACAGCAGGGTCACTTCGATTATGCTGCCCGCCTGCAGCGAATATTCGGAGAAGATGGACACGGGCAGCAGGCCCAGCAGATAAGAGTCGTAAATGGTGGCAGCCGCCACCAGCACCGCCCAGGCGATGGTGTAATAGGGCGCCGCCGGCACACCCCGCTTCCACATCAGGACGCCCACCACGAACAGCGACGTACCTCCGGGAATCAGCACCAGCACAACGACGAACAGCAGCCAGATAGCCGGGTGGATTATCGCCACCAGGGCAATCAGCAGCCACAGGCCGAACAGATAGTTGAAACCATGGGCTAACCTGGGCGCATGCTGCCGCAACGACAGGAAATTCACCGTGAAGGGAACCGCGAATGCACAGCCCAGCGCCGTGAACACCAGCGTCATCTGGAAATCGATGCCTGGATAGTCGGGCCACAGGTATTCCATCGCCAGTCCGCGGTCCACCAGCACGTATCCCGCCAGACAGAGAATGAACAGCGTGTAGGTGCCATAGCTCTTGTCGCGCACGAACAGGTAAATCGACAGGTTATAGATCGCCATGATGATGACGATGCCGAAATAAGTACCCTGGAACAGCGCCCGCGCCTCCACCTGGCTGCGGAACTGGGTTTCGCTCCACAGAAACAGCGGCAGTTTCATGGGGAACTGGTTGTGCACGCGCAGATAGATGCTGGTGGGAGTGTCAGGCCTCAGTTCCACCGGGAATACGTAGTTGCGGTTGTGATAGGGACGCTCGCTCACGGTCATTCTGTCACTGACCGTGAAGGTGGTTTCCAGCTCGGGCTGGCCCGCCGGATAACGGACAATATAAAGCGTCAGGTTGGTGATCTTGTGATTGGCCACTTCGAACAGGCGTGGCGCGGCGGCATCAACCGCTGGCAGATCCAGTTTCACCCAGAGCACGTCAGACAAAATGCCTAGGTTGAGCGCAGCAGACCGCGCCGGCTTCCAGGCAATATCCCGCCGCGCCAAAACATCGGCAAAGCCAAGCTGGCCGTCGGTATCCCTGAAATAGTGAACCGTGTCCGCGAACGACTGCGGTTCCTGCTCGCCCGGTTGGGGGCCTGCTGCCTGCACCCGATGGTCGGCAACAACGTTTCCGTGAAGCAACAACAGGCCCAACCAGAGAGCAATACTGCAGCAAAGTCTGATGGTCATGAGTCGGGTCTACATCCTGCAGGTTCATACTGCGATTCCTTCAGTGTAGACTACCCGACAAACCATGACTCTTCAGTCATTTATTTGACTTCAACGCTCGAAAAACGCTTCCAGTTGCGCCTTGCCCAGGCTATGGGCATTCAGGTTGTAACCCACCATGGCGGCCGGCGCCTGCTCGTCCAGCGCCAGTTTCTCCACGTTCAGCGCATGCACGGTGAAGATGTAGCGATGCTTGCCATGGCCCTGCGGCGGACAGGCACCGCCAAAGCCGGGCGTGCCGAAATCCGTGCGACTCTGCACCGCGCCAGCCGGCGCCAGCTTCGCTGCAGGGTTGCCGGCGTTCGCTGGCAACGAGTTTACAGTGGAAGGAATGTTGAACATCACCCAGTGCCACCAGCCGGACCCCGTAGGTGCATCCGGATCGTAGACGGTGACGGCAAAGCTTTTGGTACCGGCGGGCGCGTTGTTCCAGCCCAGTTGCGGCGAGCGGTTGTCGCCGCTGCAGCCGAAGCCGTTGAATACCTGCGCAGTAGTCAACGCTTGTCCGTTCTGAATATCGCTGCTGCGCAAAACGAAAGAATCCGCCTGGGCCGAAGCCGCCAGCAACAACAACGTGAAGGTACTTGCGATATTCATAGTGAACGCGGTTTTCATGTAGTGGTCTCCTTTTCCAGTGACAGGATAAATTTAACCCGGTGTGGCGAGGATGTTCGCGCCCGGATCGACCAGCATTGCGCCCGAATCCGTCAATTTTTCCCGGCTGGATTTGACCTCGCCCGGGCTCATGCCGAAACGCTGGCGAAAACGCGCAGCGAAACGCGACGGCGAGTCATACCCCACCTGACCGGCGATCTCCGCCACGTTGCGCCGGGTTCCCTGCAGCATGCCCAGCGCGGTGGTCAGCCGCACCTGTTCGAGAATTTCGCGGAAACCGGTGTTTTCCCGCTGCAACTCCCGCCGCAGGCTGGATTCACTCATGGCCAGCGCATTACAGGCATCGGCAATGCGCCAGTCGCGGGCACAATCGCCGGATACCAGTGACGCCACCCGCTGGGCAACGCCCAGACCGCCGTCCCGCAGCAGATGACCCAGCCAGCCCTGCTGCGCGCAGTGGGCCAGTAATTCCTGCTGGCGCAATTCCAGCAACAACTCGTCACCGGTACCGGCGCGGCTCCACTGCAACCGTTGCAGCAGCGACAGCAAAATGGTATCCGGCGCTTGCACACATAACAACGACGTCTGTTCACGCCAGTTGAGAGCGGTGGAAAAGCCGTTGATGAAACGGGTAATGGTCTGCGGCGCAATGGGGATGCACAGTGCAAGATATTCGCGGTGGACCGGGTCGGGAATATTTTCCAGCTGCACTTCGCACATGGCGGGTAACAGCAATAACTTGCCGGCTGTGCATCGGGTCAGGCTACCTGCATGGTGCAGGTGTTTTTCTCCGCACAGCACCAGAATCAATGAAGGTTGATGAATGGGCACGGCGCGCAGGGACTGGCGTTGATGGCAATGAAATACGCCCATGCCATCCAGCTGTTGCGGCACGCCATGGTAGATATGCTGGCGACACGCCTCCAGCAATTCCGACAACAGCGGATTTTGTACGGGTGCCAGCTTCATATCGATCCCGTCAGGTTGGATCCGACTCGTCCAGCGCAATGGCCGGCAGCAGGTCATCCTCACCCGGCAATGCAGCCAGGGTTTCATCCTGCGATTCTCGCAGCGATTCCGGGATTTTTTTCCGCGCCTTTGCGCCCAGCACTTCCAGTTGTTCGATGCGGCGCACCAGATTGCCCTTGCCGGACACCAACCGCTTGTGCGCGGTGTCATAGGCCTGCTGCGCCTTGCCGATCTTGTCACCCACATCCTGCAGCGACTCGGCAAACAGCACGAACTGGTCGTGCAGCGACCCCGCCTGCCGCGCAATTTCCAGCGCATTGCGATTCTGGTATTCGTAACGCCAGATATTGTGAATCGTCTTCAGGCTCACCAGCAGCGTGGACGGGCACACCAGCATGATATTGCGCTGGAACGCCTGGGCGAACAGCTCGGGATCGGTTTCCAGCGCTTTCAGAAACGCCGGCTCGATCGGTACGAACATCAACACATAATCCGGCGTATTGATGCCGTACAGATCCTGGTAATTCTTGTTGCTGAGTTCGCGGATATGGGACTTGATGGACTCGATATGCGCCTGCAGATGCAGGGCCTGACCGCCCTCCTCTTCGGCGCTGTAACGCTCCCACGCCACCAGCGACACTTTCGCATCGATCACGATATGCTTGCTGTCCGGCAGATGCACGATCACGTCCGGGCGCAGGCGCTGGCCATCGTCGTTGCTGTACTGGCCCTGGGTTTCATACTCGCGCCCTTTCTGCAGACCGGACGCTTCCAGCACTTTCTCCAGCACCATTTCGCCCCAGTTGCCCTGGGCCTTGCTGTCGCCTTTCAGCGCGCGGGTCAGGTTCAGCGCCTCCGCACTCATTTTTGAATTCAGATCTTTCAGCGCAACGATTTCATTGAACAGCGACACCCGGTCACGTGTTTCCTTGTCGTACACGTCCTCGATTTTTTTCTTGAAGTCACCCAGCTGTTCCTTCAGCGGATTGAGCAGCTCCCCCAGGCTGGATTTGCTCTGCTGGGAAAATTTCTCACTCTTGTCGTCAAACAGCTTTTGCGCGATGGACTGGAATTCCAGCTTCATCTGTTCCCGCGCATCCTGCAGCAGTTTGACCTTCTCTTCGGTTTCCCTGCGTGATGTCTGCAGCCGAGCATCCAGATCCATCACCTTGCCATGCTCGGTTTTCAGCGCTGATTGCAGTGTTGTCACCTGATCTTCCGCTTTCTGCAGCCGTTCCAGGGTCAGGCCGTGCTGGCGGATCTGCTCCTGTGCCTGCACCCACTTTTTTTCAATCTCGATCTTGTCGGCGGTGGCGCTGCGCGAATCGGCGTCCGCCTGCTGGACACGCTGACGCGCCTCATCCACTGCCTGTTGCAGCTGGGCAATCTGCTGGCTGGAAAGTTGCGTCTGGTGGCTGGCATCCAGCTCCGCTTTCTGCAGCCGGGTCTGCTGGCGCAGATGCGCAATCAGGAAGCCGGCGCCGCCACCGATGATCAGTGCAACGGCAATACCGGTCAGCAACAGGGTTTCATTCATCATGATGCTTCCGTTTCCCTCGCAGGTCTGCGGTTACCGCGTCGCGCGGCTGAACAGGTTGAAAAAATTGTCAGTGGTCTGTCGCGCCACCGCTTCCAGCGTCTCGCCTTTTATTTCCGCCACTTTTTGCGCCACTTCCACCACATAGCGCGGCTCATTGGATTTGCCACGATAGGGAATCGGCGCCAGCCAGGGCGCATCAGTCTCCACCAGCAGGCGATCCAGCGGCAATGCTTTCACCACAGCCCTCAGTTCATCCGCATTGCGAAAGGTGACGATGCCGGAAATGGAAATCAGAAAACCCAGATCGATGGCACGCTTCGCCATGTCCAGATCCTCGGTGAAACAGTGCATCACACCGCGCACCTCCCCGGCGCCGCGCTCGCGCAGAAATGCCAGCGTATCCTCTTTCGCGCCACGGGAATGGATGATCAGCGGCAGGCCAGTCTGGCGTGCCGCATCGATGTGAATCAGGAAGCGGTCGCGCTGCCATTGCAGGTCGCCGTCGCCATAAAAATAATCCAGCCCGGTCTCGCCAATGGCAATCACTTTGGGATGCGCGCCCAGCTCCACCAGTTCGCCCAGCGTTGGCTCGCGGCTTTCGCGGTACAGGGGATGCACGCCCACCGAAGCAAACACGGCGGGAAACTGCTGCGCAATATTCAGCACCGTGGTAATGTTTTCCAGATCGATGCCAATGCACACCACATGGCTGATATGCCGGGCAAATGCAGCCTGCAACGCAGCAGACAGATCGCCGTCATAGGGCGCCAGATCCAGCTTGTCCAGATGACAGTGGGAATCAACCAGCGGGAATTCCACTAAGCGGGAATCAGGGGGCAATGTATCAGCGAGCATGAATAGAACAACCTTCCGGTGAAAAATCCGAATGCAGAAAACAGGATTGCGAATCCGGGAAGTTTACATGGAAGCGCGGGGGGATTCGAGTTGCGCCAGCCTGCCCTGTGGCATGGATCTGGCGCGCGGAATTGCCTGGAGTGCTACATGGTATGGGTCGGCCGGTCCGACTGCAGCGCACCGGCCAGATAGGTTTCGATTTTCTTGCGCGCAGTATCATCCTGATCGTTGAACTGCACGCCGATGCCGGCCGCGCGGTTGCCCTGGGCGCCCTTGGGCGTTACCCACACGATCTTGCCTGCCACCGGAATCTTTTCGGTCTCTTCCATCAGGTTCAGCAGCAGGAACACTTCCTCGCCCAGCTTGTACTGCTTGTTGGTGGGAATGAACAACCCGCCATTTTTCACGAACGGCATATACGCCGCATACAGCACGGCCTTGTCCTTGATGGTGAGGGAGAGAATACCGCTGCGAGAACCACCGATCGACATAGCTATTCCACTAATGGCTTGAAAAAAGACAGGATTTTATAACCAAATCCATTTCCGTTTATCCGTCAGTGTAGCAGCCTGGCCCCTCAATGCCAGCACTCAGGCCCGGGCTTGCGACCATTTCAGCAGGATTTCCTCCAGCAGCAGCTGGGGGTTGGGGTTACTGGGCCCGCTCAGCATGCGGCGCACCTGCTGCAGATGACCATAACAGCCGAACAGCCGGTCCGGATTGATGCGGCCCTGCACGGCATTGAGGTCCGCCAGCAGATCCTGGTTCACCACCTGCGCCGGCACGCCGGCCACCACTTTCATCAGGTCGATCTGCCAGGCCAGCAGCCAGCTCACCAGCTCCAGCAGCGGATATTGGTGCCAGCTTTCTGCCGTGCGCACCGGATCACGTTTGCCCGTCAGAACACCCAGCCAGTGCTGCAGCACAGTGGAACGCTCGCCAATCCATTCACTCTGATTCAGATCCAGCGCCAGCACCGGCGCACCGCCCGCCACATTGAGCAGACGCTCGGCCTTGCCCGCATCCTCCCCCAGCAGGCTGCCCAGCCATGACAGCGCCGGCTCCCGCGCTGGCAGCGGAAACTCCACCACCTGGCAGCGGCTGCGAATCGTAGGCAACACACCGCTGACCTGATGCGACACCAGACTGAGCAGGGTTGTCTCCCCCGGCTCTTCCAGCGACTTGAGCAGCGCATTGGAGGCATTGACGTTCATGGCCTCCGCCGGGCAGATCACCACGGCGCGATAGCCTGAATACTGGGATTTCCGGCCGATGAATTCCACCAGATGCCGCACCTGGTCCACCTTGATGGCCTTGCCGGCTTCCTCCGGCTCCACCAGCAATAAATCGGGATGGGAACCGGCACGAATCAGGTGGCAGGCCTTGCAGCGCCCGCAGGCGGCCGTGGCCACAGGCTTTTCACACAACAGCATCTGCGCCAGCGCCACCGCGAAGTGGGCCTTGCCGGTGCCAGCAGGCCCACGCAGCATCAGCGCATGGGGCAGATGATTCTGCTGCAGTCGCGCCACCAGATCCTGCCACTGATTCTGCTGCCAGGGATAGGGCGTGAGTATCTGGTTGATGTCCGCCAGCATGGTCACAGGGTTTCCTGCAGCAGTTGATTGAGATGGGTTTCCAGCGCCGCCTGCACCTGCTCCAGGGTCTGGCTGGCATCGACGATGCGGTAATGACGATTGGCTCCGGCCCGCTCCCGATAAGCCGCTCGCACCCGCTCGAAAAACGCGATGTCTTCCTGCTCGAAGCGGTCCAGCTCACCCCTGCCCCGCGCCCGCTCCAGGCCCAGTTGCACCGGAATGTCGAGCAGGATCACCGCATCCGGCCGCAGGGATTTCTGTACCAGATTCTCCAGCGTGGCGATGGTGGATTTTTCCATCTGACGCCCACCGCCCTGGTAGGCATAGGTGGCATCGGTGAAACGGTCGCACAGTACCCATTTGCCCTGCGCCAGCGCCGGCTCGATTACTTGCGCCAGATGCTGCGCCCGGGCGGCAAACACCAGCAGCAGCTCGGCGTTCTCTTGAACTTTTTCAGCGCGGGGAGCCAGCAGCAAAGCCCGCACCTCTTCCGCCAGCGGGGTACCACCCGGCTCACGGGTAGCCACGTATTCGATGCCGTTGCGTTCCAGCCAGGTTTTGATGAAGGCGATATTGGTGGTCTTGCCCACCCCCTCGGTGCCTTCCACGGTGAGGAATTTTCCACGCTTGATAATCGTCATGCAGGGCCTGTCAGGGGGCGGAGGAACGATAATCGGCGCGGCGCTTAATCTGGTATTCCTGCACGGCGCGCTCGTGTTCCTCCAGCGTGTTGGAAAAGTGATGGCTGCCGTCACCCTTGGCGACAAAATACAGTGCCTGGGTGGGTGCAGGGTGCAGTGCTGCCTCGATGGCGGCGCGGCCCGGATTGGCTATCGGCGTCGGCGGCAGACCGTCAATGGCGTAAGTATTGTAGGGCGTGTAGGTCAGCAAATCGTTGCGGGTGATATTGCCAGAATAACGCTCACCCATGCCGTAAATCACGGTGGGATCAGTCTGCAGTCGCATCCCCTTGCGCAGGCGATTCACAAACACGCCCGCAATCAAGGGCCGCTCCTCCGCCACACCGGTTTCCTTTTCCACAATCGACGCCATGATCAACGCCTCGTACCGGTTGAGGTACGGCAGATCATTCTCGCGATGGGTCCAGGCGTCATCCAGTTGCTGCTGCATGCGCTGGTAGGCGCGCTCGAGCACGGAGACATCGGTATCCCCGCGACGAAAAACATAGGTATCGGGATAGAACAACCCTTCCAGACTGGGCCGTGATTCGCCCCAGGATTTGACCAGATCCGCCAGATTCACCTGGTCCAGGGTGTTCACCAGCTTGGGAGCCGCCTGCCGCAGTGTCTTGCGGAAACTCTCCAGAGTCTGGCCATCAACCAGGGTCACCGTGTATTGCAGTACCACGCCATTGGCCAGATTGCGATAGAAATCGGCGGGCGTCATGCCCGGTGTCAGCTCATATTCACCCGCATGGATCACACCACTGAGACGCCGCAACCGGCCATAGGCACGAAAGATGAATGCACTGTTGATAAGGGATTTTTCTTCCAGCTGCTGGGACAGGCGATACACCGAGGAACCGCTCTCAACCTCCACCACCGTGGTCTCGGAGAGCGGCAGCGGCGTTTCACCCCAGAAATGCAGGTAAAGCAGGCCAACGACTCCCGCCAGTGCGATCACCAGCACTGTCATGTAAAGACTCAGCAAATATCGTTTCATCAATGAAAATGGGACCGAATCAACTGTTGCGCCAGACGCGTCACCGGTCCTGCAGGCCAGTGATCTTGTTCGAAGTGGGCCACGGGCCACACGCCGAGAACACTGTTACAAAAAAAGCGCTCCCCGGCAAGGCGAAAACGTTCCAGTGTGATTGGCGTCTCCTTCACCCGCAAACCCTGGGCCGGCAACTGTTCCAGCAGCCAGCGCCGCATCACACCTGCCACACCGCAATTATCCAGCGCTGGCGTCACCACCTCATCACCTTCCACGATGAAGAGATTGCACAGGGTGCCTTCCACCGGATGGCCGTCCAGATCGCAGACCAGGCCTTCCTGGAAATCGTCCACGCTGCCCCACTCATTGCGCGCCAGCACCTGCTCCAGCCGGTTCAGATGCTTCAGGCCCGCCAGCAACGGCTGACGGCCAAGCCGGGTTTTACAGGGAAAAACGCGGATGCCCTGCTCATGGAAAGCTGCAGGATAGGCTGGCGCAGGATGATGGGACAGGATACAGACAGGGCGGGCATCACCGCGAAAATAGCCACGTCCGCCGCCTCCCGCCGTCACAATCAGTTTGACGATGCCAGGCTGGTGAAAACCGGGGTAAGTATGAAGAGCCTGCTGGACCTGCAGCCGCGAAAGACCCAATCCCAGCCGCTGCAATCCCGACTCAAGCCGGTCCAGATGATAATCAGGCAGCACCGGCCCACGGGATGTAATCAGAATGGTTTCAAACAGGCCGTCGCCATAGGCAAGGCCGCGATCCGAAACGGGCAACCGGTCGGCTGGCTGCCCGTCGATCCAGACAGGAATACCGGCGCTGTCAGACACGCCGGAAAATCAGGGTGCCATTGGTGCCGCCAAAACCAAACGAGTTGGACATGGCAATATCGATCTTGCGCTGCTTGGCGACATGAGGCACATAATCCAGATCGCAACCTTCATCCGGATTATCGAGATTGATGGTGGGCGGAGCCACCTGATCCTGCAATGCCAGAAGACTGAACACCGCCTCAACACCGCCTGCAGCGCCCAACAGATGCCCCACCATCGACTTGGTGGAACTCACGGAAACCGAATAGGCCGCAGGCCCGAACACCGACTTGATGGCACGGGTTTCCGCGATATCGCCTGCCAATGTCGAGGTACCGTGGGCATTGATGTAATCCACTGCATCCGGCGCAAGACCCGCATCCCGCAGCGCGGCACGCATGGAATCTGCTGCACCACGGCCATCTTCCGGCGGCGACGTAATGTGGTACGCATCGCCACTGGCGCCAAAACCGATCACTTCACCGTAAATTTTCGCGCCGCGTTTTTTCGCGTGTTCAAACTCTTCCAGCACCAGTACGCCGGCACCATCCGCCAGCACGAAACCGTCGCGGTCCTTGTCCCAGGGACGGCTTGCTTTCTGCGGATCGTCATTGCGCGTGGACAGCGCGCGCGCCGCCACGAATCCAGCCATGCCCAGCGGAGATGAACCGCACTCACCGCCACCCGCCACCATGGCGTCCGCATCGCCGTACTTGATCAGGCGCGCGGCATAGCCGATACAGTGGGTCGCCGTGGAACAGGCCGTAGTGATCGCCCAGTTGGGGCCTTGCAAACCGAACATGATGGACAGGTTGCCCGCAATCATGTTGATGATGGAACCCGGCACCAGAAATGGACTGACTTTGCGCGGCCCACCGGCCAGCAACTGATCGTGGTTTTTCTCGATTGTGCCGATACCACCGATGCCCGAGCCGACGGCAACGCCGATGCGACCACGGTTCTCATCGCTGATCTCGAGCCCGGAATCGCGAATCGCCTGAATACCCGCCACCATCCCGTACTGAATGAACGGATCAATCTTGCGCGCATCCTTGGTGGACATGTATTCAGTAATGTCCAGATTGCGGACGAGCCCGGCAAAACGGGTGGCATACTGGGACACGTCATAAACATCAATCATGCTGATGCCGCTCTTGCCTTCCACCAGCCCTTTCCAGGTTTCATTAACGGTATTACCCAACGGGGTGACTGCCCCCATACCGGTTACGACGACTCTGCGACCTGACACGGCGTTTCCTCCAGCGAAATAGACTCAGGTATCTGCGTACGGCTGATCAGCATGACGCGAAAAATTAGTGTAACCCCGTTACATTATTGTTATACAGATGAAATATCTTTCAAAAGATTTCGTCATCGGCATTTCGAGAAACAGTAATAAAACTATCTGTTATATCTTTGAATCACAACAATTTATACCAACAAAAAAGCCGCTGGAATACAGCGGCTTTTCAGGAGGAGCATCAGGATCAGACGTGAGCCAGGACGTAGTCGATGGCTTCTTGAACCTTGGTGATCTTCTCAGCTTCTTCGTCAGGGATTTCGGTTTCGAATTCCTCTTCCAGAGCCATCACCAACTCAACTGTGTCGAGAGAATCAGCCCCCAGATCTTCGACGAAAGAAGCGTCATTAGTTACTTCTTCCAGTTTGACGCCAAGCTGTTCTGCTACGATCTTCTTGACGCGTTCTTCGACATTGCTACTCATACGGCTCTTGTCTCCTGTGATTTTTCCCTTCAATTCTGAGGGTTTTATAGTTTAAATAAATCGTCGTGTCAGTTTCAACAAAATACAACCCCGAGCGAGGGAGCACTGTCATCCGGATTGCATGGCCGCAGCCACTGACACCCCCGTCAATACAGTGCGGCAACTATATCACATATACATACCGCCATTAACAGGAATTGTTGCCCCGGTAATGTAACCAGATTCTTCACGGGCCAAAAAGCAGACAGCATCAGCAATTTCCTGCGGCTGACCCAGGCGACCAGCGGGAATTTGCGCCAAAAGTGCCTGTTTATGGGCCTCCGGCAACTCCTTGGTCATGTCGGTATCGATGAATCCTGGTGCAACTGCATTGACCGTAATGCCGCGGGAACCGATTTCACGGGCCAGCGAACGGGTGAAGCCTTCCATACCGGCCTTGGCGGCGCTGTAATTGGCCTGCCCGGCGTTACCCATGGAACCCACCACGGAACTGATATTGACGATGCGGCCCCAGCGCGCCTTGGTCATGCCGCGCAGAACCGCCTTGCTCATGCGGTACACCGAGGTCAGGTTGGTTTCCAGCACCTGGTCCCACTCTTCATCTTTCATGCGCAGCATCAGGTTGTCGCGGGTGATGCCGGCGTTGTTCACCAGAATCAGCGGCGTGCCGAAATTTTCCTGGATCGAACCCAGCACCTGTTCAACATTGGCAGCGTCGGTGACATTGAGGCAATAACCACGCCCCTTGCCGCCAGCGGCCTGAATATAATCCGAAATGCGCTGTGCGCCCTCCTCGCTGGTGGCGGTACCCACCACGGTGGCACCCAGTTTCAGCAATGCTTCGGCAATGGCCTTGCCGATACCGCGGGTCGCGCCTGTTACCAGCGCCACTTTGTTTTCCAGAGACATTGAGGTTCCCTACTCTTCTTTTTTAGTTGGAATCGTTACTGCTGGAGCGCGGAAACCGCTTCCAGGGTTGCATCAAATGCGGCCTTGTCCTGGGTGCTCAGCACATCCAGTTCCCGCACGATACGTTTGTTCATGCCACACAGCACCTTGCCCGGGCCGCATTCAACCATGGACTTCACACCCAGTTCTGCCATGGTCTTCACGGAATCCACCCACAGTACCGGGCTGTAGAGTTGGATGATCAGTTTTTCACGGATCGCTTCCGGGCTCATTTCAACGCGGGCATCAATATTGTTGACCACGGGAATCAGCGGCTGCCGGATCTTCGTGGCGAACAGTTGCGCGGCCAGATCCTCGCTGGCGGCACGCATCAGGTCGCTGTGACAGGGCACACTCACCGCCAGCGCCATTGCCTTGCGGGCACCTGCCTGCTTGGCCAATTCGATGGCGCGGTCCACTGCAGTAGAATGGCCGGCAATGACAATCTGGCCCGGCGCATTGAAATTCACGGCCTGCACCACCTCACCCTGGGCAGCCTGGGCACACACCTCAATCAGTGCCGCGTCTTCCATACCCAGGATCGCCGCCATCTTGCCCTGCCCGCCGGGGCAAGCATCCCGCATCAATTCTCCGCGCCGCTTCACCAGCGCGACACCATCTGCCAGCGAAATCGCTTCCGAGCAGACATAGGCCGTATATTCACCCAGACTGTGACCCGCCATAACCGCCGGCCGCACATCCGATGCCTGACACCAGGCGCGCCACACAGCCACTCCTGCAATCAGCATGATGGGCTGGGTGATTTCCGTCTGCGCCAGCTCCTGCTCCGGACCCTGCTGCGCCAGTTGCCACATGTCGCGACCGAACACCTCGGACGCTTCGTCAAACGTGGATTTCACCACCGGAAATGCGGCGCCCAGATCCGCCAGCATCCCCACCGACTGGGAACCCTGACCGGGGAAGACAAAAGCCAGTTGCTTGTTCATGAACATTCCTTCGGGATCAAAACGAAACAGCGCCCATCTTATTCACTGACGCCGTCATTCGCTCGCAATAAGCGTAACAAAATCTGTAGTGAAGATGCGTTAAATTCAGGGGAATTGCCAGCGCTGGACATCTGTGATCAAAGTTCCTGCTCGATCTGCTCAGGCAGCTTTTTTTCCGCATAACGGGCCGCAAGAAGCAGGGCTTGCAGGAACTCCGCCTCACCGGCATTGCCGTGGCTTTTCACCACCACACCCCGCAATCCGATCAGAGCCGCGCCATTATAATGGCCCGGATTGATACGCGCCTCGATCCGCCGCCAATAGGGTCGAATCAGCCAGGCCAGCAGCCGGCCACGCCAGTCACTCGCGAAAGTGGCCCGTATTTCCGCCAGAATGAAACGAGCCAGCCCTTCGACAGTCTTCAGCGCCACATTGCCGACAAAACCATCACACACCACTACGTCGGCACGATCGCCAAACAGATCAGTGCCTTCGACAAAGCCAACATAATTCAGCTGGTCATCCGCGCGGATCAGCTCCTGGGCCAGCTTGACCTGATCATTGCCCTTGCTGTCCTCACTGCCGATATTCAGCAGTGCAATGCGGGGATCCGGCAAGCCATCCAGCACCCGCGCCACCGCCCGGCCCATGCGCGCAAACTGATGCAGTTGCTCGGAATCGCATCCCACATTGGCACCCAGATCCAGCACGAACGTGTGCCGTCCATCCGGACGCGGCAACGCCGACACAATGGCGGGACGTTCAATACCATCCGACATTTTCAGCACGTGCCGACTGATCGCCATCAACGCGCCGGTATTACCGGCACTGACACAGCCATCCACCTGCCCCGCATCAAGGGCATCGAGCATCAGGCGCATGGAAGACTGCTTCTTGGAACGCAACGCGACCGAGGGGGATTCGGCCATGCCAACCACTTCGTCGGCATGGACAAGCAGGAGGCGGTCGGACTGGGGATGTGCGGATGGATCAAATGCAGCAGCAAGATCCTGCTGGCGACCAAACAACAATACCCGCAAATCCTGCCGCGCTGAAAGCGCCAGCAAAACTGCGGGTACTGTTATCCGGGGACCATGGTCCCCGCCCATTGCGTCAACCGCAAGGGTCACCATGAGGTGATGTTATTCGTCGTCTTTTCCGGCGATGATCTGACGTCCGCGGTAGAAACCATCGGGCGTCACATGATGACGGCGATGCACTTCACCGGTGGTCACGTCTTCGGACAGGGTGGGTTTGGTCAACGAATCATGCGCGCGACGCATACCACGCCTGGAACGGGTTTTACGGCTTTTCTGAACTGCCATGGTTGGCTCCTGACTAGCTTTGCAACACTGTTATTGATCAGACTTCTTTATATTTCCCTTCAATTGCTCCAGCACCTTGAAGGGATTGGGTTTCTCATCCTGAACTTCTACAACTTCGTCACCAGCCTGATAGGGAGCATGCTCACACTCCTCGTGGTAAGCGACGATGGGCAGGACCAGAATCATCTCCTGCTCCAGTAAATCTGCCAGCGGAATTTCTTCCTCTTCCAATACGAAGGGGTCGAGGTGATCCGGTAATTCTTCAAGCGCTTCCTCTGACTGGACAAAACCCAGCGAGATATCGGCCCTGAGCGGAACTTCCACGGCTTCCAGACACCGCTGACACTGCATTCTCAACCTGGCGGTTGCCACACCCGACAGCACCGGCCAACGGCCTTGCATGTCGAGTTGAAGATCAGCTTCCAGCCTGCCCTCGCGGTCGATACAGTCAGCCACCAGGGCTGGCATCCGATCCAGCGGCATAAAGCCCTTCAGTTTGCCCTGCTGGCGAGCAAGCTTGAGAGGTTTGATGGTAGACGGCAGAGGGTGCTCAAACATAAGCGCGCCATTCTATTGACAAGGTTTTGACCTGTCAAAGGATTTGACAGGGTTTTTACGGGCTGGAAGCGCATTTTCCGTTATGCGAACATGCGACCCGACAGCCAGGGCGGTAACTTCGGCGCTGGATACTGCTTACCTTTCTTAATCCCTGATTTTTCTGGAGTTCCCCGTGCAGCCAATCGTCCTGGGTTCAAGTTCCGTGTTTCGCCGGCAATTACTGGAGAAACTGCTGGAACAGTTTGACACCTGCTCGCCGGATATCGATGAATCCCCCCTGCCCGGCGAAGATCCGGCGCAACTGGTGCAACGTCTCGCGCTGCAAAAAGCCGAAGCGGTGGCAAAGGCGCACCCTGACGCACTCATCATTGCCAGCGATCAGGTGTCTGTGCTGGATGGCCGGATCAACGGCAAACCCGGCAATTACGAAAACGCATTCCGCCAACTCAAAAGCAGCAGTGGAAAACAGGTCTCTTTTTTTACCAGCCTCTGTCTCTATGATGCGACGACGGCAAAGTACCAACTGGATGTCGAACCGTTCCAGGTTTACTTCCGCAAACTGAGTGATGCCCAGATTGAGCGTTATCTGAAAAAAGAAACCCCGTACAACTGCGCTGGCGGCTTCAAATCCGAAGGTTTTGGAATCACACTCTTCAGCCGTCTTGAAGGACGTGATCCTAACACGTTGATTGGATTACCCCTAATAAGGTTAGTGGAAATGCTTGCTGCCGCAGGGGTCCAGTTACCGTAATTTTTTTTGTTAATTTCTGAACAATCTTCGGCTGACGTCTACACTTATAATGTTAGGTTCAACGGTATGCGAGCAGTAGTCGTATGCCATGAGTGACGAGGCAATTCCGAATGTCCGAAGATTTGGCACTGAACAAACCCCGGCGCAGAAACACCAAGGAAAAAATCATCGACGAAGCAGAGTCGCTGGCTGCGCTGCACGGCATCGAACATCTGAAACTGCAGGACGTGGCGGACAAGATCGGCATCAAGCTGCCGTCGGTCTACGCACACTTCAGCGGTCGCGAAGATATTCTGGCAGCCATGGGCGCACGCATCAGCAAAGGCATTGGACAGCTTTATATTGCGCGCACTGGCGAAACCCCTATCGAAACACTGAAACGCAGCGCGCAGGATCTGCTGAAAATGCTGGGTGAACATCCGGCCTATTTTCGCCTTATGCTGCGCGATCATTCGGTGCCGATGGGATACGATCCGCTGAATCACCGCGCGGCGGTGAACCAGAATTTTGCGCTGCCGAACGACATGCGCGACATGCTTGTGCGTCTGCAACATCTGATCGACAAGGCATGCAAGGATGGCGTGAAACTGTCGGCGGAGGATTTTGCCGGCTGCGTGCATGGTTTCATGCTGGTGCGTTTGAGCTGGCTGCCCACTCGCGTGTCCGAGGATGGACATGTCTACGTGGATCACACCCTGCTGCAATCGACGCTGGACCAGATCATCAACCGCTTGTTGTGCGTCTGATTTTCAACGACAACATTTTCATTTTTCGTAAAACAAAAAAGGCAGCGCATTAAACGCTGCCTTTTTTGTTGGATTTGCACACGACGCTTGCGCGCAAGTCCGTCACTGCAACCGGATGTTGCCCATTCCCAGCATTGCCATGAACCGATCCGCCATGGTGACACCAAGTTTGCCGACAAAGGCATCGAATGGGTTGACCTGCGGCGTGTAGTCCACGATTTCTTCCTGCCCGATCATTTCCCGTGCCACCTGGCCCGGACTGGCAAGACCATCGATCAGGCCCAGCTCCAGTGCCTGCCGACCGGACCAGAACAGGCCGGAAAAAATGGTGGGATCATCCTTCAGGCGATCACCCCGCCCTTCTTTCACGGCATCGATGAACTGCTGGTGCACGTCGCCCAGAATCGAGGAAAAATAGGCTTTCTGCTGTTCGTCCACCGGCTGGAACGGATCCAGCATGGCCTTGTTGTCGCCGGATGTAATGACGCGACGCTCCACGCCCAGTTTTTCGATGGCACCGACGAAACCAAAACCGTCGCTGACCACGCCGATGGAACCCACCAGACTGGCCGGGTCGGCATAGATTTCATCGGCCGCAGCAGCGATATAGTACGCACCAGACGCACCCGCATCGGTAATCACGGCGTAGATTTTCTTGTCCGCATGCTCCTGCTTCAGGCGGCGGATTTCACGGTACACCATGCCGGACTGCACCGGGCTGCCACCGGGACTGTTAACACGCAGGACCACACCCTTGGCATGCTCGGCCTTGAATGCTGCACGTAACCCTTTCACCACGCGGTCGGCGCTGGCTTCGGAATCCGCCATGATAATGCCGTTCAGATCCACCAGGGCCGTGTGATCCTTGCCGCTGTTGGGCATGCCGTCGCTCCACTTGCCGGCAGTGAACACCAGCAGAGCCACCACCAGATAACCCAGTGTCAGCAACTTGAAGAAAATACCCCAGCGCCGGGATTTGCGCTGTTCGTCCTGGGCGGACATCACCATGCGCTCGATCAGCTTCCATTCCTTGTTGGATTTCGGCCGATTGAAATTGCCGCGACTGCGATCACGGTCGTTACGGTTGGGTATATTCTGATTCTGATCCATTTAACCTACCTTTATTGAACTGCCTTAAACTGAACAAGCTGCATTGCTTCAGACCGTCGGATTGCGCAACCAGTTCGACAACTCAGAGACGGAATCGACGCAAACGCGGGGCTGATGTCGCCGGAGCCGATTTATATCATGGGCACCCCAGGTGACTCCAACGGCCGGCACACCGGCCCGGCTGGCCATCTCCAGATCAAACTCGGTGTCACCGACCATGACAGCCTGGTTTGGCTGCAATCCATGATAGTCGAGAATTTCCAGCAGCATGTCCGGTTCGGGCTTGGAGCGGGTTTCGTCGGCGCAGCGGGAGCTGTGGAACAGCGGCTCCACCCGGTGGGCCTGCATGATGCGGTCGAGGCCCTTGCGACTTTTGCCGGTGGCCACGCTGAGCAGCACGCCGCCATCGTACAGATCCTGCAGCAACTCCCGCGCCCCCTCAAAGAACGGGCTTGGCGTTTTATCGCCCTCAACATAGTGGTGGGCGTAGCGGTCGTGCATGTGACGGATGCCATCCTGGTTCAGATCAGGGTGCAGCCGGGAGATCGCATGATCCAGAGCCAGCCCGACGATGTCGTGCACGGCATCCCGGGAACGGGGCTCGATGCCCAGGTCGATGGCCGCCGCCTGCATGCTGGCAACAATACGGGCCAGGGAGTCCATCAGGGTGCCGTCCCAGTCGAATACCACCAGTTGGAAGGGTGTCATGCTCGTTACATCTCACTGCAATTTGTTCAGTACGGCCTGCAGGTCTGCGGGCAGAGGTGCCTCGAACGCCTGCCGCTTGCCTTCAATGTCATTGAACTCGATGCGGAAGGCATGCAGGAACAGCCGCTTCAGGCCCTTGTCCCGGAACAGGGCGTCCTGCTCGCGGGGAATGTATTTGTCGTCACCGGCGATGGGGTGACCGGCAAACTGGGCGTGCACCCGGATCTGATGGGTACGCCCGGTGACCGGCTTGGCCTCCACCAGCGTGGCCTGTTCGAACAGGCGCTTCTGCTCGAACAGGGTCAGGGATGGCTTGCCCTCCTGGGACACCCGCACCACCCGCTCGCCCGAGGCCAGGTCGAACTTCTTCAGCGGGGCCTCGATGCGATGCTGACGGCCGTTCCAGCGTCCATATACAAGCGCCAGGTAGGTTTTCTCCACCCGCCCTTCCCGCAGGTCATCGTGCAGCTGGCGCAGCACGCTGCGCTTCTTGGCCACCAGCAGCAGGCCGGAGGTATCCCGATCCAGGCGGTGCACCAGTTCCAGGAACTTCTGCTGGGGCCGGATCACCCGCAGGGCCTCGATCACCCCCAGGCTGAGTCCGCTGCCGCCGTGCACGGCCAGACCAGACGGCTTGTTGAGCACGATCAGGCCGTTATCCTCGAACAAAATGGCGGCTTCGAGCTGGATTTTCAACTGGTCGCCAACAAAGAGCGGCGTTTCGTCACGCTGGGCCGTGCGAGCCGGCGGGATGCGGACGGTATCACCCAGTTCCAGCTTGTATTCAGGCTTGATTCGGCCCTTGTTGACCCGCACCTCGCCCTTGCGAATCATGCGGTAAATGGCTGATTTCGGTACACCTTTCAGGCGGGTGACGAGAAAGTTGTCGATTCGCTGCCCGGACTGGTCGGCATCGACTTCGATTTGCTGGACTTTTACGGGCGCGTCATTCGTGCTCATGAAGAATCAAGAGGTTATCGCTATCTGTTTGATGGGGCTAACAATTCCTGCTATATTCCGGAGTGCCTCAAAAAAGCATGCATGACTTAGCAGGGTAATATTGACCGGTAACCGGCCTAAATTGAGTTTCTTCCGGCACACAAGCCGGTCCCCAAAAGGGACGACCATTCTACTCAGGTTACAGTCGATCACCTAATTCTCATGCATCCTTGATTCAGGCACCGGAATCGGGACCAGCTCGCAATTGGCAGTCAGCCCGATTCCAGAACGCACGTTTAAAAACCAATGATGGTACGGTGGGCACACATTGCTGCACCGTGAACGTTAAACAAGCGTCTGACGTAGAAAAGCAACGATTACTGTTTATCGGGCCTGATTCGAACGCACCGTTAGGTATCGCGCAATGACCTCTCACAGCGCGATCAGAGACGGGCATCATGGCCGGATAGGGCGAACAAAAAACGCCTGGCATTTGACGAACAAGAAACCGTACATATTCGCACTCCAGCCGGACATCCTCCGGCGGAGCAATTGATTTGCAGCCCAATCAGGCTGTTCACGCCTTTGCAACAACGCCATGCGACAGTTGGCCGTTTTGCACAGGCAACAATGATGTACTGTTCCGACGCGTAGCCCACCGTAATCCCCTTCTTTTCTGCATTCAGCGCACTTTTGCTGGAACTTTATTTACATGAAAAGAATGCTGATCAATGCGACGCATTCGGAAGAACTCCGCGTCGCGCTGGTGGATGGCCAGAAACTGTATGATCTGGACATCGAACACCGCACCCGTGAACAGAAAAAATCCAATATCTATAAAGGCCGCATCACCCGGGTTGAACCGAGTCTGGAAGCGGCGTTCGTGGATTTTGGTTCCGAACGTCACGGATTTTTGCCCCTCAAGGAAATCTCCCGCGATTATTTCGCCAAAAGTCCCCGCGACATTCAGGGCCGTTTCACCATCAAGGATGTGATCAGGGAAGGCCAGGAAATCATCATTCAGGTCGGCAAGGAAGAGCGCGGCAACAAGGGCGCTGCACTGTCCACCTTTATCAGCCTGGCTGGACGTTATCTGGTATTGATGCCGAACAATCCCCGTGCCGGTGGCATCTCGCGCCGTATCGATGGCGACGAGCGTACCGCGCTGAAAGACGTGATGAACGCGCTGAAACTGCCGGAAGACATGGGTGTGATCATCCGCACCGCCGGCATTGGCCGTAGCGTCGAAGAACTGCAGTGGGATCTGGATTACCTGCTGAACGTGTGGGAGAACATCACCAAGGCGTCGGAAAACCGCCAGGCGCCCTTCCTGATTTATCAGGAAAGCAATGTGATCATCCGCGCCATTCGCGACTATCTGCGCCAGGACATCGGCGAGGTGCTGGTGGACACCCAGGAAGTGTTCGACGAAGCCGTTACCTTCGTACGCCAGGTCATGCCCCAGTATGAGAGCAAGATCAAGCTGTACAGCGACAACATTCCCCTGTTCAACCGCTACCAGATCGAGTCCCAGATCGAGACCGCGTTTGAACGGGAAGTGAAGCTGCCCTCCGGTGGTTCCATCGTGATCGACCCGACCGAGGCGCTGGTGTCCATCGACATCAACTCGTCCAAGGCCACCAAGGGTGCGGACATCGAGGAAACCGCGTTCAACACCAACCTGGAAGCGGCGGAAGAAATCGCCCGCCAGCTGCGTCTGCGCGATATCGGCGGCCTGATCGTGGTCGACTTCATCGACATGACCAACAACCGCAACCAGCGCGAAGTGGAAAACCGCATGCGCGAGTCGCTGGAGCTGGACCGCGCCCGGGTCCAGATCGGCCGTATTTCGCGCTTCGGCCTGATGGAATTGTCGCGTCAGCGCCTGCGGCCGTCGCTGGGTGAAACCAGTGGCCATATCTGCCCGCGCTGCAACGGGGTTGGCTTTATCCGTGACCTGCACTCGCTGTCGCTGAACATCATGCGCCTGATCGAGGAAGAGGCACTGAAGGAAAACAGCTCCGAGATCCACGCCAAGGTACCGGTGAATGTGGCCACCTACCTGCTGAACGAAAAGCGCCAGGTGCTGCTGAACATCGAAACCCGCAATGACGTGCGCGTGGTGATTCTGCCCAGCCCGAACCTGGAAACGCCGCACTTCGAAGTGAATCGTTTCCGGACCGACCAGTTGATGGGTGGTGAAGGCGCGGCCAGCTACGAAATGATCGACGAGGCGGATGAAGTCGACGAGGTTGTGCTGACCCCGGGCGAAACCCCGATCAAGAAGTCGGAACAGCCTGCAGTGCAGATGATCCAGCCGCAGACTCCGGCGCCCCAACCCCAGGAAAAACCAGCGCCGGTGGCAACACCCGTGGTGGCACCGAAGGAGCCCAGCTTCTTCGCCCGCCTGTTCTCCTGGTTCCTGCAACTGTTCAGCAGTCAGCAGCCGCAGCCGGAGACCAAGGCCGAAGAGATCCCCGATCAGCGCGACAACCAGCGCAATCAGCGCAATCAGCAGCAGCGCGACCGTGGCAACCGCAACCAGCGTGACCGTGGCAATCGCAATCAGCGTGACCGTGGCCAGCGCCAGGAGCGCAAGCGCGATGACGACATCGTCACCAACCTGCCTGCCAACAAGGAGCAGCGTCCACCCCAGCCTCAGCAGCAGGAGCGCAAGGGTGGCCAGCGCCAGGAACGCGGTGAACGACCGGAACGCGGAGAAAGACAGGAACGAGGTGAGAAGCAGGAGCGTGGCGAGCGCCAGGAACGTGGTGAACGTCAGGATCGCGGTGATCGCCAGCGCGGCGAACGCCAGGATCGTGGCGAGCGTGACCAACAGCGCAACCGTCAGCCCCAGGCCGAAAGCACCGAGGAGACCAGCGGAGGCGATCAGGGCAATCAGCGTCGCGGCAAGCGTCGCGGCCCCAATGACAATCGCCGTCGTCGCCAAAGCGCCGCCCAGGCAGAGGAAAACGCCCAGCGCCCACAGCAGGACGGCGTGATCGCTGACGCTGGCGCGGAACAGATGGATGCAAGTGCCGTAGCAACCGTTGCCGTGGTAACCGAGAATGTGATCGCGGAAAACGCAGCGCCTGCAACTGAGCAGAAGCCGGTGGAGAACCATCCGCCACGCCGCCACGAACAGCGTCCGCGTCAAGAGTCGGCAGCTGACGACACTCGCCGCCGGCCCCGTGTATCACACCCGGCTGAAGTTGAGGCCAGCGCTGTACCGGCACAACAACCGGCTGCGGAAGCAGAACCTGCGCCGGAAGCCCGTCAGCCGCGTACTGAACCGGTGACAGAGCAACCTGCCGCCCCCGCCGCGCCGGTGGCTATTGCCGCCAGCGTCGTGGAGGAAAAGCCGGCTGCAACTGCGCCGGCCGTTGACGATAGCGGTGGCGTACGCGCTTCCAACGATCCGCGCGAAATCCGTCGCCGCCAGTTGGCGGAAGCGGCTGCCCGCGCATCAGAGTCATCCGCCACCGAAGCCGGCAAGGATGCCTGATCAACCCTGAAGAGCCGACCCTGAAAAGTCGGCCCTGAAAAAATCGGGCTGGTGTTTTACGCCAGCCCGATGATCAGGGGTTCCATTTCCAGTTCGATTCCAAATCGCTCCCACACATCTGCCTGAATCTGTCGGGCAAGTCCCAGCACATCCTCACTGTCCCCCCCCATATTCACCAGCACCAGCGCCTGCTGTTCGTGGACCTGCGCCTTGCCATGCACCCGTCCCTTCCAGCCCAGCTGGTCAATCAGCCAGCCCGCCGCCACTTTTGTCTGCGCCCCATCCACCGGGTAATGCACCAGGTTCGGCCAGGTAGCCAGCAGGGTCTGCAACTGCGCGGCAGGAATAACAGGATTCTTGAAAAAGCTGCCCACGTTGGGAAGCTGGCGCGGGTCCGGCAGTTTGCGTGCACGCACGGCGATGATGATCTGGCGCAGTTGCAGTGGCGTGAGGGATTCTGCACTCATCCTCTGTTTGGCGATTTCAGCGCGGATTTCGCCGTATTCCAGTTTCAACGCCGGACGTTTGCGCAGACGGAACACCACATGGGTGATCAGGCAGCGGTCTTTGAGGGCGTGTTTGAAAATGCTGTCGCGGTAGCCGAAGGCGCAATCCGGTGCCGACAGTTCTGTGAAGGTGCCATCCGCCAAATAGAAGACGCCGACACGCTCCACCACGTCTTTCAGTTCCACTCCGTAAGCGCCGATGTTCTGCATCGGTGCTGCACCCACAGTGCCAGGAATCGCGCTGAGGTTTTCCAGCCCACACCAACCCAGCTCCAGGCTGTGCTGCACGAACGCATCCCAGTTTTCGCCGGCGGCTACCTGCACCCGAACACTGTCGTCATCTTCATCCAGCACGGCAATGCCGCGCAGTCGGTTCAGCAACACCAGGCCGTGAACATTGCCTGCCAGAATGATGTTGCTGCCACCCCCGAGAATCAGCAGCGGCTGCTGGCGGCATAGGTCGGGCAATTGCGTGCACTGCTCCAGATCGGTCAGTTCGGCGAACCAATCCGCGCGCGCATCGATCTGCAGCGTGTTGAAGGGCTTGAGGGACACATTGCGCTGCAGTTGCAGGTTCATGGCGGCAGTTGCTCGCGCAGGGATTGCAGCAGGCCGTCGCAGGCATTTTCCACCAGATCCAGCACCTGCTCGAATCCGTCGCGGCCACCGTAATAGGGATCAGGCACTTCCTGGTCGGTGGAGTCGGAATAGTCCAGCAGCAGTTTCAGTTTGTGCTGGTACTGGCGGCTGGCGCGGCGACGCAGTTCCGCCAGATTGCGGTGATCCATGGCGAGGATCAGATCGAAACGTTCGAAATCGGTGTCGTCCACCTGACGGGCACGCAGGTCGGCCATCGGATAACCGCGCGCACCTGCGACCTGCTGGGCGCGATGATCCGGTGCCTCGCCGGCATGATGGCCGGTGGTGCCGGCAGAATCACATTGAATGTGCGATTCCAGCTGCAGCTGTTGCACCTTGCCGCGAAAAACCGCCTCGGCGGTGGGAGAGCGGCAGATGTTGCCCATACAGACGAACAGGATGCGGGTCATGCCTGGCCACTGAGTTGCAGAATGCGGCGCACGCGCTCCAGATCCTCGGCGGTGTCGACGCCGGGGGGCGGTGTTTCCAGCGCCGGCTGCACGTGGATTTTCACGCCGTGCCACATGGCGCGCAGTTGCTCGAGGCTTTCGGTTTTTTCCAGCGCGCAGGGGCCCCACTTCACAAAATCATGCAGCAGGCTGACGCGGTAGCCGTAAATGCCGATATGGCGCTGCACCGGCATGATGGTGGGCAGCTCGCCGCGGCCGGCCTGGTAGGTGGCGCGGCACCAGGGAATCGGCGCGCGGCTGAAATAGAGGGCGTAACCCTGGGCGTCTGCCACCACCTTCACGATGTTGGGATCAAACACCCACTCGGGATCTTCGATGATTTCCGACAGGGTGGAAATGCCAGCGACGGACCGGGCCAGATTGTCCGCCACCTGATCGATCACCTGCGGCGGGATCAGCGGCTCGTCGCCCTGCACGTTCACCACGATGTCCTGGTCACCCAGGCCCAGCTTGCTCACCACTTCCTGCAGGCGGTCGGTACCGGATTCGTGGGTGTGGGCCGTCATCACCACGGTGGCGCCGAATTCCCTTGCCACGGCTTCGATGCGGGCATCGTCGGTGGCAATGATCACCTGCCGCGCACTGCTTTTGCAGGCCTGTTCATAGACGCGCTGGATCATGGGCTTGCCGCCGATATCCAGCAGCGGTTTGCCGGGCAGGCGGGTGGACGCGAAACGGGCGGGAATGATGACGCGGAAGTCGGACATGAAGGAAGCTCAGTAAAGGTGTTGGCGGGACAGCTCGAATCGTTGGAGTGCGGCGATTATAACATCGATCAAATCACCCTGGACCTCGGCATCCACCGGCAAATACCAGCCCTTCACGCCGGGCAGGCCCTGCAGTTTTACGGCATCCTTTTCCGTCGTGAGCAGCGTGGCGTCCTGCAGGTCGGCAATGTCCTGCGCACTGTAGGCATGGTGATCGGGGAAGGCGCGACACTCGCACTGAATACCAAGCTGGTGCAGCGTATCAAAAAAACGTTGCGGATTGCCGATGCCGGCGATGACCACCAGACGCGATTGGGTGCGCACGGTTTCCAGCGGGCAGTCAGAGTGATCCAGCAGGGATTTGAATGTGCCAGGCACGATGCGCAGTGCATGACGGAACGCGGACGGCAGTGCGTAAAGCGAGGGATGACGCACCTCGCCGTTGACCACGATGGCATCCACCTGCTGCAGCCGCGCTTCCGGTTCCCGCAACGGCCCCACCGGCAGCAGTTCGCCATTGCCCAGGCCACGACTGCCGTCCAGCACCACCAGTTCGAAGGTGCGGCCCAGGCGGTAATGCTGCAGCCCGTCGTCGCTGATCACGATATTGCAGTCGGTTTGCTGCAACAGCGCCTGCACCGCGGCACTGCGGTCCGGATCGATCATCACGGGCACGCCAGTGCGCCGGGCCAGCATCAGGGGTTCGTCGCCGGCAATGACGGCAGTGTCATTTTGTGCGATCAGATGGGGATACTGCGGTGCGTTTCCACCGTAACCACGACTGACAATGCCGGGACGGAATCCCCGCGCCTGCAGCTGTTGCACCAGCCAGATCGTCAGCGGTGTCTTGCCGGTGCCGCCTACGGTGATGTTACCCACCACGATGACGGGCACCGGCGCACGATAGACTTGTTTTTTGCCCTGCAGAAACTGGTCACGCCGCCGCTGCGCCAGCAACCGGAACAGCGCACTGAGCGGCCACAACAGCAGCAACCACCGCACGCGCCCGTACCAGGCGCGGTTCAGAAACGATTGCAGCTGATTGTGCATGAGTCGGGAAACGCCTTATTTTTCCGGTTGGCGGGTGGTGATGCGCAGGTGGGTAAAGCCCTGCTTGCCGGACACATCCATCGCGGTCACCACCGCCTGGTGCGGCGTGGCGGCGTCGGCGGTAATGATCAGCGGCAGTTTGGTATTACCCTTGGCCACGTCCATCAACGCCTTGCCCAAGGTTTCACCTTCGCGGTTCACCAGGCGCTGCTGATTGACAGCGTATTCGCCCGACGCGCTGATTTCGATTTCAATGCGGTCGGGGCTTTCGTCCGCCGCATCTTCCACCGACGCTTCCGGCAATTGCACCGTCAGTTCGCGCTCGCGGGTGAAGGTGGTGGAGACCAGAAAAAAAATCAGCAGCAGAAACACCATGTCAATCAGCGGTGTCAGGTCGATAGTGGCGGGTTCAACCGGCTGACGGGGAAATTTCACTGCTTGCCACCCTCGGTGCCATCGGCTTCACGGTCGCCGTGAATGATGTCCACCAGCCGGATTGCATCCTGCTCCATCAGCACCGAAATTTCGTCGATCTTGCGGCAGAAAAAACGATGGAAGAACAGCGCCGGAATCGCGACCAGCAGACCGGCCACCGTGGTGTAAAGGGCTTCTGCAATGCCGCCGGCAAACAGGGCAGGATCGGCCGATCCGCGCAGGACGATGGTGCTGAACACATTCACCATTCCCGTCACCGTACCCAGCAGACCCAGCAGCGGCGAAATAGTGGCGATGGTGCCCAGCAAATTGAGGAAACGTCCCATTTCATGAATTTCGTGGGTCGCCGTTTCCACAATGGATTCCTTCATGATATCGCGCCCGTGTTTGGCGTTGATCAAGCCAATGGCCAGCACCCGGCCCAGCGGTGAGGAATCCCGCAGTTCCTTCACTTTTTTCGCATCCAGCTGGCTGTTCTTGACCCAGCCCCATACGCGGCTCATGAGATTGCGCGGGCTGATCCGGTTGACGCGCAGGGCCCAGAGGCGTTCGGCGATGATCGCCAGCGCAACGACGGAACAGAGAATGATGGGGTACATCACCGGGCCACCGGCCACTATTAAATCGAGCACTTTCACGCGCCATAATCTCCTGTTTTTTTAATGTTTTTTACTGTAGCACACTGTAGCAGCTTTTTAGAACGCCGCTGCAGACCTGATCGCATTTCGGCCATCGCGGGAGAGGTGTCAGGGCAACGGAAAACGCAGGGGGCCGGACCCCGCCATCACGCGAAATACCAGCGCGCTTCGCTCCAGCTGGTGCAGCAGTTCCGGCGCTGGCGCATCGGTGAGAATCAGCTCCGCGCCCTGTTGCTGCCAGAAGGACAACAGGGACGGCAGCAACTGGTCCTGGCGGGCCGGATTGAACAGTATGCGACGGACGGCCAGTTCGCTTTTCGCGGAACGCAACAACGCTTGCTGGGCTGCCCCGCTGAGAGATGGCCACAGCAGCCAGGATTCCTCGCCAAATTGCAGCCGCACCACACAACGGGCGCCCTGGCGATGCAGCACCTGTGACTGCGCCGGACCGTCTGAAAATGCCCCCGGCTGACACAGATCGCCCAACCGGATCTGCTGCACTTCGGGCTCTCCCAGCCCGTTGGCTTGCAGCGGCAGCTGCATGAAGGTCCAGCTTTCCGCCGCCCAGAATGCAGCACTGCCCCGCAGCGACGTACTCGACACGGGAACACCAATTCCCCAGTAGGTGAGAAACGCCTGCTGCCAGGAAGTGATGAGCTGCGGCCAGGGACTGGCGCCGATGAAAAGTGCCTGCTCCGGCATAATGATGGCCATCTGCAACGGACCACCACTTTCCCGCAACCAGACCTCCCCTTCCCTTTGCGCGGGTTGAACCAGCGGCTGCAATAGCGGCAGGAACAACAACGGCGCCAGCCAGCGCGCGGGCAACCCTGCGGAGCAAATCCACAGCGATCCTGCCAACCCCAGCAGCATGGCACTGACTGGCCGGGGCGGCACCTGCAGCACGGCATAGCGCAGGTCGGCAAACCAGCCCAGCGTTACCAGCCAGAGATCGGTCAGCCAGCCGGCCGGTATCAACAGCGCATTGGCGGCGTCGCCGATCAGTCCCCACGCCAGCGCCCACAACAGCGCCAGCGGCGTCAGCACCATGCCCACCAGCGGCATGGCAAAGGCATTGGTGACGCCTGACACCAGCGACACATTCTGCAACTGCCATAGCAGCACCGGCGCCAGCCCCACGAAAATCCCCGCCTGCACCCGCAGCCATCCGCGCACCCAGCCCAGGCGGAACACGGCGCCGCCGCTCATCCACAGAATCCAGTATACCGCCATGAACGACAGCCAGAAGCCCAGCGCATAGACCGCCATCGGGTCCCAGACCAGCACCAGGAAAAACGCCAGCGCCAACGCGAACCAGAGTTGCTGCACCCGCCCCGTGAGCTGCAGCACCACGAACACCGCCAGCATCACCAGCGCCCGCTGTACCGGTAACCCCAGTCCGGCGATGGCGCCGTACAGGCAAGCCACTGCAAACGCACCAGCCGCGGCGACATGGGACGCCGGCACCCGATGAGTGAGCCAGATCCAGCGCCGCAACAGGAACTGCAGCAACCACAGCACCACCCCCGCCACCAACACGATATGGGACCCGGAAATGGCAACCAGATGAGTAGTGCCGGTGGCGTTGAACAGTGTCCACTGCTGCTGATGCATCAGGGACCGATCCCCTGTCACCAGTGCCAGGGGAATGGCGAGCCCCGTCCTGTCCACCGCGGGCGTCTTTTCCGCCTGCCGCATCAACGCCTCCCGCAGGGCAAAGCGGGCCCGGTCCAGCCAGGCGGCCGAATCCTCCACCAGCAATGACGAATCACCCGGCTCCACTTGGAAGCGCGCAATTACATGCTGCGAACGGTACCAGCGGGCTGCATCAAAACTGCCGGGATTGCGCGCCGGTTCGGGTGGAATGAAGTGGACGTTGAATTCCCAGCGCTGACCCGGCCTGGGCGGATGTTGCAGATGCTGACGTGGAATGCTGATCTCCAGCTGGACGGGCCACAGGACTGATTCACCCGACCACAGATCACAAGGCAGATCCTTGCCACTGGAAACGCAATCGGGCTGCAGCAACAACCGGTGCCGGTAGAAACGGGAATCCGGCAAACCGCTGACAGTGCCGGTAATGTGATAGGAACGATCAGCCTCCAGGGCCCAGGGCGCAAAACGCACGTTGCCCAGACCTGCCAATTGCCAGCCCAGCAACAACGCCAGACCCAGCCCGAAGGCTCGACGCAGCCGTTGCGGGCCGCGCCGCCAGATCGCGCCGGCCCAGGCCACCAACATCATCCCTGCCAGCCACCAGATTGCCGTAACCGGCTGAGGATCGAGCATCAGCAGGCTCAGGACCAGCGCACAGGGAACTCCCAGAATTAAGATGGCCATCCGTGGCTCCTGACGTCACTGAATGACAGTAATACAGCAAACCGAATGCATCATGATGCTCCCTGGCTGTCTGGTCTAACCATGCGCGTGCCGGCATAATGGTCGCTCGAAAACCACCACAGGCAGTGCTCTTGAAGAAGTTCTTTCAAAAATATTCACCCAACGCGCATTCCGTGCGCGGAAACCGCCTGGTGGCAAAACTCGGTCCCCGCCTTACTGATCCCAATCTGTGGCATTTCAATCGCCGCTCGGTGTCGGCCGGGGTATTTGCCGGCATCTTCTCGGCCTTCATGCCACCGGGCCTGCAACTGATACTGGCAATTCCCCTGGCGATGGCGATCCGCGGCAACCTGGCCGTGGCATTCGCCTCCACCTGGGTCACCAATCCCTTCACCTACCTGCCGGTGTATTTTGCCTGCTACCGGCTTGGGCTATGGCTAATGGGGAAAAATGCCGATATCTCCGACGCGGAATTCAACCTCGACCACCTGGCCGCCAACCTGTGGGACGTGGGTCAGCCGCTGCTCCTGGGGTGCAGTGTCAGCGCGGTGTTTTTCGGAGGGCTCTGCTACGGGCTGGTGCGCCTGTTGTGGCGACTGAGCGTGATCAGCCATATCCGGCAGCGGGCGCTGCGCCGTAAACAGAAAGCGTCGTAAAAGAAAACGACTACCCCGCCTTAAGAGACAGCAGCAACAACAACTATCGCGCCCTACAACGCGCCCAGGGCCAGATCGCCTGCGGTCGCATCCAGCAAATGCCCGTCTTCCATCCGCACCACCCTGCCCACTTGGCGCGCCAGACCCAGATCGTGGGTGACGATCAGGAACGAGATCTGCAGGTCGCGGTTGAGTTCGTGCATCAGCCCCTGGATTTCCCGCGCGGTATGCACGTCGAGATTCCCGGTGGGCTCGTCCGCCATCACGCAGCCCGGCTTGGTCACCAATGCCCGCGCAATCGCTACCCGCTGCCGTTCACCGCCGGACAGCTCCGACGGCTTGTGGGACACGCGATGCCCCAGCCCTACCCGCTCCAGCATTTCGGCCGCGCGTTTTTTCACGGCAGGGATGGAATCTTCCTTGCGCAGCAGCAGCGGCATGGACACGTTTTCCAGCGCACTGAATTCCGCCAGCAGATGGTGGAACTGATAGACGAAACCGATGTTGCGGTTGCGCACCACGCCGCGTTCCTTGTCGTTCAGGGAGCTGAAGTCGCGGCCATTGATCAGCACGCTGCCGGAGGAAGGCACATCCAGCCCGCTCAACAAATGCAGCAGCGTGGTCTTGCCGGAACCGGAGTTGCCGATGATCGCCACCAGCTCGCCCCGCTCCAGGCGGAAATTCACGGATTTGAGGACCTGGACCTGCTCCGGGCCCTCATCGAAATGCTTCACCAGATCACGGCATTCCAGCACGGCATTATTCATAGCGCAGGGCCTCCGCTGGTTGCACTTTTGACGCCTTCAGCGCCGGGTAAAGGGTGGCAAGGAAACTCATCACGAAGCCCACGCTGGCGACGAACACCACGTTTTCCCAGCGCAGTCCCGACGGCAGGTAATTCACGAAATACTGCCTCATCAGCTGGGTGTGCGTAACCTGCTCCAGCCAGTTGAAAAAGTCGCTGATATTGAGCGCAATGGCGATCCCCAGCAGCATGCCCGCCAGAGTGCCGAATACGCCGATGAAACTGCCCTGCACCATGAACACGCCCATGATCGTGCCCGGCGAAGCGCCCAGGGTGCGCAGGATCGCGATGTCCGCTTTCTTGTCCGTGACCACCATCACCAGGCTCGACACGATGTTGAACGCTGCCACCGCCACGATCAGCATCAGCAGCAGCGCCATCATGGTTTTTTCCATCTTGATGGCGTTGAACAGGGTGCCGTGGGTGCGGGTCCAGTCAGAGGCGTAATACTTGCCCTGCTCGGAATTGGCCAGATCCCAGGAAATGGCGCCGGCCTGGAACAGATCCTTCACCCGCAGCCGCACGCCTTCCACTTCCCCTTTCATTCTGGCCAGCCGGGCGGCGTCTTCGATGTGAATAAAGCCCACCATGCCGTCGAGCTCGGCGCCCACATGGAACACACCGATCAGGGTGAAGCGCTTGAAACGGGGCACGATGCCGGCGGGCGTGATCGCCGCTTCCGGCAATACCAGGGTGACCTTGTCGCCCAGCGCCAGCCCCAGCTTGCGGGCCAGGGCGCTGCCCAGAATGATATTGAAGTCACCGGGTTTCAGATCGTTCAGGCTGCCGGCATCCATGTGCTGCGGCAGGATCGACACGTCCTTTTCATAATCCGGCTCGATCCCGGTGATGAAGGCACTGTCCACCACGCCCTTGTTGCTGAGCAGTCCCTGCAACTGGATGAACGGGGCAGCCGCTTCCACTCCCTCATGGGCACGGGCTTTCTCCACCAGTGCCTGCCAGTCGTCAAGCGGACGGTAACCCAGCACGCTGGCCTGGGGCACCATGCCCAGGATGCGGCGCTGCAGTTCGCGGTCGAAGCCGTTCATGACCGACAGCACCACGATCAGCACGGCCACACCCAGGGTCAACCCCAGGATCGACGTCAGCGATATGAAGGAAATGAAATGATTACGCCGCTTGGCGCGGGTGTAACGTAAACCGATAAAAAGGGGGACAGGTCTGTACATGGCGCGCATTAAACCACAGCAATCAAGCGAATACGAACACTATAAGGACAGCTCAGAGGCATGGAATTCCCGTTTTCTGGCTACAATTGAAAAATGAAACCGGAGGATACTGCCCCCATGTCCGACATCGAACGGCGCGACTATTACCGCATGGAAGATCGGGTTCACCTGATCAGGACACCCCTGGAAAAGCATTTGATTTCCGAGGACCCCTACGGTGACCAGTACAACATTCCCCGCCAGGCCCTGCTGATCAGCCAGTTGCAGGCCATAGACAACGACAGCCGGGACTTGTTGCGCCAGGTCGGCGATTATAACCGCGCGCTGGGCAGTTACCTGCGGGCGATGGATGAAAAAATCGAGCTGGTGGCGAAATACGTGGTGAGCCACGACAAGGAACTGGCCCAGAAGGAGCCGGTGAACCTCAGCGAAGGGGGCATATCCTACTACGACGGCTCACCGCTGACGGTGGGATCATACCTGCACCTGATCATCGTGCTGTTCCCTTCCTACGCCAGCGTCGCCGCCATCGGCCAGGTGCGCACCTGCGAGAAAATCGAGGAGCAGCCGGTCATCTACCGGATCGGCGTGGAATTCCAGGTATTGCTGGAGGCGGACCGCAAGCTGATCGTGCGCCACATCCGCCGCCGCCAGTCCCAGGCAATTCGTGAACAGGGCCAAAAAACGGACTGAAATGAACAGCGATTACAAGGTTTTGTCTGCCACCTCTGCTATAAATAAACGGTTGCTATAGATAAAGAGTTGCTATAACTAATCGAAAACAATCTGCGGCTAAAAAGGTCGGACCATGAAAACAATGATGAAACCCCTGATTGTGATGGCATTGGCCGGGTTGTGCAGCAACCTGTTCGCCGAGGAGATCGCGGTACCTGCAGGCCAGCAGGGAAACAGCAGCGTCGACCGCCCCCGCACCGGCCTCAGCATGGACCAGGTCACCGCCAAATTCGGCGGCCCGGACCAGCAACTGCCCGCCGTGGGCAATCCGCCCATTACCCGCTGGGTATACGATGGTTTCACCGTCTATTTCGAGAACGACCGCGTCATCCACAGCGTCCTGAACGCTGCCCCCTGAATTCACTTTTCCCCGGGGCGGTAATCCGCTATTTTACCGCCTCGTTCCACTACCTTCCTGTTGCAAACATGACTGATCGTTTTTCCCTGCTGCCCGAATGGGCCGAACAGGAAGCCGTGCTCATGGCATGGCCCCACGAATCCACCGACTGGCAACCCTGGCTGGCAGCGATCCAGCACGATTACGTGGAACTGGCAGTGGCCATTGCGCGGGAAGTGCCACCGGTGATCCTGTGTCAGGACGAGGCGCACCGGGATCTGATCCTGCGTCAGCTGGCAGGTCGCTGCGAACATGCACCCGTGCTGGTGATCGCCCCGTACAATGACACCTGGTGCCGGGACTATGGCCCTATCACGCTCGATGCGAACGGCCAGCGCCGCCTGCTGGACTTCTGCTTCAACGGCTGGGGCGACAAGTACGACGCCGAGCTGGACAACGACATCAACCGGTCCATCGCCCAGGTGTGGCAGCCGGAACTGCAGACGATCGATTTCGAACTGGAAGGCGGCAGCATTGAAACCGATGGCGTGGGCACTCTGCTCACCACCACCCACTGCCTGCTGGACAGTAATCGCAACAACGATTTCTCGAAAGAACAGATCGAAGCCTTCGTGCTGGAAAAGCTGGGCCTGCAACGCTGCCTGTGGCTGAGCCGCGGCGCCCTGTTCGGCGACGACACCGACAGCCATATCGACAACCTGGCCCGCTTCTGCAGCGCCGACACCGTTGCCTTCGCTACCTGCTCCGACGTGAATGATCCGCACCACGAACACCTGCAGGCAATGGAAGCAGAGCTGCAACAATTCCGTCAGCCCAATGGCAAACCCTATGTGCTGAAAGCGATTGAAATACCGCAGCCGCAGTTCGACGAGAACGGCAAGCGCCTGCCCGGCAGCTACATCAATTTCCTGATCGTCAACAACAGTGTCATCGTGCCGGTGTTTGATTGCCCGCAGGACCAGGCTGCACTGCAGACTCTGCAGCAATGCTTCCCCGGCAAACGCCTGCTGCCGGTGCCTGGTAAAAACCTGATCAAGCAGTTTGGCGGCCCGCACTGTGCCACCATGCAGTTGCCCAAAGGCACCACTCTTATCAACCGTTAACCCGTATCAGTTTGTTAAAAGGTTCGAGCAAGATGAGCAACAAGACCCTGCGCGTTGGCGTGATCCAGCAACCGGCCTGGCCCGACAAGGCCAAGAGCCTTGCCGAAACCGAACGTCTGCTTAAACAGCTGGTGGACGCGGGTAAACCGGAACTAGTGCTGCTGCAGGAACTGCACTGCACGCATTATTTCTGTCAGGTGGAAGACACGGCGCTGTTCGATCTGGCGGAGCCGCTGGATGGCCCCAGCGCGCAGACCCTGTCGCGCTGGGCCAAGCAGTACAACACTGTGCTGGTAGGTTCGATCTTTGAAAAACGGGCGCCCGGCGTGTTCCACAACACTGCCGTCGTGTTCGAAAAGGATGGTTCGCTGGCGGGCACCTACCGCAAGATGCACATCCCCGACGACCCAGGCTTCTACGAAAAATTCTATTTCACCCCCGGCGACGCGGTGAAACTGAACGGCGACAGCGGCTTCACCCCGATTCCCACCAGCGTGGGCAATCTGGGCGTGCTGGTGTGCTGGGACCAGTGGTACCCGGAAGGCGCGCGCCTGATGGCCATGGCCGGTGCCGACATCCTGCTGTACCCCACCGCCATCGGCTGGGACCCGCGCGACACCGCCGACGCGCAGGCGAAACAGAAAAATGCCTGGCAACTGATCCAGCGCTCCCACGCGGTGGCCAACCACTTGCCGGTGATCGTGGCGAATCGCGTCGGCCATGAAGACGATCTTTCCGGTCAGAGCGACGGCATCCTGTTCTGGGGCGGCAGTTTCATCAGCGGCCAGCAGGGCGACATCCTCTGCGAAGGCGACGCACACACGGCACAATACCTGATTGCCGAGGTGGAACTGGGCCGCACCGAATACCTGCGCCGCATGTGGCCGTATTTCCGCGACCGCCGCATCGATGCGTACGGTGGCCTGACCCAGCGCTTTCTGAAACCCTGATTTTCTCTGCGAGACTGATTTTTCCACGAGCCTGGTTTTTCCACCAGCTTCGTTTTTCCGCGAAGGAGTTAACCCGCATGCTGATCATCGGTCACCGTGGCGCACGCCGGGAAGCGCCGGAAAACACCCTCGCCGGCTTTCGGTATCTGCGTTCCCTCGGTGTGCATCATGTGGAACTAGACGTGCGCCTGTCGCAAGACCAGCAGCTGGTGGTGATCCACGACGACACCCTCAACCGCACCACCGCCCACAGCGGCAATGTCCGCGATTTCACGGCGGCGGAACTGGCGCAGGTGAATGCTGCCGCAAAATTTACCGGCGGCTGGCCGGATGCCACGCCCGTCCCCCTGCTGCGGGACGTGCTGAAAGAGTGGAACGATCTGGAAAGCATCCAGCTGGAAGTCAAAACCACCCACGAGAACGACCTGCGCACCATCGCCCACCTGATCCGCGAACTGGTGGATGAACTGGACCTGATCGATACCGCCATCGTCACCTCGATGGACACCCACCTGCTGGGTTACATGCACCAGACCGCACCCGAAATCCGGCGCGGTTACGTAGCCGAGCGTTTCACCCGCGATCCCCTGTCGATGTGTCAGCTGTACCACTGCACGCACCTGATCACCAACTATCACCGCGTCACGCCGGAACTGGTGAAAGCGGCCCACGCCATCGGGCTGGAAGTGTCGGTGTGGACGGTGAATGATCTCAATATTGCCCATCGCATCCAGCACTGCGGCGCCGACAGCATCATCACCGACGTGCCAACGCTGATGCTGAACAACCTGCGCCATGACATCGAATACTAAACGCCTGCTCACCACATTGCTGGCCTCCGTCGCCACGCTGATGCAAGGCTGCGACGCCAGCTTCTACTGGCAGGCCGCCCGGGGCCAGCTCGATCTGCTGCAACGGCGCCAGGACATCCCGCAACTGCTGCAGTCCGACAGCACCGACGCCAACCTGAAACGCCAGCTGGAATACGTACTGCAGGTGCGCACCTTCGCGGCGGAGCAGCTGCGCCTCACCGTCAACGACAATTACCTGACCTACGTCGACCTACAACGGCCCTTCGTGGTATGGAATGTGTTCGCCACGCCCGAGCTGTCGCTGGAAAACCGGCGCTGGTGTTTTCCAGTGGCCGGTTGTGTGCCCTATCGCGGCTATTTTGCCGAGGCCGATGCCCAGGCCTACGCCGGCACCCTGGCAAAGAAAGGCTTCGATACTTACGTGGGCGGAGTAGCCGCCTACAGCACCCTGGGCTGGTTCGACGATGCGGTGCTGAACACCTTCGTCAGCCGCGATCAGTTGTCGCTGGCCGCGCTGCTGATCCACGAACTGGCGCACCAGACCCTGTATGTGCCCGGCGATTCCACCTTCAACGAAAGCTTCGCCACCGCCGTGGAAAGCCTGGGGCTGGAACAGTGGATTGCACAGGCGGAATTACAGGACCAGCTGCCAGCCTACCGGGAAGCAAAAACCCGCCAGCAGCAGTTTCTGGATCTGGTGCTGACGCACCGGGATGAACGGGAAAAACTGTTTGCCTCGACACTGAGCAACGCAGAAAAACGCCAGCGCAAGGACGAGCTCCAGGCAGCGCTGCAACAGTCCTATGCGCAGCTTAAACAATCCTGGAACGGGTATGACGGCTACGACCGCTGGTTTTCACGCCCGGTCAACAACGCCCAGCTCTCCACCGTTGCGACCTACCATGCGCTGGAACCCGGCTTTCGCGCCCTGTTTGAACAGAGCGGGAAAGACTTCCCTGCTTTCTTCCAGCGCTGCCGCGAAATCGCCCGACTGCCCGAGGACCAGCGTCACGCCCTGCTGCAGAACCACTGAAGCGCACCCTGCTGCACAGGCCCGCCTGGCTGCATATTCAGCAATATCGGCACCTGATTCCCGCCACCGCTTGCCTCCGGAGACTTCGTCTATACTGATCCCTAAACGTTTGAATTCCGGATCGAATCCCTTCCTATGAGCATGCCCGTCAGCGACAAGTGCGATCCCTTCATCCAACTGGACAAGCTGATTCCAGTGCTCTCGGACCTGTATACCGCCATCAAGTCCCGCAATGAAAAATGCCAGGACATGCTGCAAAGCCTGATTGCCCGGATCAACCGCATCGCCGACACCCATCCGGATGCCGCCATCGCTGCCATTCACCTGTCAAAACAGCAGTCACCGCTGAAACAGCCCATTTATGGCGCGATTCTGGCGCATTTGTTCAGTGTTCAGCATGGTCTGGACGAGAAAAAGGAACAGGCGCTGGTACAGGCCGTACTCACCTGCAATCTGACGTTCTACGAATTTCAGGTGTTGCTGAACAGCATGGACGGCAAGCTGACCGACGCCCAGCGCGCCAAGTTGCAGAAACATCCGCTGCAGGCAGCTCAATTCATGGAGGCAGCAGGATTCATCGATCCCCAGCTCACCAAGGCCATCCGCCAGCATCACGAACGGCCGGACGGCAGCGGCTACCCGAATCATCTGAAAGGGCCGGACATTTCCGATCTGGCGCTGGTGGTGTCCATGTGCGAGGTCTACACGGCGCGCATCGACAACCGTGCCTACCGCAAGCCCGTGCTGGCACGGGAGGCGTTGTCACATCTGTACAAGGAAGATGATCCGCGTCTGAAAGGTCTGCTGCTGAGTTTTGCCAAGGCCGTCGGCGTGTATCCGCCGGGCACCTGGGTGAAGCTGGCGAACAATGAAACCGCCGTGGTCACGCGGCGGCAGAAAAACAGCCCGGTCCCCATCGTAAAGGCGCTGTTCGACCGCAACGACATGCCCTACATGGGTCCCCTCTCCCGCGACTGCAACGATCCCGCGCTGAAAGTGGCGGGCGCCACCTTCCCGCCATCGCGGCCATCGGTGGAGCTGTCAGCACTCTTTGAATAGGACGGCCTCAGGCCGCCGCGAAATCCCGCCCCGTCACCAGCCGGCGCAGATAGCGCCGTGGCAACCAGTACAACGCAATGCCCAGCAGATCCGCCCCGAAATCCAGCAAGGACGCATCCCGCGACACGAACCGCTGCACGATCTCGATCGCGATGCCATAGGCCAGCAAGGGCCAGATCTTGACGAGCAGGAAACGCAACCGGGGAAAGGCATAGTCGATGCAGAACGCCAGCACGAAAAAGGCGAAACAGTGATTCATCTTGTCGCTGGACAGTTGGGCTGGCTTGATGGAAACACTGGTCAGCGCCAGATACGTAATTACAGCAATGTTCAACAACAGCGCCATACGAAAAAGCCAGACCAGCCGGCTTTGGGAAATCGGCAATCGAATCATTGAAAAAGGTTCACCAGAGTAGGTGTTGATGAAATGGTCAAAACTGCTCCGCTTGCCCCTCTCATGGATTCCGCAAGCCGGCAAAAATTCCCGGCGCAACTGCATTTTTCCAGGTCACGTCAGTCAGCGGCGGGTCGCGTCGTAACCCAGCGTATCACGGGGAGCGGGCCCGGCTTTGCGATCCGCCTGCGCTTCCTCGCACTTGTCGAGGTTGCCGCCACAAATCTCGCACTCACCGCCCAGCCCCACGTTGTTCAGGCCACCGCAGGAGCCCTTGATGGGCTTGTTGGAGAAAATCACGCCGACGGCCATGGCGGCAAATATCACCAAAAACAACAGGGTAGTGAGCAGGAAGGTTGCCATGACACGGTCTCTTGCGCTGAGGAAACAGGACCAGTCTACTGCAGAACCGGTTTCAGATACATGGCGAACGCCGCGCTGGAGCGGGCCTCGAAACCATCGCCGACTTTCACCAGCAGGTACACCGCCAGATGGTTGGCCCGGGCTACCGCCAGTGCCTGGTCTGGTCCCAGCACCATCATGGCCGTGGCCCAGGCGTCCGCTTCCGCACAGGTGGGTGCAATCACCGTGGCTGACGCCAGGGCATGATCTATCGGCCTGCCGGTGCGCGGGTCGATGGTATGGGAATAGCGCTTGCCATTCACCTCGAAATAATTACGGTAGTCGCCAGAGGTGGCCATGGCCAGACGGCTGACAGCAAATACCCGCTCCACCGTACGCGCCCCGGTCCAGGGCTT